>JBKQMB010000095.1:0-198197 GCA_052326605.1 Acidimicrobiales bacterium | reverse complement strand
GCCGATGGGGATGCCGTAGCGTTCGGTGGCGATCGACCACTTCCATCCGAGCTTGGCCCGGTCGGTCGGGTTCTTACCCGTTCCCTCACCTCCACATGGGCTTTTGTGGAGCGAACCGTCGACTGCGGCGCGTGTCAACCTTTGTGAGACAGATTGTTCAAGGATTTGGTGAGTCGGTAGCCTCCTTCTCCGGTTGATTGATCCACGCGATGGCCGGGATGGCCGGCGGCGTCGGAGGTTTGCGAACGAAGCGTTCGGGGTGCTCGGCGTAGGCATCGAGGAGGACCACACCTCGTTGAGCTCGGATCGCTTCGGCCCTGCCGTAGTGGACGTCGGCTGGGGTGTGCAGTCCGATGCCCGAATGTCGGTGGTCGTCGTTATACCAACCGAAGAATCGGGCGCAGTGGGCACGAGCGTCCTCGAAACTGCCGAACCGGTCCGGGAAGTCCGGTCGGTACTTGAAGGTCCGGAACTGCGATTCCGAGTAGGGGTTGTCGTTACTCACGTGAGGTCGGCTGTGGGACTTGGTGACCCCGAGGTCGGCTAGCAGGTGGGCCACCGGTTTGGCGATCATCGGTGACCCCCGATCCGAGTGCAGGGTCAGCTGGTCTCTGGCCACGCCCTGTTTGGCGATGGTGTCGGTGATCAGCCGTTGGGAGAGTGCAGCCCGCTCGACCCGGGCCAGCATCCACCCCACCGCGTAGCGGCTGAAGATGTCCAGAATCACGTAGAGGTAGTAGTAGGTCCACTTCTCGGGGCCGTGCAGCTTGGTGATGTCCCAAGACCACACCGAATTGGGTGCGGTGGCAATGAGCTCGGGCTTCTTGTGGGCAGGGTGGGTCGCTTGTCGGCGGCGTTCACGGACCTCGTCGTGCTCGTGGAGGACCCGGTACATGGTGGCAACCGACCCCAGATAGATCCCTTGGTCCAAGAGCTTGGCGTAGACGGATGCCGGTGCCTCGTCGACGAACTCGTCGGACTCGAGCACTGCCTTGATCTGCTTGCGCTCGACGTCCGACAGGGCCCGGGGCTGGGGAGTCGTGACCCGTTCGGGTCGCTGCGGTTGAGGGCTCCTGCGGTGCCGGCGATACCAGGTGGCCCGGTCCACTCCGACGGCTTGCAACGCCGCGTTGGTCCCCAGGATCGGGACGAGCTGGTTGATCGCTTCGTCGATCATCTCGACTCGCCGTTGTCCGCTGTGCTGTCCGTGGCGAGTTGCTCCAACAGCGCGGAAAGTTTTCCCTGGATCTCGACGACCTGTCTCGACTTGTCGAGATCGCCGGTCAGCCGTGCGACTGTGGCCTTCAATCGGGCGATCTCACGATCACGGGGATCGGCCTTCTGGCGGCCGGTCGGTCGGGCCAGGGCCTCGGGACCCTCGTCGCGTTGGCGACGCCAGTTGACGATCAGCGAGGAGTAGAGACCCTCGCGTCGGAGCAGTGCGCCCCGGGCAGATCGGTCGAGGCTGTCGTACTCGGCCAGGATCGTGGCCTTGTACTTCGCCGAGAAGCGCCGGCGGCCCGACGAACGCTCGGGGACCTCGGGGTCCGGTGGGGCTTTGTCATCCATCGGCCCAGCATGCAGGCGCGTGTCGTCAAAGTGGTTGATTGTCGTAGTCATGGGAGAAGTTCCTTCTCCGCCCTCTCAGCTCATTGAATCGGTGGCAAGAACCGTCTCACTGGAGGTTGACACAGAGGGCTGCGCACTCGGTGAGATCGAGCCCGATGATCTTGTCGTAGCCAGCCAGTGCCTCTGCGGCGATGGCGTCGAACACACCGGCTGCAACCCACTCGTCACGCCGTTCACGAGCAGTCGTGTCCGACACCACTCGACCGGTCAGGCGTTCGGCATCTTCCCAACTGCAGCCGGTAGCCAGCCTGACGAGCATCACATTGAAGCAGGCCCGATCCGAAGCTCTCGGGCGGTGGCACCCCAGCGGATGGGGATCGAAACGCTTCGGCAGCAGCGGTTCGATGGCTGCCCAGATGGCATCTCCCACTTCCGGGTCGAGTGCGCGCATGATGGTGGGGACCTCCACTTGGTCGTCGGTCTTGGGTGCACCCGACAGCACAGTCGGGACAAGACAACGACCGGTGGATGGTCACCTAGCTTCGAAGGAAGAAGTTCCTGTTCAAAGCATCACTCACCTATCCGCGCGGCCAGTAATTCCCCTCATCCAACACGAGATCGACCCCAACCCCTCTGAGCGGCACCTTCTCGTCTCGGCGCTGTTGATGGGCGGCAACGTCACGGTTCCCGTGGGCCAATCCGTGGGCGGCGACTTCAAGAACATCCCGGCCTGTCAATCGACCGAGCAGACCGGCTGTGTGGTGGCCTATTCGAGCTTCGACGCGACCCCTCCCATCAACAGCCTCTTCGGAAGGGTCGGGACCAGCCTCAGCGCCCAATCGGGACTGGGGACGACGCCGGCGGGCAATTTGCAGGTGCTCTGCACCAACCCTGCCTCACTCGAAGGAGGTACTGGAACCTTGAGCCCGTACTTCGTGACGAAACCGTTCCCCGGCGTGACGAGCACGTTCACCACCCCGACGACCGCCCACCTTTCCACCCCATGGGTCAGTTACCCCGACCACTACACAGCCACATGTGAGACCAGCGGCGGGGCGAACTGGCTGCAGGTGACCTCGGTCACCAACCCTGGCGATCACCGTCCCGTTGTTCACCAGGTGCTCGGCCCACGCTGGGGCCTCCATCTGGTCGACATCAACATCGCCCTCGGCAACCTGGTCGACCTGGTGGACGACCAGGCGAAGGCCTATGCCCTCTGACATGGTCCGATTGAAGCCCAGTGGTGAGTCACAGTACGAAGCAGAACGACCTGGCCTGTCCGGTCCGAATGTCCGGTGCGTGACGCTCGCGGTCGAAAGCACCCATTGATCCGTACCGGGGAAAACTCGACCCGGAGCCATTGATCAGGGACAGAGGGCACTGCGCCTCGTGCTCCGACATCTGGCCCACCCGCGGGTGGGCCAGTCCGAGTTACTCGTCCTTGTAGTTGACAACAGAGGCGTCAGGCCCTGGGAAGAAGAGATCCTCAGTGCCCGTGTCCCCCCACCGGACGAGATACGGCGGCTCCCCGCTCTCGTGGCGAACCTCGAGCACCTCGCAGTCACGATCGGGTTGCCCCGCCCGATGTCCGCCGATCACGATCCGATCTCCGACTTTTGCGTGCATTGTGGCTCCCCTTTTCGTCAGTACGACCTACCACCATGGTCATCCGCCGGCCACCTTTGCACCAGAGTCACAAGTCACCGATCTGTCGACTCGCCACTCTCGCCAAGCGCCACCCACAGGCGTTCTGGGACGCTCTTGCTCGGCCGGATTCCGGGGGTCCGCGCTTGAACGTTCTGAGACGCCTTTTCGATACAACCCTCCTCGGCAGGGACATGCTGATTTGATGCATCGATGGACTTTGGGTTGGGCGTCCCGAATGTGGGCATCTTCGCCGACCCCGGCTTGCCGGTTGACTTGGCCAGTACGGCCGAAGCATCCGGATGGGACGGTCCGTTCGTCTGGGATCACCTCGTTTACGACAGCCCCCAGCCTGGTGTCGTCGAACCGTGGAGCGTCATTGCCGCCATCGCTGCTGTGACGAGGCGGATTCGGATCGGGGTACTCGTGACGGCGGTTCCGAGGCGTCAGCCTGCACTGTTGGCACAACAGGTGGCCACGATTGATCTGCTCTCGGGCGATTGACATGACCATCACCCCTACCGACCTCCGAGCCGCCTTGTTCGAGCTGACCCCCGCCCAGCAGGCTGCCGTCGAGTCTCTTGCTTTCGGTGCCACGCACGCCGAAGCCGTCAAGGCTGCGAACGTTTCCCGCGAGAGCGTCAGCCGATGGGCCGGACACAACCCCGGCGTTCGCGCTGCCCTCAACCTGCTCCTATACACGATGGCCGATCAACAGGCCGATGCCGTCCGGCGTATCCGCGGCCGGGCGCTGGCTGTGGTCGAGGAGAAGCTCGACGGGGCCGACCTCTCGACCGCGCTGGCCGTGCTCCGTGTTGTGCCTGCTACCCCAAAAAACATCGGGCCGACTGAGGCGGCCCCCGTACTCGACTCCGAAATCCGGCGGACATGAGACAGCCAGCTCCCGGAGCCGCCGGTCCGACGAGAACGGGTACCGCAGCCTCACTGCCGAACTCTCTGACAGGATCAGCGCCTCGCAGACCAAGCTCACTGACGATGAACGCGCCGCCCGTTCGCCCGTTCGACCGTCTGGTTGTCGCAGCCGGTCTCGCTGCCTACCCGATCACCGCCCGATGACCGACACCACCCTCGACGCTCTAGTGGGGGCCGTCGTTGGCCGGCCCCTCGACGCCACCGAGGCCCTCAAGTTGGAGTTGGCCCGGCTCGATGCGATCACGACCCGATGGTGGTCAGTCCTGACCGACGACGACGACCTGGTGGCCGACCCGTGGAGCCCATCCATCCAGAACGTGGGCTGAATTATCATGCGGCGATGAGATGCCAGTCAATCCATTGGGCACCTGCCGTGGTTGCTCTCGCAAGTGGCTGCCCGACAGCATCTCAGTCGAGTCCTTCTGCCATCACCATTCCAGACCACGGCACCGATGAACCGAAATTGGTTGGCGAACGGCCCGCCCGACTTGCTCGGCATTGGTGGCCTGCCGTTGCTTGTCTTTTCGCCTATGCAATCTTGAGCGCAATCGATTTTCGGGATTTGAGTGTGTTGGGACAGGGCACCATGATCGGACCTCGCAACGCCGACCAGATTGCTCAGATCTGGTATTTGGCCTGGGCGCAGATTGCCCTTTCCCATGGGCACAGTCTCTTCTTCACGGATTGGCAGAACTATCCCGTCGGTCTGAACTCAGGCGCAAATCCCTCCATGCTTGCATTGGGCGTCATATTCTCGCCCATCACCACGATCTTCGGCCCCATCGTTACGTGGAATGTCCTCTTGTGTCTGTCCCTGGTCGTTTCGGCCTTCTCTATGTGCCTAGTGCTCCGCCGCTGGACCCAGTGGTGGCCAGCGGCATTCCTGGGCGGCTTGATCTACGGATTTTCCACATACATGACCTTCAACGCAGGCGGCTACCTGTTTCTCTCCTTCGCTCCACTGCCGCCCATCGTCTTCCTCTTGCTCCATGAGATCTTGGTGCGTAAGCAATGGAAGCCAATCCGAACCGGTGCTCTTCTCGGCATCTTGTGCGGGGTGCAGTACCTCATTTCGGCTGAGCTTCTTGCCAGCCTGATCCTGATGGGTGCCGTGGCCGTCATTCTCTATCTGCTAATCAATCGAAAGTCATTTTCACTCAAGGAGCACTACCTCAGGATTGCGACCATCTCAACAGTAGTTGCGGGAGGTCTGGCGCTAGGGCTTCCGCTGGCATTGACGTTCTTCGGAAGGCAGCATGCCAAGGGTCCACCGAACTCACCAGTCAACCTCGCCCAACTCCACGGGGATCTGCTCGGCCCCTTCAACCCTGGATATCTTCAGCGCTTCACCACTTCCGGGTTGACTTCACAGTGGTCACAGCACCTGACCAATTCGGCCATGATGTACATCGGAGTTCCACTCTTCGCCACCGTCGTAGTGATGGTCTATCTGATGCGAAGAAGGGGCGTCGTCGTCTTTTTTGGCGTCATGATGGCCGTGTCGTTCGTCCTCTCACTAGGTTCCGTCCTCTACATCGGTGGCAATGACACCCATGTCCCCCTTCCCTTCGTCGTGCTGGCGAACTTGCCCGTCACGGATGGATTGCTCGCCACGCGCTTCTCGCTCTACACGATCTTGTTCGGTGCGGCGATCATTGCTATTGGCGCCGAGGCGATGTATCGACGACTGCTGGAAGCCCGTCTCTTTCAATCCATCTCAGAACATTGGAAGGTAGTCGTAGCCATGCTCGTGTCCGTATCAGCTGTGGTGATCGTGGCCCTGCCGATGCTGCCAGCACACACCCAGCACATCACTGCCACAGGTGAATCGGCCTTCTTCAAATCCGGGGCGGCGAGCAGGATTCCAGCCGGGAGCGTCGTGCTCGCATATCCGTATCCGAATGCCCCCTTCGTTCCGGCAGGTCCGAACCATTCATCGGTCTACACGTATGGTCCGATCAACAACGTGCTCGTGGACCAAGCGGTCTCAGGCATGAAGTTCAAGGTTGTCGGTGGCTATGGATGGAGGCCGACCAAAGGAACTTTCGGATCGGTGAGGCCGTCGCGCCTCACCCCTCGATCCGTCGAAACCCTATTCGACGTGTCGTTCGCTGGAGTTGCCAGCCCAGGCCAAGCGAAGCTAATAGAGACTTCAAATATCACTGCCGACCTCCGCACGTTTCTGCGCGACTATCACGTTCGCACGGTGGTCATTCTGCCGCTCGGCCATGATCCTCAGACCGTGGTCCGAAATGTCACAGGTGCCATTGGATCTCCAGCCGAGATAGCCGGGGCGACCGTTTGGTTCGACGTCCAGGATCGACTGAAGAGTGTGTCGTAGCAAGCATTCTCATTGTGTCAAGGTGGTGGGCGCCGGATCCTCGGCGAAGCTCCTATGAATGTCAAGCCCCTTTGAGGGACCTCGCACCCACTCGGCAGCTATGCGCGCTGGTTGGCTGAAGTAAGCCTCCGCTGTGTCGATATGGCCGAGGACGGCGACAAGTCCGCTCAAGAGGTCTAACAAAGGCAGACACCTGATCTGGCCCACCAGCGCAACCCGTATCTCAACATTCGATGGTGTTCGTTCGAAATGGTTGATCAGCATCGCCTAGTTGGCAATCTGGAAGCGAACCACTGCGCTGACACTCGTTCTTCCTCCAAACGTAGTGGCGATACCCTGGACCGCGTAGCGCCCATTGGGGACAGCAACTGAATTCCATTGTCCGATCCACCCATAGGTCGTGGGCTTGCTCGGAACGATGATGTCGTAACTGTGACTATCGGTGGCGATCCGAAACTCGACGCTTTCCACGCCAATCGAAGTGGACGTGAAGGCGTCAAGTACTTGTGTCCCTTTCACCTTTGACCCAGCTCTCGGGATCACGACTCCCACGCTGGGAGGAGGCAAGGATGTCGACGACCCAGCATTCCCAGTTTTCGAATTGGCAAAGAGGCTGAGGTGCAGTGATTCGGCAGTCCGAGCCTGCTCGCGGATGTACGTGGCGGTTTTCCAGGGATCGACCACGCTGGCCACCACGTAGTCCAGATTGTGATTGAGATTCTGGAGCACTTCGACGGCTTGCACCTGCCGTTCATGCGAGCCTCGGATGCCAGTGATTCCATTTTCGAATCCCAACAGAACTTGGAGTAAGATCAGGCACAAGGTACTCCACCTAGCTATCGGTAGCGCCTTCGTGAAAGCCCAGCGAGTTCGACCAATCACATACCGCTCCTCATGCGGTTCCGCCTTGGCTTCGTCGTTCTGTCGACGAGTACCAACGCGATTAGAGGTACTCAGGTTCGGCGGTCCAAGAAGTGTCAGATAGATCCCGACCAGAATCAGGAGATCAAAGGTCGTATACCTCGAAGCACTGGCACCCGCTTCGCCGAAACCTATCCTGCCTTGCGTGATGGCAGCGGCGAAGAGCACTCCATAGCCAATCAAAGCTATCCCGAACGGACTTGCGCTCTCTTCGTCACGGCGCACGCCGTAGGCCGCTATGGAATAGACAGCCAATGCCATGATGGCTATTCCAAACAGCAGAGACACGGCGTCGCTGCCGCTTCCCCTGATTGGGTTTCCGAGAACGTCGCCCACAGCGGTTAAGAAGAACCTGAGGGAGGCAGTCGGATGAAGAACGGCGTACCTGGGAGTTGGACCGGTACCAGAAGCACTCAGATTGCGGTAGTAGAAGAACGCTGTTGTGCATCCGGCAACGATCCAGGCAATAAACGTGGAGACATTCCGGCGACGGTGATAGAGCAGTATAAGGCCAATTGGCCAAATCAAGAGGCCCTGCAAGGAAGAGAAACTCGCCACCACTGCGGCGAGTATGGCTCCTAGAAGAGTGAGCCAGCTCAGTCGGATTCGGTCAAGAAGAGTGAGTGAGGCAGTAATGGACAGCAGCAGCAGGTACCAGGCCATCTGGAATCCCCAGAGCGTGCTCTCGTACTGAACCAGGGAGAGAGTTAAGAAGGCAACGGGGCAGTAGTAGAGCCACGGCGTCGATCGAGATCGCCTCTTGTGGGACCAACAGAGAAGCATAGTGGCCAAGACGAGCATGGATGCGCCAAGGAATTCTTCAGTCTTAGTATTGAAGTTATCGGTGTGTGCGAGCAGTATAACTATGAGATTTGGGAAAAACATACGATTGTCGGTGTGCGGAGTCCAGAGCGCTCCCCATGGAAATGGGTGTGAATAGGATGCATGGATGAGAGGAATATTGCTCAACTGATCATCGATGATTACATCCACACCATAGTGACTGATTATCCAGAAATATCCGATAACTGGTATTCCGAATCCGAGCAAAGTGAGAACATGCACCAGGCTGGGCCCAAGCCGATCGACGAGGCTCGGTGGCTCCGCAATTCCTGCCTCACCGTTCAATTGGGGGTCCTTAGATTCCAGGCTTGCCAATTCCCCCACCGTCCTTCGGCTTCCGCTCTCGCCTAGATCTCCGCTCTGTCGGGCGGACAAGTCGTGTCACAGGTCTCAGGTGGGTCAGACAGTAGTGCAGGTCCTGATCGACCGGCGGCTCGTAGCCTGGCGTCGAGCCGAGGCTGACAATGTTGTAGAACTGGCATCAAGGAGAGATTACTGATATCGGATCCGCCCTTGTTTGAAGGGGTTCCGAAGCACGTGTTCACGGTTGCCTGAATACGGAATTGTCGATGCAGTTATCTACTCATCTGACTCCAAGATCCCCACCGTGCCGCGTCGTCAGGTGGCTGGGCTCTTCCTGCCTCCACTCGTCCTGGACTGCGAGCACTGTCAGACAATCCCCCAAGACTTCCATGCGGTTCTTCTGGGATGGGGATGCCGGGCCGGCCTACTCTCGGGCCCGCCTCCGACCGCCGCGTGTTTGCCAGGCCGCCACCACCATCGTGGCCCCGACGAACCCGAGGGCTGCGACAACGCTTTGGGTGCCCAGAAGTGCCGTCGTAAGTGCGCCGAAGGCCATCACCGCAACGGGGATCGTGCCGAACCACCACCACCGATCAGAGCGGTCGTCGGCTGGTGACTTCATGATCATGCTGGTGGTCGACCCGGTGATGTATCCGGTAGTCAGGTACGGCAGACCGATGCGCTTGGCCAGGGCTGCCTGCATGCCCATGGCCAAGGCTATCGGAGCGACGCCGAATGCGGGAGCCAGGTGGGTCGTCGAGATGATCACTGCGCACACCGCGACCAGGACGAGCTCGAGCAAGACCGCGAGCGGGGTCCCGAGTGGCCAGAGCTCTCCGTGAACGGCGTTTGGCAGGTACCTGCCGGCGGCGGCCACGCCCAGAAGGAAGCACGCGAGTGAGGTCAGCACCGCTACCGTGTTGATGGCACCGGAGTCCGTCACGCTGATGGCCAGGAGCACGACCGTCCCGGTCTGGTTGGAGACAAACGTGCCGCCGATGTGGAGAAAGGCGGTCGCATCGAGGCCGCCCGCAGCCGCGGTGAGGAACAGGAGCGCAATCGCCGCTTTCGGGTCGCGGTGCCAGGGTCCGACGGTGCTCACGACATACGGCCTCTCGACGATTCTTCGGCGATCTTCGATCAGGGCCTGAGCACGGCCTTGACGACGCCGTCGGCGCGCCGGTCGAAGGCGCTGAAGAGCCCAGGGGCTTCTTCGAGATTCCCGTGGTGCGACACGATGCGCCCGGGACGGGCACTTCCGGCGACGACGAGGTCCCGGAGCAGGGTCGTGTACCGGCGGTCGTGGGTGCGCCCGAATCTGACGCTCACTCCCTTGTCGAAGAACGTGGCCCACGGCACGGTGAGCGAACCGTCGGACCGTCCTGCGGCCGCTGGGTGGAAATCGTGCGCCGCGTAGACACCGGCGATTCCGACACTGCCTGTCGGGTTGACCAAGCGTGCCAGGTCGGCGATGACCCCGGTCGGATCCTCCCGAGCCAGGTCTGTTCGGTCGGTGGCCTGAAACCCGACCGCGTCGATCCCCGCCTGCACGCCGCCCATCTGCTCCTCGCCAATCGGAAGGCCAGCCCGGCGCCGCAGCTCCTTGATCTGTTCCACAGGATCTCCCTCGGTGAAGTCAACCGGCACCGCTCCCAGCTCACCTGCCTTGTCAAGCCGTTCCGGCACGCGGTCGACCACATAGACCTCCGCAGCGCCCCTGAGGACGGCGGAATGGGCGGCGAGGAGGCCGATCGCCCCGGCACCGAAGATGGCCACGGTGGAGGCGGGGGAGACCCCGGCGAGCTCGGTTGCGTGCCATCCGGTGACGAAGGCGTCGGCCAGCAGGACGAAGTCGTCCTCGTGGGCATCGCCGGGCTCGCCGGGCAACAAGACGCAATTGGCGTCGGCGAATGGCACACGCAGCAGCTCGGCCTGGGCGCCCCGGTAGGGTCCCATCCCTGCATAGCCGTATGCTGCTCCGAATTCTCCGGGGCGGACCCGAAGGCACGCGGCCGAAAGACCTCGGGCACAGTTCACGCAAACCCCGCAGAACAGGTGGGTCGGCACGACCACCCGATCCCCCCGATTCACCATCGAGACGGCCTTGCCCACCGATTCGACGACACCGAGCGGCTCGTGGCCGAGCACGAGGCCCGGGTTGGCGCCGACACGCCCGTCGTACATGTGGAGGTCGGTGCCGCAGATGGCGCTCGACGTGATCCGCACCACCACATCGGTGGGCGCTTCGATCACCGCGTCCGGGACCTGTTCGACCCCCACCCGCCTCGTGTCCTCGAACACCACTGCTCTCATGTGCCTCTCCCACCTGCCCGGTCAACCCTTACGAGCCTCACGTCACGGATGCCGACTGGGCTTGATCCGGTTCGACGGACAGGTTGCTTGTGTCGATCATGCCGCAAGGCGGTTGGACTCGCGATGTAGAGCTTCCCACGCGGCGGGGCTGCAGTAGTCGAGCGAGCTGTGAAGCCGGCGGAGGTTGTACCAACTCTCGATGAAGTCGAACACCGCCGGGTGCAGTCCCTTGCGGGTCGGCCAGGCTCGGGGCTCGATCAGGGCACGCTTGAGCGTGGCAAAGTAGCTCTCGGCCACGGCGTTGTCCCCGCCATTCGCCCTTGTGCCCGATCGACAAGTGGACGCCGTTCAGCCGGGCCGGTTTGCCGTGGTCGGCCCTCGTGTACTGACGGCCCGGTCCGAGTGGGTGACCAGGCCTTCCACCGGGTTGCGATTGCGGAACGCCACGGTGAATGCGTCGGCCACGAGCAGGCAACAGGCGTTCGTCGCACCGTGGCCTGCAGCTTGCTCCGCCTCGATGCAATGGCCGCGTTCATCGGATCTCCCGGGCAAAGAGAGCCGTGGCTCGCTTGCGTGTCACGTTGTCCTCACGCAGGGCCCGGTTCTCCCGGCGCAGCTGGAGAGCACGGTCCGTTCCCCGGTCGTCAGACCGGGCCGTTCGCCGGCCACGGGGATTCTTGCGTTCCATGGTCTCCGATTCGGACATCCTTTTCGGGCCTGTGCCCTGATGGTGGATGTCCGTCAAACCGGGGGGAGCCCGGCGCCCAGCTCTCGCTGCCTGGACGCGTCAAGGTGAAGCCAAAACCTCAGAGCAGCCAGTCGTTGCGAAATCCCGCTCAGTTGACCAGCTTGCTAAAGATCTCAGCGCTACTGCCGATTCAGTTCGTAGAGTCCGGAGCAACACGCAGCTACCGAGTCGGAGGCCGGCGAATGAGCGAACCTGAAGCGTTTCGTATCTGTCCCCATTGTGGATCGCAGGAGGTGCCGAAACTGATCGTGCGCTCAGCTCGGATCTCCGGCAATGGGTCGAGCTGGCGGTGCCGTGATTGCAATCGCGACTGGTCAGACGCGGAGTACTGCCACCTCCGGGCGTCGTAACACCTGGATACCCAACCCCGGGGGCCCCAGCACCCATTTGCCGCTTTGCGCAAGACACCTAACAGTCGGCCTGGTGCCCTCTGATGGGGACCGATGAAGACAACGACGATCACTTATCCGGCGGTATGAACGTTCCGTGGACCACGGGCCGCCTCGGGGCGGTCCGACGCTTCAATGCTTTCTGGCCGCCTGTCACGTTTGTGGACTGACCGACTGACCGACTGACCGACTGAACGCCGGGACGGGGGTGCTCTCATGAGAGCACCCTACGAACCCAGGCAAGCAGATTCGCCATCAATTCAAATTAGGGGCGGGCCTTCGGTCCACGACACGACCACTAGCGATCCATGATCAAGCAGCTAGGGGTGAGATCACCGCGAAACCTTCCACGAATCCCTCGGCGTCGTTTGCGGGAGCGGTCGCTGTACTCGAGCAATCAACTGTGCCGATATTCAGTCCGGCAAGACTGCTGGCTAATGGAACTTCGACCGGACCACGAATGTTGCCGTTGGCACACGACGGTACATTCAGGTTGCCCGACAAGCCGGAGTCAGTTGCTCCTCTGCCACCATCAGCAACGAGTTTCGAGCGATGGCCCTGCACCCACATCACCAGCTGACGCGCCCCTTGTGCAAAGATCGGTGATAGTCCATTGTCGACACCCTGACTGGCGGCCAGTGCGGGAATGCCTAGAGCGAGAGCTGCCCGTGCAGCACCGACCGTACCGGAGACGTCAGCAAGCGGTCCGATGTTCTCGCCGAAGTTGATCCCCGACACCACCAGGTCCGGTCGCTGTGAAACGCCGTGGTCAGTCACGGCCCACGCAATAGTGTCTGCCGGATATCCATGGACAGCCTTGGCCGGGTAGCCACTGGCCGTCGTGGCGGTGGTTACCGTGAGCGTCCCCGGAGTGGTCTTGGAACCAGTGCCACTTTGGTTCGTGAAAGGCGCCACGACGGTGACCTGTGTGTCGGGCAGTGAGCGAAGAGCTTGGACCGCGGCGTCGATCCCTGGTGCGCCCACACCGTCGTCATTGGTCACTAGGACATGGAGAACAGGAACTGGCGCGGGTGCTTTGCTCGACCCCGAACTCGAACTGCACGAAGTGACGAACAGTCCCATTCCGAGCACCATTAGCAGGGCGATCCAGATTTGGGCACGCTTACTGGCCATGATCTCCCCGACCACCGTGCCTCCGTGTCCAGTCACTTGCCTACGATGTCTTCCACCCTTGCTGTCTAGCAAACACAGATCCCCTATGCCTCGGTTCCGGGTCTTGACACCCAACCTCAGCCCCCGTCCACGCAAGCGGGCAAGACGACCGTCCCTTGACGGGCAGTTGTCCAACCCTGTCGACCAGGGTGGGCCCTATCGCTGCCGGCTCGGGGTTACTCCCTCGGGCTGTTCGTCCTGCAGCTGGGGGACGTTTCTTCCGAGGTCGACTTTCAGGTCGCGCCTGGCTGTCGACGTGGGCTCTGCCAGCAATCGTCCATTCGCCGGAGCCTCATACCCGCCCCGGGGCCGGCCAACGGGAACGAATGGGGGGCAGATAACCTGCGAGTATCGAGGAACCACCCGTCGAGAGGAGTGCACCAAATGACCGATGCCCAGGACCCCCGGCCTCTGCTCCGCAGTTCCTTTGAGCAGTCCATTCATCTGGTCGGCGCTGTCGTTCCCGACCAATTCGGCGACCCGACCCCGTGCGCCGACTTCGACGTGCGCACCCTCATCGGTCACATGGCCTTCGCCGCCAGCCGGATCGCTGCGGCGGGACGCAGGGGTGCTATTCCCGACGACGGGCCGGCGATCACCGGCGTGAGCGACAGTGACTGGCCCGACGTCTTCGAGAATATGGCCCGGGACGCGATCGAGGCGTGGGCCAACGATGCAGCGCTGGAGGGCGAGATCGAATTGCCGTTTGGCACCTTTCCGGCGGCGGTGGTGGCGATGATCTACGCCCAGGAGCAGGTCACCCACAGTTGGGATCTGGCCGTGGCAACGGGACAGGTTCCCAAGCTCGACCCGGCCCTCGCAGAGGCGGTGCTCCCGGTCGTGCAGCAGATGATACCGGCCGACGTGCGCGGTGGCGAAATGCCGTTTGAGGCGGTCATAGAGGTACCCCCGACCGCTTCGGTGTACGACCGCCTCGCTGCCTATCTCGGACGCCAACCGCGCTGACAGGATTGCAGGAGAGACCGCCGGCCTCATGGCCTGTGACGCAGGCGGTGTAGCACTTTGCGAGCATCGCTCAGAAGCACATTGGCACTCCACTGGCTTCGGTCACGGTGCTAGCAAGGTTTCTCATCCGGGTGGACTGGTACGTGTCCTGAGCGCCCGAGAAGCCTCGACGGGACCTAGTGCCTCAGTCAGCAACTCTCGGAACACTTCTTCCGACATGATGTTGCTACGCCGATCAACTAGCGAGAGGCAGAGAAGCCAGTAGATCGTGCGGCATCCAATGGGTCTCCATCGACGCAACACTGCCTTCTTCCGACCACATCGAGGACAGTCGAAACGTACGCCTGCTAGCTCATCACACCAACTCCAGATACTCCGGCTCTGGGTGATGTCTTCCTCATGGACACCGGGACGAATCCTCAATCTCCACCGGACTTCACCGGTTCGGATCGCCGTTCGGCGATCGGGTGCCTCTCCCACTATCTGGTTCACCTTTCGCCGAGTAGAGCATCTCTCGAAATCGACAAGACGAGATATCCATAGTTGCGAGACAAGATGGGTTTACTGGGCCGAACCTTAGACCTAGCCTGGCCATCGTTCACCTATTCAGCTCAGCTCCTGACGGAGCGGCGGAAGGCCGAGGCATAAGTGGCAACAGTGATGGTTTTTCACGAAGTCGACGATGTGGACCACTGGCTCGCTGCACCGACACGGGAAGCAGTCTTCGGACCGATGGGCATCACGATTCGTACGTTTGTCGACCCGGAGAAGTCGAATC
Source organism: Acidimicrobiales bacterium (assembly GCA_052326605.1). Taxonomy (GTDB): domain Bacteria; phylum Actinomycetota; class Acidimicrobiia; order Acidimicrobiales; family RAAP-2; genus Bog-756. The sequence continues at coordinate 183,276 of JBKQMB010000095.1, read as the reverse complement.
GGGTCGGGCTGATCGTGGACGTTCCCGACATGGCCGCCTTTCGAGAGGTAATGGCGTCCACGGTGGCGGCCGACGCAATGAGTAGCGACGGCGTCCGTCCAGAAACCTTGGTCATGCTCGTCGAGGGCTAACTCTGTCGGTTAGCTCCACCATCTCGTCGGACGCCGCACCCCGCCCATCTCCGAAGTGCCCGAGCTGCCTGAGCCGCCCGGGTCCCTGGCGACGCCGGGGTCGACCGCGCTGCCGGCCTCACCGGGCCAGGTGGTGCCCCTCGAAGAAGCGGAGCATCAGACCCGTGGCGTCGATCTGGTCGGTGGTCGGGCCGTAGACGGCCACCGGGAGGGTGATGGGGGAGCCGGGCCAGGTGTGGCCTCCGCCGACCACCGTGTAGAGGACGACGGCGCTGCCCTTCCGACAGCCGGTCCACGAGCGCCGGATCACCTGAGAGGCCGGTCGGAGGAGTCTCGGAACCACGCTGCAGTCGTCCAGGGCGGCCCACTCGGCCAGGTTCTGCTCCACCCCGACGACGTGCACACCGGGGAGCGCGACCCCGGTGCCGCCGGACGCGTAGGCCACGAGGGGATCCGCCGTGCCGTGGAAGGCGATCACCGAGATCGGCCCGGTACACGGTCGGAGGAGGAACTCGGCAGCCACCAGGCCGATCGCCGCGATCCGGTCCGACGCGGTGCAGGCGGCGATGGCCGCGAACTCCGATCCCAGGGAGATCCCGGCAGCGTAGATGCGGGTGCGGTCGACGCAGTAGCGGGCCGAGAGGTCGGTGATGAGGGCCGACACGAAGGCCAGGTCGGCGGTGGCGGCGCCGGGGAGCGAGACCTGCCACCGCCCGGACTGGGCATCGGGGGTGGCCACCAGAAAGCCGGAGCGGGACGCCCGCGAGGGCATCTGGGTGTAGATGGACGTCTGGACAGCGTCGGAGCCGCTCCCGTGGAACAGGAGGATCAGGGGGGTCGGCGTCGTCGGCCGATAGCCGGCGGGGACGGCCAGCCGATAGCTGCGAGCGAGGCCGTCCACGTGCAGCGACTGGACGACGTCCCCGGTGGGGGTGGCGGTGGCCCCCGGCCCGGGCACGGGCACGCGGCCGCACCCGGATGGCCGCGAGGTGGCGCCGGCCGGAGCCGCGGAGCCCGAGGCGTCGCTCGTCGTGCCGCGGCCGGCCTGTCCGGGCCCTGTCGCCGCGACGACGGCCACCGCCCCGCCGAGGGCCGCCAGGGCGGCCACCACCACCACCACCACCACTGTCCGTCGGCGCCCGTTCATCGGCATCTCTGTTCCGACCTGTTCCGACCGGCCCACCACCAGGCCGGCCGGGGCGCTACGAGACGAGCCCGGCGGTGTTGATGTTGAGGCCGTCGGCACCCTTGGAACGGTGGACCACCTGGACCTCGGTGAAATCGGCCAGGCCCCAGGGGCCGTTCTCGACACCCAGCCCGCTCCATTTGAAGCCGCCGAACGGTTGCTGCGGCGCCAGGGCGAGGTGGGTGTTGACCCATGCCGTCCCGCACTCGAGCCGGCCCGCCACCTCGGCCGCACGATCGCTGTCGGCGCCCCAGACCGAGCCCGACAGCCCGAAGTGGGTGGCGTTGGCCCGCTCCACCACGTCGTCGACGTCCCGGTACGAGATCACCGGCAGGGCGGGTCCGAACTGCTCCTCGTCGACGATGCGGGTGCCGTCCGACAGGCCGGTCAGGATGGTCGGCTCGAAGAAGTAGCCCGGCCGGTCCATGACGTGCCCTCCGGTTGCAGCTCTCGCCCCATGGGAGAGCGCGTCGTCCACCAGCTCCTTCACCCGCTCGAACTGCGGCGCGTTGTTGATCGGGCCGAGCTTGGAGTCGGCTTCGGTCCCCTCGCCCACCTTGATCGACGAGGCCTGGGCGGCCAGGCCGTCGACCACGTCGTCGTAGAGGGCCTCGGGAACGTAGACCCGCTTGATCGCCGAGCACACCTGCCCGTTGTTGTTGAAGGCACCGGCGAAGATGGCCCTGCTCACCACGGCTGGGTCGGCATCGTCGAGCACGATGGCCGGGTCGTTGCCGCCGAGCTCGAGGGTGACCCGCTTGAGGTCCGGGGCGGCCGACTGGGCGACCAACTTGCCGGTCTCGATGGAGCCGGTGAAGCTGATCTTGCGGGGGACCGGGTGCCCGGTCATCCACGCCCCGAGTTCGTCGCCGCCGCTGATGACATTGATCACGCCGGGGGGCACGACGTCACGCAGAATCTCTGCCACCTTCAGCGTGGTGAGGGGCGTGAAGGGCGAGGGCTTGAGCACCAGGGTGTTGCCGGCCAGCAGGGCGGGCGCGATCTTCCAGAACGCCAGGGTGAGCGGGAAGTTCCACGGCGTGATGGCCGCCACCACGCCGACCGGCCGGCGCACCACCTCGACCAGGGCCTCCCCGTCGTCCTGGATGACGTGGGGCGGCGTCTCCAGGGCGGCGAAGTACTGGCACCAGATGGCCGAGGCGAAGACCTCGATATGGGCGTCGCCGAGCGGCTTGCCCTGCTCGGCGGTGAGGATGGGGGCGAGCTCGGCCGACGACTCGAGCAGGACGTCGGCCATGCTCATGAGGACCGCCCGCCTGGCGGCCTCGTCCGCCTTCCAGTCCCGCTGGGCCTTGGAGGCGGCATCGAATGCGGCGTCGAGCTGTTCGGGGCTGCACTCGGGGGCGTGGGCGAACACCTCGCCGTTGGCCGGATTGACGACGCCGAACGAATCCGCCGCCGGCACCGTGTCCCCCCCGATGGTCATGACAAAGTCGGACATGGAATTCCCCCGTCCTCGGTGACTAGGTTCTCTGTGAAGCTAAGACTCGGCCAACCCCCATTGTCAAGGGAGCGGGCGCACCCCTCGGGCCACCGGAACGGGTGGTGCGGGCCGGTCGGCCGGCGGAGGACCTGCCGGGAGCCCGGCAGGTCCGAGGAGAGGTCAGACGGGCACCTGTTCGGGCTCGGCCTCTGCAGTCGGCCCTCCGAGATGGCTGCCCGGAGGCGGGACGTCCGGGTCCACCGAGATGCGGGGGAGCATCCGGTCGAGCCAGCCCGGGAACCACCAGTTGGCCTTGCCGAACAGGAACATCAGCGAGGGGACGATGGCCATGCGGATCACCACGGCGTCCATCAGGATGCCGGCGGCCAGCCCGAGCCCGAACTCCTTGATGACCCGCTCACCGCCCAGGATGAACGACCCGAACACCAGGATCATGATCAGGGCTGCGGCGGTGATCGTCTTGCCGGTGGCCCCCAGCCCCTTGCGGACGGCCGTGCGGTTGTCACCGGACTTGAGCCACTCCTCCTGGATGCGGGTGACCAGAAAGACCTCGTAGTCCATGGACAGCCCGAACAGGATGGCGAACAGCATCACCGGGAGGAAGGCCTCGATGGGTCCGGGGCCGCCTACCTGGAAGACCGACCCCAGCCAGCCCCACTGGAACACCGCCACCAGGACCCCGAAGGCGGCGCCGATGGAGAGCAGGTTCATGGCGGCGGCGGTCAACGGGATGACGATGCTGCGGAACACCACGGCCAGCAGCAGGAAGGAGAGCGCCACCACCAGTCCGATGAACAGGGGCAGCTTGGAGGTCAGCACTCGGGCGAAGTCGACGAAGATGGCCGTGTTCCCGCCGACGTAGACGGTCAGGCCGGTGCCGTCGACGGTGGCGGGGATCGTCTGTTGGCGAAGATGGTCGATGAGGTCGGTGGTGGCGGCGTCCTGCGGGGCCGACGACGGGTACACCGTGATCAGCGAGACCTGTTTGCCGTCCTTGGCCGGCAGGACCACCGGCTTGCTGACATGGGTGACATCGGGCTGCTTGGCCACCTGGTCGGCCAACTGGTCGAGCGCCTGGGTGTCGGCCTGGCCGGAGTTGACGGTCACCAGCAGCAGCGGACCGTTGAAGCCGGGCCCGAACCCGGAGGCCAGCAGGTCGAACGCCTGGCGGGTGGTGGTGCCCACCGGGTCGTTGCCCTGGTCGGAGGAGCCGAGCCGCAGGGAGAAGAAGGGGAAGGCGACCAGGACGATGACGACGAGGGCCACCACGGCCGGCAGGACCGGGCGCCCCTGGACGAACGCGGCCCACTTCGGCCAGAAGCCCTTGCCGCCCGCGCCCACCACCCGGGGGCCGTTGGCGGCCAGGTCCTTCTTCTGGCGCCGGGACAGCACCCGCGGCCCGATGAAACTGAGGAAGGCGGGCAGCAGGGTCAGGGCCGCGATCATGGTGAACGACACGCCGATGGCCGCGGAGACGGCCAGGCCGTAGAGGAAGGAGACGCCGAGGGCGAACATGCCGAGCAGGGCGATGCACACGATGATGCCGGCGAAGAGCACGGCTCTTCCCGACGTGTTGACCGCTTTGGCGATCGACGACTCCATGTCCTCTCCGGCGATGAGGCCCTGCCGGTGCCGGGTCACGATGAACAGGGCGTAGTCCACGCCCACGCCGAGCCCGATCAGCAGGACCAGCTGGGTGGAGAATTCGGGCATCTTCAATAGGTGGCTGAGGAGCCCGATGAGGCCGATGGCCGTCCCGAGGGAGGCCAGGGCGGACAGCAGGGGGAGGGCCATGGCGAAGATGGAGCCGAAGACCAGCAACAGGACGATCCCGGCCAGGATGATCCCGAGCAGCGAGCCGCCGAACGACGGGCGGTCGGCCGACTCGGCCACCTGGCCCGCCACCGCGATCTGCAGGTCGGGGCCCTGCGCTGTCTGCGCAGCGGCCACGAACCGCTGGGCCGACGGGATCGAGATGTTCTGCGCCTGCGTGTCGAAGGTGACCGTGGCGAATGCAGTGGTGCGGTCGGAACTGATCTGGGCGGCCCCGAGCGGATCGTACGGGCTGGTGATGGCGGAGACGTGGGGAACGGCGGCCACCTTGGCCAACATGGCGTCGATCGTCGCCTGCACCGCCGGGTCGGTCACTTTGGTGCCGTTGGTGGTGTGGAACACGATCTGCTCCTGGTCACCAGCCACTTTCGGGGCCGCCGCCTGCAACAGGGACAGCGCGTGGGTCGACTCGGTGTTGGGCAGCGAGAAGCTGTTCGAGTAGGCGGTGCCCACCGCCTGGGAGAGGGCAGTGGTCCCGATGAGTGCGGCCAACCACAGCAACACCACGATCAGCCGATGACGTACGCACCAGGTCGCAAGCGCCTTCATGACAGGGAACTCCTCACGGTTTGATCTCGGGGGGGGGGGTGTTGCTCGGGTGTCCTGCGCACCGACCCTAGGGCGGTCGGCACGCCGGCGGAGCCGGCTTCGAGGGACAGTCTCGCCGACGCACCGCCTCCACCGGTAGTTCATCGGCGCCTTGGTCACCCGTCCTTTAGGCCGCCGATCTCGCCCTGTGGCGGTCCGGGCGGCGACGTGTCCGGTTCGGCGGCCCGTGTGCACCATGATGAGAGGGTGGAATCGACCGACCGCCTGGTCCCGTTGGAAGGGGCATTCAACTTCCGTGACCTCGGGGGGTACGCGGGCGCCGGCGGCCGGGCCACCCGGTGGGGCCGGCTGTTCCGCAGCGACACGCTGCACGAGCTGACCCCCGGCGACGTCGACGCCCTACGGGCGATGGGCCTGGCCACCATCATCGACCTGCGGACATCCCGCGAGCTGGTGCAGACCGGCAGGGGACCCCTCGAGCCGGAGCCCATCCTCTACCGTCATCTGGCGGTGGTCCGCGAGGGCGAGGGGGATGCCGTGGTGGCACCGGCGCCACCCGGGGACGACCTTGCCGAGCGCTACCTCTGGTACCTCGACGTGGGCCGTCAGGCGTTGGTCGACGCGCTGACGCTGCTGGGCGAGCCGCCCAGCTTCCCACTCGTCTTCCACTGCGCAGCGGGCAAGGATCGCACCGGGGTCCTGGCCGCCCTGGTGCTCGAGATCCTGGGCGTGCAGCGGGAGGTCATCGTGGCCGACTACGTGATCACCGCCGAGCGGATGGAGCTGATCATGGGCCGCTACCGGGCCGACCCGGCATTGGCGGCACGGCTGGCCAAGGTGCCCGCCTCGCGCTTCAGCGTGCAGGCCGACACGATGGAGCGGTTCCTCGACGTCTTGTACGGCCGGTTCGGTGGGGCGCGGGCGTGGGCTGTCTCGGTCGGCGTCCCCGAGGCGTCGCTGGACCGGATGGAAGACCTGCTGCTGACTGCGGTCGACTGACCGCCGCGGGCAGATGCCCGTCCGGACCGCTCCCGTCCTACACTGCAGGTGTGATCGCTTCGATCTGGGTTCCGGTGCTGGCCGGCTTGTTGCTGGTGCTCGGCCTCCTGATGGCCGGGGCGGCCGTCGGCGCCTTCATGCTCTGGCGCTTCGGCCGCAGGAAGTGGCGGGCCTTCCGCTCCCACGCCGCCGTGGTGGGCGCGCTGTCCCTGTGGGAGGCCACCGCCTCGGGCCGGGCCCGACGGGCAGTTCCCGCGTCGGCTCAGGACATGCGCCAGTGGGCGCCACGCCGGATCCGCAGGGAGATGTGGCGAGCGGTGGACCAGGCCGGAGCCGCGGTCCGGACCGCCACCGACCTCGGTGCCCCGACCGCCGAGCTGCCGTCCCTGTGCCGACGCCTCCATGCCGCCGCGGTGGATCTCGACAGGGTGTTGCGGATCGAGCCGGACGGAGCGGTCCCGGCGGGGGTGTGCGCGCAGGCCGTCGAGGTCATGCGCGCCGCGTCGGACGTGCAACAGGCAGCGGTGGCCTCGGCCAGCGACGCCAATGGGCAGCGCGTCCACGATCTCACCAGGGACGCCGTCCAGGAGATCCAACTCCTCGACGCCGGCCTGGCCTCGGCCCGGGCCGCGTTGCCCCACCCTCTTCGCTGAACCGGTCCGCAGACGCTCCGGCCGGTTCAGGACGCGGGAGCGGAGAGCACCTCGCCGATGGCCCCGGCCAGGACGTCGAGACCGTCGGCCAACAACTCCTCTTCGATGACCAGAGGCGGGAGCAGCCGGATGACGTTTCCGTAGCTTCCGCAGGAGAGGACGACCACGCCGGCCCGATGGCAGGCCTGGACGATGCGCTTGGCGGCCTCGGCATCGGGCTCCATGGTCCCCGGCCGGACCAGCTCCAGGGCGATCATCGCCCCGCGTCCCCGGATGTCGCCGATGCCCGGATACGAAGCCCGCAGGGGGCCGAGCCGGGCGATGATGCTGTCCCCGATGTCCCGTGCGGCCACGGCCAGGTTCTCGTTCTTCATGGTGTCGATGGCGGCCAGTGCCGCGGCACATGCGGCCGGGTTTCCCCCGTAGGTACCGCCGAGGCCCCCGGAGTGCACGACGTCCATCAGGTCGGCGCGACCGGTCACCGCGGCGAGGGGCATGCCCCCGGCCATGGCCTTGGCCGTGGTGAGGAGATCGGGGACGATACCCTCGAACTCGCAGGCGAACCAGTCTCCGGTCCGGCAGAACCCGGTCTGGATCTCGTCGGCTGCCAGTAGGACGCCGCGATCGTGGCACCAGGCGGCGATGGCGGGGAGGAACCCGGGCGCGGGAACGATGAAGCCGCCCTCGCCCTGGATCGGCTCGATGAGCACGCAGGCCACGTTGTCCGCGCCGACCTGGCGCTCGATCTGTTCGATCGCCCTCGCCGCGGCCTGCTCTCCGGTCATTCCGTCGGGGTCCCGGAAGGGGTACGACATGGGGACCCGGTAGACCTCGGGGGCGAAGGGGCCGAACTTCTCCCGGTAGGGCATGTTCTTGGCCGTGAGCGCCATGGTCAGATTGGTGCGGCCGTGGTAGGCGTGGTCGAACACCACCACCGCTTGACGGCCGGTCACGTGGCGGGCGATCTTGACCGCGTTCTCCACTGCCTCGGCACCGGAGTTGAACAGCGCGCTGCGTTTGGGCTGGTCGCCGGGGGCCAGCGCGTTGAGCGCCTCGCACACCGCCACGTAGAGCTCGTAGGGGCTTACCATGAAGCAGGTGTGGGCGAATCTGGCGATCTGAGCCTGCACCGCGTCTACGACGGCAGGGGCGGCATGTCCTACGCTGTTCACGGCGATTCCGGCACCGAGATCGATCAGCGAGTTGCCGTCGACGTCGACCAGGATGGCCCCGGATGCCTCCCGCACGTAGACCGGGAAGACGGAGCTCACCCCCGGAGCGACCGCCGCCGAACGGCGACGGTCGAGGTCCTTCGAGTTGGGACCCGGGAGCTCGGTGACCAGGTTGCGCTGCTGTTTGATCAGTGAGGTTTCCACCCCTGGGAGAGTAGTGGACTTATCGGCCGGTCCTCCCCGGCTCCCGGGGGGCCGGCGCCCGCGGACCGGGTCCTCCCGGCGTCGGTGCGGTAGTGTTCGCGGCCGTGGCGGAAGCTGTTGCCCACCGACGGCGAACCGCCAGCTCCGACCGCATTTCCGTGCTGGCGGCGAGATGGAGACGGCCCTTCCTGATCGCCGTCGGGGTCACTGTCGGGCTCCGAGTGGTCAGCGAACTGATCGCTCTGGTCAGTGCCTACGGCATTGCCTTCCCCCACGTCGTCGCCCACGACCCCCACACGCTGATCGAGGTCTGGCACCAGTGGGACACCGTGTTCTACCTGTCGATCGCCGCGCACGGGTATCCGGCCGCCCGACTGACCGGGGCCCATGCGGCCGGGAACCCCCTGTTCATCGCCTTCGGACCGCTGTACCCGATCGCGATCCGTCTGGTGCACGTGGTGACCGGCACCGGGCTCCTCCTCGCCGGGCAGCTGGTCAGTGCCCTGTCGATGGTGGTGGCGGTGGCCGGCCTCGTCCACCTGGCGGAGGAGGACGAGGGACACAGCCGGTCCGGGACCGCCGCCATGCTGCTCGTCGCCTTTCCCACCGCCTTCTTCCTGCTTGCCGACTATCCGGATTCGATGGCACTGGCCCTCGCCGTGTGGGCGTTCATCGCCGTCCGGAACCGATACTGGGTGCTCGCCGGACTGGCCGCCGCCGGTCTGTTCCTCACCAAGTACTACCTGGTCATCGTCGTGGTGGCTCTGCTGGTCGAGGTCTGGGAGGCCCGGTCGCCCGGCGACCACCGGGCCCGTTCACGACGGGAGCCCCTGCTCGCCGCGGTGGCCGTGGTGGTACCGACGCTCGCCGCCGGGGTCGGCTGGATGGTGTTCTGCGCCCGCCGCTACGGCGACGCGCTGGCGTTCGTCCACATCCAGTCGCGGTGGGGCCGCCACTTCGCGTTTCCCTGGACCCTGGCCTGGAGGACGGGCGGCGACCTGATCCATCTCCGCTTCCTCGACACCTCGACGGCGAGCGTGATGGAACTGTTCGACTCGGTGACCGTCGTGCTCCTGATCGGTGTGGCGGTCTACTCGTACCTGCGCATCCGGCGGTCCTACGGGGTCATGCTGGGCCTGGCAGCCTGCGCCTTCACCTTCCAGACCATTCTCTACAGCGAGACCCGCGAGGTGCTGGCGCTCTTCCCGTTCTTCATCGGCGGGGCACACTGGGTCGACGGGCACCCCTGGAGGGAGCGGGCGGTGCTGGCCTGCTTCCTCCCGGCCTCCTACTTCCTGATCTCCCGCTTCGTGACCAACCGCTTCGCCGGTTAGGACCCGCCGGTCAGGACGTGCAGGGTGTCCGGATGGCGATCACCCCGAGCATCGCCCCGTGGGGATCGGCGAGCACGGCCATGCGGCCGGGCTCGATGTCAGTGGGCGGCACGGTCACGGTGGCCCCCAGCCCGGCACGGACGCAGACCGCCGTGCCGGTGAGGACTCAGTTGCCGAAATTCCAGCTCTCGCCGTCCTCATAGCGGTGGAGGATGTTCTTGGCGATGAGGATCTTGTGCACCTCGTCGGGCCCGTCTGCCAGCCGCAGCACCCGGGCGGTCAGGTACATCTGGGACAGCGGCAGGTCGTTGCTCACCCCTGCACCGCCCCACACCTGGATGGCCCGGTCGACCACCCGGTGGTAGGCGGCGGGCACGAAGACCTTGATGGCCGAGATGGCCGTGCGGGCATCCGGGTCGCCGTTGGCCACCTTCTCTGCGGCGTTGATGGTCATCAGCCGGGCCGACTGCACATCCATGTAGCTCTCGGCGATGAACCCCTGGACGAACTGCTTGTCCTTTAGCAGGCCGCCGTGCACCTGGCGGGTGAGGGTCCGCTCCACCATCAGGTCGAAGGCCCGCCACATCTGGCCGACCGAGTTCATGCAGTGGTAGACCCGCCCCGCACCGAGGCGGTCCTGGGCGGCCTGGTGGCCCTGCCCGACCTGGCCGAGGGTGTTCTCGACGGGGACGCGGACGTTCTCGTACTTGATCTCGCAGTGATCCGAGGTCGAGTGGCCGAAGATGCCGATGCCCCGGACGATGTTGACTCCGGCGACGTCGGTCGGCACGATGATCTGGGTCATCTGGCCCGGCTTGCCCAACTCGCCGGTGGGGTCGTTGGCCCGGCACATCACGATGAAGAAGTTGGCGTCGATGCCGTTGGAGGTGAACCACTTGTGCCCGTTGATCACCCAGTGGTCACCGTCCCGGACCGCCTCGGTCTCGATGGAGCGCGGGTCGGACCCGGCATGGTCCGGCTCCGTCATGGAGAACCCCGACTCCATCTCTCCCTCGATGAGGGGGATCAGCCATTTGCGCTTCTGCTCCTCGGTGCCGTACTTGACCAGGATGCTGGCGTTCCCCGAATTGGGCGCGGCGATGCCGAACAGGGTGGAAGCGCCCACCGCGTAGGCGAGGATCTCGTACATGTAGGCGAGGGACAGGAAGTCGAGGCCCATGCCGCCGTACTCCTTGGGCAGATGGGGCGCCCACAGCCCTGCCTGGTTGACCTTGACCTTGATCTCCTCGCGCAGCTCGATGCTCCGGCGCCGGCTGTGCTCAAGCTCGTCCTCGGTGAGCCCCCCCTCCCGGCGCGACCGCCACAGCGTCTCCTCGTTGGGGAGGATCTCGGCGTTGATGAAGTCGGCCGTGCGGCGACGGATGTCGTTGATCTTGGGATCCAGGGCGGGTATCGGCGTCACGTTGATCGCCACAGTGATCTCCTTGTCGGGGGTCCGGGTTGTCTGCCCTCATCATGGCCCAGCGGGGATGTTCGCAGCCCATCGAGCGGTGCCGGGCGCGTCGGCCCTGGTCGGAACGGCTGCCCCGTCGGCGACAGGCCTCCGTCGTTCATGCCGGCACGGGCTCGGTCGGTTCGTCGACCTCCGAGGCGCCGATGCGACAGCGGGTCGGGTCGCGGTCGTCCCGTCAGGAGTTCTTCGCGGTGAGGTCGTAGACGGTCACGCCGTCGACCGTGGTGGCCGTGAAGTTGGCGCTCACCCAGGAGGCGATCTGCGACGCCGGTGACGTGCCGGAGCTTCCGGTTCCGCCCGGGCCTCCGAGACCGCCGCCACCGGCGATGTAGTAGTGGATTCGTCCCTGGGCCACGTACCTCTCGAACTGGGCCAGCGTGGGGGCCGGGTCGGTCCCGTTGAACCCGCCGATCGACATGACCGGATCACCGGCGGCCAATTGGTAGCCCGAGGCGGAGTTCGAGCCGGTGGTGGCCGCCACCCACGAATACTGCGAGGCGTTCTTGCCGAGCAGGGCGACCAACTGCTTGCCGGGCGTCGACGCGTTGAGGAGCCCTCCGGCACCGCCGCCGCCGAAGCCACCGGCACCGCCGCCGAAGCCACCGGCGCGACCGGGGAACCCGCCGGCGCCGCCGGGGAACCTGCCCGGTCCGCCACCGAAGCCACCGCCACCACGTTGGAGTCCGCCGGGAAGGGTGAAGCCGGGTGGCAGCGTGGTGCCGTTGCGTCCCCCGGTGCCGCCGAAGGCGCGGAAGCCACCGAGCCCACCCGGGCCACCGAATCCGCCGAATCCGCCGCCACCCTGGACGGCCGGTCCGGCCGAGGGGATGGCGCCGCTGTGGGGGGTGGCCGCGGTGGTGAGGGAGTAGGCGGCGGGGCCCGCAATGATCGAGGCGATCCCGAATCCGGCGATCCCGGCGGCCAGGACGCCGCGGGCCTTGGGGACCAGGGCGATGCCCGCCGCCGCGACCAGCCCCAGGACGAGGATCACCCAGCGGAGTGCCGGATACCAGTGCGGGCTCCACCCGAGGATGACGAACGCCCAGGCGATGCTGGCCAGGATGGCTGCGGCCAGTGCCAGTCGGGGGAAGACCTCCCGGCGCCGGCGCCACAGGGTCGAGGCCCCCATGCCCACCAGGGCACCGACGGCCGGGGCCAGGGCGATCGTGTAGTACGGGTGGATGATGCCCTGGGCGAAGCTGAAGGTGGCGCCGGTGAGCAGCAGCCACCCTCCGAAGAGCAGGAATCCGGCCCGCACCCGGTCCGCCCTCGGGGCGCGCCGGGTCAGCCACAGCACGGCGACCAGGCCGATCAGCGCACCCGGGATCAGCCATGAGATCTGACCGCCCATCTCCTTCAGGAAGAGGCGGTCCCATCCGGTCGGGCCCCACGGGCTGCCGCCGCCGACCTGTCAGCCGACGCTGCCCGTCTCGTTTCCGGTCAGGCGGCCGATTCCGTTGTAGCCGAAGATCAGGTTGAGCAGGTTGTTGTCGGTGGAGCCACCGATGTACGGCCGGTCCGCAGCCGGCGTCAGCTGGACCGCGGCCACCCACCACCCGGCCGAGACCACCACTGCGATGCCCGTGTAAGCCAACTGCACGATCCGTCGGCCCAGCTTGGGCGGCCCGGCCAGCAGGTAGACGAGAGCGAGCACGGGCAGGAGGATGAGCGCCTGCATCATCTTGGTGATGAACCCGAACCCGATCAGCGCGCCGGCCAGGACCAACCACCGGGTGCGCCCGCCGTCGACGGCCCGGATGGTGGCATAGGCCGCGCCGGTCAGCAGCAGGGTCAACAGCGCGTCGGGGTTGTTGAATCGGAACATCAAGGTGGCCACCGGAGTGAGAGCCAGCACCACGCCGGCCAGGATGGCCGCCCCGGGTGTGAACCATCGCCGGACGCAGAGGTAGAGGAGGCCGACCGTGGCCACGCCTTCGAGGGCCTGGGGCACCAGGATGCTCCACGAGTTCACCCCGAAGAGACGGGCGGAGATATCCATCACCCAGAGCGAGGCAGGTGGTTTGTCCACGGTGATGAAGTTCGACGCGTCGAAGGAGCCGAAGAAGAAGGCCTTCCAGCTTCTGGTGCCGGCCTGGACTGCTGCGGAGTAGAAGCTGTTGGCCCAGCCCGACTGTCCGAGACCCCAGAGGTAGAGGAATCCGGTGCCGACCAGCAGGACCAGCAGCGAGGGCCGGACCCAGGCCGGATCCTCCGGTCGTCCCCGCACCAGCCGATTCGGCCACCTGGAGGGGTCCCCGGGGATCGGTGGGTCGGCGAAGGGGGTGCTGGCGGGCGCAGCGCCTTCGTGGTCGTCCCCGTCCCCGCCGCCAGTCGTCTCCCTGGACGTCAGGCCAGGAGGCACCCCGTAGGTGGACGTCGGGTCATCGGTGACGGTGCCGAGGGAGACGGCAGCGTCGGGCGCCACGGCTCCGGGCACGGATCCGTCGAGCATGCGTGAGTCGTCGGTCAGGTCGGTCGGGTTCATCGAGGCGTCCCCGTCATCGTCGGTCCCCCGTCGACGTGGTCGCCCGTGCCGAGCATGCCGGGCGCCGCTGCCAGGTGGGTCCCGAAGGCGGGGCGGAAGACCCACGTGCGCAGGATGCCGAACCGGATCACCGCGGCACCGACGTTGGCGACGGAGACGGCGCACAGTTCGGGAAGCAGCGAGGTGAGCCCGAGGGCCCGGGTGGCCGCCAGCGCGCCGGTGGTGAAGGAGAGGCTGATGGCGAGCAGAGCAGCCCCCGTCGCCACGCGGTGGGAGCGATCGAGTCCGTGCCGAGCGGTGCCGGCCATGCCCCGATGGGCAGCGGTGTTGCCCAGGCTGCACAGCCCGATGGCCAACGCGTTGGCGGCGTAGCTTCCCAGGCCGGGCTCTAGGGCGGCGAACAGTCCGACATAGGCGAGCGTGCTCACGACCCCGACCCCGGCGAAACGGAGTAGTTCATCGGCAAAGACCTCTGGGTCCGTCGTCGCGGTTACGGTGCCGAAGGTGCCGATCGCGTGTGGCCTCGCGCCCGCTCCGTTGCCGGCGACTCCCCGGCCGGTGCGCCCACTGCCGCCGACAGGGGATACGCCGTTCGAGCTCGATCCCGGTCCGGTGCCTCGAAGTGCCGCAGGGCGGGCCGGTCGCAGGACCGCCCGCTGCCGCGAGGTCGGGCCCATCATCCGCCACACGCCCCGTAGGTCCAACCATGCGGTGTGGGCCACCTGTACCCGTGAATCGACGTCGTCGACCCAGTCGACCGGCACTTCGTGGATCCGCAGGCCGATGCGCTGGGCCGTGATCAGGATCTCCGTGTCGAAGAACCAGGCGTCGTCCTCCACCAGCGGCAGCAGCTCCGCTGCAGCCTCGCGTCTCATGGCCTTGAACCCGCACTGGGCATCGGTGCACGAGCTGCGCAGCGCGGTGCGGAGCAACAGGTTGTAGCCACGTGAGATGAACTCGCGACGGGCGCCCCGCACCACGTGGGCGCCGGGGGCGAGACGGCTACCGATGGCCAGGTCGCTGTGGCCGGACAGGAGAGGGGCCACCAGGGGAAGGAGGGCGTCGAGACCGGTCGCCAGGTCCACGTCCATGTACGAGACGACCGGGGCGGTGCTCCCGGCCCACGCCGCCCGCAGGGCGCGGCCGCGGCCCTTCTGGTCGAGGTGGACGGCCCGCACCCGGGGGAGCGTGTCTGCCAGGTCGAGGGCGATCTGCCAGGTGTCGTCGGTGCTGGCGTTGTCGGCGATGGTGATGGTGCTGACGAAGGGGAACGACGAGTCGAGGTAGGAGCGCAGCGTGGCGATGCTGGGCGCCAGCTGCCCGGCCTCGTTGTAGACGGGGATGACGATGTCCACGTCCGAGGAGGTCTCGGCGACTCCGGCCTCGTCCTGGTGGGTGCGTGGGAGTTGGATGACGCTCATGCAACTGACACTGCAGGGTGGAGTTCGGCTGCGGATGGGAGCCACCTGTGGGTCCCATGTGAGAATTGGACGGTGCCCCGGGCCCACCGGGGCCGATGTGCGTCGCCAACGGCGCGATTGGTCACTCGATCGATCGATCGCCTGCAGAGGGCGTGGTTGCCGGCTGGGTCTCGGGCTCTCGGTCGGCGCCATCAGCGGAGTCGTCCGCATCGACCCGGTCGGCGACATCAGCGGAGTCGGCCAGATCGACCGGGTCGGCCCCGGGGGGAGTGGCGGGCAGGTGCACGGTGAAGGTCGTTCCCGATCCGACACGTCCGTGGGCGGACACCGTGCCCCCGTGAGCGGCCACGATGGCACTCACGATCGACAGGCCCAGTCCGGCACCCCCGTGGGTACGCGACCGGCTGGGGTCGGACCGGTAGAACCGTTCGAAGACGTGATCGGCCTCCTCGGGTTCCATGCCCGGGCCGGTGTCCGCCACCGCGATCACCGCTCCGGAGGCGTCCCGTGTCACCGACACCCGGGCGGTGGTGCCCGGCGGGGTGTGGGCACGAACGTTACCCAGCAGGTTGTCGATCAGCTGGCGCAGGCTGGTGCCGTCGCCCATCACCTCGATCGGCTCGGACGCCTCGAAGGTCAGGGGCCACTGCGGCCCCACCGTCGACGCGGTCTGCACCGCTTCCGCACAGAGAGCGACCAGGTCCACCGAGTGGCGCTCCATGGGACGCCCTTCGTCCAGCCGGGCAAGGAGCAGCAGGTCGGCCACCAGGTGCTCCATCCGGGAGGTCTCGCTCTGGATGCCGCCCATCAGGCGCTCGAGGTCCTTCTTCTGCTCGGAGGCGCCGCGCCCGAACAGCTCGGCATAGGCCGAGATGGCCGCGATCGGTGTGCGCAACTCGTGCGAGGCGTCGGCCACGAAGCGTCGGAGCCGTGCCTCCGAGGCTCGCAGTTGCCGCTCCGAAGCCAGACGGGCGCTGAAGGCGGACTCGATCCGCGTGAGCATGACGTTGAGGGTCCGGGCCAGCCGGCCCACTTCTGTGAAGTCGTTCTCCCCGGGGACCCGCTCGGTCAGGTTGCCGTCGGCGATCGATTCCGCTGTGCGCTCCATGTCGCGCAGTGGCCGCAGTCCGATACGGACCAGCCACAGGCCCCCGAGCAGGGCCACGACGACCGCGCCGCCGGTGACGGCAAGTTCGACCAGGAGGAGGTGGTGGAGGGTGCTGCCGGTGTCGCCCAGAGGCTGGGCCACGATGAGGTAGTCCCCGTCGGCGAGCATGGAGGCGCGGACGCGGAAGCCCGGGCCGTTCGGCTGCGTGGAGGGCGCATCGAAGTAGGCGACCTGGGTGCCGTCCGGGCCGGTGGTGAACCCGGTGATGGTCCCCGGTAGCTGCGGCGTGTACGCGGTCCCGTCCACATATGACGGGCAGCTCTGGGAGTTGACCACGGCTCCTGTCGGGGTGCGCACCTCGACCGCGGCGATCTGGACCGCGTTGGACGGGGGGCCCTCGCCGGGGTCGGAGGTCCCCGCCGCGCCGGAACCGCCGGGTTGGAGCCGGCCGGGACCGCCGTAGCAGAGGAGTGTCCCGCCGTTGTTGAGCCCGCGCTCGTAGCCCAAGTTGAACTGGTCGAGCTGCTGGTCGACCCGCTGGTAGAGGAACGACTCCAGGGCCGAGTAGGTGACCACGTCGGCGATGGTCAACGCCACCAGGGCGATGACGCCGATGGCGATCAGCAGTCGACTCCGGAGGGACATCGGCTACTCCGCCGTCGGCTCACGCAGTGCGTAGCCGACCAGACGCACCGTGTGGATGACCGGGGGACCGACCGCCTCGAGCTTCTTGCGGAGGTAGCTCACATAGGTCTCGACCACATTGCCGTCCCCGCCGAAGTCGTAGTGCCACACGTGGTCGAGGATCTGCGACTTGGACAGCACGTTTCGGGGGTTGAGGAGGAAGAAACGCAACAGGTTGAACTCGGTGGCCGTCAACGAGATGGGCCGGCCGTCCCGGGACACCTCGTGCGCTCCCTCGTCCATCTCGATGTCGGCGAAGCGGAGGATGCCCTCGTCATCGGGCTCGCTGCCGATCCGCCTCAGGATGGCGTGGACCCGGGCCACGATCTCGGCCAGGGCGAAGGGCTTGGTGACGTAGTCGTCGCCGCCGACGGTGAGGCCGGCCACCTTGTCCTCGACGGCGTCGCGGGCGGTCAGGAAGAGGATCGGCACGCGGAGGCCGTCGGCTCGCAACCGGCGGGTGACCTCGAGTCCGTCGAGGTCGGGCAGCATCACGTCGAGCACGATCAGGTCCGGCGGGTGCTCCTGGGCGGCGGACAGGGCCAGCCGGCCGTTGGCCGCCTCTTCGACGTCGAACCCCTCGTAGCGGAGGGAGGTGGCCACGGCGTCGACGATGGACGGCTCATCGTCGACGACCAGAATTCGTTGGCTGCGGGTGGGTTCCACCGTGTTCTCCTCCTGCGATGTCCACAGTCCTGAGCTGCAAGTTCCACCAGCATCGCACCGGGGTTTGGCTACTGGGTGTGATCCGCCTGTGGGCCAGCTGTGAGTCCCGGTGCGCTCGTGCATGCATTCACAGGGACCTCCCAGCTGACGCAATGCTGACTCTCCGGCGAGCCCTGTGCAATGGGGTCACCGAGGGGCAGCGCCCGGGCGTTGCCCCCGTCGATTGACGACGACACACGTTCTCCGCCCTCCACACGAAAGCCCAGGACATGCCAACCCAGCCCCCCGAGCACCAGCGCCCTCTTGCCCACCGCACCTTGTCGAGGGACCGGGCCATGGGTCGGGTCCGACGTGCCACGACGTCGATTGGTATCGCGGCAGCCGCCGGCACGCTCGGCCTCGGCGGCCTGGTGGCGTCCGAGACGACCGCCCACTCGTCGTCGGTCACCGCGCACGGCACCACCGCCGCGACGTCGGGCTCATCCTCCGGCACCGGCGCCACCACCACGCCGACCACGGTGTCCGGGCAGTCGTCCACCGGATCTGCGGCCGGAGGGTCGTCGCCGTCGGCATCCGCCTCGGCGGCCAACCCGACAACCACCACCCCCACGACCTCGCCGGTCACCGTGTCGGGGCAGTCATGAGCAGCGCCCAGTTGGAGACATCGGCGGCGGGCACGTACACGGACACGCCGCCCGCCACCCGCTCGATGCGGGCGATCGGCACCACCGCGCTGGTGGCGGTGACCGCCGCCCACCGGGCTGACGGGGCCCTCGCCCTGTTGGCCGGCCAACTGGCGGCCATCGACCAGGCCTGCAGCCGATTCCGCGACGACTCGGAGCTCCGGCGGGTGGAGGTGAGGAGTGCGGGACAGCCGATAGAGGTGACCCCCCTGCTCTTCGAGGCCCTCGAGGTGGCGTGCGTGGTGGCTGTGCGGACCGCGGGCATCGTGGACCCGACCATCGGGTCGGCCCTCGTCGAACTCGGATACGACCGTGACTTCGAGGAGATGTGCCGCGACCTACCGGCCTCCCGCCACCGGCCGCAGCCGGCTCCGGGCTGGTGGCGGATCGAACTGGACCCGGTCGAGCGCACCGTTGCCATCCCCGCGGGCGTCCACGTGGACCTCGGGGCGACCGCCAAGGCATTCGCCGCCGACCGCGCCGCGGCCAGGATCGCCGAGGCGCTCGCCTGCGGCGTCCTGGTCAACCTGGGAGGCGATGTGGCGGTGGCCGGCCCCGGCCCCCGGGACGGGTGGGCCATCGGCATCGCCCCCGAATGCACCACGGAACCGGCTGCGGTCGACCAGGTCGTGTCCCTCCACGGCGGAGGCCTGGCCACCTCGGGCACCACTGCCCGGGCATGGACGCGCGACGGGCGACCGGTGCACCACATCGTGGACCCGTGGACCGGCGAAGCCGCTCGATCCGTCTGGTCGCTGGTGTCGACCACCGCAGCCTCCTGTGTGGAGGCCAATGCCTGGAGTACGGCGGCCGTCGTCTGGGGTCATGACGCGCTCGGGAACCTGGCCGCCCACGGCGTGCCGGCCCGGCTGGTGGCCGCCGACGGGACCGTCGTCCATGCGGGGGGATGGCCCCTGGACGCCATCGACGTCCGCCACGGACGAAGGGCACCGTGATGCTCGCCTCCCATTCGACCACCATCTGGTACGCCTTGCGCGCCACGGGCATCGTCGCACTGGTGCTCCTGACCGGCACCGTGGTGCTCGGAATCCTGACGGCCGGGCGCGTGAGGTCACGCTCGTGGCCGGCCTTCGCCCAGGCCGATCTGCACAAGCGGGTCTCGCTGCTCGCCATGGCCTTCCTCGCCCTCCATGTCCTCACCGCCGTCGTCGACACCTATGTGCACGTGGGGTGGGCTTCGGTGCTGGTGCCGTTCGTTTCGCCCTACCGGCCGCTGTGGACCGGGCTCGGAACCGTCGGCGTGGACCTCCTGGCCGCGGTGGCCATCTCGAGTGCTCTGCGCCAACGGATGAGTGCACGCACCTGGCGGGCCATCCACTGGCTGGCCTACGGCAGCTGGCCGGTGGCCATGGCCCACTCGCTGGGCATGGGCACCGATGCCTCCAGGCTGTGGATGGACGCGCTGGCCGCGGCGTGCACGCTGGCGGTCGGTGGCGCAGTGGCCTGGCGGGTCCACGACCACCGGGAGGCCAGTGAGCGGGCCGCAAGGACGGGTGCCATCACCCGGGCCGTGCCCGTGCACCGTGCCGACCGTTCGGCTGCCCGGCTGTCCACCGGGGACTCGACGCCTCGGCCCGGGTCGACGCGCCCGGTCTCTCCGGCTCCGACCGGAGCCGGAGCACCCGTGGAACACCGCACCGCTTCGGCAACCCGACTGCTCGAGAAGGAACGACCATGAGTGCCATGACCCTTGACGCCAACGACCGGCTGCTGACCGTGCCCCCCCGGGCCCGGTCGGCCACCGACCTGAACCCCGTCCTGGCCGACCATCTGGCCACCCACGGTGCGTTGGCCGTCCCCACGCGGGACGATGCCGGCTGGGCGGCGGCCGTCCGGCGGGCGGTGTCCGAGTCGGGGCTCCTGGGGCGGGGCGGGGCGGGATTCCCCTCCGCGGTCAAATGGAGCGCTGTCCGGCGCGGCGGCAGGCGGCCGATGGTGGTGGTCAACGCCATGGAGGGCGAGCCGGCCAGTGCCAAGGACAAGGTGTTGCTGGCCCACTCGCCCCACCTGGTGTTGGACGGGGCCGACGTGGCCGCCGCCGCGGTCGGGGCGTCCGACATCGTGATCTGTGTCGCCGACGACAACGGCCGGACCGCAGCGTCGGTGACGGCAGCCGTCGCCGAGCGTGCCCGTGCGGGGATGGACCACCGCCGGATCTCGGTGGAACGACCGCCGGGACGGTACGTGTCCGGGGAGGAGTCGGCCCTGGTGGCGTGGCTGAACAACCGGGAGGCGCTCCCTTCCCTGCGGATCGACAAATCGGTCCCGCTCGCCGTCGGCCGACGACCGGTGCTGGTGCACAACGCGGAGACGCTCTCGCAGGTGGCGCTCATCGCCCGCCACGGGCCCGAGTGGTTCCGTCGGCTGGGGACTCCCGAGGCACCCGGTTCCACCCTGGTGACGGTCTCCGGTGCGGTTCGGTCACCGGGCGTGCTCGAAGTGGAGCTGGGTACGCCGGTGGGGGACATCGTCGGCCGGGCCGGCCTCGACGGTGCGCTGTCGGGCCTGCTGCTCGGCGGCTACGGCGGGGCGTGGCTCGATCCCTCCCACCTGTCCACGCCGTACGCTCCCGGCCCCCTGGCCGCGGCCGGGGCCACCATGGGCGTCGGCATCGTGGTGGCGCTCCCGGTCACCTCGTGCGGCATCGCCGAGACGGCCCGCATCGTCCGGTACATGGCCGGCGAGAGTGCCGGGCAGTGCGGCCCGTGCGTCTTCGGACTGCCGGCCATCGCCGACGACCTCGAACAGTTGGCGGTCGGCCGCGCCGGGGCCGGCGTGCTCGAGCGCATCGAGGTTCGGGCGGCCGTCGTCGACGGGCGCGGCGCGTGCCGCCACCCCGACGGCGTGGTCCGTCTGGCCAGGACCGCCCTGGCGGTCTTCGCCGATGACGCGCTGGCCCATGAGCGGGGACGGCCGTGCGCCGGACACCGCGCTCCCAGTGTGCTGGCCCTTCCGGCCGCCACGACCCGGGACCGGTGGGCATCATGACCACTCGACAGCGGGTCGGGCTGCGGGTCCGGGTCGACCCGGTGGCCTGTGACGCCTACGGCTACTGCGCCGAGCTGCTCCCCGAACGGGTCACCCTCGACGAATGGGGGTACCCGATCGTCGACGGCGCCCCGGTCGAGGGCGGGCAGGTGGCCCTCGCCACCCGGGCGGCCGCCGAGTGCCCCCGTCGGGCCGTGCTCCTCGAGCAGGTGCTCGTCCCCCGGTAGCGCGGACGGGAGCCCTCCTCCCGGGGGGGCACCCCGCCGCCGACCACTCGTCGCGGGCACCCCGGCTCTTAGGCTGCCCCTATGAGCGGGGCATCGATCGGAGGTCCGCCCGGCCGGGGAGGAGGGGCCGGGGACAGCCTCTGGGCTCCCGAGCGCCGGGCGCTCACGGTGGGTCTGGTGCTCACCATCACCTTCGTGGCCTCCGAGGCACTGGCCGTGGTGACCATCATGCCGGAGGTCGCCCGCGACCTGGGCGGCCTCCATCTCTACGGCTGGGTGTTCAGCGCCTTCCTCCTGGGCTGCATGGTCGGCATCGTGGCCGCCGGCCGGGAGGCGGACCGATCGGGCCCCACCCGCCCCTACGTGGCCGGCCTCGTACTGTTCGGCGCAGGTCTGGTGGTGGCCGGCCTCGCCCCCACGATGATCGTCCTGGTGGTGGGACGGACGCTGCAGGGCCTGGGCGCCGGAGCGATCCCCGCGGTGGCCTATGTGGCCATCGGCCGGGCCTTCCCCGAGCGGCTCCGGGCCCGGATGATGGCGGTGCTCTCGACGGCGTGGGTGGCCCCCGGGATCGTCGGACCGCTGGCCAGCGCGGCGGTGGCCCACGTCTTCGGGTGGCGGTGGGTGTTCCTGGGCCTGATCCCCTTGGTGGCCGTGACCGGGGCGCTGGCCCTGCCCGGCTTGGCCCGGCTGGGGAGGCCGGCCAGGCCCCCCGAGGTCGAGCACCGGATGGTGGATGCGGTCCGCACCGCGGTGGGGACCGGCCTGGTGCTCGGGGGGCTGACCGCCGGGCACCCGGTCCTGGTGGTGCCATTGGTGGTCGCCGGAGCCGTGGTGCTGGTGCCGGCTCTGCGGCGACTGCTGCCGGCCGGGACCCTGCGGGCCGCGCCCGGGCTGCCCACCACCATTCTCAGCCGGGGCCTGTTGACGTTCGCCTTCTTCGGGGCGGATGCCTTCGTCACCCTGGCCGTGGTGACCGTGCGCCACCACACTGTGGCTGCGGCAGGCATCGTGGTGACCGTCTCGACACTGTCCTGGGCGGTCGGGGCATGGATCCAGGCCCGCCTCAATCAGCGGTGGGAGGGCCGCCGGCTGGTGCGGGTGGGGCTGAGCCTCGTGGTGGTCGGGGTAGGCGGCATGATCGCGGTCCTCGAACCCCCGGTGCCCCTGTCGGTGGCCTACCTGTCCTGGGCGGTGGCCGGGCTCGGCATGGGGCTGGCCTATGCGCCCACCACGCTGATGATGCTGCGCGAGGCGCCCTCCGGCAGGGAGGGTTGGGCGTCGGCCTCGTTGAGCCTCTCCGACGTGCTGGGAGCGGCCCTCGGCGCCGGGCTGGGCGGTGCCGCCATCGCGGTGGGGGCCGCCAGGGGATGGCCGTTGACCACCGGGGTCACCGTGGCCTTCGCCCTGCCCGGTGCGGTGGCCGTCCTGGGCATCGCCCTCACCGGTCGCCTGCCCCTACGCGCCGACCGCCTGGCCGTCGACGGCCGCCCTTGAGCGGCCCCGCCCCCCGACGCGCGCCCGGGCGCCGGCTCCGGGGCGTGGGCCGGCCGCTCAGTGGCAGACGGTGCCGGCCGGGGGGAGCCCTCCACCGGTCAGGTAGGTGGTGACCGCCCGGCTCATGCAGGCGTCGTCCGGTCCGCTCAGCAGCCAGGTGTGGCCCCATCCGTCCCAGGTGAGCAGGGCGGCCACCGGGAAGATGGCGGCCAGGTGGCGGGCACCGACCAGCGGGGTGATCGGGTCGCCGGTATTGCCGATGACCAGGACCGGCGGTGCCCCGGCGGGGTGGACGTCCACCACGGTCTGCCGCCCCGCCGGCCACGAGACGCACCCGCCCATGTTGTAGATGACCGCGTAGGCGCCGATCAGCGGGTACCGGGCGTGCAGGGCCGTGGCCAGGGACCCTGCTGCGATCGGCCCTGGGTGCACGGCAGCGTCGTTGCAGGTGATGGCCCACTGGGGGTCCACCAACGGAGCCCCGTCGATGTCGATGGCGGACTCGAGGGCGAGGGACCTCAAGGGTGCGCCGTCGCCGTGTTCGGCGGCCACCAGCGCCGACTCGTAGGAGGAGGTGAAGGCGGGCACGCCCAGGGCGTACAGGGTGGCGGTGTCCAGGTCCCCCACGGTGACCGGTTCGGTGTCGCCGCCCCCGGGGGCCGGCAGGGGGTGCCGGGTCAGGGACGCGGCGAGCCCGGAGAAGAACGCCGTCGGGTCGGGGCCGAGGGGGCACGACGGCGTGGCCGCGCAGGTGGCGAACAGGTGGGCGAGGGACTGTTCGGCGACCGGGGCCTCCTCGAGGGCCTGTTGGGTCAGGGAGGCGTTGATGTCCACGGCACCGTCGAGGACCATGGTGCCGACCCGGTGGGGGAAGAGTTCCGCGTAGACGGTACCCAGCACGGTCCCGTACGAGATGCCGTAGAAGCTGATGGTGGCGAGGCCGAGGGACTGCCTGATCCTGTCCATGTCGCGCGCGGTGTCGGTGGTGTCGATGAACGGTTCGAGGTCGGGTGCCTCCGCCTGGCAGGAGCGGGCCATGGTCGTGAACGCCGTGCTCCCCGGTAGCGGCCGACCGGGCGCGGCCGGCACCGGATCCGCGCTGGTGATCGCGGACGGCGAGGTGCCGCAGCGGAGCGGGTCGCTGGCCCCGGTTCCCCGGGGGTCGAAGGTCACGATGTCGAAGTCCTGGCGGATGGCCGGGGGCAGCAGGCTGAGTGCCACCGGGAGGATCTGGTTGCCGCTCTCCCCGGGTCCGCCGGGGTTGAAGACCAGTGTGCCGTGCGGACCGGAGGGATCGAGGGCCGGGGCCCGGGTGACAGCAATGGCGATCGAGGCGCGGTGCGGGTGTCGGTAGTCGACCGGCACGGACACGGTGCCGCACTGGATGGCGGAGCCTGCGCTGCACAGCGACCATTCGATCGCCGGTGCCGATGGGAGCGCGGGCAGGCGATCGGAGGAGGCAGTGGCCTTGGTCGACGCCGTCGGGCCGCCGGCCGGGCTCCCGCACCCGGCGACCAGGGCCAGGAGGAGGACGACCGCCACGGAGGCACCGTTGCGCCGGCGGCTGATCGGGGGCACCATGGGACGCGACGGTACCAGTGGGTGCCCACGATCCCGGGGGGAGCGGTGCGTATGCCAGGGTTCACCTCCGATCCCCAGGAATGATTGGGGGAGCAATAATGTTGAATCGACCGTGCAGGCACTGACCCTCCCTTCGCGGGTCCGGATCCCGCGGCGCACCGAGGTGGGCGCCGGGGAGCTGAACGCGGCCCGAGTGCTGGCCATCGGCGCGGTGATCGCCTACAACTGGTGGGTCGTGGTGCTGTTGGTGCCGGGTCTGATGCCGTCGGTGAACGGCTTCTTCTCCGACCTCGAGGCCGACGGCCGGCCGCACGCCGCCCTGATGTCGGGGGCCGACCTCGTCGCCGGCCTGCTGATGCTCGCCGCTCTGTTCCTCCGCGGTCCGCTGGCCGACGGAGGACGTCGCCGCGAGTGGAGGTGGATGGTCGTGTTCGCCGCTGCCGGTGCGGTGGGCGGTCACTACACCTACGCCTGCTCGGAGGGGTTGAGTGCCACCTGCCGGCGGTTGGAGTGGCACCTTCAGCTCCCCGTGCACCACTACGTCCACATGGTCTCGGGCATCGTCGAGTTCGCTGCGCTGACCACTGCCGCGGTCATCGCCATGCGCCGGACCCGCGGTGACGGCACGGTTTGGGCACGGGTCTACTCGGGCCTGGTCACGGTGCTGGCGGTGGGGTACCCGCTGCTCGCACTGGCCTACCTGACCGACCGGTTGGGGACGCTGGTGGAGCCGATCTTCTTCATCGCATTCTCGGTGATGTTGCTGGCGGAGGTCTTCGAAACGGTCGGCCGACGGGTCTCCGCGCCGAGCTGGGCCGAGCGGGTGGGCGCACGCGGGGCGGGCTCTTCGGCCGTGTCGCCGATCCGGGGATCGGGTGCCGGGGCGTCGGCAGAGTACCCCGATCCTGCCTGAGCGGACGCCCCGCCACGAGCCCGGATCGACCCGATCGGAGGCCTTCTGACGACAAGTGGCGCGGCGGACGCCCTTTGCGCCTAGGGTAGTGGGGTCATCGACCCAATCACGCGGGCCGATGCATGTAGGGCTTCACAATGGATCCCCGCGTTACCGTGCGTGAATTTCAAGGAGACTCAGTTATGGGTGTAGGTGCAGTTAAGTGGTTCAACGCCGAAAAAGGTTTCGGTTTCATTACGCCTGACGGCGGCGGGGATGATCTCTTCGTGCATCAGTCCGAGATCCAGATGGAGGGCTTCCGCGACCTCGCGGAGGGCCAGCGTGTGGAGTTCGAGACGAAGCAGGGTCAAAAGGGCCTGCAGGCGAGCCAGGTCCGCAAGATCTGATTCGATCCGTCGGGTGTCGAACCCGACGCCGCTGCCGGTTCTCCGGTAGCGGTCGTCGGGTCGACATCCCTCGGGAGTCGGAACCCCCGGTGGCTCACGCTGCCGGGGGTGTGTTGTCCGTGCCGGGGGCTCCCGAGGGAGCAGACCCGAAGCTTGCTGCCGTGGCAGTCACGGTTCAGTCTGACGACGTCGAGCCCTCGACCATGACGAGATCCCCTTCCTTCGGCGCGGAGCTCGACACGGTGGTGGATCCGTCCCCGTAGACCGTCGCCGGCGTGCTGCGGCGGGCTGACGAGTGGCGAGCACCGGGACCCTCTCGGTTGGGACGTGCCAGGAGCCCGACCGACGAGGTGTCGGTCGGGCCCCTGATTCGGAGGCATGATGACGCGTCGGGTGGTCCGGACGGGCGTCAGCCGCCGATCACCATCCGCTGCACCCACCCTGATCCGGCGGGTAGGACTGGATGCGCTCTGCCACCATGATCTGCTCGTCGGGCGTCGCTTCCGCACCTTCGGGCGCGTACTGCAGGCCCCCGAAGGCGTCCCAGTTGGCCCGGGTGATCCCGAGCCCGCCACTGAACCGGCCCCCGTTGGAGGCCCAGTTGCCACCTTCCTCGCACATGGCGACGCGTTCCCACGCTGCCCGTTGGGCAGGGGTCACGGTGTCGACGGGCCCCGCCGGCGGAGCCGGAGCGGGAACAGGCACGGTGGCCGGAGCCGGCACTGCCGGCGGCACGGTCCCCAGGATCCCGATCGGACGACCGGAGAGCAGAGATGCGGCCAGATCGAACGAAACGTTCGAACCACCGGCCTGTGGGCTGCCCGCCTTCGGTGTGTGGAATGCCGTCAACTGATTGGCCGGCATGGCGGTGGCTGTGGTGGCCCCGGAGGACCTGGTTGTTACCGCCCGGGCAGACTGCACGGGGGCAGCCTGCGTCAGGGTACTGACGGTGATGAGGGCGACAGGAATGATCGCCACGAGTGCAATGCGGGTCCGCATGGCACCTCCCTTCGTAGGGCGCGCGAAGCGCCTTCCTCTGCTCGGTGTTGGCGGGCTCCGGCCATTGCATTCGGTCCCCGGACGGTGAGCGGGAAGGCTCGTCCGTCCTGGCTTCACGCCGTAGGGTGTGCGGCCGGTGTTAGTTACGCCCAGGATTGCGTCGTGGTGACACCACTCATTTCATTACTGGTCGGTGTTCGATGTCTGCTGCACCGGCGGCCCGAGGCCACGATGCCGCGCCGACCCGAGCGAAATGCTCGGTCCGTGCTGCTGCTGCCGCCAGTCGGTTGGCCCGACTCCCGGCAGGGCGGCCATATTGCTCGGCAGCCTCGTCAGCACAAGTGCGCTTACAAAAAGTATACATGGCTGGGCCCAGATATGTTTGCACGCCTGAGAATACCATTGTTGAGCTGGTCGTTTGTGTTGGAAAAACACCAGATTTCACGGGCTGGCGGCACATTTCAGGGGGCAATAACCGGGTCTGTTCTTTGGGCAATTTGACCGAGGCGGATCTTTATGTGGAGCCACCGGCCCATGGCCGTGCTCGAGGACGTGGGCCGCCATCGCTCGATGCCCGCCGGGAGTCGATCCGGGGGAGCCGACCCGGGAAGGCTAGGGGTCGACCCGGGGCACGCCGCCGGTGACGGTGATCCGGCGCAGGAACAGCGGTCGGCTGTGGGGGAAGCCGACCTCTCCCGGTAGCCAGGCGGCGAAGGCCATCCACAGGTTGCCCTGGGAATCGGTGAAGAGGGACGGCCCCCCTGGGCCGCTGAACCCGGACTGCGAGGCGAGCAGCGGTTGGGCCGACTGGTCCGTGCACGGCCCGAGGGGTCCCGCGCAGGTGGCGTAGCCGACGGCATAGCTTGCCGTCTTCCAGTCGCTGCCCGAGTAGAAGAGCAGGTACTTGCCTCCGGATTCGATCATGGCCGGGCCTTCGACGTAGCCGTGCTGCCATGTCCGGGTGGGAACGAGCAGCGGTGCCGGTGCGGTCCCGACCAACGTGGTCCCGTCGGGCTGCAACTGTTGCGACCACAGGGTCGCCGGCTGGCCGTTGGCGCCCTGGGACTTCCACACCAGGTACGGCGTGCCGTCGGAGTCGACGAAGGGGGTGGGGTCGATCGAACCTCCGGCGGCCAGTTGGCAGACGATCGGCCACTGCGAGTCGTCCACGTAGGGACCCTGGGGATCGGTGGCCACGGCGGCGGAGATGCACTGCTCGTTGCTCGGGCCGTAGATGGCCGAGTAGTAGAGGACGAAGGTGCTCCCGCGCTGGAGGACCGAGGGCGCCCACGTGGCGCCGGGTTTCGCCCACGGAGCCAGGTGGGGGAGTGCGTCCCCGACCGTGGTCCAGTGGGTCAGGTCCACAGATTGGATGATCTGGATGTTCCCGGCGGCGGAGTTCGTGGCGAAGGCGTAGTACAGGCTGCCCACCGGCAGGACGAACGGGTCGGGGAAGTCGAAGGGGTAGGCCAGTCCGGCCCCGGAGCCGTCCAGCGACTGGCACACCGACGACACCGAGGTCAGCGAGAGGACTGCGGCCGGGAGGCTGGCCGTGGCGACTGAGTTCGCTGCGCTCAACACGCCGGACAGGCAACTGCCGAGCGCGGCGATGTCGAGCGTCTGCAGGGAGATGGTCTGTGACGCCGTGCTCAGGCTGTTGCGGGCGGCGGCGAGCTCGGCGCTGTCCTGGGCGGTCGCCTGCCGCCTGGCGTCCCGGCCCGTGGTCGTCGAGGCGAGGGCGGCCGTGGCCGCCCTCTCGGACGACCGGGTCTGGTCCAACTGGTGTTCGGCGACCGCCAGCGAGTGTTGGTCATGGCGGAGCTGCGATTGGACGACGACGTCGCAGGCGATGGCGGCCAGCAGCACCGCGCCGAGGACGACCACGACGACCGGCACGCGTCTCGGGCGGCGGAGGTGCGGCAGCGGCCCCGCAGCGGCGGGCCGCCGCTCCCCGACACTGCGGCGGGGAGGTGCCTCCTCGGCCCCGACCGTCACGATGCGGACGGCTCCGCGGCGAGGCACGTGGCCGAGGCACCGGTGATGGTGGCCGAAGCGCCGGCCCTGTCTCCCAGTGCGATCTGGTTGAGGGCCTGCTCGACGCTCGAGACACAGGAGTCGAGATCCGAGATGTTGACCCCCTTGGCGGAGACGTCGGCCTCGGCGGAGGCGAGCTGGCGCTGCTCGGTCTCGAGCTGGGCCGACTCGGCAGCGAGCGCGACGGCGGCGGACCGTGACTGGGCGGTGACCGTCGAAAGCTCGGACCGGGTGCCGTCCAAGTTGGTGGTGGCTCGTTGCAGGCCGGATCGCACCGACGCGAGCGACGCCTCCGTGCTGTGCAGTGTGGACAGCGAGGCGATGCCCGCGCCGACGGCTCCGGCCAGGAGGACCAGGCCCACCACCCAGGTCGCCAGCAACCCCTTCCGCCGCCCGAGGTGCGTCATCAGCCACTGCCTCGACGTGCGCTCGACGTGAGTGTCCATGTGGATTCCGTGCCCGGTTCGACGTGGGGATGGGGAGTGCTGCGAGGCCATGGCGCCGCCACGATGCGGATGGCCGAAGGGCATTGTCACACCAAACGGAACGGAAGAGTCGTCGCGCCGTGGCGCCGCCGTGGCGCCGCCGTGGGTCGGCCCGGGACCCGGGCCCGGGCTGTTACTCCGGTCCGGACTCCGCCCGGAGCCGGACGGCCGGGACGAGCGGGCCGTACGACCGGGAGCGCAGACATCCGGTCCACACGCCCACCCCGTAGGCCACGTCGTCGGCGATGGAGGCGAGGCACCACCGACCGGGATCGAGATCGGGTCGCCGTCTCCACCAGTCCAGCGCCGCGGGAGCCACGGCCAGTCCGGCCGCGATGCAGGCGGCACGCCTGCTGCGCAGGGCAGCCAGTACGAGGACCGGCGCCCCCAGCATGGTGGAGGCGTGCCCGATGCCGACGGCTGTCCAGCCCGCGCTCTGCGCGCTCCAGCGAAGGGTGAGCGGCAGTGGGATCCCCAGGGGCACGGCCCGGCGCGCCAGTGCGGCAGAGGACGCCAGCATCACGACCAGGGCGGTCCGCGGCCGACCGGCCAGGGCCGCCACGACGACCGCCGTCGACGCCGGCCGCAGCTCGACGGGAGCCAACCGACCCGGGTGCCGTCTGGCCAGCGGGCCCGCGGAGGTCCCGTACCGGAACCGACGGGTGAGGAGCTCCCCCCACGACGAGGGCTCGCGGTGGTGGACGGTGGTCGACGGCACGTAGCGGACTCGCCAGCCTGACTCGAGCAGGCGCCAGACCAGGTCCACGTCCTCGCCTACCCGGAGCCCGGGGTCGAACCGGTGGGTCATCGCCGCCCGGCGCACCACCAGGGCCGTCGTCGGCACGTAGCGCACCACCCGGCCCGGCCCCACCTCGCTCTCCTCGCCGCCCATGTCCAGTGGGCAATGGCCGTCCGAGAACCGGTCGAGGCCCGAGCGCCGAGCCGGCCGGCCCGACGGGTCCGGACGCACACGGGGGGCGACCGCCCCTACGGCGGGGTCGGTGAAGAGCCACGTCAGCCGGTCCAACCACTCCTCGGTGACGGTGCAGTCGCTGTCGACGAAGGCCACCAGGTCGGTGTCGACCACGGACAGGGCCTCATTGCGAGCGGCACCGGGGCCACCGCTGGTGGCGCGGGTGATCAATCGGGCCCGGTGCCGGTCACAGACCTCGGCCACGGCCGCCGGGTCGGTCGAACCGTCGTCGACCACCACCACGGGGACCCGGGTACCCAGCGAACGGAGGCATCGCTCGAGCAGGGCGGGGCGGTCGCGGACGGGCACCACCACCGTGACGGTGGGGCCGGCCGCCGGCGCCCTCCCGGACGGGGAGGGCCGTGGATGGGCCATGCCCGCACCCACCAGCCGCCCGGCGAGCCGTCGACCGGCCGACGTGGCCGGACCACCGGCGAGGACGGCGTCGAGCTGGCCCACGCCCTCGGCGGTGAGGACGATCAGCCGCCCCGGATGGCCGCCCACCAACACCGTCCCGTCGCGGAAGGAGCGGACAGAAAGGTCGAGGACCAGCCCGAAGCCTTCCGGCAGCGGGGTCACAACGAGAGGCCGCCGTCCACCGGGATGACCGCCCCGGTCAGTGCGCCACTGTCGGTCCCGGCCAACCACACCAGGGCGGCCGCCACCTCCTCGGGAGCCAGCAGACGCTTGATCGGCTGCTGGCCGGCGAAGGCGCCCGTACCGTCGAGCCCGTAGAGGCGGGCGCTCTCGTCCAGCATGGCCGTGGCGGTGGAGCCCGGGCTGACCGCGTTGGCGGTGACCCCGGTGTCGCCGAGCTCGGCGGCCAGCCCGCGGATCAGCCCGGCCACCCCGGCCTTGGCCGCCCCGTAGGCGGCCAGCTCGGGCATGCCCCGCGTGGCGGCGGCCGAGGTCACGGCCAGGAACCGTCCCTGACGGGGGGCCGGCCGGCGGAGCAGCGCCGGGATCCCCACCCGGGCCGCGGTGATCGGCCCACCGAGGTTCACCCCCAGGACCGCCCCCAACTGGTCTCCGGGCATCTCCCACAGCGGGACGCCACCGGCGATCACCCCGGCCACGGCCACCATGGCGTCGAGCCCCCCGAACCGGTCCTCGGCCAGTGCCACGGCCGCCCCGAGCGCGTCGGGGTCCGTGGTGTCGGCCACGTGGGCGACGACCCGCCCGCCCCCGCCGGCTCGGATCGGGACGCCCGACGGGCCGACCGCCGCAGAGGCCACCACGGCGTGCAGCTCCTCCACGGACCCCAGGGGATAGGGGATCCGCGGATCGTCCGAGGCCCGATCGACCGCCACCACCGACCACCCGGCCGCGGCCAGCCCGCGCACGGTGGAGGCACCGATCCCCCGGGCTGCCCCGGTCACCACTGCCACTCGACTCATCGGGTCACCTCCATGCTCGGCACTGCTCGACAGCGGGCGGCGAACTCGACCAGGTCGCCGATGGCCGCATCCAGGAGCCGCCGTCCCGTGGCGGCGTCGGCATCGGTGGGATCGCCGAGCACGCCGTTGGCGCTCACCGATCGGACGCCGCCGCTGCGAAGGAGCGGCAGCAGGTCGTCGAGGGGCCGGAGGTCGCCGGCCGCGGCCAGTTCGGGACGCACAAGGGCGGGGTCGATGGCCAGCATCAACGACGACTCGGTCCCCCCGGCGTGGAGGTCGCCCCCCCATGCCGGTGACCATGCCGCCACGGAGCGGCCCTCGGAGCGCAAACGCGACACGGCCCGGGCCACGGGGGTCGAGTTGCCGCCGTGGGTGGAGACGAGGATCACCTGGGCGAAGTCGGCGGTCGCCGAGCGGCCCAGCTCGACCAGGACCAGCTCGGTGGCGTCCTGCCCGATGGAGAGGGTCCCGGCGAAGCCCTGGTGCTCGCCGCTCGATCCGTAGGGGAGGGCCGGGGCCACGACCAGGTGCGCGTCGCGTTCCGCAGCCCCCTCGGTGACGGCCTCGGCGATGTCGGTGTCGGTTGACACGGGCAGGTGGGGCCCGTGCTGCTCGGTCGATCCGATCGGCACAAGGAGGATGTCCCCCGGTCCCGTGCGGCGGGCCACCTCGGGCCACGTCATCCGGGCGAGCCGGCTCACCGGTCACCCGCACCGGTCGGCGATGCGGCGACCGGTGGGTCTTCGAGATAGCCGTGCCGCACCAGGAAGTCGAGGAGCGCATCGGCGGCTTCGGCGGCGCCCACCGGCCCGACCACCGTCGGGGGATCGTGGGCCACCAGCGCGCCGGTCAGGGCCAGCAGGCGGATGCGGGGGTCGGGGCTCTCCGGGGCGGGCAGCACCCGCGTCCGCGGGGTGAAGACCCTGGTCGCGCCGACCAGCACCGGGCCCGTCCCGCGTCCTGTCCCGGCCGCAGGGCGTGGTGGAGGAGCCGAGGTCGGGATGACGGCGGATTCGGCCGCCAGCACGCCGGAGAGTGGCGCACGGCGGAGCCGGACACCGGCGCCCTCGACCGAGCAGACGGCGGGGAGCGGGACCACGAGCTGCTCGCGCCAGCCGGCATCGAGTCGGCGCTCGGCAAGGAGGACGCGGCGGGACGTGCCGTCGGCCGGCCCGGGGGAGAGGGCGACCAGCCCGAGCGCCTGGGCGGCGTCGAGCTCGTGGGCCAGAAACGCCGGCAGGGCACCGGTGCCGCGATCGACCGATCGGTCGCCGCACACCACGAGGTCCGGGGTCCCGAACGGCACCAGCGCGGCGCCGATGGCCCGGGCCAGGCTCTGTTCGTCACCGGCCAGCTCGGCGGCGAACCCGTGGTCGCTCCAGTCGTCGTCCCAGGGGATCCGCAGCACGGAAGCGCCCAGGGCCACCGCGTCACGCAGGACCGTCTCGACGGAGCGCGGCCCGGCCGCCACCGCCAGGACGTGGCCCGACCAGGCCTCTGCGATCCGGAGGGCGTGCTCCAACGCCGATGCGTCGGGAGCGGAGAGCCCGACGCCGAGCCGGTCGCGGCGCACGCTTCCGGTCAGCAGGTCCACCTCGGGGCGCAGATCGGTCACCCGGAGGCAGGCCACCACCAGTGGGGCCGTGGACATGGGGTGCGACATGCTCATCCGTGGTGGAAGACGACGCCGTGGCCGCCATCGGGGTAGGTCCAGGTGATGGCACCCTCGTGGTTGCAGACCATGTAGCAGGTCCCACACTCGAAACACTCCTCGTAGTTGAAGAGGATGCCGCCGTCGGACGTGGGCGCGAAGAGGTTGGCCGGGCAGGCCGTGACGCAGCCCCGGGTGGTGCACGACCGGCAGACGTCGGAGTCCACAGTGATGTGCGCCCGCTCTCCGACGCGAAAGTCGACGCTGGCCATGCGCTCCTCGAAGGAGATGCCGCGCCAGGCCAGAGCCTTCGCCGGCGTGGTGTCCCCGCCGAGCGGCAGCGATCCGTCCGCCGCACCGATCCCATCATCGGCCGCTCCCGGTCCGCTCATCCGAAGATCCTCAGACCCCGGAGCGTGTCGGCCGCCAGTTCGCGGAGCTTCACCCCGTGCTTGGCCGCGGCCGCCCTGGTGATCCGGAGACCGCCGGCCTTGGGGGAGGGATTGGTGACGGTGAACATCCCCTCGGCCAGGTCGCACAGGAGGCCCGGGTAGCGCTGCTGGATGCGTTCGGAGAGCACCAGGGCCGGGGCCTTGCGGAGTCGCTTGTGGTCGGCCAGGACGAACTGCTGCTCGAGGTCGGCCCGATAGGAGGCGAGGCCGCGCGCCGAGCAGTCGCCCGCGGCGACGGCCCGGTCGGCGGCACGGCCTGCGGCGTATCCCGAGCCGATGGCGAAGTTGACCCCTTCGAGCCAGAGCCCGGCGGCCAGGGTCATGGCGGCCGAGTCCCCGGCCACCAGCATGCCGTCGGTGGCCAACGGGGGCATGGTGTCGTATCCGCCCTCGGGGATCAGGTGGGCGGCGTACTCGCGCAGAGTGGCTCCCCGCAGCAACGGCGCGATCGACGGGTGGGCCTTCAGGTCGGCGATCAACTCCTCGGGACGCACCTTGGCGTCGGACAGGTGGGGGAGGGAGGCCACCACGCCGATGCTCACCGTTTCGGCGTTGGTGTAGAGGAAGCCACCCCCGGGGATGCCGCGGGTGCACCCGAGGATCTCGATGTCGACCCCTTCGTGGCCCCGCACGCCGAACCGGTCGTTGATCACTTCGGCAGGGAGGTCCAGCACCTCCTTGACCCCCAGGGTGTAGTGCGAGGCCTCGGCCAGGGGCAGGAGCCCGGCCTCCTTGGCCAGGAGCGAGTTCACCCCGTCGCAGGCGATCACCACCGGGGCGTGCAGCTCGGCGCCGTCGCGGTCGGTCCGGACGCCGAGCACTCGGCCCGCGCCGTCGCGCACAAGCCCGGTGGCCACGGTGGAGGTCACCAATCTGGCCCCGGCGTCGGTGGCCTTGCCCGCCAGCCACGAGTCGAAGTGGGAGCGCACCGTGGTCATTCCGTTGTAGGGGGCCACGCCCCACGCATGGGAGCGGTAGTCGATGGCCAGCGACTGGTCCTCGGTCATCATCATGGTCGAGCGGCGCACCACCCAGCGTTCCACCGGGACCTCGCTCCACCAGGTGGGGACGATGTCGTCGAGCACCCTGCCGTAGACCACCCCTCCGTAGACGTTCTTCGAGCCGGGGAAGGGTCCGCGCTCCACCATCACCACCGAACGACCGGCGCGGGCCAGGGCCAGGGCGGCCGAAGATCCGGCGGGACCGGCCCCCACCACCACGGCGTCGAAGTCGGCGGACTCAGCCACGGGCGTCCTCGGTTCGATCGTCGGCAAGAGGGGGATCGCCGCCGGAGGCAGCGGCGGGCACCGGCACACCGAGGCGACGGGCCAGTTCGGCCAACAGAGCCCGGGCGTCGGTGACCAGTCCGAGGTCGGCCATGGCGGTCATCGGCGAGGAGGCGTCGGTGTTCACGCTGACGATGTGGCGCGGGGCTCCCACCCCGCCCACGTGCTGGGCGGCACCCGACACCCCGAAGGCGATGTAGAGGTCGGGGTCGATGGTCACCCCGGTGGTGCCGATCTGTCGTTCGTAGCCGATCCAGCCGGCGTCGGTGGCAACCCGGGTGGCCCCGGCGGACCCCCCGAGGGCCGCGGCGACCTGGACCAGGAGGTCGAAGGCGCCAGCGGCGTGTCGGTCGTCGGCGCCCGGCACGAGGCCGGCCCCGCCCGCCAGCACCCGGGTGGCGTCGGAAAGGTCCATGGTGTGGAGGTCGGGCTCGAGGATGGCGACCACCTGCGGGTCGAGGATCGTGCCCGGAGGTCCGCCGGTGTGGTTCCCGCTGTCCGCCGGACCGGCCGGGGGCAGGGCCAGCGGGAGGTGCTCGACGAGAGGGGCCGTGGTGGCCGGGGCCACGCCGCGACCGCAGGGGACGAGTGTGACCACGGCCGGGCCGTCGACGTCGACCGGCACCACCACCCGGTCGTCGAGCCGGGACACCGTGGCCCGCACCGTGGGCGCCCCGTCCGGGTGGTCATCGGCGACCACCTCGGCCCGGACCGCCCGGGCCACCAGGTGGCGGCCGCCGGCGGCCGCCAGGCGCGGCGCCAGGTCCCGCCCGTCGGGCGATGCCGGCATCACCACCATCGGCACTCCGTCGAGCAGGGGGGACAGAGCGGCGGCGAGTGCGCCCGGCCTCAGCCCGTCCCCGGTGTCGGACCACCGCACGTGGCGGGCCCCGGCCAGCGCGACGGCCCCGGCCTCGGCGCCCGAGCCGACCACGACGGCTTCGCCCCCTGCCTCGGCCACCGCCTCGTCGGCACCGTGCGGCAATCGCCCGTCCCGCGCCACCACGACCGCCACTGCCGCCAGGGGCGCCCCACCCGATGCCTGGCCGAGGGTGCCCGGCGTGCTCACAGTGCCACGGCCACTCGATGGCCCTCGACGATGGCGGCGTGGGCCCGCCGCGGCGACAGGCAGTCCCCGACCCGGTGGACGGGGAACGGTGCGGCCCGCAGCTCCCTCCACAACGCGTCGTCCGGCTGCTGGTGCACGGCGCACACCACCCAGTCGCAGTCGCGGTGCCGGTCGGTGCCGGTCGGATGGTGCTGCAGCGTGAGGACGACCGGCCCGTCGCCTCCGCCCCCCTGCCGCTCGGCGTCGGTGTCGGCCACGCCCATCGGGACGAGGTCCACGCTCTGGGTGATGCCCTTGGCGTGGGCTTTGACGTTCCAGGTCTCCAGGTCGAGGGTGACGCCCAGGTCCTGGGCCACCACCATCCCGTTGGTGACGATCTCCACCTCACATCCGCGGTCGGCCAGCAGCTCGGCGGTCGAGGTGGCCTGGTGGAACCCGAGCTCGTCGACGATCACCACCCGCCCCCATGGATGGACGCGTCCTTCGAGGACGTCGCGCACGTCCACAACCCGGCGGTGGTCGCCGACCCACCACGGTCGGGCGGGCCGGGCGCCGGTGGCCACGACGACGGCATCGGGTCGCTCCGCCCTCACTGCTTCGGCCGTGGCCTCCGTCCCGGTCCGGAGGTCGACGCCTTCGCGCCGGGCGGCCACGATGAGATTGCGGGCGATGTCGAAGAACTCCGCCCGGCTGGGGACCGAGGCCGCCACCAGGGCCTGCCCCCCGAGGCGGTCGTTGCGCTCGAAGAGGACCACCCGGTGGCCGCGCTCTGCGGCGGTCACCGCGGCCTGGAGACCGCCCGGGCCCCCACCGACCACCACCACCTTCGAGCGCTTCTCGGGGAAGGGCAACGTGGTCGACTCACGACCGGTCCTCGGGTTCTCGATGCACCCGAGCCAGCGGTTGAGCCCCATCCGGCCCACGCACTCCTGATTGCACGAAAGGCAGGTGCGGATGTCGGTGGCGTGCCCCGAGCGGGCCTTGATGGCGAAATCGGGATCCGCGATCTGTCCCCGCACCACCCCGACCAGGTCGCACAGGCCCTCTGCCAGGGCCCTGTCGGCCTGCAGGGGATCCTTGAAGCGGCCGACGCCGACGACGGGGACGCCCACCGCCTCGCGGATGGCGCTGGGGATGAACAGGGCATACCCCGGAGGGACCTGCATGCTGGCCTCGATCATGTACAGGGTGGCCGTGGCCACTCCGATCGAGGTGTTGATGTAGTCGACCTGGCCGGTGGCGTCGACCAGACGGGCCACCTCGACCGCCTCCTCGATGCCGGTGCCGCCTTCGATCAGCTCGTCGCCACAGATCCTCACCCCCAGGGCGCGATCGCCTCCGATTGCGTCGCGCACCGCGTCCACGATCTCCAGCAGGAGCCGGGCCCGATTGCGTAGGGGGCCCCCGTAGTGGTCGTCCCTCCTGTTGGTGGCCGGCGAGAGGAAGCCGCGCACGATCGAGGAGTGGGAGCACTGCAGCTCTATGCCGTCGAATCCACCGGCCATGCAGTGGTCGGCCACGAGGGCGTACCCGTCGATGATCTCCCTGATCTCGTGGGGCTCGACGGCCTTGGGCACCTCACGGAAGAGCGGATCGGGAACGGGGCTGGGTGCCCACACCGGCAGGCGCGAGTAGAGGCCCGAGGCCTGACCGCCGTTGTGGTTGATCTGGGCGAGGATGGGGACGTCGTGGGCGTGCACGGCGTCGGTGATCCGCCGGTAGCCGTCGACCACCGCAGGGTTGAAGCCGTGGATGAGCTTCTCGTAGGGCCAGTCGGTCCGATGGGTCGAATGCTCCTCCGTGATGATCAGCCCGGCACCGCCGGCGGCCCGGGCCGCGTAGTAGGCGGCGTGCTGCTCGGTGGGCAGGCCGTCGACGGCGTAGTTGGTCAGGTGGGCCGAGAAGACGATCCGGTTCTGCACGGTGACCGGCCCGAGACGGAGCGGCGTGAAGAGGTGTCGGTAGCGGGTTCCCGTGCTCATCGGCTCATCCGGCGATCAACGGGCCGTCGCTCCGGCGTCCACCGTCATGGTGAGCCCGGTCACGTAGCGGGATTCGTCAGAGGCCAGGTAGAGCACAGCGTCGCTGACGTCCTCGGGTTCCATCACGTCGATCGGCAGCGAGTTGAGGAACAGGGGCCCGACGTCGGGGCTCGACTCGATACGCTCGGTGAGGCCGCCCAGCCCCACCAGCATCGGGGTGTCGACTCCGGTGGGGTGGACGGAATTGACCCGGATGCTGCGGGACGCCAGCTCGTTGGCCAGGGTGCGCATCACCCCGACGATTCCGTGCTTGGAGGCCACATAGGGGGCGAGGAACGGCTGTCCCTTGAGGCCGGCGGCCGAGCTGATCAGGATGATCGAGCCCCTGCCGGCCGCCAGCAGGTGAGGGATGGAGGCCACGCAGGTGTTCCACGCGCCGGTCAGGTTGATGCCGATCACCGTGTCCCAGACCGCGGGGTCGACCTCGTCCCAGCGCTGGATGGTGCACACGCCGGCGTTGGCCACCGCTATGTCGAGACGGCCGAGTCGGTCCACGCCCCTGCCGACGGCATGGGTCAGCGCGTCGCTGTCACGCACGTCGACCTGCGCGGTCACCACCCGGGCGCCGGCCCCCTCGGCCAGCCGGGCCGTCTCCTCGAGGTCGTCGGGCAAGGCCAGTGGGTAGGCGATGCCGGCGACATCGGAACACACGTCCACCGCGATGATGTCCGCACCTTCGCGGGCCAGCCGCACGGCATGGCTGCGGCCCTGGCCCCGGGCAGCACCGGTGATGAGGGCCACCTTGCCGGCGACACGCCCGGTCCGGGTCGTCCGACCGGCGTCGGCGGTGGCGGCGCCGTTCGGACGACCCGGACCGGTGGTCACGACGCAACTCCCACCGGGACGGGGGCCCCGCCGCCGCCGACACCGGTGGCGATCTCCATGGCTCGACGGCGACCTTCGAGCACTGCCTCGAGGATGCTGCGCGGGGCGATGCAGTCGCCGGCCCGCGCCGTGTCGGGGCGCCGGAGCGGGAGTACCTCCTCGGGAAGCCGATGGCCGCAGTCGACGAGCACACCGCACGCCACCCGCCGCCGCTCGCCGGTCCAGACGTCCTCGAGCACGACCCGGCCGTCTTCGATGCCGCGCACCAGTGCCCGCAGCTCGCGCCGGACCCCGGCGCGCTGCAGCCGGGTGTTGGCGTCGGCCAGGTCCCCGGTCCGGGACAGGAGGGTGCCGGCGATCTGGTCCTGGGTGACCAGGGAGACGTCCCGTCCCGTGCCGACCAGCCACTCGGCCACGCCGACGCCGATCGGGCCCCCGATCGGGTCGTGCACCACCACCGCACCGGGCGGAAGGCTGTCGACCCCGCCGGCCAGCAGCCCCGGGGCGTCGACCACTGCGCAGGAGCCGTCCGCCGGGAAGGCGAGGGGCGCCGCCCGGGAACCCGTGGCCAGCACGACATCGGTTCCGTCGGCCCGGGCGGCATCGAGGTCGGCCGCCGTCACCTCCGTTCCGGTCTCGATGGCGACACCCTGGAGGAGGCACTCGGCGATCAACCAGTGGGCCAGTCGGGCCAGGCGCTCGCGGCCCGGACCGACCGCCGCCGTCCGCACCATCCCACCCGCCCGTTCGGCCCGCTCGGCGATGCGCACGCGGTGCCCGCGGGCAGAGAGCACCCGGGCGCACTCGAGGCCGGCGACTCCGGCCCCGACGACCAGGACCTCGCCGGGCAGCCCGTCGACCCCCTCGGTGGACGGCTCGAGGGTCTCGTGGCCGCTGCGGGGCTCGCCCACGCAGCTCACGATGGGATTGCGGTCGTCGCGGACGTGGCAGGCCTGGTTGCACAGGAGGCACGGCCGTACCCGGGTGCCGTCGCCCTGCCGGACCAGCCCCACCAGGCGGGGCTCCGCGATCTGTGCCCTGGTCATCTCGACCAGATCACAGACCCCTTCGTCGAGGGCGGCCGCGGCCACGTCCGGGTCGGCCACGCTGCCCTGCAGGGCGACGGGCACCCGGCCGGCAGCGGCATCGCGCATCATGCGGCACAGGTCGACATTGAATGCGGGCGGCGTGTGGGAATCGGGGCGGTAGGCCGACGCCGAGAACGGACCGCCCCGCACCACCACCAAGAGGTCCAGCCGGTCGGCCAGGGCCGCCACCTGCTCGGCCGCGTGCTCAGGGGTCACGCCGGCCCACGGGGCCAGCTCGTCGCAGCACAGGCGGAGGGAGACGATGCGATCGCTTCCGAGGACGCCCCGAACCGCAGCGAGGACCTCCCTGGTGAGCAGCAGCCGGTCGGAGCCGTAGGCATCGGTGCGCTGGTTGGTCACACCGGAGTGGAACTGCCGCAGGAGCGAGTGGGAGCCGGCGTCGATCTCGACGCCGTCGAGGCCCGACGCCGCGGCCGAGCGGGCCGATTCCGCGAACCCGTCGACCACGGCGTCGATCTCTGCCTGCTCCATCTCCATGGGCAGCTCGCGACTGACCACGTCCGCCACCGGCGACGGTGCCCACAGCACCGATTGGGAGTAGGCGCTTGAACCTTGCCCGCCACAGTGGCCCAGCCCGGCGAGCACCAGGGCCCCGTGCGGCTGACACGCACCGGCCACGGCCCTCCAGCCCGGTCCGCACGAGACGGCCAGTGGCGCACGCTCGTAGGGCCAGTCCGACGGGTGCACCGAGGCGGTCTCGGTGACGATGATGCCGGCACCGCCGGCCGCCCGGGCCTCGTAGTAGGCGACGTGGCGCGCTCCGAGGGAGCGTCCAGCACCCAGATTCGTCTCGTGGGGGCCGAACACCACCCGCGACGGCGCCGTTCGACCGGCCAGCTCCACGGGATCGACCAGTCCGACCATGGCTCAGTGCGGCCTGTGGCCGGCGGTGCCGGCAGAGGGGCCGACGGGCCCGGGGCCGGATGCGGCCAGGGGGCTTTCGTCGCAGGCCCGGTCGGGTCGACGCGGGAGGAGGGCCACCGCCACCGGACCGAGGTGGCCCGCGGCGCCGGGACGGGAATCGCCGGGATCGCCGGGACGACCTGCAGCACCGGTCCGGCGCCTCGGGCGCAGGGAGTGGTCGAGTGAAGGCCTGGGCGCCTCGGAGGTGCCCCGGCGTGCCAGCGCCTCCTCGCCGTGGCCCAACACGCACTCGGGGTCCGGCCCGTCGAGGGGAAGGCCGGTGAAGAACTTGGCGGCCATGCATCCGCCGCGGCAGGCGTCGTACTCCCCGCACGAGCCGCACGCTCCGGCGCTCTGGGGACGGCGCAGCTCGTCGAACAGGTCGGAGCGGCGCCAGACGTCGGTGAACCCGCCTGCGCCGCGGACGTTGCCGGCCAGGAACTCGTCGTGGATGGCGAACGGGCAGGCGTAGACGTCGCCGACCGGGTCCACCAGGCACACGACGCGGCCCGCGCCGCACAGGTTCAGCCCCGGGAGCGATTCGCCGTATCCGGCCAGATGGAAGAAGGAGTCGCCGGTCAGGACCTGCTCACCGTGGACGACCAGCCAGTCGTAGAGCTCCCGCTGCTGCTCGGCCGTGGGGTGGAGCTCGTCCCACACCTCCGCCCCGCGCCCGGCGGGGCGGAGGCGGGTGAGTCGGAGCTGGGCGCCGTAGCGATCGGTGAGCTCCTTGAACCCGTCGAGTTGGCCGACGTTGTGACGGGTGGCGACCACCGACACCTTGAAGCCGACGAAGCCGGCATCGGCAAGGCGCCCCATGGCGGTGACTGCGGTGTCGAACGTGCCCTCGCCGCGCACGGCGTCGTTGATCGCCGGGGTGGCACCGTCGAGCGAGATCTGGACGTCGACGTACTCGCTGGATGCCAGTCGTTCGGCGACCGCGGTCGTGATCCGCGAGCCGTTGGTGGAGAACTTCACCCCCACGTGATGCTCGGTGGCGTACTCCACCAGCTCCCAGAAGTCGGAGCGGACGGTGGGCTCGCCGCCCCCGATGTTGACGTAGAAGATCTGCATCCGCTCGAACTCGTCGATGAGCGCCCTGCACTCGTCGGTCGACAGCTCGCGCGGGTCGCGCCGCCCTGAGCTCGAGAGGCAGTGCACGCAGGCCAGGTTGCACGCGTAGGTGAGCTCCCAGGTCAGGCAGATTGGTGCCTCCAGGCCCCGTTCGAACCGTTCGACCAGCCGTCCGGTAGGAGCACCGCGGCGCTGCCGCGACTCCTCGGCCGCCTGCGGTGTCGCCTCGGCCCCCGCGGACCCGCCGGCCACCAGGGTCATGAGGCGGCCCGTTCGCAGATCATCCCGGAGTCGGCCAGGGCGGCCAGCGCCCGCGTGTAGGCCTCGAGCTCGGTGGGCGCCACCCCCGCGGCCCGGCATGCCTCGTATCCGGACGGTTGGTGCGCCAGCGACTCGACCACGGCCAGCAGGGTCCTGCTCTTCAGGAAGGAGAGCCGGCGGGTGCCGAAGTGGTAGGCCAGCGCCCCGAAGGACTCGGGCCGCAGCGACACCTGCGGGTGCAGCGCCCAGGCCCGCGTGGCGTCGAAGGCCGGCGACCCGGCGACGGGCGGTGTGGGGGGCAAGGGGGCTCGATCCGTCGGCGGTGGCGCGTCCGGCGGGTCTAGTAGACGCCGCACATGCCGTCGATGGACACGTCCTCGACGAGCAT
This sequence comes from Acidimicrobiales bacterium, assembly GCA_052326605.1. Taxonomy (GTDB): domain Bacteria; phylum Actinomycetota; class Acidimicrobiia; order Acidimicrobiales; family RAAP-2; genus Bog-756. The sequence continues at coordinate 140,668 of JBKQMB010000095.1, read as the reverse complement.
GTCCTCTGCGACGAGGGGCGCCGCGCCGTCGGTGGCCGCGCCGTCGGATGACACCTCGTGGCCTTCGGTCGGGGTCGATGGGCCGTGGTCGACGGCGATCGGGGCGCCGCCGGCCCGGGTGCTGGTGACGGTCATGGGACCTCCGGTGATCGGCCGGCCGGGGCCGGGCGGTGGACAATGGCTTTGAATTTATAGCACTCGATGCCAAAATGGAAGTCTCATGACCCTGAAGGCGACCGGCAAGGCCCAAGGCCCCAGCGAACGGGGCAGTGGCACCGGCGAACGGGCCACCGGCCCGAACGAGGTGGCGCGTGGCCGACGTCCGAGCACCTCGCGCGAGGACGTGGCCCGGGCGGCGCTCGATCTGTTCAGCAGGCAGGGGTACGACGAGACCACCGTCGACGAGATCGCTGCCGCAGTAGGCGTCAGCCGTCGGACCTTCTTCCGGTACTACGAGTCGAAGCGCGACGTGGTCTGGGGGGAGTTCGACTCCGAGCTCGTCCGCCTCGACGATCGCCTGAACGAAGCGCCCGGTGCCGAGCCGATGATGGATGTCCTTCGCCGGGCGGTGGTGGCCACCAACCGGTTCGGCGCCGGCGAGCTCGACGAGCTGCGGATCCGGATGGGCCTGATCAGCTCGGTTCCCGACCTGGTGGCCCACTCGGCGGTCCGCTACGAGGAGTGGTGCGACGTGGTCGCCCGCTTCGTGGCCCGGCGCATCGGAGCCGCTCCTGGCGACCTGGTGCCCCAGACGGTGGCCCGGGCGGCCCTGGGCGCGGCCATGGCGGCCTTCGCCTGTTGGGCTCGCCACGACGCCGACGACCTGACCGGGGAGGTGGACCGGGCGTTCCGCCTGCTCGCCACCGGCTTCGACGAGAACCGCCTGCGGGCGGAGCAGGCCTGAGGGGCGTCCGGGCCCAGGCTCGACGCGGTCGGGCTCGAAGCGCGATGCTGGGCAGAGAGACGTTCGGCGCCCCGGGGCGCCGTCACCAGGGGAGGACCAAATGAAGATCCGTGCCGTAGTCTGTTCCGGCCTCAACGAGCCGTGGAAGGTCGAGGAGCTCGATGTCGACGAGCCCCATGCGCACGAGGTGCGGGTGCAGATGGCCTATGCGGGCATGTGCCACTCCGACGAGCACCTGCGCAACGGAGACATCAGCGCGCCGGCCGAGGTCCTCGCTGTGTTCGGCGTGAAGTCGTTGTTTCCCGCCGTCGGGGGCCACGAGGGTGCCGGCATCGTGGTGGAGGTCGGGCCGGACGTCGAGTCGCTGGCCGTGGGCGACCACGTGGCCGCATCGTTCATCCCGTCCTGCGGTCGCTGCTTCTGGTGTGCCTCGGGCCGCCAGCACCTCTGCGACCTGGGCATGTCCACCCTGGCCGGACCGATGATCAGCGACGGGAGCTGGCGTCACCACCTCAACGGCCAGAACGTGAACCGCATGACCCAGCTCGGCACGTTCTCCGAGTTCATGGTGGCCAACGAGGCGTCGCTGGTGAAGATCGACCCGGGCGCATCGCTCAAGGCCGCCGCCCTGATCAGCTGCGGCATCTCCACCGGCTTCGGCTCCGCGGTGGACCGGGCCAAGGTGAAGCCCGGCGAGACGGTGGTGGTCATCGGCTGCGGCGGGGTCGGCTCCGGCGCCGTCCAGGGGGCGCGGCTGGCCGGCGCCCGGCAGATCATCGCCGTCGACCCACTGCCGTTCAAGGTGGAGAAGGCCAAGCTGATCGGGGCCACCCACGGGGCCGCGTCGATCCTCGAGGCCAACCTGATCCTCCCCGAGCTCACCGAGGGCCGCATGGCCGACGCGGTGATCATGACGCCGGGCGTGCTGACAGGGGACCTGATCGCACCGGCCCTGGCACTGGCCTCCAAGGACGGCCGGGTGGTGACGACGGCCATTGCGCCGTTCAACCAGGAGCAGGTCAGCCTCAACCTGTTCAACTTCGCCATGTTCAACCAGTCACTGCTGGGCACGGTGTTCGGCTCGGTCAGCCCCAGGGTCCAGATCCCCAACCTGCTGCGCCTCTACGAGGCGGGCCTCCTCGAGGTGGACAACCTGATCACCCAGGAGTACACGCTCGACGAGGTGCAGAACGGGTACGACGATCTGCACGCCGGGGCCAACATCCGCGGCCTGGTGAAGTTCGACGTCTGATCGGACGGGCGGCCCCCGCGCCGGCGTTCGGCGCCGGGGCCAGGGGCGGCCCCCTGTACTACGGTCTGGCTGATGCGCCGGGGGGTCGCGGTACTCGTCACACTGTGCTGTGTGGTCGTGTTGGCCGCCTGCGGTACGTCGAGTGCCTCGGGTACCTCCACCTCGTCGGCACCGAAGGGTTCCGCGCCGGCCACCCACGAGGTGGCCGGCGATCCGCTGACCATCCGCACGCCGGACGGCGTGGTCCACGGGGCGGCGTCGGCTGCCACCCGGAACTTCCTCGGCATGCCGTTCGCCCGACCGCCGGTGGGCACGCTCCGATGGCAGGCGCCACAGCCGGTCACCCCGTGGACGACCACGCTGGATGCCACCACCATGGGCAGCGAGTGCCCCCAGATCGTACCGGTCGTCAACCTCTACACCGGCACCGAGAACTGCCTGTACCTCAACGTGTACGCGCCGAAGACGACGCCGACGACGCCGCGTCCGGTCATGGTCTGGATCTACGGGGGCGGGTTCACGGTGGGCAGTGCCGGCGACGACAACGTGGCGAACTTCGCCGCCGGCCACGATGTCATCTCGGTCAGCTTCAACTACCGGCTCGGGCCGCTGGGGTTCCTCGCCCTTCCGGCACTGGCAGCAGAGGACCCCCACCACTCGACCGGCGACCTCGGGCTCCTCGACCAGCAGGCCGCACTTCGGTGGGTGCAGGCCAACATCGCGTCGTTCGGCGGGGATCCCCACGACGTGACCATCTTCGGGGAGTCGGCCGGGGGCATGAGCACGTGCGCACAGCTGGTGTCACCGGGTTCGGCGGGTCTCTTCCAGAGGGGGATCACCGAGAGCGGCCCGTGCACCCTCCCCGCAGAGCCCCTGTCCACCGCCGAGTCCGAAGGCACGCAGCTGGCCGCCAAGCTGGGCTGCCCGGCGGGTTCGGCCCTGCTGGACTGCATGCGCTCCATGCCGGCCCAGCAGGTGATCGAGGCGATGCCACCTGATCCTTCGTTCCTGTTCGGGGACGGGGCCTACTGGGGCCCGGTGGCCGACGGGGTCACCTTGCCCACCGATCCGACGGCGGCCCTGGAGGCCGGGCACTTCCACCACGTCCCGCTGATCATCGGGGCCAACCGCGACGAAGGCCGGCTGTTCGTCGCGCTCCACTACAACGTGGTCGGCAACCCCCTCACCGATGCGCAGTGGGCCTCGGCCGTGGACGAGTACTTCGGGCCGGTGGTCGGGGCCAAGGTGCAACGTGAGTACCCGCTCGCCGACTACCCCGATGCCGGGGCGGCCCTGGGCCAAGCCGTGGGGGATGCCGTGCTGGCCTGCCCGGCCGTCGACAGCGCGGCCATCCTCCAGAAGTACGTGCCCGTCTACGAGTACGAGTACGACCAGGTGCCCAACCCGTTCGTCCTCCCCACCCCGGGCATCGACCTCGGCGCCTTCCACTCCTCCGAGCTGCCCTATGTGTTCGACGGCCCGGTCGAGTCGAGCGGAGCTTTCACCTTCACCCCGGCCCAGCAAAAGTTGGCCACGACGGTGAGCGGCGCGTGGGCTCGCTTCGCCATCACCGACAGCCCGTCGGGCGGGGGGCTCACCTGGCCCCGACTGACCGCTCCTGCGGGCAGCTACCTCTCGCTCGGCACGCCGGTGGCGGTCAAGACGGCTATGAAACGGCACCTGTGCCAATTCTGGGCCGGAACCGGGTGGTCGGTGGCGAACCGGGTGCACTAGCAGCCCAGCCCCGGTGCGCCGGGTGCATGCGCCGGACCGACGGGACACCCCGACGTCCGAGGCGTGGTCCTGCGCCGGGCACCGGCGTGGCCCCACGCGAAAGCGCCCGTCCCACGAACTGACGGGGATCGGGCGCCCTACTTCACTTGTACTCCGAGAACGGATCACTGCGGGGAAATGGCACCCAGACGAGCCACCTGGCTCCTCAGCCGTTGCAACGCTCCAACTTCGAGCTGCTTGCCTTTGCTTTAACTGGGCCTACCGGGATCTCTCCCGTACAATCCTCTGCCATCCGTTCTCAGGATGGGCCCTCTTGCCTACATCGCATAAGCGCCTCCTTCGGGATCCTCCCGGATCCCTCACTATCATTATAAACCTGAGGCGTCGCAATGATTAGGGACGAAAGTCCCATTCGTCCGCACTTTCGCCGGCTCAGAGCGTCAATGTACGAGGGGAATGCCGCGGCGCATCATCTCTTCGAGCACGTCGGACGGGATCGGCCGGCATCCGCACACCGTGGCATGCTCGACGTGCCAGGTCACGCGATCGTCGAGCGAGGCATCACTTCCCAGGCGGTGCTGCTGGTGCCAGTCCCGGTTCACTTCAGATGCTGCACCCGGGCGCGGTCGATGTGCCTCTGTCGCGACTGCGCCATCAGCCACTCGCTGGAGCGAGCCAGTTGACGCTCGACGGGAATGTGGTGCCGGCCGGCCGGACCGTCGGTCAGTGTCCCGCAACGCCGGCAGACCGACATCCGCCCGTTCGTCTCCGGAGCGTGGTCCTCGTCGAGCCGGGTGCCAACTTGCGATACTTCTTGCGCTGCAGCTTGCGATACTTCGGCCGATACCATGATCCTCCGATCGCCCGGCCCACCAACTACGGTCCTGCGCCGGGCCGGAAAGACGTCAACGGACCCGAGATGGGCGAGATCGTCCTTCGCTCCACCCTACGCCCCCGCCTGTGCCCCTGCCGGATGCCGCGCCGCGGCCCCCGGGATCGCCCGTTGCGCCGATCGAGCTCCCCGGGAGCCACCCCCCGGTTCGACCCCGGTACGCTGGGCGCACCGAAGCACCGCTGATCGGCTGGATGAATCGCAGCCGAATGGACGGGCAATGGATGGGAGAGTGACCGTGGCGTTCGACCTTGCCGCCCTTTTGGCAGATCACCAGGGCGAGAGCTTCGAACTGCACACCCGCTTCATGAATTCGCAGCTGGTCAGGGTGTTGACCACGCTGGGGTTCGATCGGAACTACGTGCGCGCCGAGGGCTCGTACCTGATCGACGACCACGGTGACCGGTACCTCGACTTCCTGTCCGGCTTCGGGGTCTTCGCCCTCGGCCGGAGCCACCCGGTGATCAAGGATGCGCTCCACCAGGCGCTGGATGCCGATCTGCCCAATCTCGCCCAATTGGACTGCGCGCTGCTTCCCGGTCTGCTGGCCGAAGCGCTGGTGGGGCGGGCCCCGGTCGGCATCGAGCGGGTCTTCTTCGCCAACTCGGGGGCCGAGACGGTCGAGACGGCCATCAAGTTCGCGCGGTGCGCCACCAAGCGCGATCGGATCCTCTACTGCGACCACGCCTTCCACGGCCTGACCAATGGAGCGCTCTCCCTCAACGGGGGCAAGGAGTTCCGGAAGGGCTTCGGCCCGCTGCTTCCCGACTGCCACCCGGTGCCCTTCGGGGACCTCGAGGCCCTCGACCGGGAGCTGAAGCGGGGCGACGTCGCCGCCTTCGTGGTCGAGCCGATCCAGGGCAAGGGGGTCTACCTGGCCTCCGAGTCCTACTGGCGGGCAGTCCAAGCCGCATGCCGGCGCCACGGCACCCTCCTGGTCATCGATGAGGTGCAGACCGGCATGGGGCGGACCGGGCGCTTCTTCTGCCACCAGCACTGGGGCCTCGAGCCCGACATCATCACCCTGTCCAAGGCCCTGTCCGGCGGGTACGTGCCGGTGGGCGCCGTACTCACCACCTCCGCAGTCTTCGACGCGGTCTACAGCTCGATGGACCGGGCGGTGGTCCACTCCTCCACCTTCTCCAAGAACCAGCTGGCCATGGTGGCCGGCCTGGCCACGCTGCAGGTCATAGACGACGAGGACATCGTGGCCCGGGCCGCTCGCAACGGGGCCAGGCTCATGGAGGCACTCCAGCCGCTGGTCGACAGGTACGAGCTCCTCCACGAGGTTAGGGGAATGGGTCTCATGATTGGACTGGTCTTCGGCGCGCCCGAGGCGCGTGGCTCGCGTGCCCGGTTCAAGATGATGGAGCTGGCCCGCAAAGGGCTCTTCTCGCAATTGATCGTGGTGCCCCTGTTCCACCGCCACCGGATCCTGACCCAGGTTGCCGCCGACAACGTCAACATCATCAAGCTGCTGCCCCCGTTGATCATCGGCGACGAGGAGATCGACCACTTCGTCGGTGCCCTCGATGACGTCCTCGGCGACGCACATCGGAACTCCGGGCTGCTGGTCGAGGTCGGGGCGACGATGGCGCGCAACTCGTTGCGACGCGGTCATCGACGCCCGGCGGCCCACGAGCCCGGCCCTGTCGGCTCGTGACCGAGGCACGGGAGGAGTTCGTCTGGGCCGCGGACGACCGGGTGCTGGTGACTGGCGCCGCCGGGTTCATCGGGTCGGCGGTGGCCCGCGAGCTGCTCGCCCGGGGCGCCAGTGTGGTGGCCATGGTCGAACCGGGGGGAGACACCGCCAACCTCGACGGTGTGGACGTCGAGGTGGTCGTGGCCGACCTCCGCGATGCCGCCTCGGTGGCCGAGGCGATCGACGGGAGCCGGTTGGTCTTCCACATCGCCGCCCTGTATCGCTTCTGGGCGCCCGACCCGGCCGCCTTCTATGCCGTCAACGTGACAGGGACCAAGCACGTCCTCGACGCCGCTCGCAGGGCCGGTTGCGAGCGGGTGGTCTACACCTCGACCGTGGGGACCCTCGGACTCCACGGTGCCTCCACCGGCGAGCCTGTCGACGAGACATCCCATGCGCACGTCGACCACCTCTTCGGGTCGTACAAGCAGTCCAAGTACGTCGCCGAGCACGAGGTGCTTCGAGCTGCCGCCGAAGGGATGCCGGTGGTGCTGGTGCAACCGACCACGCCGGTGGGGCCACGTGACCGCGGGCCGACCCCCACCGGAAAGACGGTGCTCGACTTCCTCAATGGCCGGTTCCCCGGATATGTGGACACCACGCTCAACATCGTCGACGTCGAGGACGTCGCCCACGGGCATGTCCTTGCCGCCGAGCGGGGGCAGATCGGGCGCAGCTACATCCTGGGTGGCGAGAACCTCCTACTGCGCGACGTACTGGCGACGCTGGCCCAGGTGACCGGCTTGCCGGCGCCCACCCGACGATTCCCGAGCAGTGTGGCCCTGGCCGCCGCCCACGTGTCCGATCTGGTCGAGGGCCGGATCCTCGGGAGGGAGCCGTCGGTGCCGTTGGAAGCGGCACGGATGTCGACCACCCACATGTCCTTCGACGACCGGAGGGCCCGGTCCGAGCTCGGGTACACCTCGCGCCCGGCCAGGGAGGCGCTCGAGCGGGCGGCCCGGTGGTTCGTCGACGCCGACCGGGTGCGACCCGATCGTGCCGCCCGGATCCGGTGGGGGTCATGAAGCAGCCCGGATCCGGTGGGGGTCATGAAGCAGCCCGGGGACACCCGGTGCGCGTCGTGATCGGGTCGGACCACGCCGGCTTCGTGCTCAAGGGCGCGGTGGCAGGCCACCTCCGCGCCGCCGGCCACCAGGTCGAGGACGTCGGGACCTTCTCGACGGAAGCGGTCGACTACCCACCGATCTGCGCAGATGTGGCTCGCCGGGTGGTGCGGGGTGAGGGTGACCTCGGGATCGTCGTCGGCGGGAGCGGGCAGGGGGAGGCGATCGCCGCCAACAAGGTCCATGGGGTCAGGGCCGCCCTCTGCCACGACGAGTACACCTCACGCATGGCCCGACGGCACAACGACGCCAACGTGCTGTCGCTGGGTGCGCGGGTGGTGGCCACCGAGCTGGCACTCGGGATCGTCGACGTGTTCCTCTCCACCCCTTTCGACGGTGGGCGGCACGTCGCCCGCATCGAGGAGTTGGCGGAGATCGAAGCCGAGGAGTCGGCCCAGGGCTCCGGCCCCTCGTCGACGCCGACGTGACGACGGCGCTCATGGCGGGGCGCAGCGGGCACGACGGCGTCATGCGCTACGTGGCCGATGCGGTAGTGCCCTGCGACGAGGGAGGAAGGGTCCTCCGGCCGGGTACCGTAGAGGTGTCCGGCGGCATCATCACCGCGGTGGGCCCGGTGGACGACGGGGCACCGGATGCAACGGACGTGCAGGAGATCCGCGTGCACGGAGCACTGCTGCCCGGTCTGGTCAACGTGCACTGCCATTCGCCGATGACCCTCTTCCGCGGAACCGGCGAGAACCTGTCGCTGCACCGGTGGCTGAACGACGTGCTGTGGCCGCGTGAGGCCAACCTCACCGAGGAGGACGTGTACTGGGGGATGACCCTGGCGACCGCCGAGCTGCTGTGCTTCGGGGTCACCACCACCTGCGAGGCCTACTTCTTCGAGGACGCGCTGGCCGACGCCGTGCTCGCCGCCGGCTCGCGCGCGGTGATCACCCCGGGAGTGCTGCAGCTACCCGGCAAGGCCACCCCGGCAGACACGGCATCCGGCGAGGACTGGTGGGAGGCCCGCACCGCGGAGATCGTCGACTTCCACGCTCGGCGCCACGGGGAGGACGACCGCATCGAGGTCGGGTTCGCCCCGCACGCCGCCTACACCGTGCCGGTACCGGTACTGGCCGACGTCGCCGGGGAGGCCCGTCGGCTCGACGCCCTCTTCCACATCCACCTGGCCGAGACCGAGGAGGAGGGCATCCGCTTCGTCGCCGAGCACGGGGACTCGGTGCCCGTCGTCCTGGCGGAGGCGGGCGTGTTCGGCGGCCGGGTGCTGGCCGCCCACAGCATCTGGCTGTCCACCGAGGACCTGGCCGTCTACCGCACCTACGACCTGGCCGTCGCCCACTGCCCCCAGAGCAACGCCAAGCTGGCGTCGGGGATGGCGCCCTTGGTCGAGCTCCTGGCCCAGGGCACCCGGGTGGGGTTGGGGACCGACGGGCCGGCCTCCAACAACGATCTCGACCTGTGGGAGGAGATGCGGTTGGCCGCCATGCTGGCCCGGATCAGGGAGAGGGACGCCGCCGCCCTCCCCGCTGCGACCGCCCTCGATCTCGCCACCAGGGGGGCAGGCCTCGCACTCGGCCGACCCGACCTCGGTGTGCTGGCCGTCGGGGCCAGGGCCGACATGCTGGCGGTGACCCTCGACGACCCGGCGTTCGTCCCCCTGCTCGAAGATGCCCAGTTGATCGAGCATCTGGTCTGGTCGGCCTCGAGCCGCCTGGTCACCGACGTCTGGGTGGGAGGGCGTCAGGTGGTCGAGGCCGGGCGGTGCCTCACCGTCGATGTCGACGAGGCCCGCCATCAGGTGGAAGCCCGTGCCCACCGGCTCGAGCGGGCGGGCGGCTGAAGGTGAGCTGTCCGAGGTCAGGGTTTGCATCGGTCATGACGGCTGCTCATTCGGTAGTGGTCGGATCTGCTCGGCGTAGCGGGCCGCCCCGTCGGCGAAGCGGCCGATCAACGCACGCATCACGGCCACCAGCAGGCGACCGGTGCCGGGGATCTTGTCGTCGAAGGTGCCCTCCCAGGTGATCAGTGTGCCGGAACCGTCGGCCACCAGGGTGACGTCGGCCCGGTAGTGGCGGACCGGGAACCCCGAGAGGATCGAGTAGGCGAGATGGTGGGGCGGGTCCCAGGCCACGACCTCTTCCCGCGAGCCGACGCCCATCCGGGTGAAGCGCCGCACGGCGCCCACGCCGTCGGGCTCGGGGGTCCCGGTGCGTTCCAGGTCGGTGCGGGTGAGGAACGACCACTCCTTCCATCGCCGGGCCTCACCGAGCAGCGGCCACACCTGGTCGACCGGAGCCGAGGAACGGGCCTGGACCCGGTACGACCGGCGTCCGGTCGGACCCGGGCCAGGGGGGCCGACCGACCCCCCGCTGCCCCGTTCGGAAGTCATGCCTCGACGTGGGCCTTCAGCGCCTCGAGGGACTGCTGGTAGACGGAGGTCATGAAATCGGCAATCTCGTCGGGGACGGCGTCGACCTGCCAGGTCACGTGGCTGGTCTCCCCGGTCGGCGTCACGGTGATGACCGCTTCGTGGCGCTCGACCGGTGCGCCGTCGATGACCGAATAGGTCAGCACCCGCCCGTCGTCGTCCCTGGACACCAGCTGCTCGGTGATGGTCATCCCCATGGTCTCGAGGATCCGGCTCCCACCCTCCACCCGACAGGTCTCGATGCCGGTCATCCATCCGGCGATGCCGCCGAAGTCGCCGACGACCGCCCACACGTCGTCCGCCGGACGGTCGATGTCGATCTCTGCCGTGCCTGTTCCCATGGTGCTCCCTGTGTTCGCCGGTCTCCGAAGGCCACCGGTGCCGGCATGCGGCTTCTGGTGCCGACCAGATGGTAGGCGGTACCGGTCCGCTGCTCCACCGGTAGCGTCGCGGGGCATGACCGACCCGTCGTCCAGCACCGACGAGGCGCCGGCGCTGTTCGTTGCCGACGGCGACCACTTCGTTCCGACCCACCGCTCCCGGGGGCCGTGGTCACCGACCTCGTTGCACGGGGGCTCCGTCGGCGCCCTCGTCACCCGCGGCATCGAGGAGTACGCCGGAGCGGACGAACTCCAACTCGTTCGGGTCACGGTGGAGCTCCTCCGCCCGGTGCCGCTGGCCCCGCTCTCGGTGCGGTGTTCGCTGGCGAGGCCCGGCCGGAAGGTGCAGTTGATCGACACGGTGGTCGAGGCCGGCGGTGTGGAGGTCGCCTGGGCGCGGGCGCTCCGCATCCGCAGGGCTCACGACGACCAGCTCGCGGTGCCCTCGGTTCCCGAGGACGACGCACCGGCACCTCCCGGCCACGGCGTCCTCCTCTCCACCGGGGTCGAGGGCTACCGCGCCCTGCACAGCGAGGGCATGGAGCTGCGGTTCGTGAAGGGCCGCTTCGGTGAGCGGGGGCCGGCGACGGCCTGGTTCCGGCTTCGCTACCCGGTGGTCCTGGGCGAGGAGCCGTCCCCGTGGCAGCGGGCGGTGGCGGCAGCCGACTTCGGCAACGGGGTCGGAGCGGAGCTCGACTTCGGGTCGAGCCGCTTCATCAACCCCGACCTCACCGTCTCGATCCACCGCCCGCCGGTGGGGGAGTGGGTGTGCCTCTCGTCCCGGACCCGGTTCGGCACTCCGGGCATCGGCGCCACCGAGTCCGAGCTGTGGGACGGGCACGGTCGCATCGGCCGTGCCGTCCAGAACCTGCTGGTCGAGTTGACCACGTGATGCCGCGGTCGAACGGTGCCGATGGCGACCCGTCTGTCGCCGGGCTGCTGGAGGCCCTGGCCGCCGACGACCACCCGGGACTTCGCTTCGAGGACCAGGTGTGGAGCTGGCGCCAGGTCGTGTCGGCCGGCGCCGTCCGGGCCTCGCTGCTCCGATCGATGGGCGGCGCCGGGCCGCCCCACGTCGGCATCCTGCTCGGCAATGTGCCCGAGTACCTCTTCTGGTTGGGAGCGGCGGCCCTGGCCGGCGCCGTCGTGGTGGGCATCAACCCGACCCGGAGGGGTGATGAGCTGGCTGGTGACATCCTCCGCACCGACTGCCGGCTCGTCGTCACCGATGCAGAGGGAGCGCAACTGCTCGACGGGCTCTCCTTCGGCGTGGCGGCCGACCGGGTCCTCAGGATCGACAGTGCGGCCTACCCGCTCCTGCTGGAACAGCACGAGGGCGCCGACCCGCAGGCCATCGTGGCCGACGCAGACCCCGTCCCCGCTGACCTGTTCTTGTTGCTGTTCACCTCGGGGACCACCGGCACACCGAAGGCGGTCCGCTGCACGCAGGGGCGGCTGGCCTCCATCGGCATGCGCTCCGCGGAGGCGTACGGTTTCGAGCGGGACGACGTGGCCTACTGCACCATGCCGTTGTTCCACGGCAATGCGTTGATGGCGCTGTGGGCCCCCTCCCTGGTGGTCGGGGCCACCGTGGCGCTGGCCCGGCGGTTCAGTGCGTCGGGCTTCCTCGGCGACGTCCGCCGGCACGGGGCGACCACCTTCACCTATGTGGGCAAGGCGCTGGCGTACATCCTGGACACACCGCCGTCGGCCCGCGATGCCACCACCACCCTGAGGCGCGGCTTCGGGACCGAGGCCTCGGTTGCCGATCTTGCGGCGTTCGAGGAGCGTTTCGGCTGCATGCTGACCGAGGGGTACGGCTCCAGCGAGGGGGGAGTGGCCATCACCCGGGGCCCAGACACCCCGGTCGGCTCGCTCGGCCGGCCGATCGGCGACGTGGCCATCGTCGATCCCGGGACGCTGGAGGAGTGCCCGCCCGTCCACCTCGACGATGCCGGACGCCTGGTCGACGGGGACGCCGTCGTCGGTGAGATCGTGAACCGCTCGGGAATCGGCCGGTTCGAGGGGTACTACGGCGACGACGGGGCCACCGCCGAGCGGACCCGGCACGGGTGGTACTGGACCGGCGACCTCGCCTACCGCGACGTGGCCGGTTTCTTCTACTTCGCCGGCCGCCGTGGCGACTGGATGCGGGTGGATTCGGAGAACCTGGCCGCCGGCCCCATCGAGCGGGTGCTGGTGCGCTTCGGAGATGCGGCAGCGGTGGCGGTGTACGCGGTGCCCGACCCCCGTTCGGGGGATCAGGTGATGGCTGCCGTCGAACTGTTGCCGGGCCGCCGGTTCGACCCCCGGTCGTTCGCGCTCTTCCTGGCCTCACAGCCCGATCTGGGCACCAAGTGGACGCCGGCGTTCGTCCGCGTCACCGTCGCCCTTCCCCAGACGGCGAGCGGCAAGGTGACCAAGGAGCCGCTCCGCCGAGCGGGATGGTGGCGGGGGGACGAGCCCGTCTTCCTTCGGACCGGTCCGACCTTCGGCTACATCCTCCTGGACGAGGACGGCCGCAACGGGCTCCGAGCCGAGTTCGGCCGGCACGGCCGTGAGGGACTCATCGATGGGTGACCGCGACGATGGGTGAGCGGTGGAGCCGGCAGGGGGCGCTCCTCGCCCGCCTGTGGGGGCGCATCCGGGAGCGCGTCGAGGCGATGGTCGATGGCATCGACGCCTTCCAACAGCGGCACTGGGCCGGCGCGGTCCCGAGTGCGGTGGTCCGCAAGTACTCCGACGATCAGGCGGGTCGCCTGGCCGGCCAGATCTCCCACTCCGCCTTCCTCGCCGTGTTCCCGATGCTGCTGGTGCTCCTCACTCTGGTGGGGATCTTCCTGCACGGCCACCCATCGGTGCAGAACGAGATCATCGACTCGGCGCTCCGGCAGTTCCCCGTGCTCGGCCCCGACCTGCGCCAGAACGTGCACCAGCTGTCCACGGAAAACGTCGTGGCCCTGGTGGTCGGACTGGTGTGGCTGCTGTACGGGAGCATGCGTCTCAGCCGGAGCTCGCAGGTGATGATGGCCGTGGTGTGGGGTGTCGACCGTGACGAGCTCCCCGACTTCTGGCACTGGATCCCGCGTGCCGGCGGGTTCCTGGTCATCCTGGGGGTCGGGTTCCTCGGGGGCGGCGCCCTGGCCGGCCTCGGGGCCTTCGGGCAGCTGGGCAGCTTCTCGGCCTGGATCGGCCTGGCCCTCTCGCTGGTCGTCAACATCGCCATGTACTGGTGCGCCTTCGCCATCCTGGTGCGGTTGCCCGAGGACGCCGGCCGCCTGTGGCCCGGTGCCGTCTTCGGGGGAGTGGGATGGACACTGCTGCAGTTCGCCGGCGCCCAGCTGGTGAGCCATCAGCTCCGGCACCTGTCCAACCTGTACGGGACGTTCGCCACGGTGCTCGGGCTGATCTGGTGGATCGCCCTCGGCGCCATGGTGACGGTCTACGCCGCCGAGTTCGACGTGGTGCTGGCCCGGCACCAGTGGCCCCGCTCGTTCCGCCGCGCCCGGAACCGTCCGGGCCGCGTCGATGGCGTTCTCGATGGCGCCGGCGGCAGCGGCGGCCAGGGAGACCGGACGGCCGGTGACGGGGACAGGGACGGGGGTACGGGGGAGGTCGCCACTCCGGCCCCGGCCACGGCCACCCGGGGAGGGAAGAGCTAGCGGCCGGAACCGCTCAGCGCTCGGCGGCCGTGGGCACGTCGGCGGGAGCCCCGCCGTCGCCGGACGCCGCCGTGGCAACCGGCGACGCGGGGGCAGATGACGGGTGGCCCGGGATGATCAGGGCCAGGAACCCGCCGGCCAGGGCGATGACCGAGGCGATGAGGAAGCCGTGGGCGTACGCGCTGGTCATGGCGGCCCGCCGGAGCTCCGGGGTCACCGCCTTACCGTGGAGCAGCGAGGTGATACGGGAGGCGGCCACGGTGGACAGGACGGCCAACCCCACCGACGCCCCGATCTGCCTGCTGCTGTTGACCAGGCCCGACGCCAGGCCGGCCTCCTCCCGGCGGACGCCGCCGGTGGCGGACAGGGCGATCGGGGTGAAGGCCAGCCCCATGCCGAAGGTGCTGAGGATCCCCCCTATGCAGACGCCGGGCCAGTAGCCGTCCCCGATCTGAATGAGCGACAACCAGTAGAGTCCGCCGGCGGCGAGGAGGGAGCCGACGATCAGGACGTTGCGTGGGCCGAGCCTCGGGGCGAGGCGGCCGCTGATGGTGGCCCCGATGGCGATGGCCGCGGTCTGCGGCAGGAAGCTGATACCGGTGAGCACCGGGTCGAAGCCGAGCACCTGCTGGAGGTAGAGCGAGAGGAAGAACCACATGGAGAACATGGAGGCCCCGAAGCAGAACATGACCAGGTCGGCCCCGGTCACCGCGCGGGATCGGAACAGGCGGAGGGGAACCAGGGGATGGTCGGCCAGCTTCGCCTCGATCAGTACGAACGCTCCGAGCAGGAGGGCGGCAACGGACAGGGCCAGGACGGTCGACCGCGAACCCCATGCAACCTCGTCGGTGTGGACGATGGCGTACACCAGGGCCATGAGGCCCGCGGTCACCGTGACGGAGCCGGCCACGTCGAGGCGCCGGCGCGGGCCTCCGGCCCGTGACTCGACCAGGTAGAGGCGGGCGAAGAGGAACAAGGCGACGCCGATGGGGACGTTGACGAAGAGGATCCAGCGCCACGACAGGTACTGGGTGAGGATCCCTCCGAAGAGCGCCCCGGCGGCACCGCCTCCGGCGGCCACGGCGCTCCACACCCCGAGGGCCCGGGCCCGGGCGCGGTGCTCGGTGAAGGTGACCGTCAGGATGGTGAGGGTGGCCGGCGACAGGACGGCGGCACCCACGCCTTGCAGCGACCGGGCGGCGATGAGGGTCGCCTGGTTGCTGGCGAAGCCACCGAGCAGGCTGGCCCCGGTGAACAGGGCCAGCCCCAGCAGGTAGATGCGGCGACGTCCGAACAGGTCGGCCAGCCGGCCACCCAGCAGCAGCAGTCCGCCGAAGGTCAGCGCGTAGGCGGTCACCACCCACTGGAGGCTGGCGGCGCTGAACCCGAGGTCCTTCTGGATGGAGGGGAGGGCCACGTTGACGATGGAGACGTCCAGCACCACCATGAACTGCGCCAGGCAGACGATGACCAGGATGATCGTGTCGGTCCTCTGCAGGTGGAGCATCTCCGCTGCCGACCGGTCGACGGCCACCTGGTCCTCATCGTCCCGGGAGGTCGTCCCCCCTCCGACCGGCGACGTGGCGCGCCGGTCGTCCGAGTGAGAATCCATGAAGCTCATCGTAGGGCCGGCGGGCCCGGGCGATTCGGGCGGCGCACGCGCCGCCGGTGGTCAGTGCGACAGCCAGGCGTCCGGATCGGTGGTCAGCTTCTGCACCGACTTGGGGAGTTGCCCCGAGACGATGTCGGCAATGGTCACCTGCTCGAGTACCGAGCGCAGGCTGGCCCGCACCGCCACCCAGACGTCCTGGAGGTGCTCGGCCGCCCCCTCGTAACTGGTCGCCTCCGGGCGCAGCCCGCGCACCTCGGCCAGAGGTCCGTCGAGGGGCCGGATGACGTCGGCCACCGAGATGTCGGAGGCCGGGCGCGACAGACGGTAGCCACCGTCGGCGCCACGCTGGCTCAGCAAGAGGCCGGCACGCCGCATGTCGTTGAGGATGCTCTCGAGGAACTTGGCAGGGAGCGACTGTGAGTGCGCCAACGACTCGGCCGTCACCGGGTGCCCGTCGGCGTCGGCCAGGGTGCAGAGGGCGCGCACGGCATAATCGACTTTGGCGGAGATGTACACGCAGGGATTCTGCCAGAGGATGTGGCCCCCTGCGGTCCGACCGGGCGGTGGCGCCGGCGAGCGCCCGCCGGCGCCTACTCGGCGGCGATGGCTGCGAGCACGTCGAGCCTCGCCGCCCGCCGGGCCGGCCATGATGCGGCACCCAGCCCGAGAAGGGCTGCGAGGACGAGGAACAAGACCAGGCTGGTGAAGGGGACGACGATGTCGGTGATGCCCTGTTGCTTGAGCGACGCGGCGAAGGCGACGCCGAGCACGGTTCCGATGGCGACGCCGATGAGGGCGCCGAACACCGACAGGATGACCGCCTCGGACCGGATCATCGATCGCACCTGTCGTCGCCTCATGCCGACGGCCCGCAGGAGGCCGATCTCGTGGGTGCGCTCGAAGACCGACAGCATGAGGGTGTTGACGATCCCGATGAGCGCCACGAGGACGGCGAGCGCGAGCAGCACGTAGACCAGGCCGAGCAGCTGGTTGACCTGGGCCTGCTGTGTCTTCTTGAACTCGGCCTGGGTCTGGACCTGCACGTTCGGGTAGCCACTGAGCCCTGCTTTGATGGCGGCCTCACCCGCCGGGCTCGCTCCCTGCGACGACCGGATGAGGACGGCCTCCGGGAGGGGCTGGTCGAAATGTGACAGGAAGACCTGGTCGCCGACCAGGTAGCTGCCGAGCAGGGCGTTGGGCTTGAAGATCCCCCCGATGCGGAGGGTCCCGTCCCCGGTCCGCGCGAACTTCACCGGCACGACCGTTCCCACCGTCAGGTGCTTGGCCGTCGCCGTGGTGGTGTCGACTAGGAGGTCCCCCGCCGCCAGTGCCGGCGCGCCCTTACCCGAGTCCATTCGCAGGATGACCGTCTCCGACAACCGGTTGGGGGAGACGCCGGCCAGGTTGGTGACCGAACCTCGTAACTCGAACTGGCCGCTGTAGACGCTCGAGACCGCGGTCACGCCCGGGACGCGGCCGGCCGCGGCTGCGACCGACTGGCTGAACCCGGCCGCTCCGGTGGCGTTGTTGGTCACGATGTAGTCCGCGCTCACCGCGTCGTCCACGCTGGCCGTCGCCGACTTGGAGAGCGAGGCGCCGAACACGGCGATGGTCGACACCAGGGCGAGGCCGACCATGAGGGCGGCGGAGGTCTGGGCGGTGCGACGGGGGCTGCGCATCGAGTTCTCCCGCCCGAGCCTCCCCGAGATGCCGAGGACGCGTGCGAGAGGCCGACCGAGGGCACTCGCCACCGGCCGTGCCACCAGGGGGGCCAGCATGCCGGCACCGAGGAAGATGCCGACCGCACCGACGCCCACGAGCTGGATGGCCGGCTTGGTCAAGCCGAAGGCGAGGAGCACGACGCCCAGCACGGCGAGCGCGCCGCCGATGACGATCCGCTGGGTGGACGACCGATCCTCTGAGGACTGGGTCTCTGCGATGGCGGCGATGGGCGCGATGCGCACGGCCCGCCTCGCCGGGCTGATGGCGGACACCACCGTGACCCCGATCCCGACGACGAGGGCGGCGACCACGGTGTGGGCCTGGAAGACGAGCGGGCCGTAGGGGATGGTGAGCCCGAAGGCATCGAGGAGCGCTTTCAGCCCGAGGGCGGCGAGCACGCCGAGCCCGAGGCCGACGAGTGATGCCACCAGCCCGACGATCGCGGCCTCGCCCAACACGGAGCGGAAGACCTGGCGCCGGCTGGCCCCCAGGATCCGCAACAGGGCGAGCTCACGGGTCCGTTGGCCGACGATGATCGAGAAGGTGTTGAAGATGGTGAACCCGCCGACGAACAGGGAGATGAAGGCGAACACGAGCAGGGCGGTCGAGAAGAACGACAGGGCCTGGTTGATCGAGCCGGACTGCTCGTTGGCGACCGTCTGGCCGGTGACCACCTCGACCCCGGGCGGGAGGACCCGGGCGATGGCGGGTTGGAGCTGGTTCTGGTCCACCCCCGGTGCGGCCAGGACATCGATGGCGTCGTAGAGGCCGACGCGGTTGAACAGCTGCTGAGCGGTGGGGAGGTCGAACGCGGCGATCGTCGCCCCGGCGAGGTTGTTGGCGGTGCCGAACTGAGCGATGCCGGAGACGGTGAAGGTCTGCGGCGGCCCGGCCAACAGGATGCGGACCTGGTCACCCACGGCGAAGTGGTACTTGTCGGCCGTCCCGGCGTCGACGACCACCTGGTGGGGGGTGGTGGGCGCCTTCCCCTGGCGCAGGTGCAGCGACGACAGTTGCGGATTCGGCTCGAAGGACACCCCGATGGTCGGTGCGCCGCCGGTGGTGACGGCCTTGCCGTTCGGAGCGACGAACTGCGCGTAGCCCGACACGGTGCCGTCGGCGTACTGGACCCCCGGCACCGAGCGGACCCGGACGGCGATCGACTCGGCTATCGGGTTCCGGACGGCGGTGCCGGCGGAGCCGGTGAAGGCCGCCTTGCCCCGCACCTCGAAGTTCACGTTCTGATAGACGTTGTCGAACAGTGTGGTGAAGGTGCTGTGCAGCGTGTCGGTGAGCACGAGCGTGCCGGACACGAACATCACGCCGAGCACGATGGCCAGGGCCGTCAGTGCCAGGCGCAGTTTGTGGGCCAGCAGACCTTTGACGGTCGCCTTCCACATCTCAGTTCCCCAGCACCTTCATCTGCTCGAGCACGGCCTCGGCGGTGGGCGCAGCCAGGTCGCCGACGATGTTGCCGTCGGCGAGGAAGACCACCCGATCGGCCTGGGCCGCCCCGCGCGGGTCGTGGGTCACCATGGCGATGGTCTGGCCGAACTCGGTCACCGAGCGGCGCAGGAAGGCGAGCAGTTCGGCGGAGGCATTGGAGTCGAGGTTGCCGGTGGGCTCGTCGGCGAAGATCAGATCGGGCCGCCCGATCAGCGCCCGGGCGCACGCCACGCGTTGCTGCTGGCCCCCCGACAGCTCGCTCGGCCGGTGCGCCAGCCGGTCGCCGATGGCCAGCTGTTCGACCAGCTCGTCGAACCAACCCGGGTCGACCCGACGCCCGGCCAGGTCGGCCGGGAGCAGGATGTTCTCCCGGGCGGTCAAGGTCGGCACCAGATTGAACGACTGGAACACGAAGCCGATCCGGTCCCGCCGGAGCCTGGTCAGCCCGGAATCATCGAGGGCGCTGATCTCCTGGTCGCCGACGAAGACCTGACCGGAGGTCGGGGTGTCGAGGCCTGCCATGCAGTGCATGAGGGTCGACTTGCCCGAGCCCGACGGTCCCATGACGGCCGTGAAGTGACCCCGCTCGAAGGCGATGTCGACGCCGTCCAGGGCGCGGACGACCGTGTTGCTCGTGCCGTAGGTCTTGACGAGCCCGACGGCACGGGCCGCCGGCCCGGAGGGTGAAGCGGTCGCGTCCGGTGATGCCTCGTCGGTGAGCGTCATCCCTCGCAGCCTCCCGTTACCGGGCACGGCCTGGAAGCCGCACCGTGTCGACCTCGCACTTGGCCCTCGCACAGGCCGGCTGCCCCTGGTCCGGCTCGGACCGAACTCTACTGTGGGCATCATCGGGCGACGTCGCTGCCGGCACTCCGTGGCGCCGGGGTCGGCGGGGTCAGCGAGTGAAGGCGTCGAGGAGGCCGTAGCGGCGACGTACCGAGGTGTTCACCCGGGTGAAGGCCACGTCCACCATGATGCCGATGAACACGATGACGATCATCATCGCCACCACCACGGGGAAGTCGTTCTGGGTCAGTGCGTTGACCGTTCGGCCACCGAGGCTGAGCGGGTTCACCAAGATGAGGAACTCACCGGCCATCAACGCGTGCCAAGCGAAGGCCCACCCCTGCTTGAGGCCCCCGAGAACGCTCGGGAAGGCGGCGGGCAACACCACGTGGCGCTCGAGGGAGAGTCCCCTGGCCCCGAGGATCCAGCCGGCCCGGAGCAGCACCGGAGGGACCTGGTCGATGCCGCTGATGAAGCCGTTGGCCACCGCGGGTGCGGCGCCCAGCACCATCATCAGGACGATCGCCTTGGCGTTCTGGCCGAAGACCATGAAGGCGAGCGGGTACCAGAGCACCGACGGCATGGTCTGCATGCCGGTGATCAGCGAACCGATGCCGGCTCGCAGCACGGGAACCCGGGCCACCGCCGTGCCGACGATGGCCCCGATGAGGATTACCAGGGCGTAGCCGAGCACGGCCTGTTGGGCGGTGGCCCAGCAGGCCTGCCAGAAGAGGGATGTCCCCAGCAGCTCCCACAGTTGACGGGCAACGGTGGACGGTGTCTGGAGGATGTACGGCCTCCAGTGGGCCCACACGGCGATCTGCCAGACCAGCAGGATGATCCCGAAGGCAATGAGCTTGGGCCAGGTGGCCCGCCACAGGCGCCGCGAGAGGCGATCCCTGGCCGGAGGACCGGCCTCGTCGAGGGCGTCGAGACCGGCCAGCGCCTGGTCCAGCGACGGCGCCGCGGAACCGGTCGACGTACCTCCCGGCGCGGAGCCGGCGTGCGACCCGCCATGTGGCCGTGCCCCGACAACGGGTCCGGGCAGGTCGAGCCCGTCTGTGGTCATCGGCGGTTCAATGGCCATGCCGGCCCACCTCCGATCGCAGCTGGTCGGTGACCGTGGCCGCCAGAGCGGCGATCTCGGCGGAGTCGATCCGTCGGGGACGGTCCAGCCCGACGGGGAAGGTGGCGGCCACCCGACCCGGCCGGCTGGTGAGGAGGACGATGCGGTCGCCGAGCCGCGCCGCTTCGCGCACGTTGTGGGTGACGAAGAGCACGGTGAACCCCCGGTCCATCCACAGCGACTCGAGCTCGTCATGGAGCAGGTCACGGGTGATGGCGTCGAGCGCTCCGAAGGGCTCGTCCATCAGCAGCAGCTCGGCGTCCTGGGCCAGGGCACGGGCCAGCGCCGCCCGTTGGCGCATGCCCCCGGACAGCTCGTGGGGGCGCTTCTGGCCGAAGCCGCCGAGGTGGACCCGTTCGAGCAGGTCGTCGGCGACCGCACGGCGCTCGGTCTTCCCGACGCCGCGCAGCCGGAGGGGAAGCTCCACGTTGGCTGCCACCGTGAGCCAGGGGAAGAGGGCCGAATCCTGGAACAGCATGGCGGCGGCCGCGCCGCCGGCCCGGCGGACCTGGGCCCTGCCCGTGGGCGCCCCTTCGGTGTCCGAGGCGGCTGGGGCGACCTCCACGGACCCCACGCTCGGCCGGTCGAGACCGGCGACCAGGTTGAGAAGCGTGGTCTTCCCGCATCCCGAGGCGCCGACCAGGCACACGAACTCACCCGGGGCCACGGCGAGGGAGATGTCCTGGAGGGCCACCACCCCGGTGGCCGCGTCCCCGTGCCGCTTCGACAGGTGGGACAGGCGGACCGATGGTGCCCGTTCCCTCTGCCCCCGGGTGGGGGCAGAGGCCACCGAGGTCATGCTCCGGCCAACTTCGCCTTGCCTTCGCCGACCAGCACCTGGTTGATCGGTCCCAGGTCGAAGATCCCGCTGATGTTCGAAGTTGGGAACCCGGCCGCCTTGGCGTGGACCAGGTCGGCGAGGATGGACGAGGCGATGGGATCGTTGGTGAAGGTCATGTTCGACCACGCCGTGGCGACCTCGCCGGCCTTCAGCGGCTTGCCGGTCAGCGTGGCCAACTCGGTGTTGGCGTCGGCCTGGGCCTCGGTGGGCGAGGCGTTGAGGAAGGCGGTGGTGGCGAGCTGGCCCTTGAGGAGGCCGGTGACCACCGCGGGATGGGCGGTCAGGAAGTTGGAGCTGACCACCAGGAGCGTGGTGGAGAACCGACCGTTGGGCCACTGTGTCTTCTCGTTCACCAGCACGTGACCGCCGCCCTCGGTGACCATCCGCGTCGCCCACGGCTCGGGGACCCAGGCGCCGGCGATGGAGCCGGCTTCGAAGGAGGTCAACGTGGTGGCATTGTCCTCGGGGAGGATGTCGACCTCACCGCTGCCCCCGTTCGGCCCGGGGAAGGTCAGCCCCTGCTTGGCGAGCCAGGTGCGCAGCGCCACGTCCTGGGTGTTGCCGAGCTGTGGCGTGGCGATGGTCCTGCCCTTGAGTTGGGACGCGGTGGTGATCGACGGGGAGACCACCAGGGCGGCACCGCCGGACGTGGCTCCCGAGATGATCCGGATGGACTTCTTGCCCTGGGTGTAGGCGTTGATGGCCGAGTTCGGCCCCATGTAGGCGGCGTCGAGCGATCCGGCCAGCAGGGCCGTCACCTCGGCGGGGCCGGCGTTGTAGGTGGAGGTCTGAAGGGTGACGGCGGACGGGAGGTTCTTGGCGAAGATGCCCTGCTGAAGGCCGACCAATGGGGTCGCATGGGTCAGGTTGGTGAGGTAACCCAGTCGCAGCGTCACCGGGGCGTTGGACGTCGTCGACGTGCTGCCGCCGCCTGCGGTGGTGACGGAGCTCCCCGAGCCCGAACTGCAGGCGGTTGCGGTCAGGGCGACGCCGACCACCGCGGCGACCAGCACGAATCGGCGGGGCCGAAGTGGGCGTGGGGACAAGGCGTGCACGGGAATCCTCCAGATTGACGGGCGCCGGCGTGGTCCTGGGTCGGTTCCGAACTGCCCACCCTGCCGCTGGTTCACAGAAGTTCGGCCTCTCGGTAACGATCGGATCCACCCGGACGGGTGAGACCCAAGAGTCAGCTTTACCTATATACCTACTAATAAACTAGGAATAACCTACTCCAAGTTAGCAGCCATCGAGTGGGGGGTCCAGAGGGAAGGGCAACATGGCGGGTGGCGCACCGGCCGTGGACGTTGCGTCGTTGCATGGGCACCCTCCGATCGTCCACCGGCCGAGCCCCTCCGAACGGGCGCCGGGGTCGGCTACCGGCCGAGCCGTTCGAGAAGGCGTCGCCGGTGCACCGGCCATTCGCCGGCCAGCATGGAGAAGGTGGCGGTGTCCCGGACGGTGCCGTCCGACGCGGGCCGTTCGGCCCGGATCACGCCGTCGAGGGAGCAGCCCAGGCGCTCGATGGCCGCCCGCGAGCGCGCATTGCGGGCGTCGGTCTGGAACCGGACGGCGCGCACCTCCCACTGTTCGAAGGCGTGGGCCATCATCAACAGCTTGGCCTCGGTGTTGATCGGCGATCGTTGGGCGGAAGGGTCCAGCCATGTGTACCCGATGCTGGCGATGTCGGGCCGGCCGTGCCGTCGCCGGGCGTCCGAGCCCGGGTAGAGCGACGACCAGTTCCAGGGGGTGAGCTCGTAGAAGCGGGTGGAGCCCACCACGCGTGCGGCGTCGACCGACCAGGTGACGAAGGGGAACTGGTCGCCGGACTCCCGTTGGGCCAGGGCCGCCCCCACGTAGGCGGTCATGCTCGGCCGATCCCACGGCACCGGGGTGAACGCGAACGTCGTGCGGTCCGCGGTGGCTGCGGCCAGCAGCCCGTCGACGTGCCCCAGGTCCAGGGGCAGCAGATGGACGTGGCGTCCCTCGAGGGAGAAGAGGTCGGGCATGCCGTCATTGTCCTCGATGGCGTCCGGTGACGCACGGCTGTGGCGAGTTCGCCGGCTGCCCGGCTACTTGAGGAGGCGGGACAGTCGGCGGTCGGCCAGGGCCTTGCCCCCGGTCTGGCAGGTGGGGCAGTACTGCAGCGATCTGGTTGCGAAGGACACCTGCCGGATGGTGTCGCCGCACACCGGGCAGGGTCGGCCGGTTCGACCGTGGACCTGCAGGCCCTGCTTCTTGTCGCCCTTCAGCTCGGAGGGTTCGAGGCCCGCCGACCGCTGCACGGCCTCGCCGAGCACTGCTCGCAGTGCGTCGTGCAGGCGGGCCACCTCGGCCGGGTCGAGCTTGTCGGCTCGCTTGAAGGGCGAGAGCCGGGCGCGGTGCAGGGCCTCGTCCGAGTAGGCGTTGCCCACACCGGCGATCAGCGGCTGGGTGGTCAGGGCGGTCTTGACGGTCGCCGACGTGTCGGCCAGAAGCGCGGACAGGCGGTCGGTGGTGAAGTCGGGTCCCAACGGATCGACGCCCAGCGCGGCGAGGGGCACCACCTCCTCCGGTGAGCCCACCACCCACAGGGCCAGACGCTTCTCGGTGCCCATCTCGGTGACATCGAAACCGGAGCCGTCGTCGAGCCCCACCCGCAGTGCGAGCGGGCTCCGGCTCGGCCGGGCGGTGCCGGCGGGCACCTCGTCGTACCACCGGACCCATCCGCCCCGGGCCAGGTGGAGGACCAGCCACAGGTCACCGCACCCGACGCAGACGTACTTCCCCCGGCGCCGGACGTCGACGACGGTGCGCCCGACCAGATCGCGGAGCGCCGGTGCCACCGTCCTCAGGGCGGCGAACGAGGCCAGCTCGCACCGGTCGATGCGCTTGGCGGCCATGCGGCGCGCCAGGACCGACGTGAGGGCCTCCACCTCGGGTAGTTCGGGCACAGGTCAATTGTGGACCCTGGGCGACCGTAGTATCTGGTCCGCACCTGTGCCGGGGTCGAAACGATCCGGTTGCGTCGGGTCCGCCCGTGCGGGATCGTCCCCACCGGGCCCGGCAACACCTCCGGCCCGACCCGCCCCACCCGACTCGAGAGGAGGTACCCGTTGTTCCGCCCGGTTCCCGCCACCGCCGATTTCACCGCCCTCGAAGCCGAGGAGCTGGCTCGTTGGGGTGAGCACCGTGTGTTCGAGCGCTCCGTCGAGCTCCGGGCCGGAGCAGAGCCCTGGGTCTTCTACGAGGGCCCCCCGACGGCCAATGGCAGGCCCGGGCTGCACCACGTGTGGGCCCGGGTCTACAAGGACCTGTTCTGCCGGTACCGGACGATGCGGGGCTACGCGGTCCCGCGCAAGGCCGGATGGGACACCCATGGCCTTCCCGTGGAGGTCGAGGTCGAAAAGCAGCTGGGCATCACCGCCAAGCGGCAGATCGAAGAGGAGGTGGGCATCGCCGAGTTCACCCGGCTCTGCCGCGCCTCGGTCCGCAACTACGTGGACGAGTGGAAGAGCCTCACCGAGCGCATCGGGTACTGGATCGACATCGATGCCGCCTACTGGACGTTCTCGCCGGAGTACGTCGAGTCGGTGTGGTGGAACCTGAAGAGCCTCTGGGACCAGGGCCTGCTCTACGAGGACATCAAGGTGGTCCCCTACTGTCCCCGCTGCGGTACCGCCCTCAGCAGCCACGAGCTGGGCCAGCCCGACGTCTACCGCGAGGTGGAGGACGAGTCGGCCTATGTTCTGTTCCCTCTGCGGGACGAGGGGGATGCCGCCGAGCGGCTGCGCGCCACCGTCGGGCGGAGCTCGCTCGAAGGGCTGGCCCTGGTGGTGTGGACCACCACCCCGTGGACCCTGCTGTCCAACACCGGTGCCGCGGTCGGTCCCGACCTCGAGTACGCCATCGTCGGTGATGCCATCGTGGCTGCGGAACTGGTGGAGCAGGTCTTCGGCGAAGGCGCCTCCGTCGAGCGGACCGTGCCCGGGCGCGACCTGGTGGGCCTCCTCTACGAGCGGCCGTTCGACGACCTGTCGCCGGTACCGGGGTCGGCCGGCCTCCACGGATGGCGGGTGGTCGGCGGGGCGTTCGTCGAGGCCGACGAGGGGACCGGCATCGTCCACCTCGCTCCCGCCTTCGGCGAGATCGACCGGCAGGTCGGGCGCGAGGCCGATCTCCCCACGTTGAACCCGGTGGGGCCCGACGGGCGTTTCACCGACGCGGTGGCCTGGCTGGCCGGCCAGCCCGTGCGGGATACGAACGGCACCGTCAACGATCGCCTCGAGGCGGCCGGGCGCCTGTTCCGCCGCCATCCCCATGTCCATCCGTACCCGCACTGCTGGAGGTGCAGCACGGCCCTCATCTACTGGGGCAAGCCCAGTTGGTACATCCGGACCTCCGAACGCAAGGCCGACCTGGTGGCCCAGAACCAGGCCATCGGGTGGCACCCCGAGCACATCCGTGACGGGCGGATGGGGGAGTGGCTGTCGAACAACGTCGACTGGGCCCTCTCGCGCGACCGGTTCTGGGGCACCCCGCTTCCCGTCTGGCGGTGCGAGGAGGGCCACGCCCACTGCGTGGGATCACTGGCGGAGCTCTCCGAACTGGCCGGACGGGACGTCTCGGACGTGGACCCCCATCGACCGGGCATCGACGAGGTGACGTTTCCGTGCCCGGAATGCTCAGCTGCCGGGGCGGACGGGGACGACCGTGCTGCCGGGACCGCCGACGCTCCGGTCATGCGGCGGGTGGAGCCGGTCATCGACGCCTGGTTCGACTCGGGTTCGATGCCCTCGGCGCAGTGGGGCTATCCGTTGGCCGCGGGATCGGCGGAGCAGTTCGTCTATCCGGCCGACTTCATCTGCGAGGCCATCGACCAGACCCGCGGCTGGTTCTACTCGTTGTTGGCGGTCAATACCCTGGTGCGGGACTCGACCCCTTACCGCAACGTGTTGTGCCTCGGGCACATCGTCGACGCCGACGGGCGCAAGATGTCCAAGAGCATCGGGAATGTGATCGACCCCTGGGAGATCCTCTCCACCCGGGGCGCGGACCCGCTGCGCTGGTGGATGTTCTCCCAGGGCTCGCCGTGGACGCCGACCCGGGTCAGCTTCGAGGTCATCGACGCGGCCATGAGGGACACGCTGCTGACGCTGTGGAACACCTGGTCGTTCTTCACCACCTACGCCTCGCTCAACGACTTCGATCCGTCCGACCCCGCCATTCCCGCGCCCGTGGACCGGTCGGTGCTCGACCGGTGGATGCGGTCCCGCCTGTACGCCACCGTGGTTGCGGCCACCGAGGCGCTCGACGCCTACGAGCCATTCCCCGCCGCCACCGCCGTCTCCGAGCTCATCGACGATGTCTCGAACTGGTACGTGCGCCGTAGCCGGCGCCGTTTCTGGCGCACCGATCCCGGCGCCGACCCGGCCGATGCGCTGGGCGCCCAGGCCACCCTCCACGAAGTGCTGGTCGTGGTGGCACGCCTGATGGCCCCGATGTGCCCGTTCGTGGCCGACCGGATGTGGCGTGACCTCACCGGTGCCGCCGAGGACGACTCGGTCCACCTGGCCGACTGGCCCCCCGGCTACCGCGAGGCCCTCGACCCTGAGCTCGACGAGGGGATGGCGCTGGCCAGGCGCCTCTCGTCCCTCGGCCGTGCCGCCCGCTCCGAGGCCGGGATCAAGGTCCGCCAGCCGTTGGCCCGCGCCCTGGTCTACCTGCCGCCCGGCAGCCCGACGCCGCCTGCGGGCGTGGTGGAGGACGAGCTGAACGTGGACGTGGTGGAGGCCACCGGTGAGCTCGGCGACGTGCTGGCCTATGAGCTGGTCCCCAACTTCAAGCTGCTCGGGCCACGCCTCGGGGCACGGGTGCAGCAACTGCGGGCGGCCATGGGCTCGGTGGACGGGGCTGCGGCCGCGGCCGACATCGCTGCCGGTCGCCCGGTCGTCGTCCAACTCGGCGACGGGCCGATCGAGCTCAGCGGCGAGGAGATCGAACTGCGCGTGCGCGCGCAGTTCGGGTTCGCCGTGTCACGGGACGGCGCCGAGGTGGTGGCCCTCGACCTGACCCTCGACGAGGACCTCCGACGGCGCGGCCTGGCCCGTGAGGTGATCCGGCACGCGCAGGACCTCCGCAAGGCCACCGGCCTGGAGGTGTCGGACTGGATCCACCTCTACCTGGTCGGCCTGGACCACCTGGCGCCCCTCTTCGACCTGATCGGCCGCGAGGTCCTGGCCCGCTCCATCCGCACCACGCCGCCCGAGGGTGCCGACGAGGGCACCCTCCTCCGACTGGACGACATCGACTCCGTTCGGGAGGCGACGATCTGGGTGGTCAAGGCATGAGCCGGTCGGCTGCGGGCACCGGTGCCTCCCGTGGGAGCCCCTCGGGTGCGGCGGAGCAGTACGTGCTCGCCGTCGACCTCGGGACCGGGGGGCCGAAGGTGGCCGTGGTGTCGACGACCGGCCGCATCGTGGCCCATGCCGCGGAGCCGGTCGCCCTGTACCTCCTCGACGGCGGCGGAGCGGAGCAGGACCCCGACGAATGGTGGTCGGCCATCTGTGCCGCCGCCCGCCGGGCACTGTCCGAGGCGGAGGTGCCGCCCGAGGACCTGATAGGGATGGGCTGCACCTCCCAGTGGTCCGGGACGGTGGCGGTCGGTGCCGACGGCGCGCCGCTCATGCGGTCGATCATCTGGATGGACTCACGTGGCAACAAGGCCATCCGCAAGGTGGTCGGCGGCCCGGTCAACGTCGTCGGCTACGACCCGCGCAAGATCCTCCGGTGGGTCCAGGTGACCGGGGGGGCGCCCGGCCTGTCGGGCAAGGACCCGGTGGCCCACATCCTGTTCATCCGGGACGAGTTCCCCGACCTCTACCGGGACACGGCCACGTTCCTCGAGCCGGTCGACTACCTCAACCTCAAGCTGACCGGGCGCACCTGCGCCTCGTTCGACTCCATCGCCGCCCACTGGGTCACCGACAACCGGTCCATCGACCGGGTCGCCTACGACGAGCGACTACTGGCGGTCACCGGCCTGGAGCGCTCCAAGCTGCCCGACCTGGTTCCGCCCGGCTCCATCATGGGTGCCCTCACCGCCGGGGCGGCAGGGGAGCTGGGCATGCCGGCCGGGGTTCCGGTGGCGGTGGGCTCCGGTGACGTCCACTCCGCCGTGTTCGGCTCGGGGGCGGTGGCGGACTTCGACGCCCACCTCTACATCGGCACGTCGTCGTGGATCTCCGGCCACGTCCCGTTCAAGAAGACCGCCCCGATGAGCAACGTGGCCTCCATCCCGGCATCGCTGGCCGGGAAGTACCTGATCGTCGACGAGCACGAGACGGCAGGCGCCTGCCTCACGTTCCTGCGCGACAACCTCGGGTTCGCCGACGACTTCGCCGCCATGGACGCCATGGTCGACAGCGTGGGGGCCGGCAGCGGCCGGGTGCTGTTCACCCCGTGGCTGAACGGCGAGCGCTCGCCGGTGGACGACCACACCATCCGGGGTGGGTTCCACAACCTGTCGCTCTCCACCACGCGGCCCGAGATGGTCCGTGCCGTCTACGAGGGCGTGGCCTTCAACTCCCGATGGCTGCTCGAGGCGGTGGAGCGGTTTGCCGGCAGGAGGTTCGAATCGCTGGCCTTCATCGGCGGCGGGGCCAACTCCGAGCAGTGGTGCCAGATCCACGCCGACGTCCTGGGTCGACAGATCCGCCAGGTGGCCGACCCGGTCCTGGCCAATGTGCGCGGGGCGGCGCTCATCACGCTGCTGGCCCTCGACCGGGTCACCGTCGAGCAGATCCCCGGCATGGTCGAGGTCCGGCGGACGTTCGTTCCCGACGCCTCGAACGCTCCCGAGTACGACCTGTTGTTCGATGAGTTCGTGGCGCTGTACAAGCACACCAAGGGCATCTTCAAACGGTTGAACCGGTTCTGAGGCCCGTTCCGCCCGACGGCCTACTTGGCCGATCGATCGGTCGTGCCCGATGGTGACTCCGCTGCTTCCTTGGTGCCGACGAACAGCAGGTCGAAGGCCAGGGTGTGGAGCGCCGTGGTCGACGTCGACCAGTGGTTCCGCTCGTCGAGCCAGTGGCCGATCGAGGGGAAGAAGCGTCCGAACGTGCGGGTCGGCAGCCGGAGCACGTGGAGGACCAGGGCCAGATAGTACGAGGCGAGATAGCCCAGGGCCTCGAACGTACCGCCGAAGACCTTGACCTCCCCACTCCCGAAAGCCGGTGAGCACAACTGCTTCAGGCCCTCGGCCGTGTAGCGCCAATAGTCGTGGTCATCGTGCCGGGGCACGGTCGAGGGCACGGACACGAAGACGGTTCCGCCGGGCTTGAGGATGCGTGCCAGCTCGTCGACCACCGCCGAAGGCCGGGGGACGTGCTCGAGGAGCTCGAGGGAGATCACCGTGTCGACGGAGTGGTCGGCGATGGGGAGCCGGGCCGCATCGGAGGCGAAGTCCACATGGGGGAGGACGCGCAGGTCCGTGGCCAGGTACCGACCGGAGTGCTCGAACCTCCGCACCGTCCCGCATCCCACATTGAGGACGAAGGCGCCATCGGGAAGCTGCTCGAGGTGACCGTCGATGAACCGGTCGCGTCGGGCAATGGCGTCGTTCTTGTCGCCGCCGCCAAAGGAGGCGATCACCCTCCCCAGATGGCCGTTTGCTCGCTTGGACACCGGTCGCTGCTCCAATTCGGATGTGGCCGGCGCTCGGAGACGAGCACGGGGCAATGGGGATCGTAACCCCGGGTGGATGTGGGTACCGTCACGTCAGTCCGACGGCACCGAGGGCCGGCTGACTCCGCACACCTGGTCGAGATAGGCGCTCACCATGGCTTCGACCGCGGCGAAATCGGCGTCGACCTCCTGCCTGGATCTCGAGCCGAACCTTCCTCCGGCCTCGCTGCCGGCAAAGCCGAGGATGGCCGTGCTGATCACCCGTTCGGTCCGAGCCACCTCTGGCTCGGCGACCCCGGCTTCACGGAGGGCCTGGTAGACGGCGTCCCGCACCACGAGCGCGCCGGCCGTGGCCGCCGGCCGTTGGAGGAGGAGGGCGAAGACCGCGGGATGGCGCTGTGCCGCGCCGCGCACCGCCTGCCCCATCCACTCCAGACGCTCGCGCCACGCCATGGTGTCGGGCGGCAGGGGGACATCGGTGAGCAGCAGCTCCACCAGGCCGTCGAGGAGATCGGCCTTGTTGGCCACATGCCGGTAGAGGGCCATCGGCGTGACGCACAACGCGCCGGCCACGCCCTGCATGGTCACCGCCTGGAGCCCGTCCTCGTCGGCTATCCGCAGGCCGGCCTCCAGCACCGAGATCCGGTCGATCTGAAGAGGACGTCCCACCGATGGAGTATCCCACGGTTGGACACTTTGTATACGAGATATGCTTATACTCAAGGTATATGAAATATATCTATACTCCGGCGAAGAGGAACCTTGCCGCTACCCGGGGAACTCGGGCATTCGTCCGGCGGTCGCACCCCTACCGGCAGCCTCACCTTCTCGGGGCATTCCGGCCCGGCAAGGGGCGGTGTCGATGCGCGTACTGCTGACCGACGGATCAGGACTGACCTCGAAGCAGGTCGCCCACCGCCTCGGGACCATGGGCCACCGGGTGGAGGTGTTGGCCCCGAACGGCCTGTGTCTGAGCCGGTTCAGCCGGTACGTGCGCAAGGTGCACCCCGTGCCCGCCTACGGGCCCGACCCGTTGGCGTGGATGGAGGCAGCCCTGTCCGTGTGGGCGGCCGGCCACTTCGACGTCCTGTTCCCGACCCAAGAGCAGGTGGCAGTCCTCTCGTTCGCTCACGACCGCCTGGCCGACGCCGGGGTGACCACCATCGTCCCGCCCTTCGACGCCCTGGCCGCGGTGCAGGACAAGGTCTCGGCCCACCGGACGCTCGCCCGCCTCGATCTGCCCCAGCCCGAGGCATCCATGGTCGCCGACGCCGGTGGGCTCGCCGCCCACGGGGACCTCCCGGCCTTCGTGAAGCTCCCGATCGGCACCGCCACGTCCGGCGTCCATCTGGTCCGCACCCGCAGCGAGGCTGCAGTCATCGCCGAGGTGCTGGCTGCCGACGGCGTCTTCGACGGGGGAGCGGTCCTGGTGCAACAACCGGTGAGCGGCCCGCTGGTCATGGTCCAGAGCGTCTTCGACCACGGGGAGCTGGTGGCGTTCCACGCCTGCGAGCGCCTCGCCGAAGGCACCAACGGCGGGGCCAGCCACAAGCAGGGCGTGAGCCTGCCGGCGACCCGGCACCACCTCGAGGCGCTGGGCGCCTCCCTCGGCTGGCACGGTGGGCTGTCCGTCGACGTCATCGTGGGTGCCGACGGGCCCCTCATCATCGACGTCAATCCCCGGCTGGTGGAGCCGGCCAATGCCGCAGCCTCCGGGGTCGACCTGGTCGGCACCATGATGGAGATCGCCCGGGGCGGACAGGTCCGGGTCGCACCCGAGGGCCGGCCCGGCGTGCGCACGCACCAGCTGCTCCTGGCCGTGCTGGGTGCGGCGGAGCGCGGCGGGCGCAGCGAAGTGCTCGGCGAGCTGGTCTCGGCCCTGCGCCATACCGGCGGCTACCGGGACAGTACCGAGGAGCTCTCACCGTTGCGGCACGACGCGTTGGCCGCCCTCCCGGTGGCTGCGGCCACGGTGGCCACGCTGGCCCGTCCGGCAGCCTCCGCCTGGTTCACCAGCGGCAGCGTCTCGAACTACGCCCTCACGCCGGGGGGGTGGCGGAAGATCCTGGACGCGGCGTCGTTCCGGCCGGGGCCCGATTGGCCGCGCTGACCACTGCCGCCAGCGAGGCGTCCAGGATGCTCGAGTCCATCCCCACGCCCCACCAGGTGGAGCCGTCGGGTCCCTCGGCCTCCACATAGGCCACAGCCGAGGCCCCGCTGCCCGCGGTCAGGGCGTGCTCGCTGTAGTCCTTGACCTCGAAGTCGACGCCGAGATCGGTGCGCAGCGCCCCGACCAGCGCGTCGATGGGCCCGTTGCCTTCGCCCATCACCGTGTGGGGCCTGCCGTCGACCAGTAGCTGGGCGGTGACCGTGGTGCGCCGCCCTCCGGTGGCGACCTCGCTGCCGACCAGCCTGACGCCGGCGTCCTCGGGGAGGTAGGTCCGCGAGAAGACGTCCCACATCTCGCCGGCACGGATGACCGTCCCGCTGTCCTCGGTGACCGCCTGGACCTGCTTGGAGAACTCGATCTGGAGCCGGCGGGGGAGGTCGAGCCCGTGCTCGGTGTCCATCACGTAGGCGACGCCGCCCTTGCCCGACTGGCTGTTCACCTGGATGATGGCTTCGTAGGTGCGGCCGGTATGGCTCGGGTCGATGGGCAGGTAGGGGACCTCCCAGTGGTCGTAGTCATCGCCGACGGCCTCGAACCCCTTCTTGATGGCGTCCTGGTGCGAGCCGGAAAAGGCGGTGTAGACCAGGTCACCGGCGTAGGGGTGGCGGGGATGGACCGGCATCCGGGTGGCGTACTCCGCCACCCGGCGCACCTTGTCGATGTTGGAGAAGTCGAGGGCCGGGTCGATGCCCTGGGAGAAGAGGTTCATGGCCAGGGTGACTACGTCCACGTTGCCGGTGCGCTCCCCGTTGCCGAACAACGTCCCCTCCACCCGGTCGGCACCGGCCAGCACTCCAAGCTCGGCGGCGGCCACCGCGGTCCCGCGGTCGTTGTGGGGATGGAGGCTCAGGATGATCGAGTCACGGTGTGCGATGGTCCGCCCGAACCACTCGATGACGTCGGCGTAGACGTTGGGTCCGTACATCTCGACGGTGTTGGGCAGATTGATGATGATCGGGCGCTCGGGAGTGGGCTCGATGACGGCCATGACCGCCTCGCAGATCTCCACGGCGAAGGCCGGCTCGGTACCGGTGAAGCTCTCGGGTGAGTACTCGTAGCGGACGTCGGTCCCGGGCAGCGTGGACTCGAACTTCTTGCACAGGCGGGCGGCATTGACGGCGATGTCGACGATGCCGGCACGGTCGAGTCCGAACACCACCCGTCGTTGCAGTTCCGAGGTGGAGTTGTAGAAGTGAACGATGGCCCGCGGTGCTCCGGTCAGCGACTCGAAGGTGCGTTCGATCAACTCCTCGCGGCACTGGACCAGCGCCTGGATGGTCACATCGTCGGGGATCAACCCTTCCTCGATGATCTGGCGTTGGAAGTCGTAGTCGGTGTGCGAGGCGGACGGGAACCCGACCTCGATCTCCTTGAATCCGATGTCCACCAGGGTCCGGAACAGCTTCAGCTTCCGCTCGGGGTCCATCGGATCGACCAGCGCCTGATTGCCGTCACGCAGGTCCACGCTGGCCCAGCGGGGGGCGCGGGTGAACTGCCGGTCCGGCCAGGTGCGGTCGGGAAGGGTGAGGGGTCGGTAGGGGCGGTAGAGGTGGAAGGGCATCGGTGACACGTCGCAGGGCATGGCCGGCCGGCGGTGGCCGCCCGGGTCGGTGGTGCCCTCCGGTCCGGTCGTGTTCGGTTCGATGCTCACTGGGGATGCTCCCTTGGCTTCGGTGATGGTTCGGTTTGCGGTCGGTTCGGTCGATGCCCTGCTGGCCGGCGGTCGGCGCCCTCGGGTTGCGGCCAACAAAAAACCCCCTGGCCGATGCGGCTCAGGAGGTTGCGGGCGAACGCGATGTGGCGCTCGCCGTCAGGTAAGAAGGAGTTCCGAGGTCGACGCTGCGTACATGATGGGATCCATCGTGCCAGGACCGGCCCGGCGCGTCAAGGCACGGGCAGTCCCGGGCGCCGGGCGGCGGGCGGTGTTGGGCGACAGCGGTGCAGCCGCGGTCCGGCCGCAGGATCAGATCCGCTCGAAGTTGCGGGCCAGCTCCCAGTCGGTGACCACCGTGTTGGCCTTGGACCACTCCTGGCGGGCGGCGTTGAGCAGGTGGTGGTGGACGTCGGGCCCGAAGGCCCCGGCGGCCACCTCGCTCGTGCTCAGGGTGTCGATGGCCTCGGCGAGGGTGGCGGGGATGCGCGGCACCCCGGGAGCCTTGTAGGCGTTGCCGGTGAACGCCGGCTCGAGTTCGAGCTCGTGGTCGATGCCCCACAGGCCGCCGGCGATGGCTGCGGCCAGCGCGATGTAGGGGTTGACATCGGCCCCGGGGATGCGCATCTCCACCCTCCGGCCTGCACCGGCCCCGATGATCCGGAATCCGCAGGTGCGGTTGTCGTCGCCCCACACCACCGCGGTCGGCGCCCACGAGTCGGGGACGTAGCGTCTATACGAATTCACATAGGGAGCGAAGCACCACGCCAACTGTTGGGCCGAGTGGAGCTGGCCGGCCACCCACTGCTGCCCGGTGCG
Organism: Acidimicrobiales bacterium; assembly: GCA_052326605.1. Lineage (GTDB taxonomy): Bacteria > Actinomycetota > Acidimicrobiia > Acidimicrobiales > RAAP-2 > Bog-756. Next base: position 105,789 of record JBKQMB010000095.1, on the reverse strand, counting down.
GGACAGGCCCGAGGGGGAGTCCTCCCCGTCGGCCGCGGCCATCAGGGGGGCGTCGGTGGCCGCATCCCACAGACTGGAGTGGATGTGGCACGACGACCCGGCGGTATCCATCGACCACTTGGCCATGAACGTGGCTGCCCGGCCGTACTCCGAGGCGATCTCCTTCACACCGTTCTTGAACACCAGGTGCCGGTCGGCGACCTCCAGGGCACCGCCGTAGGTGACGTTGATCTCGTGTTGGCCGATGCCCGCCTCACCCTTGGAGAACTCGACGGGGATGCCGGCCTCCACCATCTGGTTGCGGATCCTCCCGATGATGTACTCCTCGCGCGACGTCTGCAGCAGCTGGTAGTCCTCGATGGTGCTGGCGTGGGGCACCAGTCCCTGCCAGTGCTTCTCGGCGGCCTCGGCGAACGAGTCGAGGAAGAGGTAGAACTCGAGCTCGGTGGCGCACTTGACCTGGAGGCCCCGCTCTGCGGCGCGCTCGAGCTGGCGCTTCAGGATCCGGCGCGGCGACACCTCGACGGGCTCGCCGTCCGAGGTCAGGAGGTCGCAGATCACGAGGACACTGCCCGGTAGCCACGGCAGGGGACGTACCGTGTGAGGGTCGATCACGGCGTGGAGATCGCCGTAGCCGGTGTCCCAGTTGGCGAACACGAAGCCGGGCAGCGGGTCCATGTCCACGTCGCAGGCCAGCAGGTAGTCGCAGACCTCGATGCCGTGATGCAGGACGTGGTCGAGGAAGAACGCCCCGGTCACCCGTTTCCCCACCGGTCGCCCCTGGAGGTCGGGGAAGGCCACGACAATGGTGTGGACGTCGCCCGCCTGGATCTGATGGGGGAGGGTTTCGAGGGTCAGCATTCCAGCACTTTTGTCCATCGGCGGACAATCGTCCAGCTCTTGGCCGCTGGGACCGGCCCGTTACTCCGGTGTGACGTAGGCCGCGGTGATCCCTCCGTCGACGACCAGTGCCGACCCGGTGACGAACGACGCATCGTCCGAGGCGAGGAAGAGCGCCGCCTTGGCGATCTCCTCGGGACGCCCGAACCGCCCGATGGGGATGTGCACCAGGCGGCGCTGGCGGCGGGCCGGATCGGCCAGCAGCTCGGCCAGCAGCGGGGTCTCGATCGGCCCGGGACAGATCGAGTTGGCCCTGATCCCCTTGCGGGCGTACTCGACGGCCAGCTCACGGGTCATGGCCAGCACGCCACCCTTGGATGCCGTGTAGGCGATCTGTGCCGTGGCCGATCCCATCAGGGCCACGAAGGAGGAAACGTTGATGATGGAGCCGCCGCCCGACTCCAGCATGGCGGGCACCGCCGCCCGACAGCTCAGCCACACCCCCTTCAGATTGACCTCCATCACCCTCTGCCACGTCGCTGGGGGAGTGTCGAGGACGCCGCCGTCGTCGTCGGGGAAGATCCCGGCGTTGTTGAACAGCACGTGCAGCCCGCCGTAGGTGTCCATGGCCGCCCGCACCATGGCCTCGACCTGCTCCTCGTCGGAGACGTCCGTGGTCACTGCGGTGGCCGAGCCCCCGGCCGCCCTGATCTGGGCCGCGGCCGATGCCGCCTGGTCGGCCACCACGTCGGCCACCACCACCTCGGCCCCTTCGGCCGAGAAGAGCGATGCCGCCACTCGGCCGATGCCGCTGCCGGCGCCGGTGATCACCGCTACCTTGCCGTCGAGCCGTGCCATTGAAGCCTCCATTCCGTGTGCTGTCGGTTCCGGCTTGAGTCGATCGGCCCGGTCCGGGGGGAACGCTCGGATCGCAACCTGGCGAACCCTATCGGGGCACCGCGGCGACGATGGAATACTGGCGACCATGACGAGGACCGGCCCCCGCCCCCTGATCGGGGTGTCCATGTACCGCCAGGAGACCAAGTGGTGGTCCTGGGACTGCGACGCCGCCCTGGTGCCCGGCGCCTACCTCGATCTGGTGGTGGCCGCCGGCGGCCGACCGGTGCTGGTCCCACCGGGGAGCGATGCCGTCGATGCCGCCACCGGGGGGTCCTCGCAGCCTGCCGGCGAAGGGTCCCTGGCCGGGCTCGACGGGTTGCTCTCGGTCCTCGACGGCCTGGTCCTCATCGGTGGGGGCGACCTCGACGCCAGGTGGTACGGGCAGGACCCCGACCCCCGGAACCGGGGCACCAACTTCCAGCGCGACGAGCTCGAGCTCGGGCTGCTGTCGGGGGCACTGGAGAGGGACCTTCCGGTGTTGGCCATCTGCAGGGGCGTCCAGCTGCTCAACGTCCACCTCGGCGGTGATCTGGTGCAGCAGCTGCCCGACCTCGTCGGATCGACCAATCACCAGCCGCGGCCCGGAGCGTTCGGCTCGGTGGCCGTCGCCACCGAGGAGGGCAGCACGGTGAAGCGACTCTTCGGCGCGCGGGCGAACGTCCTTTGCAGCCACCACCAGGCGATCGGCGAGCTGGGCCGCGAACTGGTGGTGACCGCCAGAAGCAAGGATGGGGTGATCGAGGCCGTCGAGCTGCCGAGCCATCGGTTCGTCGTCGGCGTGCAGTGGCATCCCGAGGAGTCCGGCGACCGCCGGCTGTTCGATGCCGTGGTCGACGCGGCACGCATCCACTAGCAGCAACCACCAGACACCGAGGAGCAGTCATGGGCAACGTCACCGCCGTAGTCAACCCGACGACCGAGGCCGCCATCGCCGAGGTCCCCATCCAGGGGGTCGAGGAGGCCGACGAGGCGGTGGCCCGATCACTCGAGGCCGGCCCGGCGTGGAAGGCGGTCGCACCCGCCGACCGGGGGCGCCTGCTGCGCCGGTTCGCAGCCCAGGTGGAGGAGCACGGCGAGGAGCTGGCACAGCTCGAGACGGCCAACGTCGGCAAGCCCATCGGCGAGAGCCGCGACGAGGTGGGCATGGTGGCCGAGGTCTTCTACTTCTACGCCGGCGCGGTGGACAAGCACCGGGGCGCCACCGTGCCGGTGGCCGGAGGGGTCGACATGACCTTCCACGAACCGCTGGGCGTGGTGGCGGCCATCGTGCCGTGGAACTTCCCGATCGCCATCACCTCCAGGAAGGTCGGCCCGGCCCTTGCCACGGGGAACACCATCATCGTGAAGCCGGCGGAGATCACGCCCCTCACCGCACTCCGCCTGGCCGAGCTGGCCCTCGATGCCGGCATCCCCGAGGGGGTGCTCCAGGTGGTGTCGGGCAAGGGTTCGGTGATCGGGACCCGCCTCATCGAGCATCCCGACGTGGCCAAGGTGGCCTTCACCGGCTCCACCGAGGTCGGACGCGAGGTGATGTCCCGGGCCTCGGGCACCATCAAGCGGGTCTCCCTCGAACTGGGCGGCAAGTCGGCCTCGGTCATCTTCGCCGACGCGGACCTGGAGCGGGCCGCCGCCGCCACGCCCGGTGGCGTCTTCGCCAACGCCGGCCAGGACTGCTGTGCCCGGAGCCGGGCCCTGGTGCAGCGCCCGGTGTTCGAGCGCTACCTCGAGCTGCTGGCCGATGCCGTTGACGCGTGGACGGTGGGAGACCCGACCGACCCGGCCATCAAGATGGGGCCGCTGGTGTCGCGTGCCCAGCGCGAGGTGGTCTCGGGCTACCTGGCCGAGGGGATGGGGGAGCCCGGCGGAGGACCGGTCCCGGCCCGCACCAGGGGAGCGGTGCCCGACGGCCCGGGCTTCTGGTTTCCGCCCACCGTGGTCGCCCCGGCGGGCGTCGACTGGCGCATGGCCCGAGAGGAGATCTTCGGGCCCGTGGTTGCCGTCATGCCCTTCGACGACGAGGAGGAGGCCGTCCGGCTGGCCAACGACACCCCCTACGGGCTGTCGGGCACCATCTGGACCAGGGACAGCGCCCGGTCACTGCGCATGGCCCGGGCCGTGCGGGCCGGCAACCTGTCGGTCAACTCCAACAGCTCGGTGCGGGTCCAGACCAGCTTCGGCGGCATGAAGCAGTCCGGGTTCGGCCGCGAGCTCGGTCTCGAGGCCCTGGCTTCGTACAGCGACGTGAAGAACGTCTTCGTGTCCACCGACGGCTGAGGGGGCGCGCGGGGTGAGCACCCACGCCGGCCGGGTCGCCGTCATCACCGGGGCCAGCCGGGGCCTCGGTGCGGGATTGGCCGAGACGTTCGCGCTCGACGGGATGCTGCTCGGCCTGTGTGCCCGCACGCGGCCGGCTTCGCACGACGGGCAGACCGCGCTGACGGCCTCGGTCGACGTCACCGACGCCGACGCCGTCGATGCCTTCGCCCGGGTGGTGGTCGAACGCTTCGGCAGGGTCGACCTGTGGGTGAACAACGCCGGCGTGCTTGCGCCCATCGGCCCGCTTGCCGATGCCGACCCGGTCGCCCTGCGCCGTCACCTCGACGTGAACGTGCTGGGGGTGGTGCACGGGACGGCCGCCTTCGTCCGCCACCTCCGGGGACGCCCGGGGGAGGGCGTCCTGGTCAACATCTCCTCGGGGGCGGCGACGACGCCCTATGTGGGGTGGGCGGCCTACTGCGCCTCGAAGGCGGCCGTCGACATGATCACCGAGGTGGTGGCCCTGGAGGAGCGCTCAATCGGGCTGCGGGCCTATGCCCTGGCGCCCGGCGTGGTGGACACCGACATGCAGGGCCTCATCCGTGCCACCTCGGAGGAGTCGTTCCCGGCAGCGCGGCGTTTCCGGCGCCTGCACCACGAGGGAGCCTTCAACTCGGCCGACTGGGTCGCCCGGTTCATCCTCGAGCGATGCCTGGGGGAGGCGGGTGTGGTCCGCCCCGGGCACGAGACCGACACCGTGCGCCTCCGGGTGCCCGACCAGCCGGGGCTACCCTAGATCTTCTTGGTGCCCAGAAGATCTAGAAGGGCCCCTGTCTCTCGAACACCATCAGTGTCAGTTCGCCACCCGGTCGCCGGATAACTCGGTCGAGCTGTCGGGTGAGCGGTTGCATGGCTGTCTCGACTCCCCAGTGGAGCCGCGAGAAGCCTTCTCCTTCGGCTGTGCGCTGTTTGTCCAGTCTCGTGCTCAGGAACGCAAACAGGTAGTGGCTGGCAAATGTCTCGAGATACTGCGTATCCATCAAGGCGAAGCCGCCTTTGGCGCACGAGTCGGCATACTCCCCGACCGCCCGGGGGAAGAAGCTCCCATATGCCCCTTTTCCAGCACTGGCCTCGTCTTCGGTTGTCGCCGCCATTGCGCTCGGTGACGCGGGGAATGTGTCCTCAATCAAGTAGATCTGGGACCTGGTGGTTCGGCACATCTCACCGATGATCTGCGCCTTACGCTGTTCCGGATTGTGCATGAGTACGGTCACCGTAAAACTGAGGTCGAACTCCTGGTCGGCAAACGGGAGAGACTCTCCATCGATCAGGACGATCTCCGCCCCTTCAGCTTCCCGCTCTTGGCGGGCCGCTTCCACCATCGCCGGTGCGACGTCGCATCCGACAAGCCGCTCGGGATTCCGGCGGAGCAATTCGACGAGGTTCCCTCCGGGGCCGCATCCAACCTCGAGAATGGACTTGTCCTGGGTCGGGATCTGCGAAAGGAACTTCTGGAGGAATAGCCGGCGTTTGTACCGATAGTAGGGAGCGTCATCACCGGCTACCAGCCGACCCCGGCCTCCCCGCCCACCGGCCTTCGTGGCAACGTCCGACCAGTGTTCCGCTGCGTTGTACCTCGCCATGCCGCAGTTCCCCTTTCGCAGCCACTGCCACTGGAACAACCTACCCAAGCCGAAAAGCAAGGATCGCAGCGTCATTCCCACCAGCGGACGCAAATCTAATAGCACGAGCAGCGAACGCCAAGTGCACAACCGTCATCGTCACAGTTGCGGGACACACCGTCAGCGGTAGTGCAACTCGACACAGAGGGACAACCGGATGCCCTTCCCGCAGGCGTGCCTCGACCAGATAGCGGCTTGAATCCCTAGTCTGCTGTCAGCTTGAAGCGCCGATGTCTTCGGTGGTGAGGGCGGAGAACCATCCTTCCACCAGGTTCATCCATGATCCGTTGGTCGGCGTGAAGTGGAAGTGGAACCGGCGATGATCCAAGAGCCAGCGCTGCACCTTCGGGGTCTCGTGGGCGGAGATGTTGTCCAGCACCACTTGGACATCGAGCTCGGCGGGCACCTTGCGGATGACCTTGTTCAAGATGGCGATGAAGTCATCGCCGGTGTGGCTGGAGCGGATGTCGGTGATCACTGTCCCCGACGCGATGTCGAGGGCGGCAAGGAGATCGCAGGTCCCGTTGCGTAGGTAGTGGCGGGTGGCCAGGGCCGGGGTGGTGGGCAGCATCGGATATGTCGGAGCGGTCCGGTTGAGGGTCTGGATCTGGGGCTTCTCGTCCACCGCGAACACGACGGCGGCCACCGGTGGGTTCAGGTACAGAGCGACGATGTCGTGGATCTTCTCCACCAGTTCGGGATCGGGTGAGACCTTGAAAGGAGTCCTCACTCCACGGCTTGAGACCGAACGCCCGCCAGATCTCGGTCACCGTTTGATGGCTGATCCCGTGCTTGACCGCCAGTCCCCGGGTCGACCAGTGGGTGGCGTCGGCCGGAGCGGACTCCAGGGTGTCGACCACCACCACTTCGACGGTGTCATCGCTGACGGTGAGCACTGCACCCGGGCGGGGTGCGTCCACGAGCCCGTCGAGACGATCGGCAGCGAACCGCTTGCGCCACTTGGACACCGTGACCGGGTGGATCCTCAACTCTCCAGCGATGTCCTCGTGGTCCGGCCCTCGGCACAGGCCAGCACGATCTGGCAACGCAGGGCCACGGACTGGGCCGACGAATGTCGCCGGGCCAAACGCTCCAGGGTCTTGCGCTCGTTGCCGTTCAGCATGATCTCGACGGTCGGTCGACCACGACGTGCCATGGGTTGCTCTTTCTGGCAGGGCTTCTACCTGACAGAAGGCGCCACAGCTCCGGAAATTCCCGAATCCCCAGATTTCTCAGCGGAACAGGATGACAGCAAGCTAGAAGGAGAAGCCGCCGCCGCTGTAGCCGCCCGACCCCGACCCCGAGTCGTAGCCACCCGAGCCCGAACCGGAGCTGTAGCCACCCGATCCCGATCCCGATCCCGACCCCGACCCCGAGCTCGACCCGTAGCCGCCCGAACCCGAGCTCGATCCCGAACCCGAGCTCGATCCCGAACCCGACGTGCCCAGACTGCTCTGGCTCCCGTCCCCGCCGGAGCGGAGGCCCGAGATCAGTGACTCCAGTTCCGAGGCGGGGATGGCGAACCCGATGTTCTGAGCGGACGTCCCGTCACCGGTGTTGCCGGCCGCAGCCGTATTCATGCCGATGACCACTCCGGTCGAGTTGAGGAGCGCTCCACCGGAGTTGCCCGGGTTGATGGCGGCGTCGGTCTGGATCATGTTGTTCAGCGTCTCGCTACCGCTGCCGCTGCTGTCGCCGGCGGTGACCTGGCGCCCGAGAGCGGACACGATGCCCGAGGTGACCGAGGCATTGTCGCCGAGTGCCAGCGCATTGCCGATGGCCACCACCTCGTCGCCGACCTGCACCTTGCTCGAGTTCCCGAACGTCACCACGGGCAGGTCGCTGACGTTCTGGATCTGCAGCAGGGCCACGTCCTTGTCGGGGTCGGCGCCGATCACGGTTGCGGGGAGCTGCTTGGTCGAGTTGTTGAGGGCGACCGTGACGCTGGCGGCGCCGTCGATGACGTGATTGTTGGTCAGCACTTCGCCGGTCGAGGTGATGATCATCCCGGTTCCCTCGTCGCCCGATCCGTTCCCGTCGTCGGCGGTGATCGACACGATGGCCGGTGACACGCTCTTGACGATCTGGCTGATCGAAGCAGACCCGGACGTGTTGGCCGCCACCCGAATGGGAGGAGCCGCGGCCGCGGTCGTCGATGTCGCGTCGTGGCGGGCCAGACCGGACAGACCGGCACCGGCGACGCCGCCGACCACGACCGCCAGGGCGACGACGGCCACCACTCCACGTCGTGCTCCGGCCGGGCGCCGCTTCGGTTGCGGCGACTGGGGCCACGGGCCGGGTCGGCCGGCCATCGGATCGAACGGCGGCCACCCGCCGGACGGGGGCTGCCCGCTGCCGGCCGGCGGTGCAGGAATCCCCAGAGGAGGTGTGAACGAGCCGTGGGGAGGCGTCTCGCCGAAGCGCCAGTCGGGCTCGGCGGCAGCCGCCATCATCGGCATCGACGCAACAGGGACGGTGCCGGGTGCGAGGGTCGGGAGTGTGTCAGGCTGCTCGGCCGAACCGGTGGTCCCAGGGACCTCGTAGGGGTTGTGTGTCATGGCCCCATCATCGAGAGCGTTCCTAAGGAGGAGATATAGAGGCCATATGAGACAGCGAAGAATGTGCTCGGTGCAGCACACCGGCTCCTGGCCGTGCGGCCCCGGCACAGGTGGTGGCCTCGCAGGGTAACGTCGGGGCATGTCAGATCGTTCGCGCAAGATCGCCAAGCCTGCGGCGGCACTCGGCGTGCTGGCCACCATGGCCAGCATCTGGTGGTTCGCACTGAGACCCCGGCGCAAGATCGAGGTCGTCGAGGTCGTCGAGGTCGTCGAGGTCGTCGAGGTCGAGCAGACCGACCGGACCGACCAGGCCGAGCAGACAGACAAGGCCGACCAGGACGACCACACAGACCAGGCCGACCGGTAACTCGCACACCCGGCGATCGGCCCATCCGGGGCGGACTTCGGGCCGGTAACCTCGCCAGGTGGCACTGGCATCACTGCGTCCGCTGCGTTCGCGGAACTTCGCCCTCATCTGGTCGGCCGCGTTGGTCTCCAACGTGGGCTCGTGGATGCAGACCGTGGCCCTCGGGATCCTGGTCTTCGCCCGTACCGACCAGCCCGGGTGGACAGGCCTGGTGGCGGCCGCCGGGTTCCTCCCCATCGGCCTGCTCGCACCCCTCGGCGGCGCACTGGCCGACCGGCTCGACCGCCGCCGTTGGCTGATCGTCACCACGTTTGCCGAGATGCTGTTCGCAGCGGTGCTGGCCGTGCTGGCCGCCACCGGGCGCGACACGCCGGTCGTGCTGGTGGTCCTCGCCTTCCTGGGCGGTGCCGCCGGGGCGATCGGCTTCCCCGCCTATCAGGCCATCGTGCCCGACCTGGTGCCCCGAGAGGACCTGCTCGGGGCGGTGTCGCTCTCGTCGGCCCAATTCAATCTGGGTCGGGTCATCGGGCCGGCACTGGCCGGCGTGGCCCTGCTGTCGCACAACTACGCGCTGGTGTTCGGGATCAATGCAGCGTCCTTCGGCGCCGTGGTGGTGGCGCTGATGATGGTGCGGCTGCCCAGGCCCCTGGGGCAGCCCGGTCCCATGAGGATCGTGCAGCGCATCGCTGACGGGGCCCGAGCGGCGATGGCTGAGCCGGGCTGTCGCTCCGCCATCGGTCTGATCGCCATCGTGGCCCTGCTGGCGTCACCGTTCATCGCCCTGGTGCCGGCCATGTCCGGCGCCCTCCACCATGGCAGGAGCGACCCGGTGTTCACCGCGGTCCTGGTGACCGCCCAGGGGGTCGGGGCGGTCATCGGTGCCCTGGCTCTGCCAGCCCTGGCCGAGCGGGTGGGTCGCCTCACCATGATGCGGTTCGCCCTCTTCCTGTTGCCGGTGCTCCTGGTCAACTACGGGCTGGCCCCGTCACTGTGGTGGTCGGCGACCGCCTTCCTGTTCGTCGGTGCGGGGTACATCCTCGTGCTGTCGGGCCTCAACACCGTGGTCCAGCTGCGGGCGCCCGCCGAGGCGCGAGGCCGGATCCTCAGCATCTACATGATGGGCCTCGGCATCGTCTATCCCATCGGGGCCGTGCTCCAGGGCTGGATCGCCGACCGCACCGGGGTGAGGGCGGTGACGGTCTGGGGCGCCGTCGCCCTCCTGGCCGGGATGGCGCTGATCGCTGCGCTCCGCCCCGGCATCCTCAACGCTCTCGGCGACCCCGGAGCGCCTCTGGACGCTCCGGCCGCCCGGAGCGGTGGGCTCCCGTGAGCGGGCCGGTGGCGGTGGCCGTGGAGGTCCTCACCGCAGCGGACGCCGAAGGCGCGCAACGCCGGGCCGCCGGGGCCCTTCTCGCGGCCGGCCTGGGGCCGGGCGACCGGGTGGTGTTCAGCCTTCCCTCGTCGTCGGCGCTGCTCTGCGCCGTCCTCGGTGCGCTGCGCGTCGGCGTGGTGCCGGTGATGTTGAACGCCACGCTCCTCGAGGCCGAGAGGGACGCGCTGGTCGCCGATGCCGATCCGGCCCTGGTCGTCACCGACCGGACCCGGCTGGAAGCGTTCGATGCCGGTCCGCCGGTGGCGTTGGCCCGCTATCCGCTGGCCCGCCCCATGCACTACACCTCGGGCACCACCGGACGGTCCAAGGGGGTGTGGTCGGGCCAGTGGGACGACGCCACCGCAGAGGCGGCCTTCACCGACGAGGCCGACCTGTGGTCGTTCGGGCCCGACGACGTCCACCTGGTCTGCTCCCCGATGTACCACTCGGTGTCGATCCGGTTCGCCGGCGGGACCCTGTTGCGCGGCGGCACCTGCGTCATCCTCCGTCGATTCGACGCCGAAGTGGCCCGCCAGGCCCTGGACGGGGCGTTCGGCCCGGTGCCGACCACCACCTTCATGGCGCCTTCCGCGCTGAGCCGCCTACTGGCCGCCGGGTCGGGCGGATCGGCCCACTTCGGCTCCCTGCGTCTGTTGGTCCACGCCGGCTCCCCCTGCCCTCCGTCGCTCAAGTGGGCGGCCCTGGACGCGGTGGGACCGGGCGTGCTCTGGGAGTTCTACGGGTCGACCGAGGGTCAGTTCACCGCGTGCCCGCCCGACGAGTGGTCGGCCCGTCCGGGTACCGTGGGCAGGGCCCGTCCTGGCCGGACCCTCTCGGTGGACGGCGACGGCACGATCTGGTGCCGTCCCCCCGGCTTCGCCCGCTTCACCTACTGGCGGGACGAGGCCAAGACGGCGTCTGCCTGGCGGGACGGGGCATTCACCGTCGGGGACCTGGGTCGGCTCGACCACGACGGCTACCTCTTCCTCGACGGTCGTCGGGACGACCTGATCATCACCGGTGGGGTCAACGTCTACCCGGCAGAGGTGGAGGCGGTCCTGGGCGAGGCGGAGGGCGTGGCCGAAGTCGCCGTCTTCGGGCTTGCCGACGACCGCTGGGGCCAGAGGGTGTGCGCCGCCCTGGTGCCCGCCGCACCGGGCGCCTCTGGTGACCGCGGTGACCCTAGGCGGCTGGTGGAGGCGGTCAAGGACCTCGCCCAGACCCGGTTGGCCGGCTACAAGCGGCCCAAGCAGTACGAGGTGGTCGACGTCCTCCCCCGGACGGCCACCGGAAAGTTGCAGAGGAACCGGATCCCCGATCTCCTCGGTGGGGGCTGACCGGCGGCTCGGCGCGTTGCCCCACGACGCGCCACCGCCGGTCGGACCCGCGAACGTGGTCCTTCCGGCGTCGGGGACGGCGTGGAGAACGGGGAATGTGGGGAATACTGAACGGATGAGCCCAGTCGATTCCGGCCCTCCGCTCGCCACCGTCAACCCCACCAACGGCGAGCTGCTCCAGTCCTTCGAACCGTATGACGCCGCCACGGTCGAGTCGCGCCTGGCGGTGGCCGCCGCCGCGGCGTCGGACTGGGCCACGAGTACGTTCGCCGAGCGGTCCCGCTTGCTGATCACCGCAGCCGAGCTGTTCGAGGGAGAGCTGCCCGACATCGCCCATGTGGTGACCACGGAGATGGGGAAGCCGTTCGCCCAGGCCAAGGGCGAGGCGGCCAAGTGTGCCAGCGGGTTCCGCTGGTTCGCCGAGCATGCGGAGGCCCTCCTCGCCGACCGGGAGGTGCTGGTCGACGCATCGCTCGGCCTCGTCGCCTACCAACCCCTCGGCGTCGTGCTGGCCATCATGCCGTGGAACTTCCCTCTGTGGCAGGTGGGCCGGTTCATCGCCCCGGCCGTCATGCTCGGGAACGTCGGGCTGTTGAAGCACGCCCCCAACGTGTCGCGCACGGCTCTGTTGCTGGAGGACCTGTTCGTGCGGGCCGGGGCCCCCGACGGCATCCTCCAGGCCCTGTTGATCGGCACCGACCAGGTGCCGGCCATCATCGACGATCCCCGTGTCGCCGCCGTGACCCTGACCGGCAGTGTCGGCGCCGGTCGGGCCGTGGCCGCCCTAGCCGGGGCGGCGGGGAAGAAGGTGGTGCTCGAGCTCGGGGGCAGCGACCCGTTCATCGTGCTCCCGTCGGCCGCTGTCGACCGGGCGGTGTCGGTGGGCGTTCAGGCCCGGGTGCAGAACGCCGGCCAGTCGTGCATCGCTGCCAAGCGGTTCATCGTGCATGCCGACATAGCGGACGCGTTCACCGAGGGCTTCGTGTCGGGGATGGCGGCCCTCTCCGTCGGCGATCCGTTCGAACCCGCCACCGAGGTGGGGCCGTTGGTCAACGCCGCCGCCCGTGACACCATCGCCGCCCAGGTCGAGGACGCCAGGGCCAAGGGCGCCACCATCTTGTGCGGTGGCGAGCCGGTCGTCGGCCCCGAGGGCCCCGACCGGCCCGGCTTCTTCTACCGTCCCACCGTCATCACCGGGATCACCCCGGACATGCGGGTGGCCAACGAGGAGCTGTTCGGGCCGGTGGCCCTGCTCTACGTGGTGGCCGACGCGGACGAGGCGCTGGCCGTGGCCAACGCCACCGAGTTCGGGCTCGGATCGAGCGTGTGGACGAACGACAGGGACGAACAGCAACGATTCGTCGACGAGCTCCAGGCCGGGCAGGTCTTCGTCAACGGCATGGTGGTCTCCATGCCCCAGCTCCCCTTCGGTGGGATCAAGAGCTCGGGGATCGGGCGGGAGCTCTCCTCCCACGGCCTCCACGAGTTCTGCAACGTGAAGTCGGTGTGGATCGCCTGATGGCCGGGAGGCGCGCCTACTTCGACCATGCCGCCACCACGCCGATGCGCCCCGAGGCGGTCGAGGCCATGCTGCCCTTCCTGTCCGGCAACTTCGGCAACCCGTCCGGCAGCCACGCCGAGTCGCGGCGTGCCCGGCTGGCGGTGGACGACGCCCGCGACCAGGTGGCCCTGCTGCTCGGCGCCGACCCGGGCGAGGTGGTGTTCACCTCCGGCGGGACCGAGTCGGACAACCTGGCCATCGCCGGTGGATTGGAGGCGGCGGTCGCCACCTCCCCGACCCCGGCCACGGCGCTGGTGTGCTCGGCCATGGAACACCACGCCGTCCTCAACGCCTGCCGGGCCCTGGCCCGGCGCACCGGGGCCGAGTTGCGCGAGGTGCGGACCGGCAAGGACGGGATCATCGACCTCGACGCCCTCGCCGAGGCGTGCACCCCCGAGGTGGGACTGGTGTCGGTGATGACGGTGAACAACGAGATCGGCACCGTGCAGCCCATCGGGACGGTGGCGGCCGTGGTCCGGCACCGGTCGCCCGCCGCCCTCGTGCACACCGACGCGGTGCAGGCTGTCCCCTGGCTCGACGTGCGCGAACTGACCGCCGGGGCCGATCTGGTGGCGGTCAGTGCCCACAAGTTCGGGGGGCCCAAGGGGATCGGTGCCCTGGTAGTCCGCGACGGCACCGTGGTCCACCCCCTCCACCACGGCGGTGGCCAGGAGCGCGATCGGCGCAGCGGCACCCACAACGTGGCCGGCATCGTGTCCATGGCCGCCGCCCTGGCCGCAACCGACTCCGATCGTCCGAGCACGGTGGAGCGGGTGGGCCGGATGCGCGACCGGCTGGGCGACGGGCTCCTGTGCACGGTGGCCGGGACGAGTGAGACCGGCGAGCGGTCGGCCCGCACCGCCGGCCACCTCCACCTCCGGTTCGCCGGCATCGAAGCCGAGGCACTCGTCGTCCTGCTCGACGAGGCCGGTGTGGCGGTGTCGGCCGGAGCGGCCTGCTCGAGCGGCGCAGTGGAGGCGAGCCACGTGCTGGAGTCGATGGGATTGCAGCGCGAGGAGGCCACCGGCGGCATCCGGTTCTCCCTCGGGGTGACCACCACCGAGGCGGATATCGACCACGCCCTGGCCGTCGTGCCGGGCGCGGTCGGGCAGCTGAGAGACTGACGCGATGCGCGTGCTGGTCGCCATGTCCGGCGGTGTCGACTCCTCGGTAGCGGCCGCCCTGGTCGCCGAGCAGTACGGGCGTGACCAGGTGGTGGGGGCGACCCTCAAGCTGTGGGGGGGCGCCTCGGATTCGGGCTGCTGCTCGGTGGCCGACGTGGAGGACGCCCGGCGGGTGGCCGACCAGCTCGGACTGGTCCACCACGTCTTCAATTTCGCCGCTGAGTTCGAGGAGCGGGTCGTCGACCCGTATGTGCGCGGCCACGCCGAGGGCCGTACGCCCAACCCGTGCATCGAGTGCAACCGGCACCTCAAGTTCGACCGGCTGCTGGAGCGGGCCCGCACCCTGGGTTTCGACGCGGTGGCTACCGGCCACCACGCTCGCCGGGTGACCACTGCCGAGGGGCGGTTCCGCCTGTGCCGCGGGGCCGACCCGCTGAAGGACCAGTCCTACGTCCTGGCCATGCTCGGACAGGACCAGCTGGCCCGGACCGTCTTCCCGGTGGGGGAGCTGACCAAGGGCCAGGTGCGTGACGAGGCCCGAAGACGGGGGCTGCGCACCGCTGCGAAGCCCGACAGCCAGGATGTCTGCTTCATCCGGTCCGACGAGGGGCGGGCGGGCTTCCTCGCCCCCCGCCTGCCCCTGCATCCCGGCCGCCTGGTGGACCACAAGACCGGGGAGGACCTGGGCCCGGTCGAGGCGGTGGAGCTGGTCACGGTGGGGCAGCGGCGCGGGATGGGCCACGGCACCGACGGGCACCGCCGGTTCGTGACCGCCGTGGACATCGCCAACCGGCGGGTCTCGGTCGGGTCGCCCGAGGCCGCCCACACCGGGGAGGTGCGCCTCCACACGGTGAGCTGGGTGGACGGGGTCCCTGCCGGCCTCGGTGGCCCGCGCCGCGGCGCGGGCGGCGGGCGTGTCGGGAATGAGGAGGGTGTCGCCGTCCTCGCCCAGTGCAGCGCCCACGGCCACCCGGTGCCCTCCAGCGTGCAGCCGGCGGGGGACGAGCTGTCGATCGCCTTCGCCGTACCGCAGCGGCGGGTGGCACCGGGCCAGACCGTGGCCCTCTACGACCCCGCCTTCCCCGACGCGGTCGTCGGATCGGGCATCGCCGGATGAGCGCGGAGAAGAAGGGGGCGAAGCGGGTGGCGGAGAAGGAGGTGGAGACGGCAGGCGCCCCCCGGGCGGGCCCCGATACCGCCGGCCCCGACCCCGTGGCCCGCGCCGAGGAGCTCCGGGCCCTCATCACCTATCACAACGACCGCTACCACCGGCTCGACGACCCACAGATCGCGGATGCCGAGTTCGATGCCCTGGTCCGCGAGCTGCGGTCCATCGAGGCCGACCATCCCGACCTGGCCGTGCCGGACTCGCCGACCGCAACGGTCGGGGCGGCGCCGTCGACCCTCTTCGCTCCGGTGGTCCACCGCGTTCCCATGATGAGCCTGGACAACGCGTTCAGCCCCGAGGAGCTCCAGGCGTGGGCCGATCGGCTGGCCAGGCAGATCCCGGCCGACACTGCGTTCACCTGCGAGCTCAAGATCGACGGGCTGGCCATCTCGCTCACCTATCGTGACGGGGCCTTCGTCCAGGCCGCCACCCGGGGGGACGGGCGCACCGGGGAGGACGTCACCGCCAACGTGGCCACCATCGCCGCCGTCCCGAGCCGCTTGCGCCCGGAGGTCGGCCCTCCGCCGGCGGTGATCGAGGTACGGGGCGAGGTCTACATGCCGGTGTCCGCCTTCGAGGGCCTCAACCGGCGCCAGGCCGAGGCCGACGAGCGACTGTTCGTCAATCCACGCAACTCCGCCGCCGGTTCGCTCCGCCAGAAGGACCCGTCGATCACCGCCACCCGGGCGCTCTCTTTCTGGGCCTACCAGGTGGGGGAGCTCGCAACGGCCCCGGAGGCAGGAAGCGGTCCGGGCGATGATGCGGCCCTGCCCCCCGAGCTGACCGCCAGCCAGTCGCAGACGATGGACTGGCTCGGCCGGGCCGGGTTCCCCGTCAACCCCGAGCGCCACGTGGTCCACGGCGTGGAGGAGGTCCTCGACTTCTGCCGCCGGTGGGAGGGGGGCCGCCACGACCTCGACTACGAGATCGACGGCGTGGTGGTGAAGGTGGACGACCTGGCCCTGCAACGCCGGATGGGGTCGACCTCCCGGGCCCCGCGGTGGGCCCTCGCCTACAAGTTCCCCCCCGAGGAGCGCTCGACCGAGCTGTTGGACATCGAGGTCTCCATCGGGCGCACCGGGAAGGCCACCCCGTTCGCCGTGCTGAAGCCGGTCTTCGTGGGTGGGTCGACCGTCTCTCTGGCCACGCTGCACAACGAGGACCAGGTACGGGCCAAGGACGTGCGACCGGGCGACACGGTGATGGTGCGCAAGGCCGGGGACGTCATCCCCGAGGTGGTGGGCCCGGTGCTGTCGAACGGCCGCCGCCGGCGGCGGCGCTGGAGGTTCCCGACGCACTGCCCGGTGTGCGGGGGTCCGCTGGTGCGCCTGCCCGACGAGAGCGACACCTTCTGCACCAATCTCGACTGCCCGGGCCAGCGGGTGCAGCGCATCGCCCACTTCGCCTCGCGGTCGGCCATGGACATCGAGGGCCTCGGCGAGCAGCGGGTCCAGCTGCTCGTCGACCACGGCCTGCTCGTCGACGTGGCCGACCTCTACTCGTTCACCCCTGCCACCTTCGAGGGACTCGAGGGGTTCGCGGAGCTGTCGATCGCCAACCTCCTCGGCGCCATCGACGAGTCCCGTACGAGACCGCTGAGCCGGGTGCTGATCGGCCTGGGCATCCGCCACCTGGGCCAGGTGGGGTCCCTCGCCCTGGCCCGGGCCATGGGCGACATCGACGCCATCATGGGCGCCGACGAGGACAGCCTGGCTGCCGTGGAAGGGGTCGGGCCGGTCATCGCCTCGAGCGTGGTCACCTGGTTCGCCTCCGATGTCAACCGATCGGTGACCGAACGGCTCCTGGCCGCAGGGGTCAACATGGTGGAGCCGGGCATCGAGGCCGCCGGTGACACTGCCTCGGTGGTCCAGACCTTGGCCGGCAGGTCGGTCGTGGTCACCGGCACCCTCGAGGGCTTCACCCGCGAGGAGGCCGAGGGGGCGATCCTGGCCCGAGGGGGCAAATCGCCGGGCACCGTCTCGAAGAAGACCTACGCCGTGGTGGTGGGGGAGTCACCGGGAGCATCCAAGGTGACCAAGGCCGAGCAACTCGGTGTGCCCCTGACCGACGAAGTCGGCTTCGTCAGGCTGCTCGAGATCGGGGAAGTGCAGGGCTAGAGCAGCGGCTGGGGCGGTGGCTGCGGGTCCGAGAACTACGAGCGGAGCACCGCGATCTCGACATTGTTCGTACCGCCATTTTCGCCGCTCTACCCAATACTGATGATCTTGTGCAGATCAAGGGCGACGTGCCTCCGGCTGCCTTGAATTGGCATCGATGCATCGTTAGGGTGAGACGTATCGAGCCAGACGGAGGTCGGCAGGGGGGTCCAGGGTTGGGGACCGGTCTGAGCGCTGCATCTGTCCCGATGTTTGTGCCGTGTTGGGGGGCCCGTCGCCTTAATTGAGAATTGATACCCGTGGAGACACGGGAGAAGGTAGGAGAAAACAATGATACGTAAGATACTTGTAGTAGCTGCGGCCATCGCCATGCCGGTGAGCATCATCGCCGTTACCGGTACTGTCGCCGGCGCAAAAACCGTAGTCCCCCCTGACCCCGCGGTGACGTGCAGCGTCGCAGGCACCGTCAACTTCGCTGGTCCCGGATTGTCGGCGGCCGGGTCGACGGAGCCGTATAAGACCAGCGTCTCGACGACATCGCCCACCGTCTTCGGCAATGGTTGCTCGGGCGGAGGGACCGCCAATAGCATCACGACCAAGTCCACCAAGTGCGCCAAGAAGCTTGGCAAGACTCAGCCCGCATCCAATCCTGCGTGTGCCAACAATGTACCTGCATCATATGGTGAGTACGGATACGACTCGTGGGCGAACTTCACGGCCGCCGGTACCACCTCGATCCAGAAGTCGCTCAAGAAGCTCGACTTCACGATCAACGGCATTGCGTATCTGACCAAGACAACGGCCGCTGCCGTGGTCTACCCGGGCGCTGCTTGTGGCGCAGACTCAACTGGCTTTGCGCTCACCGGCACAGTGAGTGGCCCGAAGCAGGACAAGGGTCAGACCTCGACACTCACCGTCTGCCTGGGTGCCATCACCGGCACGGACCTGGGGGTCGAGAGCACCTTCCTCCTGGCCGCTGTCCTCCAGCAAGGGACGGTCGCCACCGCTGCCTTTGATCCGACGCTGAGCACGGTGCACGTCGGGCCCTGACGCCCGCCGGCTGCCACAAGGCAGCAACATGCGGAACTCCATGACGTGAGCGACCGGAGGCGGGCAAGATAGCCCACCGGGGCACCGATGGAGGATCGAATCACTGGGTACGCCCAAGTGACAAGGGCGGGGCTTCGGCCCCGCTCTTGTCGCGTCTCGCGGAGGAATTCCGATCCCGACGGTCGGCAGGCGGAGGCCGCCAGTCGGCTCCGCTGGTCGACCCGGCGACCTTGCACTGCCGGCGCCGACCCTCCACCGCTCGAGCCCTCGGGCCGGATACCCTGGACGGAGAACCATGCCGAGCATCACCGACTCCATCGGGCGTGTCCTCGGCGGCCGCTACCGACTGGTCACCGCCCTGGGCACCGGTGCGTCCGCGCACGTGTACCTGGCCGACGACGTGTCCCTGCACCGGAGGGTGGCCATCAAGGTCCTCCACCCGGCCCTGGCCGGCGACGTCGCCTTCCTCAAGCGCTTCCGGGCCGAGGCGCGGGCGGTGGCCGCCCTCAACCACCCCAACATCCTGCAGGTCTACGACTGGGGCGAGGAGGACGGCGAGCCGTACCTGGTGCTCGAGTACCTGGCCGGGGGAAGCCTGCGCCAGGTCTACGACACCGGGGTGCTGCTCACCCCGGAACAGGCGGTGCAGGTGGGGCTGGAGGCTGCCGCCGGCCTGGACTATGCCCACCGCCGGGGGCTCATCCACCGCGACATCAAGCCGGCCAACCTGCTCTTCGACGCCGACCGGCGCCTCCGGATCGCCGACTTCGGGCTGGCGCGGGCCCTGGCCGAGGCGGCGTGGACCGAGCCGGACGGCGCCATCCTGGGTACCGCCCGGTACGCCGCCCCCGAGCAGGTCGAGGGATGGGTGCTCGACGGCAAGGCCGACGTCTATGCGCTGGCCCTGGTGCTCTACGAGGGGGTGACCGGAGAGGCGCCGTTCATCGGGGACACGACGGTGGCCACCCTGATGGCCCGGGTGGGCGCTCTCCTGCCTGTGCACGAGGCCCTGGGCCCCCTCGGCGACGTCCTGGTGTGGGCGGCCGCCCCCGACCCGGCCGAGCGGCTCGACGCCTCCCGGCTGGCGGCCCGGCTGCAGGCCCTGGCGGTGGCGCTGCCGGCCCCCGCACCGCTGCCCCTCGTGGACGCCGTCCCCCCAGTGGAGGCCCACGAGGTGGACAAGGCCATGGTCCGACCGGCCCGGCGGCCACCGCTCCACGACGAGCCGGACCTCACCGAGCTGGGCGCACCCGTGCCGACCGGGGACCGGCCGAAGCGGACCGGGTCGGGGTCGCCCGCCGTCGAGGCGGACGACACCCCCCGGCCCCGCCGACGGTGGCCGTGGATCGCAGCCGCAGTGGTGGTTGTCGCCACCGTGCTCGCCGGCGGGATCGCCTACGCCGTGGGGAACAAGGTCTTCACCCCCAGCCACCCGGTGCCGCTCCTGGTTGGGAAGTCACTGACCGAGGCCGACGCTGCGGTGCACCCCGACCGCTTCACCGTGCGGGCCACCGGCCACCGGACCAGCATCACGCTGGGGGCCGGCCTGATCCTGAGCCAGCAGCCCCAGCCCCGCAGCGGGGGCCAGCCGGTCACGGCCAAGGAGGGCTCGGTCATCGGTGTCGTGCTGTCCACCGGGCCGCCGCCGGTGGCCATCCCCGACCTCACCACCTTCACCAACTGCAACGACGCCGTCCAGGCCCTGAAGGCGGTGCACCTGGTCGGGGTGTGCCCGGCCGTGGCCGCGCAGTACAGCTCGACCGTGGTGGCCGGTGCCATCCTTGCCACCTCGCCCTCCAGCACTGCCCCCTACGGCTCGACGGTGACCATCATCACCTCCAAGGGCCATGCGCCCGTGGCCATCCCGACGGTGACCGGAGCCGGGTCGACGTACGCCACCGCAGCGGCCGTCCTCACCGCAGCCGGCTTCGTCCCCGCCCAGGCCAAGCAGTACAGCGCCACGGTGCCCACCGGCCAGGTCATCGGCACGACGCCCGCACCCTCGGCCGGCCCCCAACCGTTCGGCTCCACGGTGACCGTCGACCTGTCGCAAGGGCCCCAACCGGTGACCATTCCCACCAGCGTGGTGGGGGAGTCGGTAGCGGCCGCCACCACTGCGCTCGAGGCCCTCGGCCTCCATGTCGCCGGCCCCTACGGACCGCCCGGCTCGACCACGGTGCTTTCGACGGACCCGGCGGTGGGGTCGTCGGTGCTGCCCGGGACCACCGTCAACATCTACACCCTGTGACCCCTGCCCGGGCCGGCTGCGAGCTGTGCGAGGCCGCCCGCATCACCGAGTGGTTCCACGAGGACGACACCTGCTGGGTGGCCGACTGCGAGGTGTGCGGGGTCCCCATGGTGGTATGGAAGCAGCACGGCAGCGAGCCCCCCGAGGCCGAGCTCGACCACATGCTGACCCAGCTGGGGCTCGTCGCCGACGAGCGCCTGGGGTCGGGCGAGTGGTCCTACGACCGGGTCATGCGTCAGATCCCCGACCACTTCCACGCCCACGCCCGCGACCCCAACTGGTGGTTCCGGCGGTTCGGGCGGCGGTGACCGCCGGATGAGTGCGGCGCATCCGTGATCAAGTACCTGGGGTCCAAGCGGCGGCTGGTGCCGGCCCTCACCGTCCTGGCCGAGGCGTCGGGGGCCCGGACCGGGCTCGACCTCTTCACCGGGACCACCCGGGTCGCCCAGGCGTGGAAGCGGCTGGGGATGAACGTGACCGCGGTGGACAGCGCCCGTTTCGCCCACGTCCTGGCCCGGTGCTACGTGAGCACCGACCCGCGGGCCGACCCGACTCTGGCCGCCGCGGTGTCCGTTGCCGTCGACCGGCTCAACGCCCTGCCGGGCAGGCCCGGCTACGTGACGGCCACCTTCTGCGAGTCGTCGCGGTACTTCCGGCCCGAGAACGGCGCCCGCATCGACGCCGTGCGCGACGCCATCGAGGACGAGTACGCCGGAGGCGACCTCTGGCCGGTGCTGCTGACCAGCCTGCTCGAGGCCGCCGACCGGGTCGATTCGACCACCGGG
This sequence comes from Acidimicrobiales bacterium, assembly GCA_052326605.1. Classification (GTDB taxonomy): domain Bacteria; phylum Actinomycetota; class Acidimicrobiia; order Acidimicrobiales; family RAAP-2; genus Bog-756. Next base: position 84,424 of record JBKQMB010000095.1, on the reverse strand, counting down.
CTGCAGATGGCCTACCTGAAGCAGTGGGCGGCGCGGTCCCACCAGCCGCTTCGGCTGCGCGTGCCCGAGCTCCTGCCCGGGCCGGGACGGGCCGTCCGGGGGGATGCCTGCGCTCTGGCCGGCGCGCCGGAGCTGGGTGAGGTGGGCCTCGCCTACCTCGACCCTCCCTACAACCAGCACCGCTACGACTCCAACTACCACGTGTGGGAGACCATCGTCGCCTGGGACGCACCGTCCCACTACGGCGTGGCCTGCAAGCGCACCGACCTCCGGGACCCGTCGACCCGTAGTGCCTTCAACGGGAGGCGGACCATGCCGGCCGCCCTGGCCCGGGTGATCACCGCAGTCCGGGCCGAGGTGGTGATCCTCTCCTACAACAACGAGTCGTGGCTGAGCTACGAGGAGCTGCACGAGCTCTGCGCCGGCCGCGGTCATGTGGAGGTCCTGGCCTTCGACTCCGCCCGCTACGTGGGGGCGAGGATCGGCATCCACGACCCCACCGGCCGCAAGGTGGGGACCGTGTCCCACCTCCGCAACACCGAGTACGTGCTGGTGGCCGGCCCGCGGGCCCGGGTCCGGCGCATGGTGGACGCCGTCGTGTCGGCCGGGCTGGGGCAGTCGGCGGACCGCCCGGTGCCGGTGCCGGTCCGACGGCCACCCGTTACCCTGCCGGCTTGACCGCGGCGCGGGGGGCTGCCAACGTGGGCGGAGAGAGTCACGCGTGGCCGACCCGGCGTGCGGTCACGGCAAGCGGGCACCGAAACGGGGACGAGGACATGGGAGCACTGGACGGACGGATTGCAATCATCACCGGAGCGGGGCGCGGCATCGGCCGTGAACACGCCCTGCTCTTCGCCTCCGAGGGGGCCAAGGTGGTCGTCAACGACCTGGGGGGTGCCCTGGACGGCTCCGGTGACGACCGATCGCCGGCCCAGCAGGTGGTCGACGAAGTCAAGGCAGCCGGTGGCGAGGCGGTGGCCAATGCCGACGACATCACCGACTGGGAGGGTGGCAAGCGCCTCATCGACACCGCCATCGAGACCTTCGGGGATCTCCACGTGCTGGTCAACAACGCCGGCATCCTGCGTGACCGGGTACTGGTCAACATGTCCGAGTCCGACTGGGACTCGGTCATCCACGTGCACCTGAAGGGGCACTTCGTCCCGACCCGGCACGCGGCGGCCTACTGGCGCGAGCAGACCAAAGCCGGGGTCGAGGTCAAGGCCTCGGTCATCAACACCTCGTCGACGTCGGGGCTGCTGGGCAACCCAGGGCAGTCCAACTACGGAGCGGCCAAGGCCGGCATCGCCGCCTTCACCACGATCGCAGCCGACGAGCTGGTGCGCTACGGGATCCGGGTCAACGCCATCGCCCCGGCGGCCCGCACCCGGATGACCGAGCACACCCCCGGGCTCTCCGACATCGTGCAGGCCCCGACCGATGCCTCGGTGTTCGACAGCTGGGACCCGGCCAACGTCCCGCCGCTGGTGGCCTACCTGGCCACCGAGGGCTGCCCCTCGACCGGCAGGGTCTTCTTCGTGCACGGCGGCCAAGTCCGACTGTTCCAGCCCTGGACCATGACCAAGTCCATCGACAAGGACGATCGGTGGACGGTGAAGGAGCTGCAGGCGGAGATGCACCGGCTCGGAGGCTGAGCTGTGTCCCGGGTCGAGGGACCCGGTCGACCAGCCGATGACCGGAGCTTCGACACCGCCGAGGTGATCGAGGCCGAGGCCCTGCTCAGCGGCACCGGGGCCGGAGCCGAGGGCGGCATCGTCGTCCCGTGGCCCCTGCTCTTCCGGCACCGGATCCACCGGCGGCTGGCCCGATCGGAGCGTTACCAGTGGTGGGTGCTGTGGACGGTGCTGGCCGGCCTGCTGTCGGTCAACATCACCTTCACCGTGTTCGTGGTGGCGCTGCCGCAGGTGGCCACCCAGCTCCACACCACGGTGACCACCCTCACCTGGACGTCCACCGGGCCCCTGCTGGCCTTCGGCGTGGCCGCACCGATCCTCGGCAAGCTCGGCGACCTGCGGGGCTACCGGCGGCTCTACCTGTGGGGACTGTCGGGCGCCGCGGTCAGCGTGGTGCTCACCGCCTCGGCCCCGACCGCCGGCGTGCTCATCGCGGCCCGCCTGTTCGACGGGGTGCAGGGCGCGGCCACCGGGGCGGCGTCGATGGCCCTGGTCCTCGAGGCCTTCTCCCACGAGGACCGGGTGAAGGCCATGGGCTGGTGGGCCCTGGTGGGCGCGGGCGGCCCGGTCCTCGGGGTGACCATCGGCGCGCCGATCATCCAGTACTTCGGGTGGCGTGCCCTCTTCTGGGGAGAGCTCCCCCTGATGGCCATCGCCGCCGTGCTGGCCGTCATCGTCCTGCCCGCCCACGACCGCTCCGCCGAGCCGGCATCGAACGCCGAGGCACCCGACCCGATGGCCGCCGACCGGCCCGAAACCGGGGTCTCCGACCAGCCCGGGGCGGACCTGGTTCCGGCCGGCGCCCCCACCGCCCCGCCGGCCGCTTCCTCACCGACTGACCGTGCCGGTCACTCCCCGGTCAGCCCCTGGCGCCAGCTCGACTGGATCGGGTCGGCCGCCCTCTCCGGTGCGGTGACTGCCGGCCTGCTCGGCCTCAACCTCGCCCCTTCGTGGGGCTTCACCGCCCCGGCCACCCTGGCCATCTTCGCCGTGAGCCTGGTGGCGGGGGTGTACTTCGTCCTCCACGAGCGCACCACCCCCCGCCCGCTCATCCCTCTCCACTACTTCTCGAAGCGCAACTTCGTCTTCCCCCTCGGGGCGCGTGCGTTGGTCAACTTCTCCTACATGGGAGGGTTCTTCCTCTTCCCGATCCTGATGGAGCGGGTGTATGGCTACAGCGAGACGAGTGCCGGCCTCCTGTCGACGGCCCGGCCGCTCATGTTCTCGATCTCGGCACCCATCGCCGGCTATGCAGCCGTCAAGGTGGGGGAGCGTTGGTCGGTGGTGGCCGGGGCCGTGGCCCTCACCGTGTCGATGCTGGTCTTCACCCAGGTCGGGTCCGACCCCTCGGTGGTGGTCATCGTCCTGGCCCTGACGCTCTCCGGTCTGGGCAACGGGATCTCGACCCCGTCGACGGCCTCCTCGGCGTCGAACGAGGTGGCACCGGGCGAGCTCGGCGTGATGAGCGCGGCGCAGCTGCTGATCACCCAGATCGGCATCGTGGCCGGCATCCAGGTGATGGTGACCGTAGAGGCGTCGGGCCACGGCGGGGTGGGCTCGCTGGCCTCGTTCCACCGGGCCTACGCGGTGGGGGCGGTGGTGGCCGTCCTCGCTGTCGTCTGCGGGTTCTTCGTGCGCAACACGGCCCGCCCCGGGAGGGTGCGGCCTGCGTCCGAGATGCCGGTCGCCTGACCGGCAGACCGCAGCGCTGCTACTCGGTCATCGCCTGGATGCGGGCGGCGATCTCCGCCGCCGTGGGGTCGGGGGTCAGCGACTGCAGGGCCATCAGCTTGCCGAGGTCACCTTCCACCTTGATCTTGCCCTGCATGAACGCCTGCAGTCCGGCCTGGGGGTTGCCCTCGATCAGAATGGCCTTGGCGATCTCGTAGCCCAGGGTGATCTTGAGGTCCACCGGTTGGATGTGGCCGATGTCGATCACCAGCTCGCCGCCGCTGGTGTCGGCGTGGGCGTGCACGGCCCCTTCGCCGAAGGGGACCTCCACCACGACCAGGTTCATCCGGATCGAGTGGTCGATGGGGGCAACCTGGCCGTTGAACTCCGCCCGGATCGCCTGCGCCTCGGCCAGCCATTCGTCGCTCAGAAACAGATAGGTGACCATGGTGGCCGCTCCTCCTCCGTCGGTGGGATCCCGTGGCCGTTTACTCTACTCCCGGGGCGATTCCGATGGGGTGCCGAAGGTATCGACGAGCCGGCCCCCGCCTTGATGGCTGCCCGACGCATACGCGTCATTGGGCAGGCCCCGGCATCACCGGTAGCATCCGGTTCCGTGACTGCTCCCATCATCCCAGGTTGTGAGCCGTGGTCCGCCGATGGCGGATCCCACGGCGTGCTCGTCCTCCATGGGTACACCGGCAACCCCCAGTCGATGCGGCCCCTGGCAGAGGCGGCCGCCGTAGCCGGCTACACCGTCGACCTGCCCCTGCTGGCTGGCCATGGCACCGCCATCGACGACTTGCTGCCCACCCGGTGGGAGGACTGGTCCGGGGGGGCGGAGGCCGCCTACGAGGCGCTGGCCGCCCGGTGCGACAAGGTGGTGGTGACCGGCCTGTCGATGGGCGGGACCCTCACCTGCTGGCTGGCCGAGCGCCATCCCGAGATCGCCGGCATCGCCGTGATCAATCCCCTCATCGACCCGCCGCAGGCCGAGCTCCGCGACGGCATCCGCAGCCTGCTCGATGCCGGCACCACGATGCTCGACGGCATCGGATCGGACATCAAGAAGGAGGGGATGACCGAGTCCGCCTACGCGGGCACGCCGCTCGCGCCCTTGCTGTCGTTGTTCGACGGGGCCGACGAGGTCCATGCCAAGCTGGCGGACATCCACTGTCCGACCTTGATCCTGTCCAGCCGCGAGGACCACGTGGTGGAGCCGATCTCCGGCGACGTGCTGGAGCGCTCGGTCGGAGGCGGGGTCGAGCGGGTCCACCTCGAGAACAGCTACCACGTGGCCACTCTCGACAACGACGCCACGCTGCTCGAGCAGAAGGTGGTCGGCTTCGCTTTCGAGGTCCTGGGCGGCCCCGGCACCGTCGCCTCCTGATGGCGGAGCCCGGACGGCTGACCCGCGACGACGTGGCCCACGTGGCCTCCCTGGCCCGCCTCCACCTCAGCGACGAGGAGCTCGACCTCTTCACCGGTCAGCTGGCCGAGGTGCTCGACCACGCCTCGGACGTGGCGTCGCTCGACCTGGCCGGCGTGGCCCCCACCGCCCATGCCATGGCCGTGGTCAACGTGCTACGGCCAGACGAGTTCCGCCCGGGGGTGGATCGCGAGGAGGTGCTGGCCCAGGCCCCGTCGGTGGAGGACCACCGGTTCCGGGTGCCCCGCATCCTCGGCGAGGCACCGTGACCACCCGCTCACCGGCGGCCGAACAGGCGGCCATGGTGCGGGCGGGGGAGTGGTCCGCCGTCGACATCCTCGAACAGCACCTCGCCGCCATCGAGGCCGGCGACGAGGCGATCCACGCCTTCAACCTGGTGACCGCCGACGAGGCGCGTGCCCAGGCCCGGGCCGTGGACCGGAAGGTGGCCGACGGGGGGGACCCGGGTCTGCTGGCCGGGGTCCCCGTGGCGCTGAAGGACAACCTGTGCACCCGTGGGGTGCCCACCACCTGCTCGTCGCGCATCCTCGAGGGGTGGAAGCCCCCCTATGACGCCACCGTCGTGACCCGGTTGGCCGAGGCCGGCGCCTTGCTGGTCGGCAAGACCAACATGGACGAGTTCGCCATGGGCTCCTCGACCGAGACCTCGGCCTCCGGCCCCACCCGGAACCCGTACGACACCAGCCGGGTCCCCGGCGGGTCCTCGGGCGGCTCCGCCGCCGCGGTGGCCGCCGGCTTCGCCCCGCTGGCCCTTGGCTCGGACACCGGGGGCTCCATCCGCCAGCCGGCGGCCCTGTGCGGGGTGGTGGGCATGAAGCCCACCTACGGGACGGTGTCCCGCTACGGCCTGGTGGCCTTCGCCAGCTCGCTCGACCAGATCGGCCCCTTGGCCACCTCGGTGGCCGACGCCGCCCTGCTGTTCGACGTCATCGGCGGCCACGACCCGCTCGACTCGACCTCGCTCAACCGTCCGACGCCGCGGGTCCTGTCGGTCATCGACGACGGCGTCGAGGGGCTGACGGTCGGGGTGCTGGCCGAGTTCCTCGACGGGGCCGCCCCCGACGTGGCGGACCGGGTGCACCAGGCGGCCGAGGCCCTGGCCGCGGCCGGTGCCCGGGTCGAGGAGGTGTCGGTCCCCGAGGTCACCCTCGGCCTTTCGGCCTACTACCTGATCGCACCCGGGGAGGCGTCCTCCAACCTGGCCCGGTACGACGGTGTCCGCTACGGCCTGCGGGTCGATGCCGAGGACACCGTGGCGATGAACACCGCCACCCGGTCGGCCGGCTTCGGTGACGAGGTCAAGCGCCGGATCATGCTCGGCACCTACGTGCTGTCCGCCGGGTACGTGGACGCCTACTACAACCAGGCCCTCCGGGTGCGCACGAGGATCATCGACGGGTTCGCCGCCGCCTACCGCCATTGCGACGTGCTGCTCGGCCCCACCGCCCCGACCACCGCCTTCGCCCTGGGGGCGAAGACGGGCGACCCGCTCGCCATGTACCTGTCCGACGTCTGCACCATCCCGTCCAACCTGGCCGGGCACCCGGCCATCAGCATCCCGTTCGGAGCGGGCGACGACGGGCTGCCGGTCGGGGTCCAGCTCCTCGGCCCGGCCCTGTCCGAGGGCACCGTGCTCAAGGTGGCCGCCGCCGTCGAGGCGGCCGCACCGCCGCTCGCCGCGCCGGCGCCCGCGCCGGCGCCTGCCGAGGAGGTGGCGACGTGAAGCCGGGGTGGGAGATGGTCGTCGGCCTCGAGGTGCACTGCGAGCTCAACACGGCCACCAAGCTGTTCTGCGGCTGCCCCAACATGTTCGGGGACGAGCCCAACACCAATGTGTGCCCGGTGTGCCTGGGCCTGCCCGGCTCGCTGCCGGTGCTCAACCAGAAGGCGGTGGAGATGGCCATGGCCATCGGCACGGCCCTCAACTGCGAGATCCGGCCCTCGACCTTCCACCGGAAGAACTACTTCTACCCCGACCAGGCCAAGGACTATCAGATCAGCCAGTACGACGAGCCGATCAACGCCAACGGCCACCTCGACCTTCCCGACGGGTCGCGGGTGGGCATCGAGCGGGCCCACATGGAGGAGGACACGGGCAAGACGACCCATGCTGGCACCTCCGGGCGGATCCACGGGGCGGACTACTCCCTGGTCGACTACAACCGGTCGGGCGTGCCGCTGGTGGAGATCGTCAGCGCCCCCGACATGCGCTCTTCGGCCCAGGCCCGGGCCTATGCGACCGAGCTGAGGGCGGTGCTGGTGGCAACCGGCGCCTCCGACGGCAAGATGGAGGAGGGCTCGATGCGGGTCGACGCCAACGTGTCGGTCCGGCGTTCGGCCGACGACCCTTTCGGCACCCGCTGCGAGATCAAGAACCTCAACTCCGTGCGCTCGCTGGGCCGGGCCATCGACTACGAGGCCGACCGCCAGATCGCCCTCCTCGAGTCGGGCGCCGCGGTGGTCCAGCAGACCCGGCACTGGGACGAGGACGCCGGACGCACCGTGGCGCTGCGGTCGAAGGAGGAAGCCTACGACTACCGCTACTTCCTCGAGCCGGATCTGGTGCCGTTGGTCCCGGACGCCGAGTGGGTCGAGGCGGTCGCCGCCACGCTGGGCATGATGCCGGCCACCCGGCGGGCACGCCTGATCGATCTGCTCATCGACGGCGGTGGTGCGTCCGAGGCCCAGGTCGACCAGGTGGCGACCGTGGTCGATCTCGGGCTCGACGACCTGGTGGTGGCGGCGGTGGCCGGCGGGGTCGGCTCGGGGCTGGCGCTGGCACGGACGGCCAACGAGGCCGCCACCGACGCCGACGCGGCCCGGCGGCTCGATCCGGACTCGTTCGTGGCGCTGTTGACGATGGAGGGCGCGGGCACCCTGACCGCCACCCAGGCCAAGGCGGTGCTGGTCGACCTGCTGACCGACGGCGGGGGCGATCCGGTCGCCATGGCCCAGGCGAGGGGCTTCGAGGCCATGTCGGAGGACTCGCTGGCCGCCACTGTGGCCGAGGTGGTGGCCACCCACCCCGACGAGTGGGACCGCTACTGCGAGGGCGGCGAGAAGGGGGACAAGCTGGCCGGCTTCTTCACCGGCCTGGTGATGAAGGCCACCCGCGGGCAGGCCAACGGCAGGGCCGTGGCTGGTGAGCTGGAGCGCCTGCGCGGCGGCTGACCCACCCCGGGCCGACTGCGCTATACGGCGGCGGACCGGAAGGGGCGGGCCCCCGGCACCTGGAGGGCACCGGGCGGCCCCCCGGCGGCGAGGTAGGGCCCCGAGGGAAGGAACCCGAGGCGGGTGATGAAGACCGGACGGGGTGGGATGTCGGGCTTGGGGGTGAGGGAGCGCCAGGGGCTGTAGAGCATCCACACCCCGCTCGGGTCCTCGAAGACGGAGGCCTCGCCCGGACCGGCCCCCTGGGAGTTGGAGCCGAGGAGCGGCAGGGCCGAGGTGTCGGCGCAGGGCCCCTGCGGCCCTGCGCAGCGGGCCGCTCCGATGCCGTAGGCCGGCTGGTTGAACCAGTTGCCCGAGTAGAAGACCCAGTAAGTGCCGCCCACCTGCACCATGTCGGGAGCCTCGACGATGGTGCCCTGCCACGGCTCGTCGGGGCTCATCAGGAGGGCGGGCGGGCCGGTCAGGCTGAGCCCGTCGGCGGCCAGGGGTTGTGACCACATCTTGGTCGGCGTGGAGGCTCCCCCGATGTTCTGGTCCGACTTCCAGAGCATCCAGTTGGTGCCGCTCGCATCGGTGAAGACGCGCGGGTCGATGGCGCCACCCTGGGTGAGCGGGCAGATGAAGGGGGTCGCCGTCGGGACGAAGGGACCGGTGGGGGAGGAGCCGACAGCGTCCCCGATGCACTGCATGGTGGGTGTGGACCCGATGATCGCCGCAGTGAAGTACAGCACGTAGGTCGACCCGAACCGATGGATGTCGGGGGCCCAGGTATAGCCGGGAAGGGCCCACTCGGGGAGTTGGGGGAGGGCGTCGGTGAACGGCGTCCAGGTGGTGAAATCGGTGCTCGAGGACACCGGGACGTTGATCGTCGGAGGACCTGGCTGTCCGCTGGTGTAGAGGAAGTAACGGCCCTCGGTGCCATAGAGCAGCGGATCCGACTGGTCCTGGCCCGAGCTGACCGGCAGGCCGGGGGAGGCGGGGTCCGGGCTGACGGGGGGGCCGAGGGCGGCGGCGGTCGGCAGTGGCGTCGATGCGGCCGGAAGCGGAGCTGACGGGACGTGCGGGACGTGCGGGACGTGCGGCACGTGCGGCACTTGCCGGCGGCCGGCGGCAGTGGCGCGGACGGCGAGCGAGCCGGTGCCCGCCAGCATGGTGACGGACACCGCCACCGCCACCGCCACCGCCACGACGAGCACGGCAAGCCAGTGGCCCGGTCGCCCGAACCTCTTCGCTGTGACCGTCTGCTGGCTGCCGTTGTTGCCCATGCGAGCGTGTGACCCCTTGGCTTGTTCCCGAGGAGCACCGACCTTCCCCCGGCTCGTGGCCACTGCAACGCTACCGCCGGACGGTGGCACGGGTGCGAAGAACCCGTGGGCACTGCTCCGATGTTGGGGAAGACCGGTGGACATCTTCGGAGATCCTGGGGACGCGGCAAGAAATCCTGAGGAAAAGGTAAGGATTTCGCGACTCCCTCTTGACCCTGATTCGGCCCTCGATCACAGTGTCAATTGTTCGGAAAGCCGAAGCTCCAAGGGCTCTGAGGCGCGGACCGAAGGAAGGGTCGCAAGGCCACTCCGGATGTCCGGATCACAGGGTCGGCGGGACCGTAGGTGACCGAAGCGGTGGTCCGGGGACGGACCGAGGCGCCCTCCGGGGAGCAGCGGTCCGGTTCCTGTTGCAGGGTCGTCCGACACGGCTCGGCGCAGGTGAGGCCGGTGCCACCGAGTACGTGGCCCCAAGGAGCTGGAGCGGTTTCGGCCGCTCGGTTACTTGGGGCTGCGTCGCGCCCGGACGCCGATGGCGCGGCGCCTGCGTGGCGGGTCGAACGGGCCGGTGGCTCAGTGGTGGTGCGTCGATGGCGCCACGGGCGCCACGGCCTCCATCCGGCACGGGTCCTCGTCCTCGTCGTTGCACCGCTCGCACTCGAGCTCGATCGTGCTGTGGGCGATGGCAAACGGCCTGGCAACGGCCTGCTTGACGTGGTCGCCGACGACCTGTGCCTCTTCGAGGGTGGGATGGCCGGTGAGCACCACGTGGGCGGAGAGCACCCGCATCTCGGTGGACAGGCTCCAGACGTGGAGGTCGTGGACCTCGCCGACACCCGCCACCCCCTCCATGGTCGAGGTCAGCTCGGCCAGGTCCACATCGGATGGCGTCGATTCGAGGAGGACGGTGATGCTGTCCCGGAACAGTCCGAAGGCCTGGTACACGATGATGGCCGCCACCACCAGCGCCGACGCCGGGTCGAGCCAGGTCGCCGAGGGCGTGAACAAGAGGATCACCGCACCCACGATCACGGCCAGCGACGCCAGGGCGTCGCCCATCATGTGGACCACGGCGGAGCGCATGTTGAGGTCGTTGGAACGGTCGTGCAGTACCAGGGCGGCCACCCCGTTGACGATCAGGCCCAGTGAGGCCACTGCCACCACGATGCCCGCCCGCACCGGCTCGGGATGGGCGAGGCGGTGGACGCTCTCGACCACGATCAGCACGGTCACCATGGCGACGAGGGAGGCATTGGCCAGTGCGGCAAGGATGGTGGCCCGGTGGTTGCCGAACGAGCGTGCCGCGCTGGGGGGTCGGAGCACCAGCCGCACGGCCACCAAGGAGAGGGCCAGCGCCCCCACGTCGACGAGATTGTGGCCGGCGTCGGCCAGCAGGCCGGACGAGTGTGCCACCAGGCCGAAAGCGACCTGGACGACGACCAACCCCGCATTGAGGGCGAGGCTGATCGTGAGTCGGCGCGTTCTGTCCATGGGTTGCTCCTCTACAAGAGTATCCATGACGCTCGTGGCCATGCCGTGTTCGTGGCCATTCACCGGCATCGGTGACCGGTAGCCTCCAGGGATGGGCAACCTGCCTTCGACGGTGCGTGGCAGGGTGGCCCTCACGATTCTGGCGCTGGGCCTCCTCTTCGTTTTCTGCCTCGTGGTGGGAACAGCCCGCCTGTTCCTGTGGTCACCGATCGACCAGCCCACCAGGGCCGATGCCGTGGTTGCCCTGGGGGGCGATCCGGGTCAGCTCCGGTCCAACTTGGCGATCCATCTGGCCACCTCCGGCTATGCGCCGGTGGCGGTGATCTCGCTCGGGGGCAAGAAGGCGGTACCTTGCCCACACCGGGTGGCCGGTGTGCAGATCATCTGCTTCCGGGCCGATCCCCTCAACACCCGGGGTGAGGCCGAGTACGTGGCCCGACTCGTCACCCGACGCCACTGGCATCGGGTCATCGTCGTCTCCGAACGCACCCAGGCGACTCGTGCCCGCCTGTTGTTCGAGCGGTGCACACCGGTGCACCTGGAGATGGTCCCGGTCGCCGACCCACGGAGCCACCTGTTCCTCGACGTGGCCTACGAGTGGGGTGCACTGTTCAAGGCATTGGTGCTGGTGCGCTCCTGCTGATCCCCATTGCGGAACCGGTCAGCCTGATCCCGTTGAGCCGATTCTGGCGATTCCACCTTGGTCGAGGCGTCGAAGCATTTCGAATTCCGGCTCCAACCTCAGTCGGAGCCGCTCTCGCTGTCCGTCATTCAACGACAGGCGATTGCCGGCCACCCGCGCGCGGTGAACTTCGAGCGGCAGGTCGAGGCGGCGTCCCAAATCGGCCAATCCATCGGCAAAATCCTCGGTGAAGAACACGCTCGAACATCCCGCAATTCGGTCGGCCGCCTCAGACACGTCGAGGCCATCGGAGAACATGGCCAACTGGGCCAACAGTCGTGGGACAGGCACCCGATCCAGGAACACGTCAAAGCCGTCCTGGGCGATGAGACGTTCGGGGTCCGCGAGTTGACCGGGCAAGCTCGGGTCGTCACCGGCCACGAGATAGTCGAAATAGGATCGAACCCGCTCGATGGGATCCCTCAAGATCGTCACGGTGAAGGTTCTCGGAGGAAGTGGTTGTCGAGTGAATGATCGGTGCGACCGTCCGTAGAAGTACGCGCCCTCGGTCAAGACCTTGCGATTGTTGGAGGCGATGATGTACTCGCCGCTCATCGTCCGCTGCAATCGTGAGCTCGTGATCCGGCGCCACACGTCCATCGGATCCTCACCGCCCACCGCCATGAAGCTCAGATACAGACTGGTACCGGCAGTCTTGCGAATGTGGTAGCAGTAGACCCGCTGACTTCCATCAGGCAATTCATAGGTCCTGGCGATCCGGCGATAGGACGGATCGCTCCGAATCTCCCAGATGTCACGGAGATCACGGCCCCCGCGCCGAAGGCGTTGGCGGGCCCTGTCTCGTGCATTCTTCCGTTGGGGCGGAGCGTCTGGATGGGTAGACCGGAACCCCGCTTCCACGCCCACAACCTTAGCTTCGATCGATGTGAGCGGACCTGCTCTGCAACCGCAAATGAAGGCGACTGGCCATGACGAAGACGAGCGGAATCTCGAGTGGGCCAGCTGGTCACGTCTGGTGAGAACGTGACAGTGTCCCGAGGAGGCAGAGCGACAGGTCGGGGATGGTGCACGGAGGTTGACCTGGGCATTGCTCACCGCGCATCGAGCCGGAAGCGGCTGGTTCGATAGGCTGCTTGAGTTCACCCGACGAGACATGCCCCGAGGTGGCCGTTGTCAACAAGGTCTGTTCCGAACTTCTCTCGATCGTCTGCCCTTCAGGTCACCGCTGACCTGGAAGGTGCCGTCGCCGAGCGGTACATCCGCGTTCGCTTTGCCGGCAATCGGGACTTCGAGCCCAGGCAGGGGGCCGCGGCCATTTCGTTGACTTTGGATCGAGAACAGCAATACATTCGGCGGATATGGGCGCGGTCGGCAGCGCGGCCGATATGGTGATGGGTGTGCGTCCGAAAGGGACTGCTTCTGACGGGCCGGCCGTGGAGGGCTCATCGCAACCGGTCAAGCTGATCGTCTGGGACCTCGACGAGACACTGTGGGAGGGAACGCTCAGCGAAGGACCGGTGACACTTCGCCAATCCCGAATCGACCTCGTGCGGACACTGAACCGGCGGGGGATCATCAACTCGATCTGTTCGAAGAACGAAGAGGCTGATGCCCGCGCCCGGCTCGCACAAGCTGACCTCTGGCACGAGTTCGTGTTTGCCCGAATCGATTGGACGCCGAAGGGTGCACGTGTCGCCCAGATCATCGCAGGCGCGCAGCTGCGCCCCCAGGACGTCCTGTTCATAGACGATCTGCCATTGAATCGTGAAGAGGTCCGTCAGGCCGTGCCTGGCATCCAGACCGCTGGCCCGGAGATCATCGATCAGCTCCTGTCGTTGCCCAAGCTCGCCGGAAAGGCTGATCGAGAGCTATCACGGCTGCAGCACTACAAGGTGCTGGAGAAGAAGTTCGTCGATCGCGCAACTGCGCCGGACACGAACGAGGCGTTCCTTCGGTCGTGCGAGATCCGAATTGGTGTGTTCACCGATGCTCAATCCGAGGAGGAACGCCTCCTCGAGCTGGTGAACCGAGCGAACCAGCTCAATTTCACAAAGCGCAGACCTGATCGGGAGGAGTTCGCGTCGATGCTGGCCGACCCCCGTCTCGAGTCCGGCTACCTGCGGGTCCGGGACCGCTACGGGGACTACGGGATCTGTGGGTTCTACTCCCTGTCTCCAGATGACAATTCACTGACGGACTTCCTCTTCTCGTGTCGGATTCTCAACATGGGAGTGGAGCAATGGCTGTACGACCATCTCGGGCGGCCGTCTGTCTCTGTGGTCGGTGAGGTCGCATCCTCGCTCGAAGGGTCTGTCGACTGGATCACGATGGACAACGAACTGTTCGATGTGGGCCCGCACGGGGCCGTCGATGATTCCGACGAAGAGCCGGTCGTGCGGTCACAACCGCGCAGAGTCCTCATGGTGGGGGGATGTGATCTGACGACCACCGCCCAGTTCCTCGGCGGCGACATCGACGTCCATTTCTCGCATACTGGGCCCACCGGCGCCTTCATCTATGTGGGCCACACGGAGACTCTTCGACAGTCGGCTGCAGGAATATCCGCTGAGCAGCGTGCAATCGTCGACCGCATCCCATTCCTCGACCGAGAGGTGTTCGCGTCCCCGGCCGTAGTCTCGCCCGACTATGACGTGCTCGTGTACAGCGTACTGACGGACTACACCCAGGGTCTCTATCGTCACCGAGAATTCGACTTCATCGTGCCCTGGCATCAACTCAATATGGACGTTACGAGCCCGGCACACTGGCCCGCGCTGGAGATGAGGTATGGACGAGAGGGCATGGACCGGGCCTTCCTGCAATGGTTCTCTGGCGAATTCGAGTATATGGGGGGTATCTCCGTCGATCGATTTCAGGAGAACATCCGTTGGTTGGCAGAGTCGATTCCGGCCGGTGCGCGGCTGGTCCTCTTGAATGGTGCCGAGGTGCCCATCGAGAACTCGAAGGAACCCGGAAGGCACCTCCATCACCAGAAGATGAATGCCGCTCTTGACAGTGCTGTTGCCAGCTTGGCGAATGCGTCCGTCTGCGATGTGCGGACTCTTGTCCACTCTGAAGACGACTTGATGTCGGACATTCGGCACTACCGGCGACACGTGTACCTGCGAATGGCCGAGGAGATTCGCGTTGGTGGCGCGTCTGAACTGGCGTTCCAACGCTCCAGTTTGATGTCCCGGGCCTACCTGTGGGCGCGCCAGTCCGCCGGGCGTCGCAAATTGCAGCTGCAGAGGCTGTCGAGACGGAGGAGACGGGCCCCTCCATCTCGTTCTGGCTGAACGTCTTCCGGACCGACCGGTGTCCGGTTGCGCCACTCGACGAGTATCCACATGGCATGTGATCAGGAACTGGTCGCTCTGCGTTCCGTCTTGGCATCGGGCAGAATTCCGGTGGCTCCGATGGAGGCATGCTGCTCGCAGCGAATCCCTGTCTAGGAGAGACCGATGGTCTCGTCGTGGACGTGGCCACGACTGTTGGCTATGGCCACGGCTGCCAGTTGAGATCGAACACCGAGTTTCCGAAGAATGGAGCGGATGTGGGATCGGACCGTGGCCAGCGACACGACCAGGTCCTGGGCAATGTCCTGTGCCGATCTTCCCGTCGTGAGATAGAACAGCACTCGGCGCTCGCTGGAGGTCAGCTTCATCAGGGCGAGTAACGGTGGCGGCACGTTGTTGCCGTTCCCGCCCAGTGGCCGCTGACGGGCTTTGGGGTCCGTCTGACTGCGAGAGCGCAGCACGGATGGCAGCGCGTTGAGATCGAAGAGGACCGAGGCTCCCTGCTCGAGGCAGCCGACCAGGGCGCCGGCGCCGGCGCCGGAACTCACGGCGAGGACGTCGATGCCCATCGACCGGTAGCCGCTGGACAGTCGGGCCGGAATGCACCAGGTGCTCGATGACCACGACGAGGGCCTGTCGTCGGGCTCGGCGCCGATCATCATCACCACCAGGTCGAGATCGACGCCGCCGATCTCGGTGATGAGGTCGTTGTCGGCGCCGAGCGAGATGACGCCGACCTTGAAGCCGAGGCGCCCGGACAGCGAGGACGTGGCCAGTGCCGCCAGACCCGGGGTGCCGGCTGCCGAGGGATCGGAATCCACCACCAGCACGGCGCCCAGGTTGGGCCTATCGTCACCGTGCTGCAGGTGGTCGTCGTAGCGGGACCCATAGCTGGGGAGGCGACCGGTGGAGTAGCGGACGACGGTGCGGTGACGAAGTTGCGGAACCGAGGCGCGTGCCTTCGACGACCTGGTGTCGCTCGGGTTCCGAGGCGCGTGCGTGGCGTTTTCCGCCATCAGCGCTCCGCCTCCGAGGAGCCGGTCCACGGTGACGACGGTGGTGGAGGGCATCGTCCCGGCTCGCGCGTGGAGGGCCTTCATGGCGCCGCCGAGTGAAGACCCCTCTGTCGCCTGCTCCGATGCAACCAGTCGTTCCGGTCGCCCGCCTGCTTGGCGATCGCTCACCAGGCCCTGACCAATGGCCCGGGCCAGGCGCTCCCCCAGGCACCTCGGGGTCACCGCATCGACGCTGGGACCGAATGCAATGGCAATGCGGGAAACACCGTAGGGGCAGACACGATCATCGGCTCGGATGTTCTGTTTGATGTTTCGGAGGGCCGCGTCGAGCATGGAGGACCTGTCCGATGCCCCGCACGCCGAACTGCCCTTCGAGTGCGGTCTCAGTTCGATGTTTGCCACGGTACGAGCCACGGTCCGAGTCTGCACTCGGGTACCCACTGTCGTGCCGCAAATATCGATCGACATCTTTCGCCGTGCACCCCCCCAAGCACCACTCGTGCATTCCAACTGAACAAAGCCTTGCGCCATGGTGCTAACGCTACAAACTACCAGCCTAGCCGCCAGATCGTCCTGGCCATAGCCCGGATCACCATCTCGGGTGAGCTGGTCGCGATGGTCACACGTCGAGGGAGCCTCCGGGCCGAAACTGCCGTGTGTCCGGCGGACGGGCAGTGAGGGGCGCCGACGGGGGCCGTGGCCTCCCGAGCCGGAGCGCCGGCTGCGGGAGGTCAGGAATTCCCCAGGAACCAGGCCACGGTCGCTCGCAGCCCCTCTTCGAGGCTGACCGGTTCGATACCGGGGAAGAGCTCGCGGAAACGGGTCTGGTCGGCCTGCGAATCCCGCACGTCACCGGCCCGGGACTCGGTGTGGATGCGGGGGAGCGGTCTGCCCACGACCTGTTCGAGGAGCTCGATGAGGTCGAGGAGCGAGACCCTGGTGCCGAAAGCCAGGTTGACCGGCCCAGGGTAGGTCACGTGGCGGACCACCGCCTCGGCCAGGACGGCTGCCACGTTCCCCACGTACGTGAAGTCGCGCGTCTGCCGGCCATCACCGTGCACCGGTAACGGATCGTGGCGCAATGCCGACGCTACAAAGGCGGGCACCACAGCGGCGTAGGCATGGTTGGACGCCTGCAGTGGGCCGAAGACGTTGAAGAAGCGGAAGGCGAGGACCGGGAGGTCGAACGACCGCCCGTAGGCCAGCGAGGCGGCTTCGGCGGCCAACTTGCCGGCCGCATAGGGACTGACCGGCATGGTCGCCAGGTCCTCGCGCTTGGGTAACGCAGGATTGGCACCGTAGACCGACGAGGAGGATGCCACCACCACCTGCACACCTCCCCGGCGTCGGGCAGCCTCGAGCACCTCCATGGTCCCCGTCGCGTTGGTCAGGTGGCTGGCCATGGGGTCGGCCAGGGAACGGGCGACGGATGGTCGGGCAGCCAGGTGCACGACGGCGTCCGCCTCGTGAAAGACCTCGTCGAGGAGGGCGGCGTCGAGGATCGACCCTTCGACCAGCGAGACCTGGTCGAGTCCAGCCAGGTTCTGGCGAGAGCCGGTGGACAGATCATCGAGAGCCACCACCTCCTGCACCTCTGGCTCGGCGACCAGAGTTCGGCACAGATTGGCACCGATGAACCCTGCACCTCCGGTGACCACCACCTTCATCATCGGCCCTCGTGCCCACTGGGGACGGTCCTGCCCACAGGACCCCAGCCCGCCGACGAGTTCACCTGTCGTCGCATCGGCGGAGACTACAGCCGTTCGACCGTGGGGCCGTCCAGCCGATTCCGGGTGTCGAGCACGAACGTGGCATGACGACGGATCAGGTCGTAGTCGAAGGCATCGTGGTCGGTGACGAGGACGACGCCGTCGGCGGCACAAAGCTCGTCGGCGGTGAGCTCGACGAGTGGGTACGGCGCCGAACCGTCCGACAGGTGGGGATCGACCACCCGAACCTCGGCACCCAGAGCAGCCAGCGAATCGGCGATGGTGGTCCCGGGTGCTTCTCGGGCGTCACCGGTGTTGCGCTTGTAGGCGAGCCCGAGGAGGAGGAGCCGCGATCCGTTGATGGCCCGTCCCATCCGGTTGAAGGCCAGGATCAAACGGCGGACCACGTAGTCGGGCATGTGCTGGTTGACGTCGTTGGCCAGCTCCACGAATCGAAACGACTGCCCGAGGCTGCGCTGTACCTTCCACGACAGGTAGCTGGGGTCGATCGGGAGGCAGTGGCCGCCCACGCCCGGCCCAGGGGTGAAACGCATGTAGCCGAACGGCTTGGTCGAAGCGGCGTCGATGGCTTCCCAGACGTCGATGTCGAGTTCTGCTGCGAACATAGCCAGTTCATTGACGAGCGCGATGTTGACGTGCCGGAAGGTGTTCTCGAGCAGTTTGGTGAGCTCGGCCTCCCGGGTCCCGGAAACGGTGACCGTTCGCTCGACGATGCGATCGTAGAACCGGCGCACGGCATCGCTCGAGGCTCTGTCGATGCCTGAGACCACCTTCGGCGTGTTCTCGAGCTGCCAGGTGGGATTGCCAGGATCGATGCGTTCGGGGCTGTAGCCCAGGTGGAAGTCGCTGCCGGCGGTCAGCCCCGATCCTTCCTCGAGGAGAGGGGCGACGAGCTCCTCGGTTGTCCCCGGGTAGGTGGTCGACTCCAATACCACGGTGCAGCCCGAACGGAGGTACCGGGCCACCAGTCGGGCCGCGTTCTCCACGTGGGAAAGGTTGGGGATCCCGTCGCTCAAGGGCGTGGGAACGTCGATGACCGCCACGTCGAAGCCGGCCATCCGGTCGGGATCGGACGTGGCTTCGTAACGATTCGATTCGAGGGCCCGGGCAAGGCGGTCATCGGGGACGTCCTCGACGAAGGAGTCACCAGCGGCGAGCCTCTTGGCGCGCCCCGAGTCCACGTCGAAGCCGACGACGTCGAACCCGACCTCCACCGCACGCATTGCCAGTGGAAGCCCGACGTAGCCCTGGCCGACGACGACGAGCTTGGTCGCCCCGGTGAGCTGCCTCAACCGCCGGTTTCCGGCAGCATGCTCATGCGGGAACCTGCTCGGCGGAAACGGATGGCCGGTGCCCGTTGCCACGCCCCGTACCAGCCTTGGGATCAGGCGCAGTGGGGCCTGGGTCGGTCACTAGTGCGACCTCGTGGCCGTTTGAGGATCCCGGAGGTAGCGGTGTTGCCGTCTGATCCGAAGGAGCCCGGCCGAACAGCAGCATCCTCGCCGCGTCGCCGTCCCTGCGGGACGCGGCCTTGCTCAACTGACGGAGGCAGGCCGCGAGCTCGTCGTGCGAGGCCGGTATCGGGACCAACCGCTTGATGTAGGGGTGAGAGGTGGCGACGATCTCCTCGTCCGGTGTGTTGAGCTCCTCATCGAGCTTCTCACCCGGTCGGATGCCTATCACTTCGATGGGGATGTCGACGCCCACCTGGTAACCGGAGAGCCGGATCATGCGTTCGGCCAGATCGAGGATGCGGACCGGATTGCCCATTTCGAGCATGAAGACCTCGCCCCCGCCATCGGAGAGCATCGATGACTCCAGCACGAGTTGGACGGCCTCTTCCACGCTCATGAAGAACCGGGTCATTCTCACATCGGTGACCGTGACCGGGCCACTGTGGGCGATCTGCCGGGCGAACGTCGGGATGACGCTTCCTCGGCTTCCCAAGACGTTGCCGAATCGTACGGTGCAGTAGGAGAACCCGACAGGCGCCCGTGAGAGAACCACCTTTTCGGCCAGTTGTTTGGACGCTCCCATGACGCTCGAGGGCCGAACCGCCTTGTCCGTCGAGATCTGCACGAATCGCTGAGCGCCGACTTCGATGGCAGCCTCCACGACGTTGATGGTGCCGAAGACATTCGTCTGTGCGGCTTCGATCGGGTGATCCTCCAACACGGGAACGTGCTTGTGCGCAGCAGCGTGGAAGACGACCTCGGGCACGAACCTCCTGAAGGCTCCGAACACGGCGGAGCGATCGGTGATGTCGACGAGCGCCTGCCTACAGGGCAGGCGCAATGCGGCCGCGGCGTCGTGAAGATGAGTTTCGTCGTGATCGAGGAGAACGAGCTCTGCAGGGTCCAGCTCGGCAACCTGTCGGCAGATCTCCGAACCGATGGAACCGCCGGCACCGGTGACCAGGACGCGGCGCCCCACCAGGGACCGGCGCACGGCGAGGAGGTCGATGGGGATCGGCGTGCGTCCGAGAAGGTCTTCGATCCGTGGCTCGCGGGCCTCGCGAATCGCCGCTGCCTGACCCGTCCCGTGGACCAGATGGCCGACTCCCGGCAACACCTTCATCGTCACGTTTGCGGCCTCACAGGAATTCAGCACGCGCTCGACGAACTCCGGTGGTGGATCGGGGATAGCCAGCAGCACCTGCTGAAGCATGTAGCGGTCTACTGCATCCTTGATGTCGGCAATCGAGCCGACGACGGGAACTCCGAGCATGGACAGTCCGTGAGCCCGACTGTCGTCGTCGAATACGGCCACGGGCACCAGCCCGGCACCCGGGCTCCGCAGCATCTCCCGGATGACAGCCGCGCCCGCATCTCGACTCCCGACGACGCCGACGCGGAGGCCGACTCTGCGTGATCCACGCTGCCAGGCGAACAGACGTGAGTGGAACCGGAGCAGCCCCATCGCCGCAGTGGCGAACATGCATCCGACAACGATGACCGCCAGTGGCACGTGGGCGATCCGAATGCTTCCTCGCAGGGGGTAGAGGGCCACAAGAAGGCAGACCACGACGGAGGCCGACAGGACCAATTGGCGAGCCTCCTCGGCACCGGCGTGCCGCCACATGCGCCCGTACAGCCCGAACAGGCGATTGGCGGCGAGCGTGACGAGAACGGCGACGAAGAGGAAGGAACTGAATCCCTGCCAGTAGTGTTCTGGCGCCTTGCCTCGGAAGTAGACAACTTCGGCCAGGCTGTAAGCACCGATGACACAGATCACGTCAAGGACGGCGAAGACGAGTGTGGACCGGATCCGGCTGACCCGCACCGCAAAGTTCGTACTCGCACGACTGGCAGGCGGGGATTCGCGGGAATCCGCCTCCCGGCCGGGACCATCGTCCTCAGCAGAAACCTCAATCACCCGAAAGCCCCCCAAAGAAAGTTCATGCCGACAGTTTCGAAACCACCCGGATTTCGCACCTGCCATGAACGCGCCATGCGTCCGACGTGTTGAGGCTGCTCATACGTCCCCCCTGATGTCAAAATCGTCATGCACCAGCTGTTTCCGACCCTAGCCCGAGTCCCCCCTCGGCACTTCGTGCGCCTGCTCTCCGGTGGCTCGGCCACCGGATCGCGAACACCCACTGTCCACCCCTTGGTCCCGCCTTGACGGCGAAGGCTGTACCCCAGGGACCCTACCGAGATGGCGGCTGTCTTTCCATCCTCAATATTGGGGATATGCGTATGGGGATAGATCAGGAACTCGATCATCCATACAGGAGCGACCTGGATCGCTCGCATCGGTGGCGAGCCGGCCGTGCACCCCATGTTGACCAGCGGTGAGCGTTTTGAAGGCCTTCGCCGGCTCTCCTCGAGTGCTGGTTGCGGGGCGGCCTCGGTACAATCTCGCGAGACCTGTTTGGTGCTGGTCCATTGGGCAAATTGGGGTATATGATCTTCTCTCTACGGGGTAGGCAGCACGGGGCAGGAGTAGGGGATCGATGGAGCCAATCGACTACGTATCGGCGCTTCGGCGCAGCTGGCGACTGCTTGTGGCTCTGGGGATCCTCATTGCAGTGATAGCTGTCCTCATCCCGGTGAAGGCCACGGTGATCCACACGACCAACTACGGCTTCCCGTGGCGAGCCACCACCTTGGTCGGCGCCCCGCCGGCTGGTGGGAACAGCGCGCTGAGCGGCGGTGTCACCGCTGGCCAGATCGTCTTCTATTCGGAAAGTTCCGGGACCAAGCAATCCACGGCTCAGGATGATTCCGACAGCCTGGGTATTCCGGCATCCGTCATTCCTGCTCTGCTGTCTTCGGCAATCCTCCCTCCGGCTCCGGGATCGCTGAAGAGGATCGCGGCCAATGAGGTCGTGCTCACGGCGGCCGGGTCCAGTTCCGACGGGGCCGTGCAGTTGGCCAACGACTACGCCCAGGAGGTGGACGACACTCTCTCCAGCCAGCCCTCACTGCGCCGGGGGTCATCGGGTACTCCCGGGAACACCGGGTACATGGTGGTGCAACCGGCCGTTCAGGCGACGCTGCTCCCATCGACGATCAGGGTCTCTCCGGGTCCGATGGGAAGCCGGAAGATCCGGCTACTTGTCGGCTTGGCCGTCGGTGTGGTCCTCGGGGCGGGCATCGTGTTGCTCCGGGAGCTACTGAACCAGCGCATTCGGAGTGCGGCCAGGGCCGAGTCGACGTTCGACTATCCGGTGGTGGCGGAAATTCCTGCCGTGACGGGTGCCGACGGTGCCCCGGTACAGGCTCTTGTCGTCGCAGCGGACCCGGCGTCACCGGCAGCGGAGTCCTATCGAATGCTGCGCATGTCGGTGCTCTTCGAAGGGTTGGCACCCGCCCCGGTCACGACCAGCCCTTTCGACTACCTCCTGCAGAGCGGCGACGCGAACCTGCCTGCGGAAGTCGCTCCGGCCGAGGAGCTGCCGCTCCCGGGCCCAGGTGCTCGCAAGGTCGTCCTGGTCGTCTCGGCCCGTGCCGAACCCACCCGTCCCCAGGTCGCGGCCAACCTTGCCGCCGTCTATGCGGAAGCGGGTCAGCGGGTGGTGGTCGTGAGCACCGCGGACGTCGAAGCAGGTCGCCTCAGGGGCCCGGGCGAGTATTCGCCCGGAGAGATCGGGCCGGAGGACGTGGAAGCCCGACTGGAGGCATCGAGCATCGAGCATCTGTTCCGCCTGACACTTCGGCACTTCGTCGACAACAGCAGCCAGCTGGTGAACCGGGCACCGATGGTGCTCGATGCGGCACGGACCGTCGCGGACGTGGTCATCGTGGAGACGATGTCACTGCTCGCTGTCCACCACGCTGAAGCGTTGGCACACTCGGTCGACGTGGTGCTGGTGGTTGGTGAATGCGAAACGACCACGTTCGACGACGCTCGGAAGGCCGGCGACCTCCTTCGCCGCATCAATGCACCGGTACTGGGCGTGGTCCTGACCAATGTGCGTGCCGATGGTCGGGCACCGAGTGGGCCCCAGTCGGGGTCGGTCGGCAGGGCACCGGCAATCGAGGATTCGGGCGACCCGGCTGAGATCGGCCTCTCGGCGGCGGGCACTTCCGCTCCGCACACCCAGGGCTGACTCCCCATAAGGGGGCATTCTCATGCTCATTGCGGTCGCGGTCCCGTCCCAGCCCTTCGTCGCACTCATCGTCGCCGGAGTCCTGTTCGGGCTCGGGCGAGTCATCATTCGGCGGGTGGCGTTCGCCGAGGCCAGCCCGTGGTTGGTGCGCATCATGACCATCGGCCTGGTCCTCCACCTCCTTGGCGCCCCCGCCCAGATCTACGTCGTCGATCACTTCTACGGTGGCATTGCCGACTTCGTCCGCTACACCCACCAGGGTGCTCTGCTGTCATCCAACTTCCGCCATTTCAACTTCACCCTGGCCGGGGCCGATGTCCGCCAGATCGTCAACGACGGCTCGGTCAGCATCGCCACCGGAATCGTCATGGCCCTCGTGGGCGTCAACCAGCTCGCGACGTTCCTCGTCTTCAGTTGGATTTCCTTCATCGGCACCATCTTCTTCTACCGGGCCTTCACTCTCACATTCTCCGGTGCCGATAACCGCCGCTATGCCTGGATGCTGTTCTTGATGCCTTCCGTGATCTTCTGGACGGCAGACGTCAGCAAGGAAGCGATCATGATGTTCGCTCTGGGACTCACGGCGTACGGTGCTGCCAAGATCCTTACCCGCCGCCGCGGTGGTTTCTCGTTGGTAGTGCCGGGGGTGGCCATCGGCTACTACATCCGACCCAACGAGCTGATTCTCGTGCTCGCAGGCTTTGCGGTGGCCATGATGGTCCCCACCGCGGCAGCGCGCCGGAGCCAGGGAGCACTGCGGCGTCTCGTCGGGTTGGCGTTTCTCGGCGGGCTGTTGGCCTTCTCGGTCTTCCTGACCTTCCACTACCTCCGTCACGGAAACAGCACGCTCTCGCTGCAGCAGGTCAACTCCAACAACCGGGCCACCTCGTCGGCGACCAGCGCCGTCCCCTACTCGACCAATCTGGCGACCTACCCGCGCGACATCTACGAGATGATGTTCAATCCGTTGCCCATCAAGGCGCATGGCGCCGGCCAACGGATCGCTGCGCTGGAGAACACGGTGATCATCGGGTTGATCCTGATGTCGCTGCGTCAACTCCGGATGGTTCCGCGGGCAGCCTTCGCCCGACCGTATGTGATGTTGTGCACCGTCTACAGCGCGGGCTTCATCTATACCTTTGCCGCACTCGGAAACCTGGGCCTGATCGAGCGCGAGCGGATCATGATGTTGCCGTTCCTCCTGGTCCTGCTCTGTATCCCACGGGCACCCCGTGGGTCGCCCCCTCGCTACGAATGGGAGCTACGGCGGCGGGCCCGACTGCAGATCCGCCGGGCATCCGAAAGGCTCCATGGTCGGTCCCCGGGGCCTGGCACCGGCAAGACGGTGACTCCGACCGGTGCCGGGCGGAACGCACGGCCGGTGCCGTCTCCGGTGCGGACTGCGCCGGCACCCGGCAGATCGGGTTAGTGCTCGAAGGCGTACGAGTGCAATGCGCTGTGCTTCTCGACGAGCTGCTCCACCCCTCGTCGTTCTTCGACCGTCCACTCGATGGCGTCACGGCTCCGGTTCGTGCTGGGCCAGACGATGCCTGCGCACGCTTCGAGGTAGGCGGCCCCGGGCTCGACGTCGAGGAAGCGGCAGATGTCGGCCAATGTGGCCTCGGGGCTCGCCGCGAACGCCTCGTAACGCACATCCAGCAACTCCGACGGGTCGAGCAGCGGGCGAACGGCGCTGACGGCATCGCAGATCTGTGCATACCAGGCGGTGGCATTGGTCACTGACAGCTTGTGACGGCGGGCCTCGGTGGCGATGTTGTCGAACGGGTTGCGGGTCACATGGATCACACGGATCGGGACCCTGACGACCCTGCGGAGTCGATCCAACAACTCAGGGTGGCTGGAGATCTGCAGCGCCGACGATCGTGCACGCTTGTCGCCGATCACCCGCAGGCGATCGAAAGTTCCCTGGGACTGGCCGGGTATCTCGTACTTGTAGCCGGACCAGGTCCGACCCATCGTGCCGAAATGCTGGTCTCGTTCGAGAACCAGCGAGAAGAGCTGTGAACGACGGAAGCCGTGTCTCACGAAGCTGACTGCGTCGAGCTCGTGCGAGATAACCATCTCGGGATGGGCGTTGAGTGCGGTACCGATCAGTGTGTGTCCGCTGCGGGAGTAGCCGATGAAGAAGCAGAAGCGCTCCAGGTCGGTGAAGGCGGGGTTGCGCATTGCGCTCAGCGTGGACGATGCGTACAACTTCGCCCACTCGACCTTGCCACGCGGGTCACGCAGTCCGTTCTGCACCTGGCGGGGAAGTCGCCCACCGGGTGACCGCCCGGAGGTCATCGGATGGGCCCCGTGGTCGTCATCGGGTGGGAGACTATAGGAGGATCCGGGTACGTCCTCCCGCCTGTGATGCTCTGTCGGCTCCGCCATTCCTTCATGCGGGCCCCGGCGAAGATGGGATCTTGGCAAGCAGGGGTTGGAGGATCGCCATCCACCGGGCCCCGACGGCGTCGGTGCTGAAGTGTTCCAGGCAGTGCTCTCTCGCCGCCCGCCCCATCCTCGATCGCAACTCGGGATCGTCGACCAGACGGGCCGTGGCCGCGACCATGGCGGATCGGTCGTCGGCTCCGACGATGAAGCCCGTCTCACCGTCCTTGACGATGGCGTGGACGCCGGGGACGGCAGTGGCCACCACGGGCAGGCCGGACAGGCCGGCTTCGATGAGCACGCCGGGCATGCCCTCACCCGCCGGCCGGCTGGGAAAGACCAGAATGTCCGCCCGCTGCATCTGCAGCGCGACGTCGGAACGTGCGCCCAGCAGCTCGATGTCGGCGGCTGCTGCCGGCCCGGCCACCGCGTCACGGAGGGGCCCGTCTCCGATGAGCCCGGCCCGCAACGAGGCTCCGTCTGCCCGGAGACGGGCGATGACCTCGACGAAGCGGTCAGGTCGCTTGCCAGCGTTGAGTGCGCCGACGAAGATCACGAATGGACGGTCCGGCTCGCCGCCCCCGCCTCGAGGGTGGAAATTGTCCGGATCGCGGCCGTTGGGGGCCAACACCACCCGCTCGGGCGGTAACCCGAATCGGCCGACGCACTCCTCGAGGACCTCGTCACCCTCGGCGGCCACCAGGTCGGCCCGGGCCGCCAGGTGGCTCCACATTCGGAGCTGCAGGCGGCGATCCGAGCCGGAGTAGGTGCCGATGGCGTAGTAGACGAGCGGCCGACGGTGGCCGAGCATGGCCGGTACCAGGTACTTGAGCGGCTCACTTCCGTGGGCCACGACGACGGCTGGATCGAACGTGGCGAGGGTGGAGCGCAGTCGGATGGCCAGGCGTGGGTCGAAGCCGACCCCCGGGGTCGTTCCCCCCGGATGGTCGAGCGAGAAGTCGGTGGCGACCTCCGACGGCCCTTCGAACAGGCTGAGGACGCGGTGGTGCCGCACCCCTGGTGCGTCCAGTTGGTCCGCCAGCGCTCGCGCCTCTCGTTGGGCGCCGCGGGCGAGCCGGGTCGGGATGACATGCAGCACCAGGGGAACGCCTGCTGGACGACCCCCCTCGGCCATTCGTTCCTCCGCGTGCTCGCTCATCTGCGGCCCCCTGCCGCTGCCGGTCCACCCGGCTTCGAGACCCTACCAGCGGTACCCGACCCGTCTGCTCCGCTACCATCGTCCAATTCCGGGAGGACGACAGAATGCTTCAGCTGGACTTCTCGAGGAGCAACGCTGCCGACCTGAGGGACGTCGATGAGAACCCTGGTGATAGCCGGTGAGTACCCGTGGCCGGAGGACAGGGGATCGCGGATCCGATTGGCGATGGTGCTGCGAGGTCTGCGGCGCTGCGGTCCGACCGAGCTCTTCTCCGTCATCTCGAAGTTCCGCACGGACTTCGACCCGCCGGACGAGGAACTGGGCCTGGCCCGGGTCGGCCGGGCCGGCTTCGACAACCGACCGGCAACGGGCATCCGCCTGCTCCCCACACTGTGGCGTCCCTCGATGCCGATCGGGCTGCCGTGGCGGGACCGGCACCGCGTGCAAGCGGCCCTGGCCCGGTTCATGTCGGGGAGGTACGACCTGGTCTGGATCTTCGGTGCCCGTGCCTGGGTGCTGGCCGGAATGCCGTCGTCCGCTCCGACCATCCTCGACCTCGACGACCTCGAGGACCAGAAGATCGTGGCCCGCCTGTCCGTGCCGGTCCCGCCCGACCCGGGGTTGGCGAAACGGGCACGGCGGGTCGCCGCCACCCTCGTGTCGCAGGAGGAGGTCCGGCGCTGGCAACGGTTGCACCGGCAGGCCGGCGGGCGCACGTCGACCACCGTGGTGTGCAGCCTTCTTGACGCCGAGCGGGCCAGGGCCAGCGGTGTGGCCAAGGTGGAGGTCATTCCCAACGGGTACCCCGACGTCGACCAACCGGTCGGTCGCACCGCTGTCGGCGCGCCACCGACCGTCCTGTTCCAGGGTCTGCTGAGCTATCCGCCCAATGCCGAGGCGGCTCGGTTGCTGGCTCACGAGGTGGGTCCGGCACTGCGGGCGCTTGTCCCCGATGTCCGGATCCGACTGGTCGGGGCACACAACCCGGACCTGTCTGCGTTGGGCGACCCCCCGCGGGTGACCGTGGTGGGTCGCGTTCCGGACATCACCGCAGAGCTGGCACGCGCCGACCTCGTCGTCGTCCCGATCCGCTACGGAAGCGGTACTCGGCTGAAGATCATCGAGGCGTTCGCCCACCGTGTCCCGGTGGTGTCGACGGCCCTCGGTGCCGAAGGCCTCGATGCCGAGGACGGTGTCCACCTGCTGGTCGGCGACAGCGTGCCCGGGCTGGCCGACGCCTGTGCCCGACTGCTGACGGAACCCGCTCTGCGGGCGGTGGTCACAACCAACGCCCACGCGCAATTCGTCGACCGATTCCGGACCGATGTCGTGGAGGAGCGCGTCAGCCGTCTGGCACGCGACGTCGCCGCACGATCGCGATCCTGACCTGCCCGCGGGGCGTGCCTTGACCGATGGTGACGGCGGTATTGCGTAGCATGACCCCCGATGGAAGTCCTGGCGCTCTATCTCCCGCAGTTCCACCCGATCGCGGAGAACGACCAGTGGTGGGGCAAGGGCTTCACCGAATGGACCAATGTCACCAGGGCCCGTCCGCTCTTCCGAGGCCACGTGCAGCCGCGCCTGCCGACCGACCTCGGCTTCTACGACCTCCGGGTCAGCGAGACCCGCGAGGCCCAGGCCGACATGGCCCGGCTCCACGGCGTGACCGGCTTCTGCTATTGGCACTACTGGTTTGCCGGGCGCCGCCTTCTGCAGCGGCCGTTGGACGAGGTGCTCGCCTCCGGAACGCCCGATTTTCCCTTCTGCATCGCCTGGGCCAACCAGACGTGGTCGGGAATCTGGCACGGGGCTCCCGACCGCGTCCTCATCGAGCAGACCTACCCGGGGGCCTCGGACGACCTCGAGCATTTTTCGTACCTCGAGCAGGCGTTCGAGGATGAGCGCTACGTGAGGATCGGCGGCCGACCGCTCTTCTTCGTGTACCAACCCGGCGGGCTTCCCGATCCTGCACGCTTTGTCGAGCAGTGGCAGAAGATGGCGCACGATGCCGGTCTCGGGAGCCTGTATCTGGTGGCGTCGCTCGGTGAGTCGGACTATTCGTCCCACGTCGAGGACGGTTTCGACGCCGCGGTCCACTACCAGCCCCCCTTCGGGAGTGACTTCGCCACACGGGCACGCGGACGGCTGCTTTCGCTGGGTCTCGGTAGAGGTCCGAAGCGGTATCCCTACCCGGAGGTGCCCGTCGCACCCCCGTCCCACCTCGGTGGCCGCATCTTCCCCAGTGTCTATCCGAATTGGGACAACACGCCGCGCCTGGGCCGACGCGGATTCGTGGCCGTGGGGTCGACGCCCGAGCGATTCGCTGCCCACGTGCGCAGGGCGATCGAGATCACCTCGACCAACCCGACCGACGAACAGGTCCTGGTCATCAAGGCGTGGAACGAATGGGCCGAAGGGAACTATCTCGAGCCCGACAGCGAGTACGGGCTGGGACGGCTCGAGGCCCTGGCCAGGGAGCTCGATCGAGCCGGCGGAGGTGCCGCCTCTCGATGAGTCGGGCTGATACCTATCGGTCGGGGCCGACCAGCCGGCGGTAGACCTCCTCGATCTCACCGCTGGCCCTGGCGATGTCGAACCTGGAACTGTCCACCAGGGCCTGACTACCGAGCCGCCGGCGCAGCGCGGGGTCCGAGCAGATGCGCTCGATGGCATCGGCCAGGGCCAGGGGATCTCCCGGTGGGACGATGAGGCCGTTGACCTCGTCGGTGATCACCTGGGGCACGCCCCCTACCGCGGTTGCCACGATGGCGGCTCCGACGCTCATCGCCTCCATCAGGGCCACCGGAAGGCCCTCCTGGTGGGAGGCGAGGACGAAGACGTCGGCCGCGGCGAGCAGGCGGAATGCATCGTCGCGGTGGCCGAGGAAGCGGAACCGCTCATCCAATCCGATGGCTCGTTGCTTCGCGGCGAGGTCCTCTTGGGGCGTTCCCCGTCCGGCGGCGGCGAATCGGATGGGAAGGCCGCGCTGTGCGATCAGGTGGGCGGCATCGATCAGGACGTCGTAGCCCTTCTCGGACCGGAGATTGGCCACGGTGACGACCAGGAGGTCCTCGGGGGTGATGGCGAGTTCGGTCCGGACGTCCTGGCGGATCTCGTAGCGCCGGTCGACCATCTCCCGGGAGAGCGAGCGATTCACTCCGTGCACCACGATCCGGGCACGTGGTTGCAGCGACCGGGGGAGAGCGTCGTAGGCGGCGTCGGACACCGCCAGCAATGCCCGATCGGAGGCGATGGTGGATCGGTTGAGCATCTTCACCAGCACCGCCACCTTGTTCCACATGCTGTGCTCGGTGTAGATGGTGACCGGTCGCTTCCCCCGGGGGAGCGTGGCGACCACCAGTCGGCCCAGTGCCGCCGTGTACGGCAGGTGGAAGTGGACGATGTCGAAGTTGCCGTCCAGAAGCAGCCGGCGGAAGGCGGCCATCCACCGGAGATCCAGATTGCGGGTGGATCCGAGAGCGTGCACGGGCGTTCCGCCGGCGATGATGGCGGGAGCGAGTGCGTCCTCGCCATCGAGGACGTAGGCGACCTCGTACTCGAAGTCCTCGACGTTGCCGGTGGCCACCACATCGGCAAGAAGTCGCTCGGCACCACCCGGTCCGAGTCCCTTGATGGTGAGCAGCACTCGGATCCGGGCCGTTGAGCTGGGTCTTCGGAGATCATCTGGCGCCGGCACGAGCCGATGTTAGCGGTGGCTCTGTGCACGCGACGTGGTCCGAGCCGGGTGTCCCGCGATAATGTGTCTCTCCGCACCACGATTGCACAGGGCCCAGGACAGTGGGCCAAGGGGGGTAGTGTCGTCCGATGACAGCACCTGATTCTTCAGGCGTTGACACACTCGTGGTGACCGATCTCTCCTCGGTCCCCGACGAGCCACCTCCCGAGATCCTCTACCGCCACCGGGTCCGCTTCATCGAGTCGCTACGGGTGCTGTGGGCGCATCGAGAGATCGTCTACACGCTTGCCGAGCGGGACTTCCGGGCCCAGTACAAGCAGGCCACGCTGGGCATACTGTGGGCGGTCCTGAGCCCGGTGGCAACGCTGGTGGTCTTCGTGATCGTGTTCTCCCGGATCAAGTCCTTCGGCAGTCAGGGCGTCCCCTTCGCTCTCTACTCCTTCGTGGGCATCCTGTGCTGGAGCTACTTTGCCACCTGCTTGGGTTCGGGTGGCAATTCCTTGCTGACCAACAAGGCGCTGTTGGGCAAGACCCAATTCCCCCGGGAGTGCTTCCCTCTCGAGACGATGCTGGTCGGTGGGTTGAACACCGTCATGTCGTGGGTCCCGCTGGCCCTTCTCTTCGTGATCTACGGCCGCGCCCCTGCGTTGTCGACTTTGTATATCCCGGTGTTCATGTTGATCGAGGTGGCGTTCGCCGCCGGGATCACCCTGGCCGTCTCGAGTGTCATCATCCAGATGCGTGACCTGGTTCAGGTGCTCCCCCTCATCATCTCGCTGGGGTTGTTCGCCACTCCGGTGGTCTGGCCCTACTCGAAGATCCCGACGACGTTCCACATCGCCGGGGGACACCATGTGCACCGGGCGATCGTTGACGGCCATGTGGTCGCCGCCCACTGGGTCGGCGGGGTCACCGTGAATCCCCAGGTGATCTACGGGTTCCTGAATCCATTGGGGCCGGTCATCGACAACGCCCGACGCACGATGTTGTTGGGTCATTCACCGAACTGGGAGCTGGTCGGTGTAGGCGCACTCGGTGCATGTCTCTATCTGGTCGTCGGCTACAGGATCTTCAAGCGATTCGAGGTGAGTTTTGCCGACATTGCCTGATGGGACGATCCAGGTCGAGCAGGTGTGGAAGAAGTTCCGAGCCGACCGGACGGCCCCGAAGTTCTACGACCAGATGAAGCGGTTCGGAAAGTCGATCGCGACGACCGGCCGGCACGACTACCGGTGGGTTCTGAAGGATGTGAACCTCGAAGTCCCGCCAGGCGGCACGTTGGCACTGATCGGTATCAACGGCTCGGGCAAGACGACTCTGCTCAAGATCATCAGCCAGGTCACCTATCAGTCGGCCGGGCGGTGCAACGTACAAGGGCGCATCGGAGCGCTCCTCAGTGTCACCAGCGGCATTCAACCGGAGCTGTCCGGACGAGAGAACGTATTTCTCTACGGCGCCGTGCTCGGCATGGGGCGGTCGATCATCAAGGAACGGTTCGACGAGATCGTGGAGTTCGCCGGCCTGGCAGACGCCATCGACCGTCAGGTCAAGTTCTACTCGATGGGCATGCAGATGCGCCTCGGGTTCTCGATCGCCGCATTCCTCGAGCCGGATGTGCTCCTGGTGGACGAAGTCCTCTCCGTCGGTGACGCCAGCTTCCAGCAGAAGTGCCTCAACAGAATCGGTGAGGTTGTTCGGCAGGGCACCACCCTGCTCTACGTCTCCCATGACCTGGCTTCGGTCGAGGCATCGTGTGAACGCGCGGCATGGCTGGCGAATGCCGTGGTCCAGGCGTCGGGCCCTACCAAGGAGGTGGTGAGCAGGTACCGTGCCGCCGTCGAGGAGAACGCGGCACTCGCCACCTCCAGCGAAGGGGTCGTGCAGGTGCTCAAGGTCGACATCGCTGCCGCCGACGGGGGTCAGGTGCGCTCCGAGGCCGACCTCGACATCTGTCTGACGCTGAACGCCCCCGAGGCCTACGATGCCAACTTCTTCATCGGCGTGTCGCAGGGCACCGCCTTCCCCATGTTCATCGTCCGCCACAGCGGTTCCTTCCCTGCCGGGGAGTTCGAGGTGCGGTGCCGGATGCGGCACGTGCCTCTGGGCAAGGGGAGGTACTCCTTGTGGCCGGCCATGTCCGGCCATCTCCGAGGAAAGGGCAAGCCACTCTTGCCGTGGAGGCCGGTGATGTCGTTCGATGTGATGGGACCGGACCTGCCGAAGCTCCCCGATGGCGTCATGGTCCTGTCACCCGTCTACGTGGGAGCCGACTGGCAGGTCAACTGACCGGCCCCGTGCGAGGCCGCTGGTCAGGGGAAGAAGACCCGATTCCGGATCGAGCCGGCGATCCTCCCGGTGCGCATCCCGGCCGCATGTGCCCACTGGCCGCGCAGGCCGCCGGGCTTCACCAACCGCGGTGCCTGCACGATCAGCCAGGCCCACGACCTGGCTGCCCCCTTCAGATTGGGCCGGGCACCCGAGGCGCGGTGGCGGCGGTAGAGCTCCGGACCGCAACGCCCGTAGGCGCCCCCATGACGAAAGGCCACTTTGAACCCCGGTTGGCCGCGCTTGGCGACCACGGCACCGGGGGCAGTGGCGAAGCGGAACCCGTGCAACTGGAGCCGCCAGCACAGGTCGATGTCCTCGCCGACCATCAGGTCCTCGGAGAACCCGCCCACATCCTCGAACGCCTGGCGACGAACGGCCAGGTTGGCACCAATCCCGGCAGGCAGGAACCCGAGCTGCTCCGTGGAGACCGGCCGGGGAGGCGACGGCCGGAGCCCGTTGAGCGAGGAGAAGTCGAACTCGCCGGCCACCAGGTCCGCTTCGGCCAGCGCAGTCACGCAGCGGGCCAACCAGCCAGGCTGCGCGACATCGTCGGCATCGCAGAACGCCAGCAGGTCGCCTCGGGCGGCTCGGACCCCGGCATTTCGTGCGGCACCCGGCCCGGCCACGGCGGAGGCATCGATCCATCGGATCGCCTCACTGCGATCAGCCCAGGCGCGGGCCGACTGCGGACTCTCGTCGGTCGACCCGTTGTCGGCGATGACGACTTCCCAGGCCATGTCGCACTCCTGGCCGGCCAGGGCCCGGATCTGCTCCTCCAGCCAGGGCATGCCGTTGCGCACCGGTACGATGACGCTGATCACCGCGACGGCCGCGTTGTCGACGTACGTCGGGTCCACACGCAGTGCGGGACCTCCATGGTGCCTCCCCGGCCCGTCTGTGGACGCGCCCCGGTCGTGGCCGCGCGCCGGGCGCGGCAGGGTCTGTTTGCGCGATTAGCCTAGTTCCGTGATGGCACGATGACCGCCGGTCAGGGGCTGGGCAGCGACGTCGAACGCGTTCCATCCGGTCCACCGGAGTGCATCACCGCAGTCGTCCTCACCCACATGAGGCCCGGATTGGCCGGAGACGTCACGCGGTCGCTGCTCGAGGTCGAAGGCATCTCGTCCGACCGGATCGTGGTCGTCGTCAATGGCGTCGGCGGCCTCGACGACCCGCTCCTGGAGACGACCGTCCGGATGGTCAGGCTGACCGCGAACCTCGGTCCGGCCGGCGGCTTCCGTGCGGGGCTGGTCGAGGCGTTCTCCGATCCTTCCACTCGTTGGGCCTACCTGTGCGAGGACGATGTCAATCTGTTCAGCCTGCCGGCTCCACGCCTCGCCGAGCTAGTGGAACGTGTCGAGGCCCTCGGGGACCGACGACCGCCTGTCGGTGCGGTGGTGGCCTACGGCCGCCGGTTCATGGGGCGGGGTACCCACACCACCAACCATGTTCCCCCGGCCGGATCAGCGGTCGGCATGACCCCCGTGGATGTCGCCTGTTGGGGAGCGACGCTCGTGTCGCGGGACGTGGTCGATGCCGGCGTGCTGCCCGATGCCGACTGGTTCTTCGGGCTGGAGGACTTCGACTTCTTCTGCCGTGTCCGGGAGGCGGGTTTCGAGGTACTCGTGGACGACGTGGCTGCGCGTCAGGTGGCCGATCAGCAGACCACCCTCGGAAGGGAGGGAGCGCACCGCGAGAGGCGTCCCACTGATGCAGCCGAGGCCTGGCGGGCCTACTACCACGCTCGGAATTCGGTCGCTCTGATCCGGCGACACGGTCGGCGCAGCTGGTACGGGTGGCAGTTGGCCTATTCGGTCCGCCATCTCCAGAAGGCCCATGGCCGGGCCGAGCGCTCGGCCATCGTGCACGGCCTGTGGGACGGTGCCCTCGGGCGAACGGGTGAGCATCCGCGTTACAGCCGCCGGGTGGGCGAGTTCGATGCGGACGATGGCCCGGGTGTCGATC
Organism: Acidimicrobiales bacterium; assembly: GCA_052326605.1. Lineage (GTDB taxonomy): Bacteria > Actinomycetota > Acidimicrobiia > Acidimicrobiales > RAAP-2 > Bog-756. The sequence goes on along the minus strand of JBKQMB010000095.1, from coordinate 49,903 downwards.
AGCCGTCCCGGTGACCAAGTAGGCGACATTCGGCCACGGGCCGGGTCGAGATGGCCGAATGGCCCCACTCGGCGTGCCCCTCCGTGGCGCTGCTTGACACCAGAACTCGGTTACCCCGATGATCTCGTGATGGTCGAGCCAGGGGGTGGCGGGGGAGCGCGCCGCCGCTTGTGGCGATCCATGCCGACCGGGTCGGGAGCCTGATCCGGTGTGCGGCATTGCCGGGCTCTTGGACCCGAAGGCGGCGACCGACGCCGATGTGCTGGGGCGCGACGTGGCCGCCATGACCGCCACTTTGACGCATCGGGGCCCGGACGGTGACGGGTTCTGGTCGGATGCCGACCACGGCATCGCCTTGGGGCATCGAAGGCTTGCGGTGATCGAGTTGGGGCCCCTGGGTGACCAGCCGATGCGATCCCCCGACGGGAGATGGGTGATCAGCTACAACGGCGAGATCTACAACCATCGTGCGCTCAGGCACCGGCTCGTCGGTGAGGGTGTGGCATTCCACGGCGGGTCGGACACAGAGGTTCTGTTGGCCGCTATACAGCAGTGGGGCCTGGAGCCAGCGCTCGATGCATGCGAGGGCATGTTCGCCCTGGCACTGTGGGACCGATACCTCCGGGAGCTGCATCTGGTGCGGGACCGCTTCGGTGAGAAGCCGCTCTACTACGGCTGGGTGCGGGGCCGGCTGGCATTCGCCTCGGAACTGAAAGCGCTGTGCCGGCTCCCGGGATTCGATGCCGACATCGACCCTGACGCCGTGGCCCTCTTCCTCAGACACAACTGCGTCCCCGCCCCCCATACCATCTACCGCCACGTTGCCAAGCTCCTCCCGGGACAGCTGGTCACCGCGGGCACCGGCGCCAGACCGGACCACCCCCTCGAGCCCCGGGCATTCTGGGCGGCACGGCAGGCCGTCCAGGACGCACGGGCACGCCCGGTGGGCGGTCGACCCGAAGATCTGGCCGATCGGCTGGAGTCAGTACTGTCGAACTCGGTGGCGGCCCGCATGGTGGCCGACGTTCCGATCGGTGCCTTCCTCTCGGGGGGTGTGGACTCCAGCCTGGTGGTCGCACTGATGCAACAGCACAGCACGCAACCGGTCCGCACGTTCACGGTCGGATTCTCCAACCGCGCCTTCGACGAATCGTCCGATGCCGCGGCAGTGGCAGCCCACTTGGGGACCGATCACACCCGTCTCGAGGTCACCGACGGCGACGCTGCGGACGTCATCCCGTTGTTGCCGGACATCTGGGACGAACCATTCGGTGACATCTCGGCGATACCGATGCATCTGGTGAGCAAACTGGCCAGGACCGAGGTGACCGTCGCCCTGTCCGGGGACGGTGGCGACGAACTGTTCGCCGGGTACAACCGCCATGCCTGGCTCGAGCGACTCTGGAGGCGATCCTCGGCCGTGCCCGGCCCCGTACGTCGCCTGGCCGGGTCGACCCTCGGGCACCTCCCCCCTGCGCTGGTCGACGGAGCGGCGCGGGCCACGGTGCTCATGCCGAGCCGGATGCAGGTGAGGAATCCGGCGTCCAAGCTGGCCAAGGTGGGAAAGGTGCTGGCCGCCTCCGGCCCCGAGGACGCCTACCTGTCGCTGGTGTCCTACTGGGACCATGCGGAGTCGATGGTGGTCGGCGCAGGCCCGAACGTCTCGATGGCCTCCCGCCCGTCGGAGTGGCCGGCGCTCGACGGCATCACCGAACAGATGCTGTGGCTGGACCTGGTCGGCTACCTCCCCGACGACATCCTGACCAAGCTCGACCGTGCGGCGATGGCGACGTCGCTCGAGACGCGGGTGCCATTCCTCGACCGAGCGGTGTTCGATCTGGCCTGGAGGCTGCCCATGTCGGCCAAGTTGCACGACGGTGCGACCAAGTGGCTGCTGCGCCAGGTGCTCTACCGCCACGTGCCGGCGGAGCTCGTGGAGCGACCGAAGATGGGGTTCGGTTTCCCGATCGGACCGTTGCTCCGGGGTTCCTTGAGACCGTGGGCGGAGGAGCTGCTCGACGAACGGCGACTGCGTAACCAGGGCCTGGTGGATCCCGAGCCGATCAGACGGGCGTGGTACCAACATCTCCGAGGGCGTCGCGACCTCGCCCATGAGCTCTGGGATGTGCTCGCCCTTCAGGCGTGGTTGGAGCGCTGGACGCCGGGCCTGGGGCGGTGACACCGGTCATCGACCGGCGATCTGCCTGGTTATAGTTTGAGGACCTCGGGATGCCCGTGGCGATGAAGGCCGTGACCGATCTGTGCCGGTGCCGCCCGGAGCGCTCGGGCAAAGGGGGGTAGTGATGGCGTCGAGGATCAATGCCACGGGCCCGGCGGGGGGCGGTCCCCTGCGCGGCTGCCGGGTGGTCACGACGTCGCTGACGGCGCGGGTCCTCCTGGCCAACCAACTGCGTTCCCTGCGCCGCGTCACCTGGACCGTGGTGACCGGCGACGACTACGACGATCCGCCCGAGGGTGTTGCCGTGAAGGTCGTACCGCTCCGCCGCGAGTTGTCCTTCTCCGATTTCGCATCCTTCGTCGGCCTGTGGAGGTACCTGCGTCACCAGCGATTCGATTTCGTGCAGACGCACACGCCGAAGGCATCGTTGCTGGCCCTGCCCGCAGCGAGGTTGGCGGGTAGCCCTGCCATCTACACCATCCATGGAGCGCTCTATTTCGACGGGAACGGTCGATTGGCGAATGCGTTGGGCTGGTGCTTCGAACGCTGGTGCTGCATGTGGGCGAGCCGGGTGCTGGTCCAGAGCCGCGAGGACGCACGGGTGCTACCTGCGGTGCGGATCTGCCCGCGTCGCAAGCTGGGGTACGTGGGGAACGGCATCGTCATGGACCGGTTCGTCGCCCCGATGACCCCGGCGTTGCAGTCCGACCGTCCGATCGTCATGATGGTCAGCCGTCTGGTGCGTGAGAAGGGGTGTGCCGATTTTCTGGCCATTGCCGAGTCGCTCGCCGGTCAGGCCGATTTCGTGCACGTCGGGCCGTTCGAGGTCGATCAGAGTGACGCCCTGACCGAGGAGGAGGTGGCCGCGGCCTCGGATGCCGGTCTGGTGACCTTTGTCGGTGCCGTCGACGACGTGCGCCCGTACCTGGCCTCGGCGACAGTGGTGGTCCTCCCTTCGTATCGAGAGGGGATTCCCCGGGTGGCCATGGAGGCCGCGGCCATGGGCCGTCCGGTTGCCGCCTACGACATACGCGGTGTGCGCGAGGTCATCGACCCGCAATTGGGCCTGTTGGCCCAGCGCGGCGACCAACTGGCGCTGACCGCCGTGGTTGCGGACCTGCTGGCGCATCCGGACCGTTGTGTCGAGCTCGGAGACCGATGCCGCCACTGGGTGGTAGACCGCTTCTCCGAGGACGAGGTGCTCGAGCGCCTGAGCGCCACCTACGAAGCAATGGCAGGTGGCGCGGCGTGACCACGGAGGTCTGCCTGACGGTCGACGTCGAGGACTGGTACGACGGCATGGCCGTCCTGGGCAGGCCCATCGCCCGCCCCCGGGGCGCGCACAGCGGCCTGTCGGGCCTGGCCTCCCTCCTCACATCGGCCGAAGGCGGGCCCACGGTGACCTTGTTCGTCATCGGCAACTATGCAGACGCGGTGCGCGCCGAGCTCGGCGACCTCGTCGACCGCGGTCACGAGCTCGCCAGCCACGGTCCCGACCACGGGCGACTGCCAGAGGACCCGACAGCGCTGGTCGAATGGTTGCGAACCGGGCGCTCCATGGTCGAGGACCTGTTCCAGCGTCCGATCCGCGGATTCCGCTCTCCTCGATTCGACATCCCTCGGACGCTCAGCCTGGCCCACTATCGGGACCTCCTGGCCGAGGCCGGCTTCCACTACGTGTCCGACACCAGCCGTCTGGGCGAGCACTCACCCGTCCGGGAGCTGCCCGTTCTGACCTCGCACCGCGTTCCCATCGGCGGAGGCAGTTACCAGCGGATGCTCCCCGGAGTGGCCGTCACGGCCGCCGTCGACTCGGCTCCCGGTCCTGCAGTCCTCTACTACCATTCATACGATTTCGGTGCGACCCTCCCGAGTACGGGATCCATCCGCTCGCTGGCGGAAGCGAAGCAGCTGGTGGGCCGAAGGCGAGTCGCCAGGGTGTTCTCCCGGGTTCTGAGAAGGTATGGCAGCAAGGCGTGTGGCCATGTCCGATGATCGGCCCAACGACGACTTCGAGAGGTACTTCCAGCAGCGGGCGCGCCGCTTCGCCGGCTTCTATTCGAGCGAGCCGGTGGCGAGGATGCTCGGCCGGGGCCCGATGTTCGACCGGCTGCAACTGGCAGTCGATATCACGGTCTCGCTGTCACCCCGCCGGGTACTCGACGTCGGATGTGGGAGTGGACCGCTGTTCCAACCACTAGCGGCGAAGGGCATCCACGTCACCGGGATCGATCCGGCGGAGGCGATGGTCACCCTGGCGGCCCAACGGGCCGCCGCCTACCCGGGTCTGGTCGACGTCGACCGTCGGGGCTGGGAGCAACTCGACGAGTCGGATGCCTACGACGTCGCCATCGCCCTCGGCGTGTTCGACTATGTCGGTGAGCCGTCACGGCTCCTCGGCCACATGGGGCGGTCCGCTCCCCATGTGATCGGCTCGTTCCCGTCGCCCGGCCTCCGGTTGAACCTGCGGAAAGCTCGCTACGGGGCCCGTGGGGTGGGGGTCCATGGCTATCCCGTCGCCGGGTTCGACCGGTTGGCCTCGGACGCGCGGATGAACGTCGTCGAGGTGCTCCCCCTCGGCCGGGCCGGGCACGTGGTCCATTTTCGTCGCCGAGACGCATCCTCCTCGACGACCTGAGGAAGGAGGTGTCCACCCGGTCGGGCCTCGATCCGAACCGGAACCCCTGGGAAACGTGCAGACGGGCTCCGGGCCCACCTACTCCTGGTCGATCCCGGCGCGAGCGTAATCCTGGTCGCCCCAGGTGGTGATGGGGAACCATGCGAGCACGCGACGCAGCGTGGCCACCTGACGGTCGTTGAGGCGCCGCTGCCACGAGTCGGATTGCTCGGACGCGATCCGGTTGACCGCGAATCCGGACCCGGGGGTGTTGTGTTCCTCCAGGAAGGCCTCGGCCGGCGAACCCCATTCGAGGTCGAGGTCCGCGTAGAGCCGTCGGAATTCGCCGAGCGGATCGGCACACAGCTGCTCGTGGGTCCGCAGGTGCCACTCGGGATGCCTCGATGCCGCCTCTTCGATGGCGGCGACCAGCAGTCCGATGCGCCAACTCATCCGTTCGACGGGGTCGGGGCCGGGTAGCGGCACACCCCAGGGCTCGAGGAAACGCGCCCTGATCTCCGGGCGGGTTTCGAGTGTGGAGTTCCGAGCGTCCTTGACGTTGGTCTCCATCCAACTGGCCAGCACGTTGGCCGGATGGCGGAGCAAGAGGAGCACGTCGATGTCGAACTCGTCTGCCAGCCACTCCACCGACAGTTGGGCATGGATCGACTTGGCCACGATGCGCGGGCCGCTCCGGCCGCCCAGTGTCGGGTGTGAGCGAGGATCCCGGGCCACGGTGGCAGCCAGCCAGGTGACCGGGTCCGGACGACCCTGGTGGATGCGCCCGACGGCGCCCGGTCCGAGGAGATGGCGCGCCAGGCGCGACCGGCGGTCCTCGGTGGCCCCCCGAAGGATCCACTCCCAGAGCTTCCGATAGGCAGGTGCCTCGTCCCCCGGGCGGAGGACGGGATACCGGCCGAGTTTCCGCTTGGCATGGATCGACGCCGGATACTTGTCCTCGTTGTCAGGTTCGAGGATCGCCGCGGTCCCGGCTGCACTGGCCAGGGCCCGCAGAGTCCAGGTCGTGCCCGATCGCGGCAGCCCGACGATGGCGACGGGCCGCGCCGTACTCATCGGTGAGTCCCTTCCCGCCGTCTCCCCTCGGGTCGCCGCCCGAGCACAACGGCCAGGACGCGGGCCGGGAGTCCCGGATCGCCGCGGCGCATCCCGATGGCACCGGCCGCCGCACCGGCACCGAGCACGGATGCGGCCACCGAGGCCGCCACCGGCGTCCGGTAGGCGGCCCGGGCGCGCTCCACAAGGGCAGCCCGACCTCCGGCCAACTGGGCCACCACGAACTCGTGGTAGAGGCGGCACGAAGGCGACATCGACGAAGCATGCTTGTCGAGAAAGCCCTGCCGGCCCACGAGATCACCGGATCCGTTCCGGGTGACCCGGACCCCGCCATGTTGGTGGTAGCCGTACAGGAAACGGGGGACGGTGCAGATCGGCCGGATCTGAGCGCAGCGGAGCCACAGGTCCCAGTCCTCGCACGAGGGCAGGTCGGCGTCGACAGCCAGGTCGCCGGGGAACAGGGAGCGGCGGATGATGCCGAAGGGAAGGGCGACGAAGTTGAACCAGAGGAGCTGTTCGGCCCGGTACTCCAGGGGCCCCCGAAAGGGTACGGTCCTTCCGGTCTGATCGTGGACCACCTGATGCCACGAGGTCACCACCCCGACCTCGGTATCGGCGGCGAAGCGGTCGAGGGTGACCGAGGCGGCCCCGGGCAGCCACTCGTCGTCGTCGTCGCAGAATCCGAGCAGATCGCCCCGGGCAACGGCGATCCCCTGGTTGCGGCTACCGCCGGGCCCGAGGGACGCGCCATTGCGCACGATCCGCACCCGCGGGTCGGCACCGAGCCGGTCGGCCACTTCCGGGGTGCCATCTGACGAGGCGTCGTCCACGATGACCAGCTCCAGCTCCACCCCCTCCTGGGCGAGCACGGAGCGGGCTGCCCGCTCCAACTGCCCGGGCCGGTTGCGCGTCGGCATGACGACACTCAGGAGGTGGGCGGGCACGCCGGGCTTCCCCCTCGGGAGGTCCCCTGTCTGTCCCGGTGCGTCCTGTCGACCCCCACCCCGCTCACGGAGGGTCATGATAACGAACGTCGATGGAGGACGTTTGTCGCGTCGTGTGGCCCTGTGGCATCCTGACAGGATGCGCCCACCCAGCGTGGCCCGGGCCGCCTTCCGGAGGCTCTCGCCGAGGACGCGGAGTGCGGTGCTGCACCGGATCGGTCGCTTCGCCCCGTGGGAGGACGGCTTCGACTTCTCGCCACCGGAGCTCGGGCCCGGGGAGACGGCAGGCCCACCTGACTTCGTGGGGATCGGCGTGCAGAAAGCCGGAACCAGCTGGTGGTACGAGCTGATCGCCGACCACCCTGCGGTGTCGGTGCGGGATGACATCCACAAGGAGCGCCACTACCTTTCGCAGGTCGGCACCGAGTCCTTCGGGGACGACGAGGTGCATCGCTACTGGGGGTGGTTCCCCCGTCGGGCGGGCACCATCACCGGCGAGTGGACCCCTGATTACCTGGGGTATCCCTGGGTCGCCCCGTTGCTGGCGCGGGCTGCACCGCAGGCCAGACTGCTCGTCCTCCTCCGCGATCCGGTGGAGCGTTTCCGATCCGGCCTCTCGTTCCGATTGCGCCAGGGAGCCCCGGACACCGAGGCCACCGTGGCGGACGCCGTCCGGCAGGGGTTCTACGCCAGGGCCCTGCGCCGGGTCCTCGAGTACTTTCCCGCCGAGCATCTGCAGGTGCTCCAGTACGAGAAGTGCGCCTTGGATCCGGGCGGGCAATTGGCCTTGACGTACCGGTTCCTCGGGCTGTCCGACCATCGACCACGCGAGCTCCGGCGACCGGTCAATGTATCCGGTGGGAAACTGCCGATCGACCCGAACGCCCGTAAGCGCCTGATCGATCTCTACGCGTCGGACGTGGCCGACCTCGTCGCCCTCTTCCCGGTCATCGACGTCTCGTTGTGGCCGAACTTCGAATCCCATGAGGGTTGACGGCCCGGCGCCGGCTGCGCTCGCCACCGACGCACACCGATGATGCTCCGGTCGGCGATTGCGGAAGGACTGCATCGGCTGCCGGCACCTGCGCACGCACTGCTGCCTCCCGCGCAGCGAGCCGATCTTCGGCACCGCCTCGGGCGCTACTACGCCTGGGAGGAAGGCTTCGACCTCTCTCCGCCGGCGCTCCGACCCGGGGAGGCGTCCGGCCCACCCGATTTCGTCGGAGTGGGAGTGCCGATGGGCGGTGCCGGCTGGTGGTACCGGATGGTCACGGATCACCCGGGAGTATCCGTCCGCGGGGACGTCGCCATGGCTCGCCACTACCTGTCCCACTTCTGCGCCACGCGCTTCGGCGACGGCGAGTTGCAGGAGTACCACGGATGGTTCCCCCGCCGAGCGGGAACCATCGCCGGCGAATGGACCCCGAGCTATCTGGGCTGCCCGTGGGTGGCACCGCTGTTGGCCGCCGCCGCGCCCGACGCGCGTCTCCTCCTCATGGTCCGAGACCCCCTGGAGAGGCTGCGCCTGGACCTGGCCCATTCGGCCGGCAACCGGGGAGATCACGTCGGCTCGCACATCGCCGATGCCGTGGATCGCAGCTTCTATGCAGAACCGCTGCGGCGTCTGCTGCAGTTCTTCCCGGTCGAGCAGGTTCACACCCTCCAGTACGAGCAGTGTGTCGCCGACCCGGAAGGCCGGCTCGCCGCCACCTACCGATTCCTGGGCCTGGACGACGGGCATCGCCCGGTGGCCCGGCAGCGACCGGTCAACGGGACAGCTGGCCTGGCATGGGCGCTCGACCGCGACACGAGGAGCCGGCTCGCCGACATCTATGCCTCCGACGTCGCGGACCTGGCCACCTTGGTCCCGGAGCTCGACCTCTCCCTTTGGCCTGCCTTCACCGAGTAGCGCCCGACGCCGAGAGCTCGGGGAACGGCATGGCACGCCCCGACACAGCCGCCCGGCAGCGTGGTCCAGCCGCACTAGTGTTCACCGGCGTTGCAGAGTCGCCCGAAGAGGGTGGGCGTGCGCCGAGGGGGAGATCCACAGTGATACCGAGCGAGATCGTCGAACGCCTCCGCTGCCCGGCGTGTGGCGAGCCGGTCGAGGAGGTCGAACCGGAAGGGGGGGTCCGGTGCCCGGCCGGCCATCGCTACGCCATGCGGAACGGCTATCTGGACTGTGCGCAGCGAGCCGCAGCCGAGGGATCGACCGTCCGGACCTTTGCCAGCTTCGGATTCGAGTGGAACCACTTCGACGACGTGCGCGACGAGGACGAGGGATTCGCCGAGATCTACTTCAAGGACCTCGAACTGGCAAGCCTCGAGGGAAAGGTCGGACTGGACGCCGGCTGCGGCAAGGGGCGCTACACGAGGTTCCTCGCCGAGCACTTGACAGCCACGGCGGCACTCGACGGATCGTCGGCTGTGGAGGCGGCGGCCCGCAACCTCGGTGGGCTGTCCTCTGTGCTGGTGGTCAAGTCCGACCTGCGGTCGGCACCCTTCGCCCCGGCGAGCTTCGACTTCATCTCGAGTCTGGGGGTCCTCCACCATCTCGACGATCCACAGGAGGGGTTCAACCGTCTCCTCACCTACCTCGCCCCGGGAGGTCGGATCCTCCTCTATCTGTACAGCCGCCCAGCAGAGTTCGGCCTACGCTCCGCGGCCCTGAGCGTGGCGTCCGCCTTGCGCACGATCACCGTGAAGCTGCCACACCGGCTGCTCAAGGTGGTATCCGCTCCCATTGCCTCCATCCTGTACTGGGGGGTGGTCCTGCCCGGCGAGTATGGCGACCGGCACGGCGTGGCGGCGCTGGCCGGGCTCCCGATGAGCGCGTACCGGGGCAAGCCCCTGCGCAGTCTGGTCCTCGACACATTCGACCGCCTGAGCGCACCCGTCGAGCATCGCTACGTCTGGGAGGAACTGGCCCCGTGGTTCAGCGGGGCGGGACTGGTGGTCGACGCAGCCCGTGACGAGACGGGCTGGTTCGTACTGGCTCACCGACGTTGAACACCGCGGAGTCAGACATCGCAGGAGGTGGGACCGCGGAGGGATCCGGGCGGCGAATCATGGCAGTGGTCCTCACGCACAACGCGCCGGACGCCCTCGACCGCTGTCTCCGGGCCATCGCTGCGCAGACCGCGCCGCCCGAGGCGGTGCTGGTGGTCGACAATGCCAGTCAGCCCCGGGTGGCGCTCGACGAATCACTGGTACCGACGGCATCCATCAGGGTGGTGCGATCGGAGGTCAATACCGGTCCGGCAGGTGGCTACGCACAGGCACTGGGCGAGTTCGTGGACTCGGACTATCGGCACGCCTGGGTACTCGACGATGACATTCGCCCCGAGCCCACGTGCCTCGAGCGCTTGTGGGCCGAGGCGAGCAAGGCGCCCGAGTCGGCATTCGTCTTCCCGATCTCGCGGCAGGCCGACGGCTCCTACGGTGCCTGGCCATCATGGTGCGGGTTCATCGTGGCCCGGCAGATCGTCGAGGCGGTCGGCCTTCCCATGACGGAGCTGTTCTGGTGGGCGGAGGACACCGAGTACCTCCAGTGCCGGATACCCCAGGCCGGTTATGCGCTCCGTGTCGTCGACGACGCCATCGTCGACCACGACGCCATCCGCCAAGGCGATGGCATCCCACTCTGGAAGTACTACTACGAGTCCCGAAACCTGCTCTGGGTGCATCTCCACGTAAAGCGCCGGGTCGGTCGTTATCCCCGGAGCGTGTCCAAGTTGGTGGCCCGAGCAGTGCTACGCGAGAAGAGCGGCCGTGTGCACCGGCTCGGGGTGATCGCGCGGGGCCTCTGGGACGGGTCCCGTGGCAATCTGGGGATGCGGTTTCCGGTCGAGCCGATGCAGGAACGCACGCAGGACGCGGGCGGGAACGGTCCCCCCGGCTGACCTGGGGCGCCATGTTCGAACCGGGCGAACCGCCCAGTCGGGTCCGGTCTACCCTCCGGCCAGATAGGAGAAGTTGGGGGTCTTGCGGCATGAATGTGGGGAGTTTCCCCGAACTGACCAGGGGGTTCTCGTTGTAGGACAACGATTGTTGGTGCGGCCGGTGGTGCCGGTCGTCCGTACTCGTTTCCCGGTCGGTCTCGGGGAGCCGGTCTCAAGGTCGCTGCAGTAGCCATCCTCGTGACGCGCACGGGTGGTCTCTAGGTTCGGAGCTGCGAAGACAACCGAGCCCAGGAGACCGAACCCGTGCGAGCCACTACTGCATTCAAGCGCTTGATGGACCTGCCCGGGGTCACCGTCGCCGACGTGGACTTTCAGCCGGCCAAGGTGGTGGTGAGGGTGAGGTTGCGGAGATCGAAGCTGTCAGGTCCGGCCGGTGGCGCCTGGAGGTTCGGGCCGACCTCCGTCGGATCGACTGCCCGACCCATGGAGTCATCGACCGTCCGACGGTTGTCGAGGGGCAGTACTACACCCGACACCGAAGGATCGGGGCACTCCGGTCCGGGCCTGCAAGTGCCCCGGGCCGAGCTGGTCCGGCGGATCGCAGACCAACTCGCCGCCCTCGACGCGCGGCACCCCGGACGCCGCCGTCCTTCGCCTCCACTACTGGCGCGGCGCCACGCCATCGGACGGATATAGTGCTGCCGCGCTCTCCAGAGGTCAGGTCCGAGTGAGGCGTGAGGAGCGATCGTGGAAATCCCCACACTGCCGCCAGCCCCGGGCGACCACCGATGAGCACGCCGATCGGCGCCAGGCTTCGGGACTCGGCCAGGTACGTGTTCCTCAGGAGCCCCGTCTCCTTCCAGCACCGCGTGCTGCACGCTCGCGGCAAGGAGGCGCCGTGGGCATCCGGCACCCCGCCCGTGGCCCCGCCTGTGCCCGAGGGCATGCGCACCGGTGCACCGGACTTCGTCGGTATCGGCGCCGCGAAGTCCGGTACCACATGGTGGTTCAGCCTGCTCATGTCCCATCCCGAGATCCACGTCGAGTACGACAAGGAGCTCAATTACTTCAACGAACAGTTCCTGAAACGCCTGGACGCCGGGAAGTGCACTCTGGCTGACGCCGAGACGTACCAGGACTGGTTCCCCCGGCCAGAGGGCACCATTACCGGCGAATGGACCCCGCACTATGCGTTCGCTTACCGGCTCCCGCCCGTGCTCCGGGCGGCCGCTCCCGGAGCGAAGCTGATTGTCATGCTGCGCGACCCGGTAGAGCGGTACCGCTCCGACCTGTCGCGTCCGATGCCGTCCAAGGCCCTCAAACGCCTTCGGTACAAGTCGCTAGCCAACGGCATGTACACGAACGTGCTGCAGCCGTGGGAGGACGCCTACGCCCCCGAGGAGCTGCTCGTGCTCCAGTTCGAGGCCTGCGTCCGTTCCCCCGACGAGTACCTGGCCGAGACGTTCCGCTTCCTGGGCGTGGATGACTCGTTCCGCCCATCGGAGATCCGCGCGCCGGTCAACACGTCAAAGAACAAGCGGGAGCTCGACCCCTTCGTCGTGAAGCAGCTCGGTCGCCTCTACGCGCCGGACGTGCTGAACCTGGTGGCGCGCCGCCCCAACATCGACCTTTCGCTGTGGCCGAATTTCGCCCATCTGGCGAACCCTCCGGTCTTCCCCGCCCCTCCGACCTGACGCCAGCCGGGTGTCGGTGCCGAGGTAAAGGCGGGTGATGTTGACACTGCGGTGGTAGGGGTAGGCGAGGGCGAAAGTGCCAGCGCTACCAGGGGCCAGACCAGGTAGAACTGCTCGTCGACGGCTAGTGACCAGGTGTGGGTGAGCGGGGAGACGACGCCGGTGGCCGACGGACGCGGGTCGGTCGCAGTGGCCGGAGGCTGATCCTGTGGATTCAAGGACGACTCACGGCGAACACGCCGGACAGCGCCTGGCGGCACCGGTGCTGCACTCGATGCGACAAACCACGCGAGCCTCCTTGCTCATGGCCCGTCAGGCGCCCATGCGCTCCACGCCCACGAGGATGGCATGGGGTATCCGTCAGGCCCGGGTTGGACCATCATCGCCGAGGACGGCCTTCCACACTTGCTCGATCTCCTGCACCATGTCTTCGATCGGGTGCTGTCGAGCGGCCTGGGCAGCAGCGGCCCCCAGTGCGGTCCGGTGGTTCGGGTCGGCCAGGAATCCTTCGACGGCGGCCGCCGTTGCCGCCACATCGTCGACCGGAACGAGGACCCCGGTGACCCCGGTATCGATGAGCGACCGCGGGCCGCTGGCGTCGGCGGCGATTACCGCCTTCCCGGCGGCAATGGCCTCGACGACGGCGAGTCCGAAGGACTCCCGCTTGGCCAGGTGCACGACGACGTCGGCCGCGTCCATGATGTCGTCCTTCAACTGGTCGGAAACAAAGCCGGTCATCGTGATCGTCTCGTCGAGTCCGAGCTCCTTTCGCAGGTCCCTCACCTTACGGGAATAGGCGGCGTCGCCCTCACCTCCGCAGATGATCCCTCGTACATCCGGGTACGACTCGGCCACACGCTGCATGACCCGTACGAACTCCAGCTGTGACTTGAGGTAGGTCAGTCTCCCCACCGTGACCACCACCGGCGCGTCTTCCCCAATCCCGAGCTCTCGCCTGGCTCGTCGCCCGTCACCTGTCTGGGAGCGATCGAGGGAGATGCCGGGCAAGATCGTCGAAGTAGGAGTGGCCCGACGCGGAGGTCCGCTCTCGGCGGCCCGGGCGGTACCGAAGATGACCCAGTCGGGATGAAGCAGCTCGAGCAGCCCGGCCGACACCTTGCGCCGGGCGGACAGGAGCCGCCTGGGTGAGGAGCCCCGAAGGGGATCGAAGACCACCCAGACCAGGGGGATCCTCGCACGCCGGGCGGCGAGACTGGCACCGAGGAGCGTAGAGCTGCCGCTCGCATGCACGAGGTCGATACCCTCGCGGCGGATGATGTCCTTCAGTTCGGAGGAGACGTGCGCGACGTTGCGGACGTCGCGCCACCGGGTCTGGGGAACCACGTGTACCGGGATGCCCTCGGCTCGGACGGCATCTGGCCACGAACCGTCGGCCAGGCATGCGAACGAGACCGTGAACTGCTCCCGATCAGCCCGGTGGAGGAGCTCGTTGAGCATCATCTGGGCTCCGCCCTGGCAGTCTCCTGTCGATTCGACGACGAGCACGTGCGGACGGGACGCAGAGTTCTGGTTTCTCTCCCTTGGTGCCTTCGGCGTCATACAGGATCTCCATCATGCCGTTCCTGGGAATCGAGAGCCTAACGGGGTTCGCCTTTCCTCCTGGCGCCCTACCGCAGGACCCAGCGGGGCCGCGACAAGCCCTGCCAATGCTCCAGTAACTCATAGCCCTCCTGCTCGAAGAGGCGCCCGCCTGTATTGCACGCCTCAGCACCGTGCCAGATGCGATCCCCGAGCCAGCGTTGCGGGGTACCCAGCGAGGTGACCCCGGCGCGTGTTATGGGATGGACTGGGATCGCCAATCGGCGGGAACCGGCCCATTCGGTGCAGCACGCGCCTCTGGATGGGATCGGGAAGCATCAGAAACGCCGATCGGCCGGCGGATCGAAGCGTCATCGACTCGTCGGTCCTGCCTGCCGGGGAACGCCTCGGAGGGCCGCTCCGCCGGATCCAGAGAAGGTCAGGTTCTCGCCGTCGGCCGATGCGCTCGAGGCACTCGAAACCCCGATCGCACGATGGTCAGGTGCGGCTTCCTTCTTGTGGGCGTGGATTGCGGACTCCGATCGCCGCACGAGCCGGCTTCGGATCACCACCACCGATCGCCCCTTCCATTCGGAACGCGCCCGCCACTGAAGGTGACTGGCTCACCGGTCAGGTTGACGGCGTCGGAGGTTCTCGACCGAAGAGGTCAGTGAACGCAACGGCCCGGTGATCCGCCAGCTGGTCGATCTACGAAGGTTGGCCATTCCCTCCTGCGTGCTCTCCAATTGGACGCGGGTGATCCGCAACAGATCCTTGGCTGCATCGAGCTCCCTGTTCGGAGCACTGAGCTTGCTGCGAAGTCGCAGCACGGAGTTCGTCCACAGGGACTCGGCCACCGGAATCTTGGGGACAAGTGGACGGTGGCCCCCCCGCAGTGCGGAAAGATAGTCGACGATCTCCTTCTGTTCGGCCAGTATCGGTGGGCGGCCGTCTTGGCGGGGGGAACCCGGCGGGTGGTGCGTGTCGCCAAGGATCGCTGCCGCCGCACGATCGGGATCCCAGGAGGCGGCGCTGTCGCGGAACTGGGAGAGTGAACGGAGCCAAGTGGCCAGCTCTTTCGAGGACACGACAGGGTCGCCGACCAACGACTCGTAGTCGATGACGTAGGTGTCCACGCCCTCGAGACCCTCGATCGCGGATCGATTGTAGCGCTCCCAGAGGGCCAGCCCCTCGGCGATGGGCAGTTCGTCCCTCCGCATCAGTGACTGTGCCACGGCCAGCGGTGAGCGCCACACGAACACCGCGGCGATCGGTGCTGGCAATACGTTCCGCCAGTACGGGAGGAGAAGGCACAGGCGCGGGTCCTTCCACACCGATGGCCCTGCTTCGGGGTAGGCGTCCACGAGCACGCCCACAGGATCGGGGACATCACGGATCTCGGGGCTGAGCTCCCATCCGTCAGGCAATTCGGGAGGCGCGTCCCATTCACCATCGAACCGGACCAGGAGGTCTTCGTTGTGAAGGCCGAGGGACAGGCTCTCCCAGTGTTCCGGGTTACTTTCGGGCCAATCCATCCTGTCGTCGAGGCGAGAGGAGTTCAGCCCGAGAGCGACCAAGGCCCCGGCCACGGCCGAGGTGCCACTTCGATGCATTCCGACTACGAGCACCCAGGGTCCCGCAAGAGGGTCAGTCACGGGTGCCTCAAGGCAGCAGAGCCCGGAGCTTCTTGTACGCCGCAGCCGAACGAGGTGACCGATTTACCCTCTTGAACAACGCTCGTTTCCAGCGCGGCAACAGCCCGAACCGAAGGTGCTTGGCGGCGCGGCGGTTGGTCTCGCTGGCGATCAGCCCGGCGGACACCAAATAGGTGCGTACCGCCTGGCCTTCGTTTCCCTCTGGCTCCGCCTCCACGGGTCCCTCAGCCGCGCCGACGGCCTCGAGGTAGCTGATCGGAGGGTTGGAGACCGGGAAGGGTTTGAGGGCCCAGATGAACTGTTGGACGGCAGCGCTCGGGTTGTAGGACTCGGAGAGCACATGCAGGGCGCCGAGCATTTCGGCGGGAAGTGCATCATTGAGCTCCGCATCGTATTGATCGGTGCGGAGGGTGCTGAAATCGTTGCGGGCGACCACCTGCCAACCACACCGCTCGAACATGCGTTGAAGCGTCTGCTCCGAAAAGAAGCGGAGGTGGGTGCTGTCAAGCAGCCCGGTGTCCTTGGATACCCACCGGCCGCAAAGCAGGCGCAGGCCCAGATCGAAGTGGGTCGCGTTGGGTACCGACACCACCAATGTCGGTTCGTCGTGCTTCAGCGACCACGCCGATAGGGCGGCGACCAACTGCTGAGGCTGGAGGAGATGCTCGATGACGTCCAACAGCATCAAGGCGCGGACGTCGCCGATGTCATCGAGCACGGACAGAACCGCGTCGGTATCGGCAAGGTCGCATTGGGTGGCATTGATGCCAGCCTGGAGCATCAGGTCCACAGCTACCGGATGGACCTCGAGGGCGTGATAGATGATGTTGGCGTCACGAAGTGCGTGACTTACAACTGCGGTCCCCGCGCCCAGATCGACGACCGTGGCCTCGTTGCCGAGAGAAAGGCTTCGGACCAGTTCCGCGGCATTGGCCACTGCACTCTCGTGCTCGAAGGGGTAGACGTAGTCGTAGGTCTTTTCCGACGAACTGCCGGTGCGGCCAGTGCGCTCGGGCGGGCGGAGCTCACCGCGTTGGTTGGTGAGTGATTCCGGAGCGTTCAACAGGACGGCCCGCGTTGCCTCCAGGAAGGCCCTCCCGTGATGCAGGTCGGGTTCGAGGTGGTTGCCCTCTGCCCATTCGTTCCATGCCAGGATGAACAGGAAGTTCTCCGCATCACGCACACCCGCGACGGAGTCGACGGACTTGCGCAGCCATCGTTCGTAGGCCTCGGGAGTGGCACCCGCGAAGATCGTGGCGCCCAGCTGGCGGCGCGCGGTGTTGTCCCAGCCGACCATCACCGACGGGAAGCGCTTCCAAGGCGCCGGCAGCCTTTCAAGTTCAGCCTCGTAGGCCGTCTTGTAGTCGATCAGGCGGTGGCTGCGAACGGCCTCCAGCGGAGCAAAGATCCGCTCTCCCGTCATGGGCATGAATCCAACAGTGGCATCCAGTCCGAAGGCTTCCGGCCCACCGGGAGGTCGACCGTGACTCTCGACCCAGCAGAGATAGAGGTCGGGGAAGCCGAGTCGTTGTGCTTCGGCGCGCCAGATCTCGGCAGTTCGCTTCGGGTTCGGAAGCTGTCCCGGCCGGTAGATCAACATCAAGGGCCGGCCGTCGATCTTGATGTACCGGTCGTCGGCGAACGCGGTGGCCAGCCACCGGATGTGAGCCAAGTCGTCGTCGTCGCTGAACTCCTGGGCCATCAGGACCTGGCCGGTCTTGGCGTCCCAGTTCCGGGTCCACTCCTCGTTGGCCCAGCACAGGGCGAAGGGGAAGTCGGGGGATCCGGATGCCAGCACCTCGTCGAACGGCCGCTGGAGGAGCTGCTTCCCGTGGAACCAGTAGTGGTAGTAGACGAAGCCTGAGATGCCGTGAGCGGCAGCCAGCGCGGCCTGGGCCTCGCGGACCTCGGGGACGCGCAGGTCGTAGTAGCCGAGCTCCCCGGGGACATGGGGCTGGTAATGGCCCGGGAAGAGCGGGCGGGCCCTCGTGACGTTGGTCCACTCGGTGAATCCCTCGCCCCACCACTCGTCGTTCTCCGGAATGGGGTGGAACTGCGGGAGGTAGAACGCGAGGGCCCTCGGTGTCGCTTGCCCCGTGCCGGAAATGCCCCTCGTCGACGCCATGCCTGCAATCATATGACCGAATAGGTGACGGCTTCAGAAGCGGATCGAGGAACCGGGAGCCGAAAGTCCCTCCTGGCGGGTGGTCGAGCAGGTTGTGAGCTGGCTCGCTTTCGATGCCATGCTGGAACCATGCGCCGCGAGCTGTTGGAGATGGCCGACTCGTTGGGCATCCGCCGAGGGTTGGCGCGAGGTCGGGACGAGCTGGTCGACGTCCTGACCGGGACCCGGGCCAACTCGGTCCATCGCCGCAATCACCTCGATGAAAGGCATCTCAAACTCCTCTTGAGTTTCGTACTGCGATCTGATTCGAACTGTCTCGATGTCGGTGCCCACAAAGGGCTGTTCCTGAGGGAGTTCCGCCGTCTGGCCCCCGCCGGCCACCACATCGCCTATGAGCCACTCCCGTTCCTCTGCTCGCAACTGAGCCAGCAGTTTCCGGAGATGGACGTGCGGCAACGGGCGCTGTCCTGTGAGGCAGGTCAGAGCAGCTTCGTCCATGTCGTGGATGCACCCGCCTACAGCGGGCTGAAGGAGCGCACCTATCCGAAACGCGTGAGCACCGAGAAGATCTCGGTCATCACCGAACGCCTCGACGACCACGTACCCGACGGATGGTTACCGACCTTTGTCAAGATCGACGTCGAGGGAGCCGAAGGGCTCGTCATGGCGGGTGCCCTGGACACATTTCGGCGTGCCAGACCCGTCATAGCGTTCGAGCACGGATGCGGATCGGGCGAACTGTTCGGCATTTCGGACGATGCCATGCACCGGTTGCTCTGCGAGGACCTGGGTCTCCGACTGTTCGACATGGATGGAAACGGGCCTCTTGGATTGGCACAGTTCAAGGACGAGCTGGCCACCGGTACGCGATGGAACTGGGTAGCCCACGAGTAAAGGCCTGGGTGGTGAGCGGAACTCGGTCCCAGTCAGTGGGAAAACGTCCGGATCGTCCCGACGACACGTGCCAGGTCCTCCTCCGACAGGGCCGAGCCCGTCGGCAGGCACAGCCCGTGTTCGAAGATGTACGCGCACGCTGCTCCTCCCACCGTCGGCACGCCATCGAACACAGGCTGGAGATGGAGCGGCTTCCATGTCGGCCGCGATTCGACGTCCACCGACTCGAGGGCCAGCCGGATCTGCTCACGATCGGCACCGAAGCGGGCCGGGTCCACCAGGATGCAGGTGAGCCACCAGTTGGGCTCTCCGTATTCGGCCACCGGCATGAACCGGATACCGGGCAGGTGGCCCAGCGCGGCCCGGTAGGCCTCGTTGATCCGCCTCCGGCGCTCGATACGGCTGTCGAGCCCGCGGAGCTGGGCCCGCCCCAGTGCCGCCAACAGGTTGCTGAGTCGATAGTTGTAGCCGAGTTCGGAGTGCTCGTAGTGGGGAGCCGGATCGCGTGCCTGTGTGGCCAGGTGCCGGGCGCGATCGATCAGCACGGCGGAGTCGGACACCAGCATGCCGCCACCGCTGGTGGTGATGATCTTGTTGCCATTGAAGGAGAAGACTCCCACGGTGCCGAATGACCCGGCCGGTCGTCCCCGATAGGTCGCCCCCACTGCCTCGGCGGCGTCTTCGATCAAGGGGATCTCGTACTCCTTGCACAAGGCGGTCAGGGCGTCGTAGTCCGCCGTCTGCCCGTAGAGGTCTACGGTGACCACCGCGGCGGGGAGTTGCCCCCGACGGGCCCGGGTGGCCAGTTCTTCGGCGACCAGCCCCGGGTCGATGGTCCAGTTGGACGCGGAGCAGTCGACGAAGACCGGTTTGGCACCCACGTAGGTGGCCGCTGCCGCGGTGGCCACGAAGGTGAACGAGGGGACGAGCACTTCGTCGCCGGGCCCGACCCCGACCAGAAGCAGCCCGAGGTGGAGTGCGGCAGTGCCGCTGGACAGGGCAACGGCGTGATCGACTCCGGCACGCTCGGCGAGCTCCTGTTCGAAGGCGTCGATGTCGGGGCCGACCGGGGCGATCCAGTTGGAGTCGAATGCCTCCAGCAGCATCCGCCGCTCCTCGGCACCGACTTCGGGCGGGGAGAGGTAGATCCTGCTCATGCCCGTGCCTCTGTATCGGGGGTGAGGGCACCGGAGGCGCCGGCCGAGGCGATGAGCAGTGCCGCTCCGGCAGTATCGACCACGATGGCGGCGGTCAGTGACTCGAGATGGGCAGCGACCAGTGCACCGCCGGACAGTACTGCCTCCATGCCGATGTAGGAGAGGCTGGCTGCCGCACGAGGCCACCCCCGGGCCACCAGTCGATCGTAGGGGTGGCCGCGGTCCCCGGTCATGAGCGAGCGGCGGCCACGGAGCCTGCGGACCACCGCGAATGCCACTTCGGCCACGGGCAGCGCCACCAGCGCCAGTGCGGCCGTTCCCGACTGGACAGCGATGCCCGGACCCCACGCTTCGACCAGAAGCACCGTGAGTGCGGTTCCCAGCAGGTACGAGCCGCCGTCTCCCAGGTAGACACGGGCGGGCGGGCGGTTGTAGACGAGGAAGCCCACCAGGGCGGCTGCCAGCGCGATGGCAAGCTGCCGGCCGGCTCCGTGGAGGATGACGGCAAACCCTGCGGCCGCTACGGCGACGACGCCAGAAGCCAGGCCGTCAAGCCCGTCGATGAGGTTCACCCCGTTGATCAGCAGCACGGCGACGACCACGATCAACAGGGACGCTGCTATTCCCGGCAGGTGGACAGGACAAGTGATGACTACCACTGCACCGACGGCCAACTGACCGACCAGGCGCCAGAGCGGGGGGAGGTCCCATCGGTCGTCGGCCACCCCGAGGCAAAGTGAGGCAGTCAGTGGGACAAGAACCACCGGTCTTCCCGCTGCCGCCCCGACGGCCAACCCGGCGAACACGGCGACTCCGCCTAGGTAGGGGACTGCGTGCGCCTGGGGTTTGAGCTCTCCGGGGCGATCCACGATCTCCGTCCCATTCGCCACCATGATCACCAGTGGAGTCACGCCCAGAGCCACCACCAGGGCGATGGCGGCGATGACCGGCCCGGTCACTGAGGGCCTGCATCGGCACCGGCAGGATCACTTCGATGCTCCCACTGCATGAGCAAGGAATCGGTGCCGACGTGCAATTCGAAGTGCTCCTGGGCTACGAACCCGACCCGCTCGTACAGGGCGATGGCTGCATCGTTGTCCGCCCCCACCACAACGTGGGCAGCATCGCCTCCCCGGGATCTGAACTCGTCGAGCAGTGAGACCAGCAGCAGCCGGCCCACTCCGCGGCCCTGCCAAGCCGGGTCGACGGCCACGGCGAGGACCTCGGCCCCACGACCGACCCCGACCCCAATCGAGGAGCCGTGGCCCAGGGTCTCCACCACGTGACGCCAACCCGAGACGAGAGGCCCCGCCGCCGCGAGGACAGCCCGAATCCCGTCGTGCCAGAGAAAACTTCGATACAGGCCGGCCACGTCCGTCGAGCCGGCGATGAACCCTGCGGTGGCCCCCTCGCTGTCGGCGATGAGCAGAATCGAGTCAGGGGACCGGTTGATTCGCCGGTAGAGCAGGCGCAGGAATTCGGGGCCGAGGAGGGAGAGAAAGCCCTGGGAGATCTGACCGCCGTGCAGGGCGGCGGCAGCCATCGCGTCGGCATCGGTTGCGGGGCGCACGGTGATGGGAGGGGGTTCCACCGGTGCTCCCGGTGCGGGCTGTTCCCGACCAGGGGCTTTGTCCGTAGGACCAGCAATCCGTGGCGTCGGGCGTCCTTTCCCGTTCGGCCCCATCGTCGTCTCCCCCGGCCCCACCTGGCAGGCTCCGATCATGCGCGGCCCATCGCCACACGTCGGATCGAGTCTACGACCTGTTCCTCTCAGGTGGGCCATGGACTAGATTGGTAGCTCATGGATCGGGGTAGGGGCGTCGCCGGGTCGGGGCAGTATCAGCTGTCCCAGCTTCAGAACATCGAAGCGCAGTCGATCCACATCATTCGCGAGGTGGCCGCCGAGTTCGAGCGCCCGGTTCTCCTTTTCTCCGGGGGGAAGGACTCGGTGGTCATGCTCCGACTGGCCCAGAAGGCCTTTTGGCCCGGGAGGATCCCGTTCCCGGTGATGCACATCGACACGGGGCACAACTTCCCCGAGGTCTTGGAGTTCCGAGATGGGTGCGTTGCCGAGGTCGGTGCCACGCTCGTGGTGGCCTCGGTACAGGATTCGATCGACGCAGGGCGGGTTGCCGAAGAAGCAGGGCTGCATCCGTCGCGCAATCGGCTACAGACCCGCACGCTCCTGGACGCCATCAACGAGTATCGATTCGATGCGGTCTTCGGGGGCGCCCGGAGGGACGAGGAGAAGGCCAGGGCCAAGGAGCGCGTGTTCTCCTTCAGGGACGAGTTCGGGCAGTGGGACCCGAAGAACCAGCGGCCCGAGCTCTGGTCCTTGTTCAACGGGCGACATCGGGCCGGCGAGCATATCCGGGTGTTCCCTCTGTCGGACTGGACCGAGCTGGACATCTGGCAGTACGTGGTCGACGAGCAGATCGAACTGCCGTCGATCTACTACTCCCACCGCCGCCGCGTGTTCCGCCGTGACGGCATGCTGCTTGCCGTCGGCCCCCACGTGGCCCCTCGCGAGGACGAGGAGCTGTTCGAGGCCACGGTGCGCTACCGGACGGTGGGCGACATGACCTGCACCGGCGCGGTGGAGTCGGATGCGGCCTCGGCTGTGGAGATCGTCATCGAAGTGGCGGCATCGCGTCTGACCGAGCGCGGTGCCACCCGGGCGGATGACCGGGTGAGCGAGGCGGCCATGGAGGACCGGAAGCGAGAGGGTTACTTCTAGTGGAGTTGCTGCGCCTGGCCACTGCCGGCTCGGTCGACGACGGCAAGAGCACGCTGATCGGGAGGTTGCTCTTCGACTCCAAGGCCATCTTCGAGGACCAACTCGAATCGGTCGAACGCGTCAGCCGGCAGCGTGGTGACGAGTACACCGACCTGGCTCTGCTCACCGACGGTCTCCGGGCGGAGCGCGAGCAGGGGATCACCATCGACGTCGCCTACCGGTACTTCACCACCCCGGTGCGCAAGTTCATCATCGCCGACACTCCCGGGCACATCCAGTACACCCGCAACATGGTGACGGGGAACTCGACGGCCGATCTCACCCTCGTCCTCGTCGACGCTCGCAAGGGGATCGTCGAGCAGACGCGTCGGCACGCCTTTCTCGCCTCTCTCCTACGAGTGCCCCACCTGTTGCTGTGCGTCAACAAGATGGATCTGGTCGGATACGACCGCGACGTGTTCGGGTCGATTCGAGAGGAGTTCGCCGCATTCGCCAGCCGCCTCGACGTTGCCGACCTCAGCTTCATCCCCATCTCAGCACTCCAGGGCGACAACGTCGTGCAGCGCTCGGTCAACATGCCCTGGTACGAGGGCGCCTCATTGCTCCATCATCTCGAGCAGGTCTACATCTCCTCCGACCGCAATCTGATCGACCCGCGTCTTCCTGTCCAGTGGGTCGTGCGGCCCCAGGCCACCAGCCGACCGGACTACCGAGGGTATGCCGGGCGAATCGCCGGAGGAGTGTTCCGACCGGGTGACGAGGTGATGATCCTCCCCTCGGGTCTGACCACGACGGTCGAGGCCATCGACACGTTCGACGGGCCGGTTGGCGAAGCCTTCCCCCCGATGTCGGTGACCGTCCGCCTTACCGACGACGTCGACGTCTCCCGTGGCGATCTGATCTGCCGACCGATGAACCAACCCACCGTCGGGCAGGACCTCGATGCCATGGTTGCGTGGATGACGGAGCGTCCCCTGGTGCCGGGGGACTTCCTGGCCCTCAAGCACACCACCCGCTGGGTCAGAGCGGTGGTGCGCGACATCCACTATCGACTGGATGTCAACACCCTGCACCGCGACGAAACGCCGAACTCCCTGGGTCTCAACGACGTCGGGCGGGTCAGTCTCCGTGTCACCCAGCCGCTGTTCTACGACAGCTACCGGAGAAACCGGCAGACCGGGTCGTTCATCCTGGCAGCCGAGGACACCAACGTCACAGTGGGTGCCGGCATGTTGCTCGGCCCTGACTGAAGGCGGCGCGACTTCAATGACCCCCTCGAACGTCACCTGGCACGGCGGGCACGTCGCACGACTGGACCGGCAGCATGTCCTCGGGGGCCGGGGGGCGACCCTGTGGCTCACCGGCCTTTCCGGGTCAGGCAAGTCGACGCTGGCCGCTGCCGTCGAACGGCACCTTGTCAACGAGGGTCGAAATGCCTACCGGCTGGACGGCGACAATTTGCGCACGGGTCTGAGCTCGGACCTCGGGTTCAGCCGTGAGGCCCGGGAGGAGAACACTCGCCGCGCATCCGAGGTGGCCTGTCTCTTCGCTGACGCCGGAGTGGTCGCCATCGTCGCCCTCATAAGCCCTTACGCAGAAGCGCGGCGCAGAGCTCGCCAGCTCCACGAGCGCGCCGGGATTCCGTTCGTGGAGGTCTACATGGCGGCGTCAGTCGAGGTGTGCGCCGCCCGTGATCCGAAAGGTCTCTACTCCCGGGCATCCGATGGCCGCATCGGGAGGTTCACCGGGGTCGACGACCCCTACGAAGTGCCCGAGGCACCCGACCTGGTCGTCGAACCCGGCACCTCGGTGGACGATGCCGTCAACGGCGTGCTGAAGGCCCTGGTCCGGGCAGACGGCGCATCTCATCAGCCCGGAGCGGCCGGCACCTGACGGGTTGCGGGGCGATGGCGGATCGCTCAGTCCCTGTCTGACCACGGACAGTCGCCGGGTGGCCCCTCACCGTCACCATCGACGCTTGGATCGCCAAGATGTGTGTACCAGCGGCCATTCTTGCGAGTTCGTCACATTTGATGATGCATTTCGTGGCTTCGAACGGAAGACTGGCGTCAGGTGGACGAGCGATTAGCCTGGCATATCAGATTGTCGATGGAGGCAAAGCGCCGAGCAGGGACCAAGAATGCGGCAGCGGGGAACGAGGGCCAATCAATGGCTGGCGGTGCTTGCCACCTCGATGGTCGTCGCCGGTGCGTCGATGGTCGTCGCCGGAACTGCCTCGGCATCGACACCGGTCGATCGTCATCCGGTGATCCGGTTCTGGAACTCGTACGACAAGGTGACGATGACCGCGCCCCCACAACGGTGGTGCCCTGCGACCAAGCCGGCCTGTGTGTGTCCTGTTCGTAGACGAGCCGGACGTGCCGCCCCAGCCAGTGGTCGGATGGGCCTCGGGAACCTCAGGGGAGATGGAGGTTGCCTATCCGACCGACTTCTGCGGGGCACTCCAGGCGGATGCGTTGGTCGGGCCCGCGCCGCTGATCCTCCTCTACGGGCATCGGCAGACGATCGCAACCTGCAGCGCTACGACCAGCCCCTCGACCTCGACCAGCACCTCGACCTCGACCAGCACCTCGACCTCGACCAGCACCTCGACCTCGACCAGTACCTCGACCTCGACCAGCACCTCGACCTCGACCAGTACCTCGACCTCGACCAGTACCTCGACCTCGACCACCACCTCGACCTCGACCACCACGTCGACGACAGCACGTCCGTCGGGACTTCCGTTCACCGCCGGCTCGTCCGACTCGGGCAGCGGGTCTGCAGGCTCGGGTGCCGCCCCAGTCAGTGGGACGACGACCGCCACCTCCGGGGCGCAGCTGCCCTTCACCGGAACCAATGTCCGACCGTTGGCCCTCTTGGGATCAGCGCTGATCATCGTCGGTCTCTTCATCCTCACCTCGCTCGAGGAACGGCGGAGGGCTCTGCGACGCATGACCTACGCGGTGAAGACCAGTGCGGTCGGCGTGAACACATCCCGCGCGTCGCGGTGGTTCCTGGGGGAGTGAGAACAGCGACCGATACCTGAACAGGCCACAGGCTGTCGACCGAGGGAGGCCCAGTCTTCGACTCCAGGCAAGAGGCAGCCCGAGTCGGTCCCTCATTCCACGAACACCGGGCCGCCTGTCCTCGGCAATGCAACAGACGCCGCCTCGTGAAGGTCGGCATCGCCAGGGGCCCTGAAGGCGTGGATCGCGACGGCCGATGGAAGTCCGGACCGGAGTAGCATGCCGCCGTGGTCGCTGCTGCGCACGCGGAATCGAGGCCGCACACTGGATTGCCGCTCGGGCTGCAAGCGATGCGTTCAGCTGCTCTGCAGGTGTGGAGATGGGGATATCGTGGCCTGGGGAGGGGCAGCGACGTGCATTCGACTTCTGGTGGCGCACCACCGAAACTGGCGATGTCCAGTGGATCGACGGGGTTGAGGAACCAAGAGGCGATCGGGCGCAATCGGCGTTCGCCGGACGAAGACCTGGTGAGCTCTGTCGACTCGACGACGTGGGAGAACGTCGTGATCCGATCTTCGGATCGTCTTGTTCGATCGGGTCGTGGCGCCAGTCGAGGACCCGATGGTGAACTGATTTGGGGTGACGGATCCGCCCTATCGATCCGTCGTTTGCATGCCCGACTGCCATGACGACGCAGACAGTCACGGACGAAGCCGCCGGCCTCCCCGAGGTCACGCCGGAGAGTTCCTTCGAAGACGGGCGCCACCGGTTCACGGTTGCAGTGGTCATCGGACTCGCAGTGGTCGGCATTCCCTACCTTTGGATCCTGTGGGATCTCTGGACCGGAACTGTCAATCCGTTTCGGCAGTACTCGCCGGATAACTTCTACGACCTGCAGGCGCGCGCCATGTTCGCCGGCCACCTGTACCTTCCGAACGGCGCCATCGGCATCGAAGCATTCATCAACCATGGCAGGCAGTACACCTACTTCGGCCTGTTCCCTTCGTTGCTGCGAATGCCTGTGCTCATCCTCACCCATCAATTCGACGGACGCCTCACCGCTCCGTCGCTCTTGCTGGCGTGGATCGCCACGGGGTTCTTCAGCTCGGTTCTTCTCTGGCGAGTACGGCTGATGATCCGCGGACAGGCGATCCTCGGACGCGTCGAGGCGGCCGGATACGGAGTGTTGGTCGCCGCCATCACGGGCGGGTCCGTGCTCATGTATCTCGCCGCTACCCCGAAGGTGTCCCATGAGGACTTGGCCTGGAGTGTGGCACTCACGTTGGGGAGCATGTTCGCCCTGCTCGGCATCGTGGAGCGACCATCTGGGCGTCGAGTGGTCGTCTGCGGTGTACTGGTCCTTGCCGCGGCCCTCGATCGGAGTCCCACCGGGTACGCGTGCATCTTCGGCACACTGCTCGTCTCCGGATGGCTTGCCTTCGGTCGCGACGGAACGGAGCAACGTCGTTGGGCGCTTCCGACGCTCGTCGCGGGACTGGTGCCGCTGGTGATCGGTTGCGTTGTCAATTGGGCGAAGCTGGGCGTTCCGTTCGGGCTTTCCGAGGCAGACCAGGTCTGGACCCAGGTCAATGCCCACCGCCGTTTGTTTCTAGCGGCGAATGGCGGTAGTGCATTCGGACTTCGATTTCTCCCGAGCACACTCACTGCCTATCTGGAGCCCGTTGGCCTGCACTTTCAGTCCGCATTTCCCTTCATCACCCTACCGACGACTCCTGCCCGGGCCGTAGGGAACGTGATCCTCGACCAGGTCTATCCCACTGCCAGTGTCCCGGCGTCGATGCCCCTTCTCTTCCTTCTCGGTTGCTGGGGTGTCGTCTCGGCATTTCGGCCACATCCGGTCGGCCGAACCAACGCCATGAGATTGCTGCTCGTCGCCACGGCATCGGCAACGGCGGCGGTACTGCTGTTCGGATACATCGCCGATCGCTACCTGGCGGACTTTCTCCCGTTTCTTGCTCTGGCGGCGATGATCGGAATGGTTGACGTGTGGCGTCGCCTCGGGGCGAGCGGCCGTCCACTGCGTATCGCCACGCTGGGGGTGATAGCTGCGATCGGGCTCTTTGGCGTTTGGGCCAACGTGGGGGCCGCCATCACGCCTTCCGCATTGTGGACCTCCACTCAGGCCAAGCGGTTCGTTGATGCCCAGAGGGCGATCAGCGGTGGAGCCGTGGAATCGCTGGTGAGGCAGAGCGACCGGCTTCCCTACTTTGCCCTGGCCGGAACGCTGTTCGCCGTCGGCGACTGCTCCGGCCTCTATGTCTCGACCGGCTTCAGCTACAACACGGTGCCCGGCGAGCAACTCCAGCATCAGACGTGGATCGCCGTTGAACAGGGTCCGGGGATCAACCACGTGCTGAAGATCATCTTCAACCGCACCGTGACGCGTACTGACCGTGCGGTGCCTCTCATGACCTATGGAAAGAGTGCACTGGTGCTGGTGCCGACGGGGACGGATCAGGTGCGGATGGAGCTCGAGAACCCGGGAGCGCCCAACGTACCGTGGCCGGCGGCGGCAAGCGGACCGGTGCGGGTCCGGCCGCATGTCACGTACCGCCTCCAGGTGATGACCGATCCGAACCTCCATGCCCTCGTGGTGGGCGGACTGCGCAGCGGATTCGAGCACTACCTGGCCGGGCCGGGTCCTGCCGTCGTTCTCACGACCGAAAGCTCCTCCGCAACACCGCCGCTGGTGTCGGTAGCGGACACTTCCAAGCCTCCGCCCCCGATGACGTTGTGCAGGAGTCTTCTGCGAGGAATCGGGAGCTGACCGGCAGGCCAGGGTGCCGGTCCGTCCCTTGACACGTTCCGTGGTCGTCCAGATACTCAGTGCGACATCCAACCGCATGATGAGGGCAATTCGGCCCACCGGAGGTCGCCCCGTGCTAGGAGTTGTCCTGGGACTCGAGCCACTTGGCCGAAATCGAACGCTTGGGGGAGCCGAAATGAACAACCGTTCAGCTACGTCGATAATCCGGACCGTCCTGGTCGTGGCGACCATGGCGGCGGCCGGATTGATGGTCGCACCCGGAATCAGCCAAGCGGGTACCCGGGCTGCGAAGGCACCGTCTGGGTACTACGTGTCGTTGGGTGACTCCTACTCGGTCGGTTATCAGCCAACGGGCGGTGGCGTGGCCACCGCCGGGTACACGGCGTACATCGCGAAGAAGCAGAAGCTGCAGCTCGAGAACTTCGGGTGCGGCGGTGCCACCACGGCCTCACTGCTGAACGCCCTGGGTTGCACCGAGTCGGGCTACGGGCCGGAGGCCGCCACAGACGCAGTCAACTACGACAACGTCAACGAGACCCAGGTCCAGGCGGCCGTGGCGTTCATCGCCGCCCACCAGAGCCAGGTCAAGCTGGTCACCGTATCCATCGGTGGCAACGACGTGACCGCGTGCGCTGTGGATCCCAATCCGCTCCCTTGTGTGGAAGCTGCCCAATCGGCAATCACCACCAATGTCACGGCCACAGTCGACGATCTCAGTTCCGCGCTCACGTCGGCCAGTGACACCGCTCAGATCGTGGGGCTCACGTATCCCGACGTTCTCCTCGGCAGCGAGGTCTATCCCACCGTCGGTGGCAGTTCGACGCTGGCCACCGAGTCCATCTTGGCCTTCGACGACCTCATCAACCCGGCCCTGAAGGCCGCCTACACATCGGTGGCTGGGGGCAGCTTCGTCAACGTGACCAGTGCCAAGTACAAGAAGGCCAAGGAAGGCGACGACACGCCTCTCACCCAGACGACGACGCTCGCGCCCTACGGCACGATTCCCCGGGCTGTCTGGGAGATCTGCACGCTGACCTACTTCTGCAGCCAGGGGAACATCCACGCCAATACGGTCGGGTACACCTTCATCGGCAAACTTGCAGTAGCGGACATCAAGAGCCACTGAATCGGATCGGGCAATCCTGGGTGGCCTCGGTCATCGACCACTTCCGATGACCGGCCGAAGAGTCGTGCCGGATGATACCGACCAGGCTGCCGCGGGACGGTGGTGCAGTACGGTCCCGCGGCTGCCGATGAGCCTGTTCGGCAACCTCTGTCCACAGGTAGTGATGGCGCGGCCTGGGGGTAATGGCACCCGCTGGGCGGCGAGATGAACGCGCGCCGGAACATCCACGGGAGACCCAGACCGATCCCGATGCGGGCTGGCAATACATTGGGTTAGAATCCGGCGCAGCTTCTTTGACGGCGGGGTGCGAGAAGGTGCGGCAGAGGGGTGTTGGAGGGGGCGTGACGACGGGGAACGAACAGCTCGAGGTTTCGCCCGTCGCAACGTCTCCGGTACTCACCCCTGAAGTCGCCGACCTCGAAGGACTGGAGGCCGGTCTGGGAAGTCCGCGCCGCTGGCGGACGTTCGTGCTCGCTGGGGGCGCCTATCTGATCATCTCGCTGTTCATCTGGTCGAACGTCTGGAGGGGCCACCCGACCTCGACCACCACCTGCGGGTGCGGCGACGCCGCGACCTACCTCTGGTTCCTCGAATGGCAGGCCCACGCCGTCGCCCACGGTCTCAACCCGTTCTTCTCGACGGCGATGAACCATCCGACCGGTATCAATCTGATGAGCAACCCGATCGGCGTGGTGCTGGCGCCGATCACCTGGATCTTCGGTCCGGTGGCCACGCTGAACGTCATCCTGACGCTCAGCGCTCCTCTCTCCGCCCTGGCCATGTTCGTCCTGCTGCGCCGGTGGGTGTCCTGGATGCCGGCTGCCTTCATCGGCGGCCTCCTCTACGGCTTCTCCCCGTTCGTCCTGGAGAACCTCACCGAATCCCACACGGACTTCGGGCTGGCGTTCGTTCCCCCGCTGATCATCGTCTGCCTGGACGAGCTGTTGTTCCGACAGGGACGCCGCCCGGTCACGACAGGGGTTCTCCTCGGGCTGCTTGTGACGTTGCAGTTCTTCATCGGCAGCGAACTCCTGCTGATGACAGCGATCGTGGGGGCGGTCGGTCTCTTCCTCGTGGCCGACTACGCGAGCCGGAGGCATCCCGAGATCGTCCAGGAGCACAAACACCACATCGTGGTGGGCCTGTCGTCGGCAGCGATGACCGCGGCAGTTCTCCTCGTGTATCCGGTGTGGTACGCCTTTGCCGGACCTGTGCATTTCACCGGGGCCGTCTGGCCCAAGGGCGTCAAGAATCCCGGCACCGAGCTCAGGGACTTCCTCCTGCCGAATCAGAACGTGCTCCTTCCGGGCATCAGCCAGGTGACCAACCACCTGACGGGCGGTTATCAGGGGTTCGTCATCTCCCCTCAGTACTTCGGTTTCAGTATCCTGGTCGTGCTGGTCGGCGGCCTCGTCATCTGGCGTCACGACCGACGGCTCTGGTTGTTCGGCGCGATCGCCCTCTTCTCGGTCGTGCTCTCTCTGGGGGACGGCAGCAAGTCGGCGTTGACGTGGGGCCTGTTTGCGCATGTCCCGGTGCTGCAGGACGTCATCCCGGGACGGTTCGTCTTCTTCACCTACCTGGCTGCCGCGGTCATGTTGGCGCTCATCGTCGATCACACCTACCTTGCCGTGAATCGTCGGCGATCAATGGCGCAGAACGCCCTCCCGAGAGGGGCGGGCGACGTCCGCTGGTCGCGATTGCCGAGTTGGTCCGGCGCCGTGGCCGGAGTGATCGTGGCTGCGATCGCGCTCGTTTCCCCGGCGTTATACGTTGCTCAGACCGTGCCCTTCACCACCGAACCGGTGGTCCTGCCCCCGTGGTTCCAGACCGTCGCACCGCACTTGAGCGGCAATCAGGTACTGCTGATCTTTCCGGCGCCGTTCTCCGGTGACCAGAGCGCCGTCGCCTGGCAGGCGGTCAACGGCATCAACTACGCGATGGTCGGTGAATCAGGGCCCGGCGGTCTCGTCGCCCGAGCCAAGAAGAAGGCGCGTGATGGCCAGTCCGTCATTGCGCATGCCTCCTCGGCCATCTTTCCCGACCTCGATCTGCTGAAGACGACGGACAGTGTGGCTGCGGTTCGCCAGGCACTGGACACGTGGGGGGTGACCACCGTCGTGGTCCCCGACCAGCGAGATCTTCCCAGGTACGACCAGACCCTGTCGGTGCCGTTCGCCGCCGCCCTCATCACGGCGGCCACCGGCAAGCCACCGATCCACCAGGCCGACACATGGGTGTGGACCGATGTGGACAAGTCTCCTCCGCCGATACTTCTCACCACAACGAGCTTCTTCCAATGCACGAGCGGAGGGGCATCTGGTGGAGTGACCGCCGTCGAAGAGGTGACCCAATGCATGTTGCAGGCACCGGTGAGGTGATCGGTCGACCTTGCCCAGGTTCGTCGAACCGGGATCCCCTGAAGTGTCGGCAGGCCAGGGTGGGAGCATGACCGTAGGCGCCGATGTGAGAGCTGAGGCTCGTACCGATCAGCCGACCGATGGAGTTCCGGTCGATGACGGTCCGGCACCTCCGGAGCCCGGCTCCGTCCCGCTACACGGATGGAGAACAGTGCTCATGGCCGGAGCCGGCTACCTCCTGCTCTCGGTGTTCGTGTGGTCCAACGTCTGGACGAGCCATCCGACCTCGGTGACCACCTGCGGGTGCGGCGATTCCTCGCTGTTCACGTGGTATATGGAGTGGCCGGCGTATGCCATCGCCCACGGTCTCGATCCGTTCTTCTCGACGGCGATGAACTATCCGAATGGCCTGAATCTTCTGGCGAACACCAGCGAGTTGGCGTTCAGCCTGGTGTTGGCCCCGGTCACCTGGCTCTTCGGGCCGGTGGCCACGCTGAACGTGGCTCTCACCCTCAGCCCGGCGCTCTCTGCGCTCGCCATGTTCGTACTCCTGCGCCGGTGGGTCTCCTGGACGCCCGCTGCGTTCATCGGCGGACTGTTCTACGGATTCTCGCCGTTCATCGTGTCGGAGTTGACAGATGCCCACTTGATGCTCGGGATGGCAGCTGTTCCGCCACTGGTCGTGGCCTGCCTCGACGAGTTGCTGATCCGACAGCGTCGCCGCCCGGTGAGTACCGGGATCCTCCTCGGGCTGCTGGTGACACTGCAGTTCTTCATCGGGAGTGAGCTCTTGTTGATGATGACGATCATGGGAGCCATCGGCATCGGCATCGTGGTCGCCTACGCGGCCTGGCGACATCCCGATGCCCTCCGGACGAATGCCAGACACGCTGGGGTGGGCCTCGCTGCGGGGGTGATCACCGCAGGCGTCCTCCTCGCCTACCCGGTCTGGTACGCACTGGCCGGGCCAGGCCATTTCTCCGGGCCCATCTGGCCCGGGCGCGTCAGCTCGATCAGAAGTGCCAGCACCTCGCTCAATTTCTACGTCCAACAGTCCTCGGATGCCGCAATGTCCCACGCGCATACGCTCTACCGCACGATCGGTGGTTACCAGGGGCCGGTGACGAACCGCCAGTACTTGGGAATCGGATTGCTGGCTGTGCTGGCCGGCGGGCTCGTCGCTTGGCGCCGCGACCGACGGCTCTGGCTGTTCGGTGCGATCGCCGCCGTCTCCGTGGTGCTATCCCTGGGGGCGCCGAAGTCTGTTCTGCTTCCGTGGCAGTTGGTTCAGAACCTGCCGCTGCTGCAGAACGTTATTCCGATGCGATTCGCCTTCTTCACCTACCTCGCCGTGGCTGTCATGTTGGGACTGATCATCGACCACACCCGTTCCTCGGTGAACCGATGGCGCGATGTGGCTCAGGAAGGAACACCCGGGCAGTCGGCAGGCGGCGCACGTTCGGGACTGCCACGTTGGGGTGGGGCGGCAGCAGCGCTGCTCGTGGCGGCGATCGCCCTCGTCCAGCCCGCCGCGGGCGTCGCCCGGACCGTTCCCGTCACGACCCAGCCGGTCGTGCTCCCCAACTGGTTCCGCACCGTGGCGCCACACATCGACCCGCACCAGGTGCTCCTCGTCTTCCCGTCCGCGTTCAGCTCACCGCAGACGGTCCTGACGTGGCAGGCGGTCAACAGAATGCACTACTCGATGGTCAACGGCGGCCTTCCCGTCGGCCTCCTCGCCTACACCGGGAAGGAGCACAACGCGGCAAGTCTGATCGGCGGGGTCTCTATCTTCCCCGGACTGCCCGAATACGTGTACACGGACGATCTACCCTTCGTGCGTCAGGCCCTGAGCGAGTGGGGGGTCACCACCGTCGTGATCCCGGACCAACCGAGCCTGCCCGCCTACGACCGGATCCCCTCGGTGACGCTCGCTGCCGCCTTGATCACGGCTGCCACCGGCGAGCTGCCGGTCCATCAGGCGGATGCCTGGGTGTGGACGGACGTGGAAAAGGCCCCCCAGCGAGCACTCCCCAGCGGCGCCCAGTTCTACCTGTGCGTCAATGGAAAGCCGTCACACGGTGTTTCCGCCGTCGATGCCGCCACCAGATGCGTCATCGGCCCGGGCGGTGGGTGACGGTGGACACCGACCTCATGGCAGGACCTCGCTCCGGTGCGTCGTCAACGGCGGCGATCGGGGGTGAAGCCCCACAACCCCGGGAGTCCAACTCCGGATCGGCGACGCGACGCTGGTGGCCGGCGTATCTCGTGGCCGGAGGCGGCTACCTCCTACTCTCGCTGTTCGCGTGGTCCAACGCCTGGACGAGCCACCCGACCTCGGTGACCACCTGCGGGTGCGGCGACTCCTCGCTGTTCACCTGGTACCTCGAGTGGCCGGCGTATGCCATGGCCCACGGTCTCAACCCGTTCTTCTCGACGGCCATGAACTACCCGACCGGCGTCAATCTACTGACGAACACCAGCGAGCTTGCCTTTGGGGTCGTGCTGGCCCCGGTCACCTGGCTCGTCGGGCCGGTGGCCACGCTCAATGTGGCCCTCACCCTCAGCCCGGTCCTTTCTGCGCTCGCCATGTTCGCCCTGCTGCGACGATGGGTGGCGTGGACGCCCGCCGCCTTCATCGGTGGACTGTTCTACGGCTTTTCGTCGTTCGTCATCGCCAGCCTCGCTGACGCGCACCTGATGCTCGGAATGGTTGCTGTCCCGCCACTGGTCGTGGCCTGCCTCGACGAACTGCTGATCCGGCAGCGTCACAGCCCGGTCAGGATCGGAATCCTCCTCGGGCTGCTGGTGACACTCCAGTTCTTCATCGGGACCGAGGTCCTCTTGATGATGGCGATCATGGGGGTCGTCGGCATCGCATTCGTTGCGGCCTACGCTGCCCACCGGTACCCGGAGGTCCTGCGGGCCCATACGAGGCGCGCCTGGACAGGCCTTCTGGCCGGAGGGGTCACCGCCGGCGTCCTGCTCGCCTATCCGGCGTGGTTCGCCATCGCCGGCCCGGCCCACCTCTCCGGGGCCATCTGGCCGGGCCAGATCCTCCAGCAGGGCGAGACGCTCAAGGACTATCTCGTCCCGAATCAGCACATGGTGGGCCCGGCGGTCAGCTACTCGGCCGATCATCTGATCGGGGGGTACCAGGGATTCCTCCTCTCGTACCAGTACTTCGGGGTCGGGGTGCTGGCCGTGGTGGTCGTCGGGTGCCTGGTCTGGCGCCGGGACAGACGGCTGTGGTTGTTCGGCGCGCTGACCCTGAGTTCGGTGGTGCTGTCCCTGGGCTCGAACAGGGCGGTGTTCCTGCCGTGGGAGGTGGTGGCGAACCTGCCACTGTTCGAGAACGTCGTACCGTACCGGTTCGTCCTCTTCGCCTATCTGGGCGTAGCGGTCATGCTCGGCCTGATCGTCGACCACTCCTACGTCGCGGTCAACCGGCGCAGCGAGTCGGCTCGGGCCGGGCGCCAGAGAGGACCGGAGGGAGGCGGTCGGTCGCGATCGTCGCAGTGGCCCGGTGCCGTGGCCGGCATCGTCGTGGCGGCGATCGCGCTGGTTCCGCCGGCGCTGTACATCGCGCAGGCCCTTCCCTACACGACCCCACCGATCGCACTACCGACCTGGTTCCGCACCGTCGCGCCGCACCTTCCGCCGCACCAGGTGCTCCTCATCTTTCCCACGCCGTTCACCGCGTATGACAATCCCATGACCTGGCAGGCCGTCAACCGCATGCACTATTCGATGGCCGAACAAGGAGGTCCGGCGGGCTCACTCAGCCGGGCCGGCAAGGAGACCGCCGGCGCAGTGGCGCTCGCCAACGCGTCCACTTCCTTCCTGCAGGGGCCGTCTCTCCGGAGTGCGACGAGCGCGGGTGATCTCGAATCGGTCCGCAAGGCGCTCAGCGACTGGGGGGTGACCATGGTGGTGCTCCCGGACCAGCCCGATCTGCCGACGTACGACCAGATCCCGTCGGTGACGTATGCCGCCGCTCTGATCACTGCGGCCACCGGCAAGCTGCCGATCCATCTGGCGGATGCGTGGGTGTGGAGCGGTGTCGGTGGCACTTCCCCCACCGCAGTCCCCACGAGCGTTCGCTTCTCGATGTGCACCCAGGGTGCTGCATCGCGCGGAGTGTCCGGTGTGGAAGCCGCCACCAGGTGCGTGCTGGAGGCTCCTACGGGGTGATGAGGAGCGAGATGACGAAGATGCGGGGGAGCGGTGTTGTATTGCTCGAACTGAAGCGTCCATCTGTAGGTCCGAGTCTCGCTGGTCAGCTGCAGAACGCTGGCCATCCGTAAGAGGTCGATCAGAAGATGGCGGCGCTGAGCTACCAGTGCACGTACGCTTACGACCGCACGTTGTACCAAGCAGTGACACCGCCACGGTAGTCGCCGGCTCGGCCGAGGAGTTGCTGGAAGAAGCCGGTCATAAGCTTGTAGTTGGGCATGGGCCCAACGAGCACTGTCGTTACGTGCCAGGCGCGCATTTGGGCAAGAAATGCCGCGCGTTCAGCGGGCGAGAGTTGGGGAATGGCCGACCCTGGCGGTGCATCATCTATGGCGATCATCTCTTCGCCCAGTAGCGTCGGAATCGGCCCGGTGATGGGTCCGGTCGGGGTTGGTACGTAGGCGTAGCCCTCTGGCATTCGGAAACGAAAGCCGCTCGCTGCCTGCCAGACTTCCGGTGGGGCTTGGGAGCCTTGGGTCTCATATGGGGCGACCAACGCTGTGGTGCCTGGTGCGATCTGCTTTACAGCGTTCCCAGTGAAGTACGAGGGGACCGAGTAGGACTCAGCTGGTAGCTGGGTTGGGATGATGAGGATGATACCGAGCGCAGTCAGAGCGATGCCGAGCCATCGCCACAGTACCCCAACCGTTGCGAGATGGGCCACGAAGGCAGCAACGAGTACACCGACACATAGATCGGTAACTCCCGCTAGCCGCGACGCAAGAGCATTTCCGATCAGCGGAAATTGACTCAAGAGTGCAAATGGTAGCGGAACGTTCAGTATTGTTCCGTCCACATGCAATCGAGGTCCCAGAGATAGAACCGCGAATATGAGCCCCGTGAGTGCGGCTGTACGAACTACAATCTGACGCCAGAGAAGTACAGTCGTCAGGATGCAGATAGCGATCAGCGGTATCCCGATGTATGCGCCCGATTCGAAACCGTTAGTGATCCTGAATGACGTGGCGGAAAGTGCCCCCGGCAGGAACTTGGTCGTGAACGTCGGCACGATGAAGTTGACGACGTCCGTCACGAATTCGTCCGCCGGTTTGACTGTGCCGCGGCCGAGCCGTTGGCCACCGAACAACATGGTCCAAAGCGGGTATGCGGATGCGACAAGGAAAGTGACGACCGTCGCCACGCCGGCCTGCAGGGCATAGCGCGCCCGTGCTCTGACCTCCCGCGGTCGTTGAGCGACGAGAAGGACGGTGACGACGGAACATGCGAGCGCAGTGATCGCGATCGTCTCGATGAACGTGGTGTACTGAATCGCAAGGAGGAGGCCCGCGAAGGCTCCTGTTGCCCACCACCGCCACCGCTGCCGGACAAACGTCTCGTGGAGCACGATGAGCATCAGAGGTGGAAGGAATGCGATCGTGATCGCGATATGGGCCCAAGCATGGCCTACCAAGTACGGCGAGAAGCCATAGATGAGTCCGCCCACAATCGCGCCCGGACGTGACGGCACTACGCGGAAGATCGCCAATTGAGCACACCATGCCGAAAGGGCGAGTGAAAGCGTGAGCATCAAGTTATAGACAAGGACTGGTCCGAAGGCCAAGAAGAATGGCGCGAGCAAGATACCTGGACCCGATGATCCAGACCACATCAAGTTGATTCCGGATGGCGCGATGAGGAAGTTAGTGAAGAATGGGTTGTACCCGTGGCCGATCGCAAATCCGCTCCACTGGAGTGCCCACAGCTCGGAGATTGGATCACCGCCCTGGCCAATGACCGTGCGCGTCGGGTCCGACCAGGAGTTTGCCGTGAGAGCGAACGAGAGCACGACGTAGATCAGCGGTCCAGCGAGGGTCGGGAGCCATCTGCGGCGAGTAGGAGCGTCCGGGGCGACCAACGGGATTCGCGATGAGTGGGCCTGAGTGGCCTGAACCGAATCAGTCGACAATCGATCGACTGGCGGTGGTGTGATCTCAGTCATCAGTTCAGAGGTGGCCGGGTCTCATTGGTCGGTGGAGAACCCGGTCGAGATATCCGGTACACACATGCAACCCGACCGATGGAGACTCAAGTATGCCAGACCCGGCCGTTCTCCCGCTGGAACGTGTGCAGATCTGCGCATACCTTGTCACCTATCCAAACGTGGTGGAATACGGGCCATCTCGCAACGAGGTAAGAACGTACTGGAGATGCTGTTCGAACAGCACGCGCGGAGTACGCAGATGGAGCTGCCGAGGTCGGCTGATGCGCACGCACGAGTCTTCGAGAAGGTGCTTCCATACCCGAACGAACATCAGCAAGGCATGTCGGAGGGTGTAGCTGTCGGAAAGTGGGGCCGCGAGGCGAAGCCAATTGCGGTTGGTGCTGTCAGCGGGAGTCGCAACACCGTGACTATGGCAGCCTCCGAAGTTCAGGCGGGCAGTGAGCCGCCGGACTGGGCCCGCGGCCAAGGATCCGGGTTCAAGTCATTTACCGGGACCCAGCCCGAACTGTGCGGCACTCTCGACGAACTGGTCCACTCATACAGAACTCCGAGAGGACTTGCTGCGATCACGGCAACGCCGGGCGAAGTGATTGACGTCGTGCTGGTCGACGCCGGACTGACAGAACGAGCGTGTTGGCGGCACCAGGAAGATGCGTCCTTCGTAACTTGTTTAGCCACTTGTATTGGGGTGAGTCCATTGTAGCGCGCAGCCATCACGTCGTTTTCGAGGAAGACCGTCTCATCGGGGACCGGACTCACATTGCCGAAGAGCGTCAATTCCGATTCGATCACTGCATTCTTCGCCGCCAGATCATTGCCAGCCGCAAGTAGCTTGCCAGCCCATGTAGTGACGATTGTCACACAATTCGTGACTTGGTGTGTCGTCACCATTGGGTTCGATTGCGATCTCGAGGAACAACTACAGGCGAGTACGGCCATCATGACCACTGCTCCGGCGACACAAGGACGAAGCGAACCTGTATGCAGGACCTTGAAGACTCTGACGTTCCTGTGGATTCGCTTCATACTGGTCCGCTCCTGCAATTGACCGTGCTCGATCATGATGGTAACCGAGAGCGGCGGCCCTGGTTATCGGTCGAATTGACTCTCCAAAGCTTCGCGAAGTGCTTCGACGGCTTCTCCGAGACCGAGCTCATCCATCGATGGATCCCTGGAGGAACATCGAGGAGGTCGAGTGGGCCGGAATTCGGCCATCAGACGTGCGGACAGCAAAACGGATTGGTCGAGTCGAGCCCGATAAGACAACGCTCTCTACCTTCGCATAATCCTGGGCGCACCGATCCGATATTCGAGCCAATATCTGATTATGGACAGTTATCAGCGGTTCTGATCACCGCCCAAGCCAATGCCGGGAGACACCGAGGTCGCCGGTTGGCGAAGCCTGAAGACGGTTCCTGGCGGCTCGAACGGGACCGGCCAAGCCTCGTAATCATCGCAGATCGAAGAGCCCACAATGGAGGTGACGCCGAGAGCTGCGACGAGCCACTCCGTCGGCTTGTGACGGACGTATTCGCAACCCAAGTGGTGAGCAGCCGGGCTCAAAGTGAAGTCAAGCGGGTCGTCGTAGAGGATGCGCGGTTGCACGCCAGTCGACAGCGCGAGGTAGTTGGCGTCTGGGCCGAAGTATCCCACCGCACCGCCCCCATGATTCCGAACGTAGTCCTTGGCTATCGAGACCTCGCGGCTCAATTCGGTCACGTTGAAACCCAGATAAGCAGGAGGAAGGGTTAGCGCGTCGAAGGATGTGACAGGAGACGGCGTCTGCAAGGCGGCGCCGAATCCCACGGCGATGGGTAATGTCACTGGCAGGAGCCAAAGGGCACTCCGCCTGAGGTACATGAGAGGGCTTGCGCCTAGGTGCCCCCCTCCCGTCGAGATCGCGGCCAGACAGAAGGTCAAGAGCCCGCAGCAGCATACGCCGAAGGGCAGCAGGAATATCTGGAGCTGAGCCGAGGCGAACGACCGGTTAATGTAGTAGACGAAAGCAATGGTGGACCACGCGCCGACAAATGCGAGAGTGACGAAGGCATGTTGCTGAAACTTCGGCTTCGTGGTCGTTGCTTCCGCGGCCTGCCAGAGAAGGAAGCATCCGACCGCTGTGCTTCCAAGTATCACTGGCAGTACAAGCAGCACGGGTCCCGGGAGTTGGATCGGGGAGGACGCAAAACCATTTCCAAATGATTGGGCCGTGAGTGCAAGATAGTTGATTTGGATTGGATGCCCGATGGCCAGGGTCCAGAGGGGGTACAACATCAGTCCAGGAATAATCCCGTAGAGCCAAAGCATCGTCGCACGTTTGCGGACAACCCCACGAGTTGCGATGAGAAGTATTAGTCCATAAGCGATCGGGACGGCGATACCAAAGTCCTGAGAGTTCCATACCATCAAACCGCCTAGGAGTCCGAGCGCGATGATGGGCACCCTTCGCACCGAGTGCATCAGTAGGGCGACCAACGAGTCAACCGCGATCAGTGAGTAAAGCATGGCAGGGAACATGCGTAACGGCAATTCTTGGAAATAGCCGCCGATCGAACTTTCCAAGGCGCTACCATGAAGTACCGTCACTGTCGCCAGAGGTACTGTCAAGCCCACCGCTAGCCACAGCGAGTTCTCTGGCAAACAACGTCGGGCGAGAACGATTGCCAGCACGACTGCGCAGATCCCGAAACAACTAAGCACAACCGTGGACACGTTTGCGAGTTCAAATGGCGATACGAGATGGCGAAACGGAACAACACCCCATCCGACAAGGGAGGTATATTGGGGGATAAAGCTCGCTCCAGGCACCCGGCCTGCTGCCGGAGCAAGTACTTCATTCAAAACAAACGTATTGTTGTCAGGATCGGCAAAGTAGTGAAGATCACGGATGAGGCTAAGCCCGTCAACTGTCGCCAGCAATACGACCGGGACGGCAAGTGCCAAGCCAAGTACCCGCGATCGCATGACCCGAGCTGAAATAGGGACGATGAGTAGTGCGAGTGGAACCGACAAGAGCACAACTGAGGTGCCAAATCCTTCCCAGTAGCTAATGGCCATCTGGGGTCGTTCTACTCGTGCGATTCCGCAGAGGATGCCGGCAAGGCTCACTATCAATGCCAGTCGGCTGGCAGGAATCGTTGGTTTGCGAAGACAACGAATGGTGAGAACGGTGGCACCGGCGACTGATGCACCAAACGCGACGTGATCGAATGCCTTGCTGCCCGTCCTCCCACGGATGGCGATCAGCACGACCAAGAGAAGAACTGTTAATGCTACGACCCGCGGAAAAAGGGACGTGACGGCCGTCGACTCAATTGCGGTAGTTGTCTCTGACGATTTGCTTGGCTGATCGAGACGGGTCGACATGGGAGATTTAGGGACACGTTCCACTAGACGCTCGAGAGCCTGGGAGTAGCAGACAAGGGGCGCGTCCCG
The DNA here is from genome assembly GCA_052326605.1 of Acidimicrobiales bacterium. Lineage (GTDB taxonomy): Bacteria > Actinomycetota > Acidimicrobiia > Acidimicrobiales > RAAP-2 > Bog-756. The sequence goes on along the minus strand of JBKQMB010000095.1, from coordinate 8,530 downwards.
CCGAGTGGTGGGGATTGAGGCTTCTGCGGAATTGAGGGGGGAACGGGGTCCGTCGGTTCGGATTTGGTGAGCAGACCCGCTCGTTGAGGTTCTTGCGCTGACTGGTTGAACCTGCCATGGATTTCACCCCAGTCGATTATCCCGCTGTGACAGTCTGACCTGCATGCAGTCATCCTGGTCAACGGAGATTGGACGATGAAACGGCCCCGCGTCCGACACAATGCCACGCGAGCAGCTATCGGCGGGCTCTGATGAACAGCGATTGGGCTAGGTGCTTGAGTCCGGGGGTCTCCTCGGCCACATCACCGACGCGGATCGATGGCTTGATCATCCACTCCGGTACGCCCGGCAGTAGGAAGTCCCGGTAGCCGACATCGACGTCACTGAATCCAACCTGGGTCAGCTGGTTGATGATGAAGCGACGAGAGAACGCCATCTCGTCAGGTTCGAGTTTGGCCCATCGACGCAGGCTGGCCCGCGAGAAGATGGCGTACACATAGGGGTTGTGCAGGTTCGGCTCGAGGAACATGATCTGACCACCGACCGCCAACAAGTCACGAATAGCCCTAAGCGACTCGGGAAGGTTGTAATAGAGGTGGTGGAGGATCCCGTTGCCCACGGCGTAGTCGAACGTCCGGCCCTGAAGATCCTCCGGCCGGGTGAAGTCCATCACTTCGAAGCGGACGTTAGGTTGGCTCGCCTTGCTTCTTGCTTCCTCGACGAATGCGGGTGATCGGTCGATACCGAGTACCTGCATGCCGGTGGCCTCGGCAATCTGACAGGCGATCTCTCCCCGCCCACACCCGATCTCGAGGACTTGGCGCGACGGGCCTGAAGTCATGGTCTCGCTGAGCAGTCGCGCTCTTCGCTCCCCGCGTACCTGGGTAGCCAGCCCGCCCGTCCAGCCCTGGTTGTAGCCACCCTCGTCGCGGACGCTCCGAGCGTCCTTCGCACCAGGCCCTTCGAGTGGATCACGCCCCGCGACCCGATCCATCATCGTTCCCCGAACCCGGCGGTCACTTGGTCACCGAAATCGTGTAACCCAGAGGATCGTCGTCCGATCCTGCACCGGTCGAGAGGGAGAACTGTGCGATCACCACCGCCACCGCCAGTATGGGACTAGCCAGAATCCACAGTGGCACCAATGCCAGATTCCGATGGTCCGCGGGGAGCAGGTTTCGGAACCACAGGACCACCAGCTTGGAGCCGATGACGGTGACATCCGTACCTCTTGTGGTGATCTGTACGGCGGCGAACTTGCCGAACATCTCCGCCAGGCTGGACGGCGTAAAGCGGAAGTAGTCATAGGGAGCGTAGTGGAAGCGAGCCGACCACGGCACTGTCACTACGGCTTGACCGCCCTCCTTCATCACCCGGTGGATCTCGTCGACCAGTCCCTGGAAGTGCGGGACGTGCTCCAGCACCTCCGTGCAGATGACGGCATCAAACTGTTCGTCCGGATATGGGATGTGCTCGCCGTCGAACGGCACGATCTCGGAGTTGTCGTAGTCGAACTTGTCGGCATCAGCGATGTCGATCCCCACGTACCGGGTCGATTCCTCATTGAGGAGAAACCGATAAGGACTTTGGCCGCATCCCACGTCGAGCACGTCACCCCGAAATCCCGGGAGATGCTTGTGGAGGTCCCGATAGACCGTCAGGACCTGGAAATCGAACAGCATCCGTCCATAGAACTTCAACTTGCCCGCTGTGGTGGTGGGCGGGGTGTTGGAGACCGGTCGGAATGATTCGGCGGTCATGACGGAGAATCCGTGCCGACGAATGCTGACACCCGCGTCACGAGTGCTTCGGTCGATAGTCCGTGCAGCGCGTGCAGGTAACTCTGGCTGCCACCGCTCCTACCGTAGGGCTCCTTGACCGCGATCCTCAGGAGCCGACACGGTACCCCGTGGTCGGCGATGACTTCAGCCACAAGCGAACCGAGGCCTCCCGTCATCACGTGAGCCTCGACGGTCACCGCTCGCCTATGCGACGAGACCACACCCAAGATATCCTCCACAGGACAGGGGTTGACGCTCGAGACGACCACGACCTCGACGGAGATGCCACCAGCCTCCAGTGATTCCGCAGCTTCCACCACGGATGTCGAGATTCCACCCATGGCAAATACGACGGCGTCAGAGCCGTGCCGGACCCGTTGGACTTTCCCGAACTCGAATCGCCCTTCTAACCCGGCCACGGTCTCACCTTGCTTACCCAGGCGCAGGTAGGCCGGTCCCGACCAGTCGCTCAGCATCGACACCGCCGTGGCCACCTGGCGCGCATCTGCGGGGGCAATCACCGCCAGGCCTTGCAACAACCGCATGGCCCCAACGTCCTCGATGCCGTAATGAGTTGGACCGGCGTTCCCGTAGTCGAAGCCCCCGCCCATTCCCACGATCCGCACTGGCAGCCCATGGAACACGGGCCCGTTGCGGATGAACTCGAAGGGCCGCAACACGGCAAAGGGAACGATCGAGTAGCAGAACGGCACGCAGCCCGACTCGGCCAGACCGGTGGCCACCCCCACCATGTTCTGCTCCGCCACTCCCATATTGAAGAAACGGTCGGGAAACTGATCGCGAAAGGGTTCAAGCGCCATAAACCCGAGATCGCCGGTGAGGAGAACGATGCGCTCGTCCATGGATGCCGCTGCCACCAAGGCCTCCACAAACGCTCGCCTCATTGCACGTCCTCTAGCTCGCTCAGCGCTAATTCATACTCGGCATCAGACATCGGGAGGTAGTGCCACTTGATCTCGCCTTCCATGTACGAGACTCCCTTCCCGAACACTGTCTCCGCCACGATGACGCGCGGGCGACCCGACGGCGCCGCGGCCAACAGCTCGGCCAGTCTGACTTCGTCATGCCCATCGGCTTCGATGGTCTCCCATCCGAAGGCCCGCCAACGATCAGCAAGGTGTTCGCTGGCCAGGACGTCAGCCGTATAGCCAAAGGCCTGTTGGTGGTTGTGGTCCACCATGACGGTGAGATGCTCCAAGCGGTGCTGCGACGCGAACATTGCCGCCTCCCAAATGGAGCCTTCATCGCACTCGGCATCACTTACCAGCACCACGACCTTGCGGCTGGACCCCAGCATCGCCGCACCCAGGGCGGCACCCACGCCCATCGACAAGCCCTGGCCCAATGAACCCGTCGAGAAGTCGATGCCAGACAGCGCATGCTCAGGGTGGACGCCCAAGAGACTGCCATCCCCACAGAACGTATCCAGGTCATCCGAGGTGAGGGTTCCGACCTCAACGAGCGCAGCATAGAGACCGAGGGCAGCATGCCCTTTGGAGAGGACGAACCGGTCTCGGTCGAGATCGGCTGGATCGCGAACGTCGAGCACCGTGAAGACCGCTCCCAGCAGGTCGGCGATGGACAGTGCCGAGCCGATGTGCCCAACGTTGGCCCGTTTCGACTGCTCGAGCACACTCCGCCTGATCGCCTTCCCCAGTAGTCGGCCAGACGGAATGTCTGATCCCACGGTCACAGGGGGACACTCCGTTGGGTTTCGTACAGCTGTGCCATTCCGGGCTCCGTCGCCATCCACTCGGCGAAGTTACGTACACCCTTCTCGAGATCACAAGCGGGCTTCCAACCCAGAGCGGCACGGATCGACGTTGGATCGGCCACCCATACGTCGGTGTCCCAGTGGCGATCAGGCATCGACCCCCACAAGGGCTCGGCCCGAACGCCCAGTTGATCTCGCACGAGGTCGACGAGTTCACTGAGCGAAGTCTGCACTCCGGTGCCCACGTTGAACACAGCCCCGTGCTCGACGCTGGAGCTGCGGGCCGCGGCGATGAACGCCTCCACGGCATCGTCCACGTAGAGATAGTCGCGTGCGATGGAGGGGGCAACAAGGGGAGGGAGTTCGCCTCGTCGCCCATGAATCAGAAGGGAAGGCATCAACCTGGTCGGCTCCTCCCACGGTCCAAAGACGGAGTACAGGCGTAACGTCGTCAGATTCCGACCTGTCCGTTGAGAGGTGAACCGGCAGTAGAGCGTGGCACCGGTTTTGGTAACCGCGTAGTGGCTGTTCGGGTCAGGCAGCTCAGTCTCCGCCGGTGCATGGTCTTGGATCCCATACTCTGACGAAGATCCGGCGTTGACGAACGATTCGAATCCGCTGGCCAAACAGGCCTCGACCAAGTTCACCGTGCCGTTGTAATTGGTCGACACGATCGTCTGGACGTCCCGCTGAGAGGAATAGGACCCGTAGGCGGCCAGGTGGAACACCCATTGAGGGTCGACCTGGGCAACGATCTCTTCGACTCGCTCTCTCTCTTGCAGTGCCCCCTCGTGCAGACTCACGTCGCCGGCCAGCGAGTCCACGCGCCACCTCGCATCCACGGGTCGGACGAGGAGGTGCACCTCGTGGCCGTCCCGAACCAGTCGGCGGGCCAGGTTGGCTCCGATGAAACCGGTAGATCCCGTGAGGAGCACTCGCTTCGACTCCTCAGCCATGAGGCTCCTCCTCATCGGCAGGGGCCGGCGCCGTCCCACGGGGCTGAGGCGGGTTCAGCACTCTTCTCACCACGTATTCCGGGCGTCGCTTGACTTCGGCATAGATATCGGCCACGTAGAAGCCGATGACGCTCAAGGCCAGAAGAATGAGGCCGCCCAGTCCCAAGTTGAGAAGGATCAACGTGGTGAAGCCGCTGGGAACGCTGGCCGGCTCGACCAACCGGATGATGACCTGGATGACGCCGGCGATCATCGCCACGACTACGGCGATCACTGCGATCACCAAGATCATCTCCAGCGGGACATAGGAGAACGAGACAATTCCACGGCGCGCCCACTTGAGGTTCTTGAACAGGGAGTTGGTAGTGGTCCCGAACATCCGCTCCGGGCGGACATAGGGCACACCCACGGCTTCGAATCCCGCCCAGGCTCGCAATCCCCTGATGAACCGAGTTGTTTCCGGGAGGTCGTTGAGGACATCTACGACCCGGCGATCCATCATCGAGAAATCACCGGCGTCCAGCGGGATGTCGATGTAGGCCACCCGCCTGAGCAACCGATAGAAGCCTTTGTATGCCCACCGCATCGGCGTGCTCGCCACTCGGTTGACCCGCTGCCCATAGGCGATGTCGAAACCTTCGCACCACTTGGCGTAGAACTCGGCGATCAGTTCGGGTGGATCCTGCAGGTCGCCGTCGAGCAGCACCACGGCATCGCCGGTCGCTAAGCGCATCCCACTGGTGAAGGCGCTCTGCGATCCGAAGGCTCGGGTGTGGCTGATGACGACGACCTTGGGGTCGGCCAAGGCAAGGGCCGCCAGCACATCGGAGGCATTGTCGGGGCTGCCATCGTTGACAAAGATGATCTCGTAGTCCACGCCGATCGTGGCGAACGTGTCGACCAGGCGCCGGTACATAATGGGGACGGCCTCCGCGTCGCGATAGCAGGCGATGACCGCTGAAATCCGGGTTGTTTCGGGGAGGGGTCGGGGCAGCGCGCCACCGTTGTTGACAACACTCCCCTCCATTCCAACAACGATACTTCGCCGGCCCTGTTGGCCGCCACCCTCGATGAGCACGAAGACGACACGTGGGGAGAGCACGAGTTCGTGAACGGTTTGTTGGTGTTGACCCGCCTACACGCGCACCCTGGTGACCACACCCACGACCTGTTCGTCGATGCGCAAGGTGATCCTGGCCACCGCTTCCCCATGGGAGGAGTGGGCATGGAGCGCGGAGTGGGCGAGGCCCTTGGAGAATGGTATGCGGGCGAAGCCCAAGTGGGCACGCAAGCGGTCGATGGTCATGACTGGATCTCCGACCCGGGCACGGAGACGCAGTCGGGTCAGCTGGAGGCCCGGCAATCCCGGAATGGATTACGGGGCTCGGGCAATCCGGTTGGTCCTGAGATGTCACGCTGTACTCCCATTTGCCATCTCGGTTCCCAGCGTAAGGTCACCCCGGCAATAACCCGATCGATTGGCTCAATATGATCGCGAGGTCCATCCATCGAGCACATGGCAGGCTACGTGGGTCATCTCAGCAATGCCGACATCGTGATCACCCGGGCGTCGCGGTAGAAGCTCGCATGGACACTTGATCAGATTCGAGGAGATCCTGATGACTATCCAGGTGTGCTGGCTGAAGCCAGCACACACGCAGTCACAGCATCAACGGCAGTGACGCCTCGCACCGCTGCCCCATTTGTGCACTCCTGAAGGCGAGCGCCGGTGGGAACCGTCAAAGGACGAGTGCGGTCCACTCCGGTCCACACCCACGCATCCGCTTGGTGGATCGGCCGCTGGCCGATGGCGGCCGTCATCAGTGCGGCCACCAAGGTCACCGATGAGATCTGGTCATACGAGGCCAGGCCGGGCTGATCCGGGATGACCACTGTGGTCACACCCCACTCGTGGAGGGCGTCACGGACCGCGACGATGTCGTTCGTGGAGAGGAGCACCTGGCTGCTCGACCCGTCATCGAGGGACGAGGATGCGGCGGCGATGACCGTCGCCCCTTTCCGCTCGGCCCCGGCCCGCTCGAGGAGGCCAGCAGGCCCTGACTCGTTGACCGTCGAGTAGCGCATCCGGTCGACGGCTTGCCAGGCCATGGGGTTGTTCTCCCATATGGACGGCTGCGTGAACGTGAGCAGCACCTGATGACCGGGGAGATGGGGTGCGACGGTCCGGAACCACTTGGGGAGGACGACGGGCCGAGTGGTGAACGGGATGGTCTGGGCGAGGTATGCGGCAGGTGAGACGAGGGCGATTGCCGCCACGATCACCCCTGCGGCAGCGCCGGCCCATCGGGGCAGCCGTGGCCAGATGCCACGAGCCGGCCGCCCGGTGGATGCCTCCTTTGCCAGTGCTCGTCGTCGGTTCACTGCCAAGTAGGTGTGTTCGACGATCAGTCCCAACATGACTGCGATCGCGAGAAAGGTGATGAGAATGCACCGGTAGGGAATGATGTTCTTGAACACGGGGAGTTTCGTCACGATCTCCCAGGGCAGGAAGAGGTCCTTGTTCGAGCCCAGTGACAGGGCCAGTGAGATCAGTGCCATGGCGCCGAAGAGCCACAGTCGGCGGTCGCGGCGCCACACGATCAAGCCAGCGATCAGGACCACGAGCGCCCCGATCCCGATGTACTGTGAGGACAGGAGAGGTCCCTGGTACGAGAAGCCCAGGTGCAGGGCCGCGTTGGGATAGATGCCGGTGGTGGCCGGTCGCGGGAGCATGACATCTCTAAGCACCGTGCTCTGCGTCCGCAGAGCAGAGTAGAAGTTGCCCGGCCAGACGATCCCCTCCAGGTGGGCGGGTCCCGCTAGCGCGAACCACGCCGGATAGGCGAGGAGCACGACAGCGGTTGCCGCTCCTACAGACAGACCGGTCACGGCGTGCCGTGCATGATCTCGCAGCACGTTGGGACACCGGTGGGCGGCGTAGAGGACGACTAGGGCGACGCCGACTGCTCCCATGCTCGCCATGATCAAGAGGACCTCGGTGCCTATGAAGAATTGCAGCGTCACCAGGAGGCCGAGGAGGACCCCGGCCCTCACCGGGCCGTGCCTCTGTCGGATCAGCAGCTCGTCCAAGCAGGCGACGAACAAGGGAGGCACCACCGCCAGACTTAGGTTGATTGCTGCAGCAGTGGTCTCGACGAGGATGAATGCACTGAAGCCGTAGAACAGGCCGCCGATGAATGCGGCCGGTGTCCAGGTGACCCACCGGCGCAGCAGGACGAACATCCCAAAGGCCGAGAGGGCCGGACTGAGGGTGAGGACCACGTTGAGCGTGGCGACCGGACCGAAGAGCCAGGTGACCGGGGCAAGCAGCACACCCAACACCAAGACGCTGGCGTTGGCCAGCAGGTTGATCCCGCCCGGATAGCCCATGACCGTCGAGAAGAAGGGATCGAGGCCGTGGGAGATGGCATAGGCCGGCCACTCCATGACCCAGATGGCGCCGGCATTGTCCCCGCATCCACAGATGGTGGTCGAGGTCGGATGGCTCAACCAGGCGTTCGACCAGAGGAAGACCGAAAGTGCGAGATACGCGCCGCCGGCCAGGAACAGGCCCTTCCAGCGGTGGGCCGGCGAGTGATCGGTCTCGGTGTCAGGCCGGTCGGGTCGTTCCGAAGACGGAGCGACTGTGGGGGACCCGTTCGCGGGCGGGCTGACGAGTTCCAGATTGCCGGTGGTCACGCCTGCCCGCTGCCTGCCGGTCGCAAATGTCCGCCCCCTGCCGTCACAATCGGTCTGGTTGAAATTAGCTCACAAAGTGGACAGTCGGTAGGCGTGTCTGCGATTGGCCACGGTTGAGAGCACTGGGCCAGGTGACCAAGCACGGGCCGATGCACAGGGTCACCTTCGGCTCCACTGTCGGTAACCGTGCCACTCGACTCTTGAGCGCGCCTCGCCGACCTGAGCCGTGGTCCTCCGGCCACTAGTCTGTCCGCCGGGAGGGTAGGGGGATTGGCACGTACTGAGTCAGTAATCGTCGACGAGCGCCTCCTGGCATCCGGCGACGAGGCGGGGACGGCCCCCGGCGACAGGAAGTTCCG
>JBKQMB010000094.1:0-36158 GCA_052326605.1 Acidimicrobiales bacterium | reverse complement strand
AGTAGCCGACCCCGGACGGCGAAATCGACCTTGAATCACCCATCACTCTGCGTGGTGCGTGACAGACCAAGCAGAAGCGTGACGAGCCACCCTCGCCCGATGAGGAACGGGGGCTGATGGCTCGCATCGGCATGGAAGCTGTCCAATCGGCGCGATCGGAACGGTTGCTGATCCGATCTGGGGCACCTTTTGGGGTGGTCGACCGTTACTCGCGTCAATGAGGATGGGCTAGGCCTGGTGGCGATCGACATGAGCGTCGGAAGGCTTCCCGGCAAACGTGTTGCCCGTGACCGCCATCGGGACAAACGCTGGCATCGAGGATTGGTGCTCAGCGAGCCCGCCCAGCTCGAACGGAGTGGTCGGCGCTCAAGTTCCTTCGCCAACGCGCCGACTCAAAGTATGTGTCACAAGATTCGACGAAGATGTACATGGACAGCGACCGCGAGAGCGACCGCGAACAGGCCATAGTGGGAAGACTCTACGAGTGCGTGATGCGGCACATTCCCGCACAGTACGAGCGCCAGGGCGGCAAGTGCTCTGGCTGCGGCAGAGACTTGCCGTCTGAAGAGGACGGCTTGCTTCGCCTAAGCGGCGAGCTTGAGTGCATTTCCTGCGCCCTCAAGAGCCACGGCTAATCGAGCTCATTGCCCTCGCCGTCGAGCGCCCCGCTCTCGGGCCCAACGTAGCCGGGCTCGGGGTCAGGCAGGGTCCTTGCGGTGGCGGCCTCGACGTACACCCGCTCCATTCGACGGCCACGTGTCATCACCGCGACGCTGGCCTCTCCTTCCTCAACCGTGGCGATGGGTCCCATCCCGAAAAGTCGGTCAACCTGGAACCTGCCGGTAACCCTGATAGGCGAACTTGACATAACCACTGATTGAGCGTCTTACCCACCCGACGATCGGGGGAACCGATTCGATGGATCGTCTGACGGTGATGGGGCACTGCGATTCCAGAGGCGTTCGAGCCGATCCATAACTGGTCCCATTTTGAACGTCGACAGGAGCCGGGGTTCTTCTTCGGTCTGACACTGCGCTGACGGCTGGAATCACTCACCGATCTGCTCGATACCTGAGCGAGAGATCGTAAATCCCTTGCCACCCGCTACGGTGCAGGTCACCCCGCTGACAGTCGACACACACTGAAACGGGCCTGCCCCCGTCGCCGTTCCGTAGGCGAGCGTGGGTGTGTCCGGCGACGGGTTGCCGAGCTCGCACCGGCTTCCTGAGCACGTGTTCAGGGAACCGGTGGCCGTCATCGTCACCAGCCGAGGTGGCGAGAACGTCGCACAACGGACGAGTTCGTTTGCAGTGATGTCGATGAGACAAGCGATGTTTCTCGTCGGTGAGAGGAACGCTCCATTCGATGTCGCAGACTGCAAGGGAGTTGCGACGACCACTGTCGCGGTGCCAGTGACGTCCTCCCGTGCACACGAAGGTGGGGGGCCGATGACTTCAACCTCGTCACTGAACTGGTATGTCCCAGGGGCTGCGTACGAGTGCGGGTAGGTGCCGGTGCGGTCAGCCCGAGCGGTGTCCCCGCACTTGATCATCCCGGCATTCGCCCCCGAAGTCCCGCCGTCGCCAAACCGGACGCTTTCCCCGTCGCCGGTCCCTGGGCCTCGGATCTCGACGGTGAATGTCACCACTGTTCCCGTGACGACATGATCGGGGCTGACTGTGACGTTCACCGTCAGCGGCTCGGTCGTGGTCGTGGCCGACGCGATCGACGTAGTTGAGGTAGCTGGTGGCACGCCTGTGTTCGTGGTCGAAGCGCTGGTGGTGCTCGCAGACTTCTCACCTCCGCATGACGTGGCCGTCACTGCGACCAGCCCCAGGCACGCAATGGCACGCCAGAACCTACCCATGCGACAAGCCTGCCCCGATCTGATCGAGTGGCCCAGAGGCTTTGGACCCTTCACCTCATCGTCAGATGGACGTACCCCCGACGTGCAAGACCCGGTCGATAACCGCCTCCCTCCCATTGGCGATAAGGGTTACCCCAGTAGCTCCGTACTCTCCGGATGACCGTGACCGTTGCCGAGACTTCCGAAGATGCTCGAGGTGTCGACATTCCCTGGCGGCTGTCGCCACCAGGAATGGGCGCGCCCGTCCGACGCCTAAGGAACGCGGGCGTCGTGGTGCTCATGGGCCATTCGGATCTCCTCGTCCGTCAGATCCCCCCGGCGAACGGGCTTCACGAGAGTCAGGTGCTTGCCAACGGGGCAGTACTGGAACCTCGCCCAGCCGAGCTTCAGTGCCTTGATCGATGCCCCAGGGATCCAGATCGTTGTGAACAAGTGGCCTCAGCTGAAGCGAACAACGACATCGCCACCGACCTTGTAGCCACGCTTGCGAGCAATCAACGTCCAGATGACGAGGACGACCACCACTACCAGCACTTTCACGCGAGCAGATCTCCTGTTCATGAGTGTGGACTCTCCGATCTGGGCTCGGATAGAGGCGAACGGCCCTGCCTGGTGCGTGCTCGTTCGGGGTCGTGGCATCGGCCTGCCCCACTTGCGCCAGTAGACCACGACCTCGAACGCCACCGAGCAATTGGCGGCAGGAGGCCCCCTAAACGAGGGACCGAGCTGTGCGTGGCTCGGATCGCCCGAGTCCACCCGAGTCACTAATCAGACATTTACGAACTGATGACCTGCATTCATGTGCTCGACCGGATCGATGACGACCGCCTGGCAATGGGGCGGGCTACTGTGGCCCGCGCATGGACGATGCACTGGCACTCCCGAATCTGCCATCCGGACCCGTATCCTCGATCGAAGGCGCCGTCGCCCTGATGACCGACATTTCGGCGGCACTTCCCACCACCGACGGGCTGGCCTGCTTCAACCGGATGTACCTCATCGTCACCGAGAAGGTGCTGTCGGAGGTCTCCACCGGCACCTTCTACGGCGATTCGGCGTTCATGTCCCACCTTGACGTGGTCTTCGTCAATCTCTATCTGGAGGCGATCGACGGATTTCGGGCCAAGCCTCCTACCGCACCCCGCTGCTGGAGCGAGGTGCTCGCCAATCGCTCCGAAACCCATATCGCCCCGATGCAGTTCGCCCTTGCCGGGATGATTGCTCACATCAACCACGATCTTCCGATGGCGGTTGTGAAGACGTGCGAGGACCTCGCCACCGCTCCCGACCAGGGTACGCATGCGGCGGACTTCGACAAGGTGAACACATTGCTCGGGGCCCTGGACCAACAGATTCGTGAGTCCTTTGAGATGGGTGTCATCCTCGATCTCGACCGCAAGGCCGCTGGATTGGAGAACTTGGTTGGCAACTTCGGCATCGACGCAGCCCGTAAGACGGCCTGGGCCAATGCTGTGGCACTGTGGCGCCTCCGCCACGACGCGTGGCTCTCGAGGGAATACACAGACGGCCTCGACGTCGCGGCCGCCGTCGCTGGCCGTTCCCTGATGGTGCCGCTGCTGTAGACGTGTCGCACCTTCGATCCGGCCGTCGGCCGCATCGCTGCTCGATACCCGACGACAGGGGGCAGGCTGGACGAGGACTTTGATGTCCTTGCCTTCCCGATTCCCCAGGGCCTTGCCCGCAAGGATGCGAAGCAAGAACTCGCCTCGCTGCTGGCGGAGCGAGGGCTCTTGGCGGACAGGTTCATTGGAGACGACCCACGCAGCGATCAGCATTCCGAGGCGCTGGTCGCATATTGCAACGACGTGCAGGCGTCGATTGACCGACGGAGCCCATCGTCGTGATGCAATGACGATGGGGTGTCACCTGCCGGTCAGTGGGGCAATAAACCCCCAACTGCGATGCTGCGCGGATGCTGCACTACGCCGAAGCCTTCTCCACCAGGGCGGGCAGTGTTTCCGGATGTTCGACAATGCGGTGCCCGGGTTGCAGAATCCCCTCGTAGTTCTGCAAACCGGGCACCTTCACGTCTATCGGCTCACGCTCGGGACAACTTGATCCCACCCAACCTCAGTCAGGGTGACGGCGGGGTCGGCGCCTAACCCCCACGCTGAGCCCCAGCGGGGCACAGTCGCGATCCTGCTCGATATCGGAGCGACTTTGCCGGCTCAAGGTGATCCGTGAGCCTGCCGATGTCATTGCGCCGGGCTCGAAGCGTGTGTACCCCCCAGACACACTCCGAGCCCGGCACCATCGCCCCGCGCCCGATCCACTGAACGGGCCCGGGCCAATCAGTGCTGGTGCCGACTCGGTACCCAAGCCCTCGGCTCACAATCCGCCGGCAGACCGGCGTCTCGGCCCTCACGGCGTTGGCGTAGTGGTCCTGGTGATCCATAGGGCCAGCGTACGGCTGGGGGCGACGGCCGCCGTCCCGAGGAAACGGCTGAATGCATCGGCCCCGGTCTCACAGAGACTGCAGGATTCCCGGGCCGATTGATCGTGGTGGCGGCAGTCTCGTGTCTGTTGTGGATGTGAGCAGAATCGAGCGGGCCGGCACCGAATCCACGCAGCTGAAGGTCCTGGTCGCGGTCCAACTCGGTGACGGTTCCGCCGGGCCCGCGCTCGAGGGTATCGTCGCCGACATGTCCGGCGGTCACCACTTCGCGTCGACACCTGGCGGCCGCATGAGGCCACGATGCTTCGCGACTCCCGGACAACGGTCGCGGGGAACCCGATGACGGACGGGGCCGGGTGGACAGGCTCACAGGCCGCCACCGCCGATGCAGCCTCGGGGAGCACACGGGTGCTGGTGATCCTGGCGGCCGGGCAGTTCCTCATGACGCTCGACACCTCGGTCATGAACGTCTCCATCCGGTCGGTGGCCAACGACCTCGGCACCACCGTGACCGGCATTCAGACGGCGATCACCCTCTACACCCTCGTGATGGCCGCCTTCATGATCACCGGCGGGAAGATCGGCGCACTCATCGGGCGGCGTCGGGCCTTCGCCATCGGTCTGGTGGTCTACGGATCAGGGTCGTTGGTCACGGCCCTCTCCCCCAACCTGACCGTGCTGATCATCGGATGGTCGGGCCTGGAGGGCCTCGGGGCCGCGTTGATCATGCCGGCCATCGTCGCACTGGTGGCCGGCAATTTCCCGAAGGAGCGTCGGTCGTCCGCCTACGGATTGATCGCGGCGGCGGGTGCCATCGCAGTGGCTGCCGGGCCACTGGTCGGCGGCGCCGTCACCACCTTCGCCTCGTGGCGCTGGGTGTTCGCAGGCGAAGTCGTGATCGTGCTGATCATCCTGGTCTCGGTCCGGGGAATCAAGGACACCCCGACCGAGGCGAGCCCCTCCTTCGACACGCTCGGCGCCCTGCTCTCCATCTTCGGGCTCTCGCTGACCGTGTACGGGGTCCTTCGCTCCGGCGTCTGGGGATGGGTGCGGCCCAAGCCGAACGGGCCCTCCCTCCTCGGTGTCTCCCCGGTGGTCTGGCTTGTCATCGGAGGACTGCTGGTCATCGGCGCCCTGCTGTTGTGGGAGGCGCGCCTCGAGGAGGCCGGCCGGAGCCCCATGGTACGCCTCTCCATGTTCAAGAGCATGCAGATGACCGGTGGACTCGTCACCTTCTTCTTCCAATTCCTGATCCAATCCGGGATCTTCTTCACCATCCCGCTCTTCTTGTCCGTCGTGCTCGAGCTCAGCGCCCTGCAGACAGGCCTCCGCCTCCTTCCGCTGTCGCTGACCCTGCTCCTGGCGGCACTGGCTGTCCCGAAGTTGGCTCCACGGGCCTCGCCGCGTCTGGTGGTCCGGCTGGGGATGCTTTCGATGTTGGCCGGCACCCTCGTGCTGGTCGGCGGTCTCGATCCGGGCGCAAATGCCGGGATCGTCCTGATCCCCATGGCGCTGGTCGGTCTCGGCATCGGTGCACTGGCGTCACAGCTCGGGGCGGTGACGGTCTCCGCCCTGCCGGACAGCATGAGCGCAGAAGTGGGCGGCCTCCAGAACACCTTCACCAATTTCGGGGCCTCCCTCGGGACAGCCCTGGTCGGCGCCGTCCTCATCGGAAGCCTGACCACGTCGTTCATCACGGGCGTCACCCACAACCCGTCGGTTCCCGCCGAGGTCACCGCGCAGGCCACCGTGACCATGGAGAGCGGCGTCCCCTTCATCTCCGATTCCGATCTGAAGAAACAACTGGCCACCACCACACTGCCGGCCTCGACCCAGGACGCGATAGTGGCGGAGAACGCATCGGCAAGGCTGATCGGCCTGCGCACCGCACTCTGGCTGGTCGCCCTGATCACCGTGGTCGGCCTCTTCTTCACCGGAATGCTGCCCAGGCGACCCGTGGGCGCAGTCGAGGACCTTCCCCCGCCCGTCTGACCCGGCCCTGGCGCCCACGAGGGAACAAGGCGCTGACCTGCAACTCCGCGGTGAACAGACGGCGGAGTAAAGAAGAGCAGCTCCGAGGACGATAACGCGGTGGTGAGGTTCGATCTGGAGCACCCGACCGAGCGGCAGCTTCGCGCCGGTGTGACCTGCGGGCTCATCGCGGAAGCGATCATCATCCCCCTGATGATCTCGGTCAGCGTGGTCGATCACCATCCGCTCCGCTGGGGCTACATCGGTGCAGCCATCGCCTGCATCATCGCCTCCATCGTCTACCTCTCCCTCTTCGTCGTCATCACCAAGGGGAGATCGAACGTCCAGACCCAGGCCAACATGTGGTTCGTCATCGTCTGCCTGGCCATCTCCGGCCTCGCCTGCATCGAGGTGGCCACCTCCACCGCCAACGGCCTCTACACGCCGGCCATGTTGATCGGGGTGGTGTTCGTCTGCATCATCGGTGACCGCCACATGCAGGTCGTGGTCGATCTCTACGTCATCGCCCTCATCGCCCTGATCAGCTGGGTGGAGGGCATGCGGGGCGCCGGTCTTGTCACCACGCTCTCGGTCTATGCGGCGACGATCGGGGTGATCACCCTCATCTGCATCCGGACGGTTTCCTCGATCGACGGGCACGTCAACTTCCGGCATGCCATCGACGCTCTCAACGAAGTACTCGACGAGTTCGGACTCGACGGCACCGGCCCCGGCGCCGACACCCTCCAGGAGGTCTTCCGACGCGGTCTCCCCCTGGTCGGCAACGTCATCCCCGCCGAACGAATCGCCGTGTTCCTTCGCGATGGGACGCTCGAGCAGCTCGTCGTGGTGGCGGCATGGCCTGTCGAGCACGGCGACGTCTCGGAACTGGCCAGGCTCCCGGTCTTCAACGAGGCATTCAGAAGCAACTCGCCGACCCTCGACACCCTGCACTGTGTCATCCCGGTCGGGTACTCGACCGACGGCGAGCTGGTGATGGTCGTGGAGCGCAGCACCGGCGACGGGAGCGTCCCCCACCGGCCCACGGAGGAGGCCGGCCTGCTGGCGGCCGCGTTCCTGCGCGTCACCAGCCGTGCCAACTTCGTCGACGGGCTCCGCTCCGAGAACCGGACCGATCCGCTGACCGGGCTGGCCAACCGGCGCTGCCTGTTCGAGCGGATCGAGACCGAGATGGCCCACGCCCTCCGCTCCAACTCGCCCCTGAGCGTGGCCATGATCGACCTCGACCACTTCAATGAGTACAACGACCGCTTCGGGCAGGTCGCCGGCGACACCGTGCTGCGCTCCATCGCTGCGGTGATGGTGTCCAACGTCCGACGCCAGGACTTGGTGGCCCGCTACGGCGGCGAGGAGTTCTGTCTGGTGATGCCGGACACCGACCTGGTGGGCGGCCATCACCTTCTCGACATCCTCCGTACGGGCGGTCGCGACGCCACCTCCAGCTACGGGGTGACCCTCTCTGCCGGACTCACCAGCTGGGACGGGATGGAGGACACCATGACGTTCATCGAACGGGCGGGCCAGGCACTCTACCGGGCCAAGGAGTCCGGACGGAACCGGGTCGTGTCGATCCAAGCGTTCACCGAGTCCTAGCGGCGGCCACCCCACCCCGCGTCACCGGCGGCCGACCGTGTGCCCGAGCGGCCACGCAAGGCTCAGCAGCCACCGCGCTCAGTCGGGCCGCTGCAGGACCAGGTAGACGTTGTCGTCGACCGTGAAAGAATTCACCATGGCGAACCCTTCCGCTGCGGCGGTATCGAGCGCCGCCTCGAGCTCGAGCCGGCGCTCGGTGACCACCAGCCGCCCCCCGTGGACACGCAGCACACGATGGCTCGCCGTCATCGGACACCTCCGGTGCCGCTTGCTGCGCCCACTGGGCCGTTCGTCGGCTCAGGGGGGAGGAGGAGGGCCGGTTCGCGCCGGCCCGCGATCTCCGCCATCGGCTCTGGACGTACCCGGATGTACCACTCTTGGCCCCAGACCCGGGTGAACAGATCATCGGGCATCGAAAGGAAGAAGCTGCCCTCGCCGATCTGGCTGGCGTGGGCGCGCATGGCCTGGCGCTTCGTCTCGATCCACCGGGCCACGTCCACCTCCGTGGTGATCCGATCGGCCGGCTCACCCATGGTGACCTCCTCGTCGGGCTCATCCCCTGGGGGCGCCAGATCGGAGTCGACGACCTCCTGTCGCAGTTCCTGGAAGAAGTCGCGGTCCATGGTGGCCATGTAGACCACAGACGTGCCGGCCCTGACCGCAGCGCGCATACCGACCCGGTGCACCTGGATGTGGTCGGGGTGCCCGTACCCACCATGTTCGTCATAGATCACCAGTGCATCGCTGGCCTCCTCGTCGAGGATGGCAGCCAGCGCCTCGGCCGCCTCTTCGGGGTCGGCCGCGGCGAAACATCCCGGCCGGTTGTTGCTCTCCTCACCGGCCATGCCCGAATCGTGATAGTCGAGGAAGGACTGCCGGGACACCCCGAGGATCCGGCCGGCCTCGGCGAGCTCGGACGCCCGCCGGTCGGCCAACGACTCGCCCGGTGCCAGCAGGCCGTCGGGGATCTCGCCCAGCTCACCGCGGGTGGCCGTCACAAGTACCACCTTGTGACCCTGGTGGGCCAGGTCGGCCATGGTGCCGCCGGTGGCGATAGCCTCGTCGTCCGGATGGGCGTGGAAGAAGGTGATGGTGGCCATTGCCGCCACCCTACCGTCGAGAGCCCTCCCTCACTCTCCCCTGCCCCTTGTCCCTGCGGTGCGCCCGTGGCTGCCCGGGAGCCCTCTCCGTGCCCACCTCCGCTCCGGCTGGTCACCCCAGTGGCAGCTGGGGAGCGTCCGCCAGCGAAAGCTTCCCGGTGATGGTTCGTTCCGAGTTCCCCCTGGTCCGGTTCCTGCCGGTCACCGCGAAGATGCGGTCGGGCTCGAAGGATCGGATCTTCCGGTCGCCCGGGCGACCGCCGATCACCTCGATCGACTCGGTCCCGTTGTGGCGGTTGACGACGTGGGCGCGGAACTCCCATGTCGCCCCCCGGAGGGACAACCCGGCGACGACCACCGGGTCGCCGGTCCGGAGCCCGCTCCACGTCTCCGCACGGTCCAGGTGATCAGACGCCCGGATGGCGGCGCGGCGTGCGGATGCAGGCTGCGCCCGGCTCACCGGACCGCCCTCGCCGGGCCCGTGCCCGTCGCCCGGTTGCCCCGAGGGGCCGCGTCCAGAGCCTGCAAGGGCTCAGCCACGTTCCTCACGCACTACCCGGAGGCGATGGAGGAACAGGACGACCACGGCGATGACCGCCAGCACGGCGGCCAGGTAACCGGCATAGCTGAAGGCCTTCAGCACATGGCTGTAGCTGGACCCGAGGGCATAGCCGAGACTGGCCAATGCCGTGCACCAGATGGCGCAGCCGATCACGGTGAAGACGACGAACTTCCCGATTGCCATCTCACCCAGGCCTGCCGCGAAGGACACGAAGGAGCGGAGCAACGGGATGAACCGCCCGAAGAGCACCAGGGGCTCGCCGTGGCGGGCGAACCACGCATCGGCCCGGTCGAGGTCCTTGTGGGTGAGCAGCACGTACTTGCCGAACCGGTCGACCAATGCCCGGCCACCGAAGTACCCGATGAGATACCCGGCTAGCGAGCCCAGCAGCTCGCCCAGCGTGGCCAGGACGATGACGACCACCAGCAGCAGGTGGTGGGGCTCGTTGGGGATCTGGCCGCTGGCCAGCACTCCCCCGTAGATGATGGCGATCTCGGATCCGACCGGTAGGCCCATCGACGAGATGAAGCTCAGTGCGAAGACGGCCAGATAGCCCCAGGTCTCGAGAAAATGCTCCATGAGAACCCACTGTTTAGCCCGTCCGATGTCGGAACGCGCGTCATGCTCTGCGGCACTGGGCCCCACTCCCCTGAGGTACCGTCACCACCGTGAGCACGGACGACGACCACCCCGGGCCGACCCGGGACCGGTGCACCACCCCCGACGGGGTGAGAATCGCCGTCTACGACTTCGGAGGCGAGGGCACTGACCTGCTGTTCGTGCACGCCACCGGGTTCTGCGCCGAAGTGCTCCTTCCCCTGGCACGGGTCCTGTCGGACCACTACCGCTGCTGGGGGCTCGACCTGCGCGCCCATGGGCGATCCGATCGCCCGTCCGACGGGGAGTTCGCGTGGTCCGGATTCGCCCTGGACGTCCTCGCCGCCGTCGACCACCTGGGCCTCGAGCGGCCGTTCGCCTTCGGTCACTCCTGCGGTGGCGCCTCGATCCTGCTGGCCGAGGCATCCAGGCCGGGTACGTTCCGCTCCCTCTACGGATTCGAACCGGTCGTCGTCCCGGACGGGCTGGCGACGTTCCCTCCCGGCGAGAACCCGCTCTCCGCTGGCGCCCGGCGGCGGCGCGAGACCTTTCCGTCGGCCGAGGATGCGTTCGTCAACTTCTCCTCCAAGCCTCCCTTCGGCGACCTCGATCCCGAGGTGCTCCGCCTCTACGTCGAGGCAGGGTTCGAACCGGTGCCATCCGGGGACGGAGGGGACGGCCAATCCATCCGCCTGCGGTGCCGGCGGGAGGACGAGGCAGAGGTCTACGCCCATGCCGCCGAGAACGGGGTCTTCGGGCGCCTCCACGAGGTCCAGTGCCCGGTGACGCTCGCCTGCGGCGCCGAGACCGACGCCTTCGGGCCCACGATCATGGAGGCCGAGGCCGCCCGGCTCCCACGATCGACGGTCGAGGTCCTGCCCGGCATCGGCCACTTCGGTCCGATGCAGCGCCCCGAGGCGGTGGCCGAATCGGTACGCCATGCCCTTGGCACCGTTGACGTCGCATCCTCGTCGTAACCTGTCCCCGTGCCTTTCGAACTGCCCCGATCGCTCTCGCCGTCGAAGGTCACCTCGTTCCGCGACTGCGCTCTGGCCTTCAGGTTCACTGCCATCGAGCACCTGCCCGAGGCGCCCACCATCTGGACGGTCAAGGGAACGTTGGTCCACCGAGCCCTCGAACGCCTCTTCTGGCACCATGCCCGCGGGGACCGGACGCCGGACTCCGCCGCTGCAGAGTTGGGGTACGCGTGGCACGAGCTGCAAGCCGATCCCGAGTACATGGCACTTTCCCTCTCGCCCGATGCCGCCGATGCATTCCGGTCGGAGGCGGAGGCTCTGGTCCGCAACGAGTTCGAACTCGAGGACCCCAACGAGATCAACCCGGTGGGCATCGAACTGACCCTCGAGGCCCGGGTCGGGGACATGCGGCTCCGGGGCATCATCGACCGTCTGGACCTGACGTCGGACGGAGAGCTGGTGGTCATCGACTACAAGACCGGCCGGGCGCCCGCTCCCGCCTATGAGCGGTCGAAGCTCATCGGGGTGCACATCTATGCCCTCCTCTGCGAAGAGGTACTCGGCCGCCGACCGGTGCAGGTCAAGCTGCTCCACCTCAAGGAGCCGACCACCATCGTCGCCGAGCCCTCCGAACAGGCCCTTCGCGGGCATCGGCAGAAGGCCGTCGCCGTCTGGTCCGCCATCGAACGCGCCTGCCGCGACGAGGACTTCCGACCCCGCACCTCCCCGCTGTGCAACTACTGCCGCTTCCGGGAGTTCTGCCCCGCCTACGGTGGCGACCCTTCCCAGGCGGCCCTGGTCCTCGGCGGCGCCGGCATGCCCGGCGCAGCATGACCGTTCACGAGGCAGGCATGCAGACAGACCAAGGTGTCACCGGTCTGGCGAAGGTGGTGCGCGCCGTCGACGACCGGGTCGACGCCTGGTTCGAACCACTCCGGGGGAAGCCCGGATTGGACGGCGCCGCCAAGGTGATCACCGGGCTCGGGGACCGTGGGTTGATGTGGGCGGCGACCACGGCGTGGCGGGCCCGACGCCCGGGGCCGTCGCGGGCGCGGGCCGTTCGCGCCCTGGCCGTCGCCGGGGTCGAGTCGAGCCTCGTCAATGCCGGCCTCAAGGCGGTCATCGGGCGCTCACGTCCCGACCGAAGCGCTCTACGGGTGATCGACGGCGGGGTGCCGGTCCGCGAACCGAAGACGAGCAGTTTCCCCAGCGGCCATACCCTGGCGGCATTCTGTGCGGCGACGGTGATGGGCGAGCGGGGTGACCACGCGGGAAACGCCCTACTCTTCACCGGTGCAGCACTGGTGGGGGTCAGTCGGCTCCACCTCCGGGCCCACCATGCCTCCGACGTCGTCGGAGGGGCGGCCATCGGCGTCGCGTTGGGCCTGGTGGGCAGGCGGCTGGTCTGACCGTCCTGGCGGAATGGAACCGCTCACCCCGGGGTTGGACAGGCGTGGAAGCTCGCCAGACCTTCGCCGTGACCTGGGACTATCGGTGTCCTTTTGCCAGGAACGGCCATGAGCACCTCCTCGACGGTCTGGAGGCCGGCGCCCCCTGGGACGTGGAGTTCGTGCCGTTCTTCCTCAACCAGTCCCACGTGCCCGCGGGCGGCGTCCCGTCCTGGGAGGATCCGGCCCACCAGCCGGACCTGCTGGGCCTCGCCGCCGGTGTCGTGGTCAAGGAGCGGTTCCCCGAGCACTTCTGGGCCGTGCATCGCTCGCTCTTCACGGCCCGCCACGACGAGGGCGGTGACCTCCGGGACCGGGCAGTCGTGCACGGTGCGCTGGCCCGGGTGGGTGCCGATGCCGATGCCGTCCTCGCCGAGGTGGAGTCCGGCTGGCCGGCGAAGATCGTCCGCGACGAGCACGAGCGAGTTGTCGGCCAGCTCGAGGTGTTCGGGGTACCGACCTTCATCGTCGGTGACAGCGCGGTGTTCGTCAGGCTGATGAACCGCCCCGATGGGGATGCAGCCCGTGCGCGCTCCACCATCGACCGCATCCTCCAACTGATGACCGACCAACCCGAGATCAACGAGTTCAAGCACACCCGACTGACCCGTTGAGGGACGGTCAGGACCGCCGGCCTCGGTCGGACGGAGGCGGCCCCGACCGGGGCGGCGCTCAGATGCCCACCGTCGAGGCCAGTGCTCCGATAGACGCCTTGATCTGCTCGGCCGTGCCGAACGGCGCGCCGCAGAACTCGGTAGCGCCGATGTCGGCCAACTGCCGGACCTTGGCCTTCACCTCCGCCTCCGTGCCGACGATGGCCACATCGGCCGGCCCGCCGGCGCCTTCGCGGTCGAGCATGGCCCGGTAGGAGGGCAGGTTGCCGTAGATGGAGAAGACCTCGGCGGCCTTCTGCCTGGCCGCAGCGGCATCGTCGGTCACGCACACCGGCAGCCCCACCCCGATCCGGGGCTCGGGCCGGCCGGCACCGGCGGCCGCCGCCCGGATGGTCGGGACGATGTGGGACTCGACGGTGGCCGGCCCGGTCATCCAGGTCACCGTGCCCGACGCCATCCGCCCGGCGATCCCGAGCATCGTGGTCCCGAGGGCTGCGACCAGCACGATGGGGGGCGGGGCGTCGATCTGCAGCGGTCCGAACGTGGAGGCACTGAGCGTCTCGCCGACGAAGGACACCTGCTCGCCCTCGAGGAGCGGCATCAGGATGGAGAGGTACTCCCTCATGTGGCGGGCGGGCTTCTCGAACGACTGCCCGAAGACGTTCTCGATCACCAACTGGTGGGACAGCCCGATGCCCAGGGTCAACCGACCACCGGTCGCCGCCTGGACGGTCAGGGCCTGACCGGCCAGCATCACCGGGTGCCGCGGGTACGTGGGGACGACGGCAGTGCCCAGATCGATGTCCGGCACCTCCCGGCCGATGGCCGCCAGGGCGGTCAGGGCGTCGTAGCCGAAGATCTGCGACGACCACGCCATCTCGATACCGGCGTCGCGTAGGCCGACCACCTGCCCCACCATCTCCTCGAACGGCTTCTCGGTGTCGAACATCACGCCGATGCGCATTGCGCCTCCCTTTCGTGGCGGTCGAACCCGGCGAGCGCCCGGCGTGGGCCCCGGCCTGCCACCAGCGGCCCACCGTACCGGGCGGCCTGGCTCCCCGCATACGGCACGGCGGGTACCAACGTGAAAGCCGGCCGTGAGTCGGGCAGAATGCCCTCATGTCCGTAGCCATCGTCATGGGAAGTTCGTCCGACGCGTCGATCATGGACGACGCCGTCCAGACTCTCCGGACCTTCGCGGTCCCGGTCGAGGTCCGGGTGCTTTCGGCCCACCGGACGCCCGACGACGCCATCGCCTTCGCCCGTGGCGCGGCCGACTCCGGCATCAAGGTGATCATCGCCGCGGCCGGTGGGGCCGCCCATCTGGCCGGTGTGCTGGCAGCCACCACACCGTTGCCGGTGATCGGTGTGCCGGTGGCCCTGGCCACGCTCGACGGCCTCGACTCGCTGCTGTCCATGGTCCAGATGCCCAAGGGCATCCCGGTGGCCACCGTCGCCATCAACGGAGCACGCAACGCGGCGCTGCTGGCCGTCAGGATCATGGCGCTCTCCGACCCGCGGTTGGCCGTCGAGCTGGCGCGTTACACCCAGGATCTGGCCGAGCAGGTGCGCGACCAGGACGCCGAGCTGGTCGCCCGCTACAAGCAGGGTTAGGACGCGAGCTGCCGGCCCCGGCGTCCGGCCCGCTCGCTCAGGCCGGTGCCCACGGCGGGGCGAGCCCCGCCACCGCGTCCTCCAGCGACACACCGAAGGGGATGACCGCCATCACCGGGATGTCCACCCCGTTGGCCACGTACCGGCCCACGTGGGCCCTGCACTCGTCGAACGACCCGTGCACGATGAGCGCGTCCACCAACTCGTCGGGGATGGCGGCCAGCGCCCCCTTGCGATCGCCGGCCTCCCAGGCGGACCACATCGGCTCCAGCTCCGGTCCCCGCCCCAACCATCGGTGGAACGCCGCGTAGACACCCACGTTCAGGTAGGCGGCGATCATGCGACGGCCCACGGCGCGCACCGCGTCGGTGTCCTCGGAAGGGATGACGAAGATCCGGGCGGCGATCGGGCAGTCCCCTCCCAACTCCGGCTTCACCGTCATCACGTCCTCGGCGGACAGCCAGTTGAGGATGGTGCCATCGGCCTCGCGTCCGGCCAGCCGCAGCATCCCCGGCCGGAGCGCCGCCAGGAAGATCGGCGGCGGATGCTCCACCGGCCGCGCCAGCCGGAACCCCCGCACGGTGAAGGTCTCGTACTCGTGGTCCACCTTCTCGCCGGCCAGGGCCGACCGGAGGAAGCGGATCGTGTCGCGGACCCGTTTGTAGGGCTCGTCGAACTCGATCCCGTTCCACCTGCTCACGATCACGTCCGACGAGGTGCCCAGGCCAAACGTGAAGCGGCCCGGTGCCGCCTCGGCCAGCGCCGCGACACTCTGGGCCAGCAAGGCCGGGCCCCGGGTGAATACCGGGATGATGGCGACCCCCAGCCGAAGCGACGGCGTCCATGCCGAGGCCAGGGCGAGCGGGGTGAAGCCGTCGACGCCGTCGGTCTCCGCCGACCATACGTCGGTGTAGCCGAGGCGAACCAATTCCTCGTACCACCTGCAGTGATCCTCGAGAGTGACCCCGTCGAAGGGGATCGTGATCCCGTGACGCGGTCCGGTCGGCACTCCTATGTTCCCATCGGTCATGGCCCCCGTATTACACCCTTCGGTCACGCTGAAGGCATGAAGACCGATCGCAGGCGTCGATTCCCGGGCCCCCAGCCCGAACTCCCCCTGGCGGAACCACCACCGGGGGGCGCGGCCCGACCGTCCGGTGACCATGGGGAGCAGGCCGACCGCGACAGCGGCGCCCCGGCCGGCGGCTGGCGCCTCGATGACGACACCCGCCGGATCGGTCTCCAGGGGATCGCCGCCGCCCGGGCCCTCCTCACGAAGGCTCCTGAGGGGCATGGCCGACCCGCCGGCCGGGGCCGGGGACCGGCCGGGCGCGCCGCTTGACGGTCGGCGGCACTACGGTCGAGGCATGCCGACCGTTGCCGAGCGCCTCGACTACCCCCCCGACGCCAAGCTGCTGATCCTCAACTGCGCCGATCTCGGCTTGTGCCATGCCTCCACCGTGGGCGTCTACGACGCTCTCCGCCAGGGCATCGGCACCAGTGCCTCGCTGATCGTCCCGGCCCCGTGGGCCCGGGAGTCGGCCTCACGGTTCCGGGGCGATGACGTGGGGGTCCGGCTGACGCTCAACGCCGAACATGACCTGTACCGATGGGGCCCGATCACCCAGGCGCCCTCGCTCCTCGACGGTGACGGGGGCTTCCCACGTACGGTCTCCGACGTCTGGGACCACGCCGACCTCGACGAGGTCCGCCGGGAGTGCCGGGCCCAGGTTGAACGTGCCGTCCTGTGGGGGTTCGATATCAGCCATCTCGACGCCCACCTCGATGCCTTGCTGATGCGCCCCGAGTTCTTCGACATCTACCTCGAGCTGGCAGTGGATTTCGCCCTGCCGTTACGTGTGCTCGGTGCCGAGGCGGAGCCCAACGTGGGCTTTCCGGTCCGGCAGCTGGCTGCCGCCGAGGGCGTTCTGTTCGCCGATCGATACGCCACCCTCCCCCCGCGGAACACCCGCCAGGCCTTCCTCGATCTGGTCACCGGCCTCGAACCGGGACTCACCGAGGTCACACTGCGCCCCGCGATCGACACCCCCGAGCTGCGGGCGATCACCGGCGACTGGGAGGCCCGGGTGGCCGACCATGTGCTCCTGGTCGCCGATCGCGGTCTGGACCAGGCGATCGCCGAGGCCGGGGTCACGCTCATCGGGTACCGGCCGCTCCACGAGGCGATGCGTCGCCGCTGAAGGCCGGACGGCGCCGATATCCTGAGGGACCACCGATGGGAGCTGCCGTGGCCGAGGGAGAACAGTCGAGAGTCAGGGGCGGCACCGCGCCGTCGGTGCCGACCGTGCCCGTCGCACCGCCTCCGCCCGTTCTCCGGCCGTTTCAGCTCGAGGGCCTCTTGCTCCTCGATGCCGCCGGCAACGACCCGGTGACCATCGACCGCCTCACTTTCGACGACGACGGGGTGGGCGTGGTCCGCCACCACGGCGATTCGCCGCGGGTGCTTCCCTGGTCCTCGATGACGACCCACGTGGTCGAGCCGTGGGCAGGTGGGTTGATCCCCGAATGGTGGGTCGACCCGGAGCTCAACCGCGAGGGACCGCCGGCGGAGCAGGCCGGGGTGGTCACCGACCCCGATGCCACAAGTCGTTCCCTGCCCCATGCCGAGCCCGGCGCCCTCATCAGCATCCAGACCCCCACGGGAACCTTCCGTTTCCTCCTGCCCGGGTGGGATCCGGCCGAGCTGTCCGACAGGATCGCGGCGTTGGCGGTGAGCCATCAGGGGCCGTCGGGGGTCTCGTCCGTGACCACCGTGATCGGCTCGGACCGCAGATCGAGGCGTGGCCGGGGGACCCCCACCGGCGAACCGGTGTCCACCTGGTCGAAGGTGCAGCCCTACCTGGTGGTCGCCCTCGTCGTGTTCATCGGGGCCGCGGTCACCCTCATCCTCCTCCAGAGTGCGGGCGCCATCCACCTCCCCTTCCTGGGCGGCGCCAACCCCGGCTCGCTCGGACCGATCAGAACTCGGTGACCGCGGCGATGCGCCGGCGCAGGCCCTGATACGCGGGAGTATTGGTGGCGGGCAGCAGGGCCATCATCACTCCCATCGATCCCGACACCTTCATCCGTCCCTGCATGAAGGCCACGTTGGGGTCGAGATCACCCCGCTGTACCGCCACGGCGTCGTCCCACACCAAGGTGAGGGTCACGTCGGGATCGTCGACCGCACCGAGCGCGCTGTCGCGGAGACGCCCGTCCTCGAGGACCCAGTAGTAGGAGACGTCGCCCTCGGGCCCGCCGGTGATCTCGTACTGGAGCCGGGCGGACAGGCCGGGGCGCTCGGGCTGGTCGGCCGCCAGCGCCCGGGTCTCGTCGAACCACTCCGCGGAAAGCCACTTGCTCACGGCACTCCCCAACTCGCTGTCGTCGCCCGACCGATGCTACCGGTGGGGCAGGCCGCCTGTGGGATGCGCGCCGGCTATCCGTGGCGGACCACCCCGGGGATCGCCGAGAACAGGTCCGCCTCGACCTTGCCGTCGGGTTCGGGCACGACCACCGAGCCATCGGCCGCCTTGACCAGGGCCAACCGATAGTCGTCATGGGGATGGACGGTGCGCATCACCTCGGGCGGCAGCCCGAACCAGAACCGCGAGTTGGGGTCCACCTGGGTGGCGTGGGCCAGCAGTGCCTGGCGGCGCACGTCGGCAACGGCAGATATGTCGACGCTGGCGGTGGCGACCTCTTCGGGGACGCCCTCCCACCGACGGCGCCACTCCTCGTCGAACGGCGACTCCAGGCCCAGCTCCTCGAACTTTTCGTGGATCTCACGGAAACGGGCCACCGAGAAGACCGTGTAGTACAGCTTGGCGGGCTGCCACGCCTTGCCGGCGCCCGGGTAGCGATCCGGGTCCCCGGCCGCCCGGAAGGCGGCCACCCCGATGTCGTGGACGCGGAGATGGTCGGGATGCGGATAGGAGCTCTGGTCGTCGCCGTAGACGACCATCACCTGTGGCCGTGTGCGGCGGACGACGGTCACCAGGCGCTCCACCGCCTCCTCGAGGGGGGCGTAGGCGAAGCAGTCCGGGTTGGCATTGGCCTCGGACCCGGCCATCCCCGAGTCGCGGTAGCCGAGCATGACCACCTCGTCGTAGCCGATGACCTCGGCGGCCCGGGTCAGCTCCTCCTGCCTCACCTCACCGATCCGCCCGCGGACTTGAGGGGTGTCCAGGGCGGGATTGAGGATCTCCCCCTCCTCGCCCCCGGTGCAGCAGACCAGGACGGTGTGGATCCCTTGGGCATGGTAACGGGCAACGGTCCCCGCTCCCTTGGAGGCTTCGTCATCAGGGTGGGCGTGGACGGTCAAGAGGCAGAGCGGCTGAGGCATGCCGATCACGCTACCGGGCACGAAACCCCTAAGCTTCAGGTCGAAGCACGAGGAAGGATCTACCACTATGGGCGTCTTGAAGCGTATGTCTGGAATTCTCCAGGCCAAGACCAACAAACTGCTCGACAAGGCCGAGGATCCGCGCGAGTCGCTCGACCTCTCGTATCAGAAGCAGCTCGAGAGCCTCCAGAAGGTCCGTCGAAGCGTGGCGGACGTGACCACGGCGAAGAAGCGGATCGAATTGCAGGCGACCCAGCTGCAGCAGCAGGCCGACAAACTCCAGCAGCAGGCCAAGGCCGCCCTGACCCAGGGGAACGAGGACCTGGCCCGGGAGGCACTCGCCCGCAGGGAGGCCCTGCAGGGGCAGCTCGACGACCTCGGGACCCAACACCAGCAGGTGGCCGACCAGGAGCAGAAGCTGATCGCCACCGCCCAGAAACTGCAGGCCCAGGTCGACGCCTTCCGCACCAAGAAGGAGACGATGAAGGCCACCTACACCGCGGCCGAGGCGCAGACGAAGATCGGCGAGGCGGTCTCGGGCATCTCCGAGTCGATGAGCGACGCCGGTCTGTCGATGCAACGGGCCCAGGACAAGATCGCCGGCATGCAGGCCAGGGCCGGTGCCATGGACGAGCTGCTGGCCTCGGGGGCCCTTACCGACCTCTCCAATCCGGTCGACGACATCCAGGCCCAACTGGACAAGGCCTCGACCACCTCGGCCGTCGACTCCCAACTGGCCGCCCTCAAGGCAGAAGTCGGCGCCGGGAGCGCTCCAGCGGAGCTAGGACCGGCCGGTGGCGAGGGGTCACCTTCATGATCATCCGCATCCTGGGCGAGGGTCAGTACGAGATTCCCGAGACCGAGCGGCGCACGCTGGAGGGGCTGGATGCCGCGCTGGTGGGCGCCGTCGACGGCGGTCACGAAGCCGCCTTCGCCGCCGCGTTGGGGGCCATCATCGACGAGGTGCGCCAGGCCGGGCAGGCGCTGGCCGACGACGCCTTCGCTCCATCCGACCTGGTCGTACCCTTTGCCGACGCCACCCTCGCAGAAACCAAGACCCTGCTCGCCGACTCCGGCGACGCAGTCGGGCCGGACGACCGCTGAGGTCCACGCCATGAGCACCGCACGCAACATTCCCCCGGACCGGGGCCTGAGCATCCGCATGTTCACCACCGGGCTGATGATCGTGATCCTCTACGCGGTCGTCATCGGGCTGCTGATCGCGTTCGGTCTGTCGTGGTCCGTGGTTCTGATCTTCGCCGGCGCCATCCTCTTCGTGCAGTACTGGTTCTCCGACAAGATCGCCCTGTTCGGGATGGGCGGGCGATTGGTCACGCCGGAGCAGGCACCCCAACTCCACGGCGTCATCGACCGGCTGTGCGCCATGGCGGACATGAAGAAGCCCCGGGTGGCCATCGCCGACACCGACGTACCGAACGCCTTTGCCACCGGACGCAGCCCGAACAGCGCGGTGGTGTGTGCCACCACCGGCCTGATGCGCCGCCTGGACGACTCCGAACTCGAAGCAGTGCTCTCCCACGAGCTGTCCCATGTGGCCCATCGCGACGTCGCCGTCATGACCATCGCCAGCTTCCTCGGGATGATGGCCGGCCTGGTCACCCGGATGATGCTGTGGACCGGGCTGATCGGGGGATTCGGCGGCGGCCGCGGCGGCAACAACGGAGGGGGCAACGACAATGCCGCCATCGTCGAGCTGGGCGTGCTGGCCGTCTCGATCGTCGTCTACGCCATCAGCTTCCTGCTGACCATGGCGCTGTCGCGCTATCGCGAACTGGCCGCCGACCGGTCCGGTGCGCTCCTAACCGGGCGGCCGTCGGCGCTGGCCTCGGCGCTGGTCAAGGTGACCGGGGAGATGTCACGGATCCCGACACGCGACCTCCGGTCCACCGAGAGCTTCAACGCCTTCTACTTCACCCCGGCCATCGCCAAGAACGGGGTCAGCCTGTCCACGATCTTCTCCACCCATCCGCCGCTCGAAAAGCGGCTCGCCCAGCTCGCTGCCATCGAGGTCGAACTGGGCCGCCCTTCATGACCGAAGCGGCCGGCCGGTGACCGCGTGTCGCTGATGGGCCACGCCTGATGGGCCTGCTCGACACGCTGCTCGGGCGGACCAGGCCGGTCCAGTCCAATCTGGACGCCCTGTTCGCCCTGCCGTCGGCCTCCGTCACCCTCCAGAGCGCCGCAGGCATGTCGTGCTCGGGCCATGCGGGGGTGTGCTTCAAGCCCCCGTCCGGCCAGGGGTTCGAGGAGATGCAGGCCGAAGTGGTCAAACTGCTGTCCATGGACGGCGCCGGCGGATTACGCAAGGCAGAGGATTCCTACGGCTACCACTGGCTCGTCGTCGAGGACCCGGACATCGAGGCACTGGTCACACAGGTCCACCTGGTGAACTCGTCGCTGTCTGATGCCGGCTGGGGCCCCCAGCTGCTCTGCTCGGTCTTCGGCCTCGCCACCCTGCCCACCACCGATGCCCCTTCGGAATCCGACCCGGGTTCGACATCCATCACTGTCGGGCCCGGCCACGTGGTGCCGTCGACCGCCTTTCTGGTCTACCTGTTCAAGCGGGGCACCTTCTACCCCTTCGTTCCCACCGGAACCGAGAAGCGGGACATCGAAGAGGAGCTGAAGCTGAAGAGCCTGGTGGCCGACGACCTGGTGGTGGAGGCCGACCTCGATCGGTGGTTCCCGCTGTGGGACCTCCCCGTCGGCTGACCCCCGCCTGAGGTTCCGGCGGGCAGACGGCTCAGAGCGGCTCCGTATCGAGGGCGTCGATGGCGCGTGCCAGATCGAGGTCGAACTGGGTGATCCCGCCCGAGTCATGGGTGATCAGGGACAGGGTCACCCGGTTGTAGCGGATGTCCATGTCGGGGTGATGGTTCGCCTCTTCGGCAAGGCGGCCCACCTCCTCCACGAAGGACAGCGCATCGGCGAAGGTTGCGAGCGTGACGGTCCTGATCAGCTTGCCCCCGACCAGGTGCCACTGCACGACAGGGTCCGCCGACAACGCGGTGCGCAGGTCCGACTCGCTCAGGACCGGTTGGCTCATGACGTCTACCTCCTCTGTTGCCGGCCCCGGATCAGGCAGGCGCCCCGATCGGGGCAGTGGGCGTGAACACCACCGGCATGACCTCGTAGCCGGACACGAAGTTGGCCTCACGCTTGGGCGGCTCACCGTCGTCGACCAGGGCCAGGTCCGGCAGCCGATCGAGCAGCCGGTCGAGCATGACGTTCAACTCCATACGGGCCAGACGATTTCCCATGCAGAAATGGGCGCCGAATCCGAACGCTACGTGGTCGTTGGGACTCCGCCGGATGTCGAAGCGTTCGGGCTGGTCGAACACCCGTTCATCACGGTTGGCGGAAGGGTAGAGCAGCAGCAGCTTCTGCCCTTCCCGCAGGGTTTCCCCGTGGAGCTCCACGTCCCTGGTCATCCGCCGGGCCATGTTCTTGATCGGTGACACCCACCGCAACATCTCCTCGATGGCCACCGGCAACAGGCTGCGGTCCTCGCACAGGTCCCGGAACTGGTCCGGATGGCGGAGCAGTTCGTACATGCCACCGCTGAGCACGTGGCGGGTCGTCTCGTCGCCACCGACCAGGATCAGCAGCGACTCGTAGATCAACGACGCCTCGTCCAACCGGTCCCCCTCGATCTCGGCGTGGACCAAGGTCCCGATGAGGTCGTCGGCCTGCCCGTCGCGGCGCCGTTGATCGGCCACCGCGGTGATGTACCCGGCGTACTCGATGGCAGCCAGGGCGGCCCGGTCCATGGCTCCGGGATCGGGCGAGCCCAGCGCTTTCACCATGTCGTCGGACCACCGAAGGAGGTCGTCGCGGTCGTCGGGGGCCACCCCCAACATGTCGCCGATGACGATCATGGGCAGGGGGGCGGCGATGTCCGCTACGAAGTCGGCCGAACCGGCCTCGCACACCCCGTCGATGATCCCGTCGCAGATGGAGCGGATCCCGGCCTCGCTCTCCCGGATACGGCGTGGGGTGAACCCTTCGTTGACCAGGCGCCGCCGGCGCACGTGCTCGGGAGCGTCGGTGTCGATCATCATCGGCAGCGCCTCGCTGTCGGGTCGGATGCCGCCGGCGTTGGAGAAGGTCTCGGGGTCCTTGGAGATCTCCTTCACGTCGGCGTAGCGGGTGATGCCCCACACGCCGGCAGCCTCGTCGAAGTAGGCAGGCGCATGCTCGCGCATCCAGGCGAAGGCGGGAAACGGGTCGCCGCCGTAGAAGGTCCCGTCGGTCAGGCCGATCGTCAGGTCAGCGGGCGGAACGGTCATGGGTGGGTCATCGACTCGGGCCGGACCGCCCGGTCGAACTGCTCGCCGGTCAGATAGCCGAGCGCCACGGCCGACTCGCGCAGGGTGCTCCCTTCCCTGTGGGCCTTCTTCGCCACCTCGGCCGCCCTGTCGTATCCGATCAACGGGTTGAGCGCGGTCACCAGCATCAGCGAGTTCTCGAGGTGCTGGCGGATGCGGGCCTCGTTGGGCTCCAGCCCCTCGACGCAGAACCGGGTGAACGCGGCCGATGCCTCGGTCACCAGCCGCACCGAGTGCAGGACGTTGTGGATGATGACCGGCTTGCACACGTTCAGCTCGAGATTGCCCCTGGCCCCGGCCATCGCCACCGCGCCGTCGTTACCGTAGACCTGGATGCACACCATGATCATGGCCTCGCACTGGGTGGGGTTGACCTTGCCCGGCATGATCGACGAGCCCGGCTCGTTCTCGGGCAGCGAGAGCTCCCCGAGCCCGCTGCGGGGGCCCGACCCCAGCCACCGGAGATCGTCGGCGATCTTGATCAGGGAGGCGGCCAGTGTGCGGAGGGCCCCGCTGGCCGCCACCAACGCGTCGTGGGCCGCCAGGGCGGCGAACTTGTTGGGTGCGGAGACGAACGGCAGCCCGGTGAGCTCGGCGATGGCCGAGGCCACCCTGGTCCCGAACTCGGGATGGGTGTTGAGGCCGGTGCCCACCGCGGTCCCGCCGGCTGCCAGCTCGTAGAGGTCGTCGAGGGTGAACTCGATCCGCCGGAGATCGGCGTCGAGCTGGGCGACATACCCCGAGAACTCCTGCCCGAGCGTCAGCGGCACCGCGTCCATCAGGTGGGTGCGCCCGATCTTGGTGATGCCGGCGAACGCCTCCGCCTTGGCCTTCAGGGCATTCCGCAGGTGCTTGACGGTTGGCAGCAGCCGATGGGTGATCTCCTCGACGGCGGCGATGTGCATGGCGGTCGGGAAGGTGTCGTTGGAGGACTGCGACATGTTGACGTCGTCATTGGGGTGCACCGGCACCTTGGACCCCATCTCGCCACCGGCCAGCTCGATGGCGCGGTTGGAGATCACCTCGTTGGCGTTCATGTTGCTCTGGGTCCCACTGCCCGTCTGCCAGACGCTCAGGGGGAAGTGGTCGTCCAGCCTCCCATCGGACACTTCCCGCGCCGCGGCGATGATCAGCGAGGAGGTCTCGGGCGACATCTTGCCCAGGTCGGCATTGACCTGGGCCGAGGCCTCCTTCAGCACACCGATGGCCCGGATGAGCGGTTCGGGCATCCGGTCGTCTCCGATCGGGAAGTGGTGCAGGGAGCGAGCCGTCTGGGCGCCCCAGTACCGGTCCGCCGGCACCTCGATGGCCCCCATGGAGTCGGTTTCGATGCGGACGTCCTCGGTCATGCTCAGTTCCTTTCGTGTGCGCCCACCACGGTGCGGGTGGAGTCTGCCAGTTCCGGGTCAGTCGATCACATGGCGGCAATCCGGGCAGAATCCCACCAGGTCGAACTGATGTCCGGTGACGCGGTAGCCCTGCTCTTCGGCAACGGCGCGGGCGGCCTCGGCCATGGCCCGCTCGAGGCGGGGCGAGGGGACCACGTCCTCGACCTTCCCACACCGGCCACAGGCCAGGTGGTGGTGGTGCCCGGCCAGTTCCTCGGCCAGCTCGTACCGACCGTGATCGTCGACGCCCGACACCCGCCGGACCACTCCGGCGTCGATCAGCGTCGTAACGTTGCGATAGGCGCTGGATTGGGGGAGCTCGACGGTCGACGCAAGGATCTCGGGGATGGAGAGCGGCCTGCCCGCGCCGGCCAGGGTGGCCACCAGGGCCTGGCGCATCGGCGTGTACCGCTGCTCGAGGCCGGCCAAGCGCAGGGCGACCTGCTCATGGACGGAGGACGCTGCGCTCACACCGGCAACACTACGGCGTCGCGCATCCCGGTCCGTGCGGGGGGGCGCCCTGCGCTCAGGAGGCACCGAGGTCCCCGTGGCGAGGCTGTCGGATGGGGAGCTCGAGCGTGCGGGCCGATCGGCCGGTCGGGCGGGACCCCAAACGCTCCCGGGCCGAGGTGACGACAAAGGCCGCAAGGTACGCGCCGGTGGCCACGCCGACGATCCCGAAGCTGGGAGGCATCCTGGGGACCAGGTAGGCCAAGGTCAGCCCGATCCACATCGAGGCGACGGCGATGCCGGCCGAGAGCCACAGGGCGACGAACGGCCGCGCGGTGAGCCGCTGGCTGGCTCCCGCAGGAGCCGCCAGTAGCCCGAGCAGCAACAGTGCGCCCACCGCCTGGGTGGCCACGCCGGCCGTGATCCCCAGCAGGATGAAGAAGGCGTAGCCGAGGGCCCGGACCGGCACGCCCCGGGCGGAGGCCACCGCCCGGTCGAGGCTGACGAACAGGAGTGGCCGCCCGATGGCGACGAAGACGACGACGATGACCAGGGCGACCATGGCGTCGGTGAACGCCTGCGAGTACGACAACCCGAAGATGGAGCCGAAGAGGACGTTGACCCCGGCATTGGCGCTCACCCCACCGGTGCCGCTCCGGGAAGTGGTGAAGATGGAGAGGAAGAGGGCACCGAGCCCCAGGACCCAGGCGAACACCGATCCGATCACCGTGTCGTCGGCGTTGGCCCTCCGACCCAGGACGGCCATCACGATGGCCACGGCGATGCACCCCCCGTAGAGGCCGACCCGCAGGTCGATGCCGAAGGCGAGCGCAGCCAGCGCCCCGGTGAAGGCCACGTGCGACAGGGCATCACCGGAGAACACCTGGCCCCGCAGCACCACCACGTAGCCGACGAGGCCGGCCGCCAGGGCGATGCAGGTGCCGGCCCCGAATGCGGAACGGAGGAACGGGTGGGCAAGCATGTGGGCGATCCCCACCAGCGGATCGACGGTCATCATGCGCCTATCACCATCCGCGGCCCCGGGCGGGTTCCCGGGGCGGGGCCGCGGCGTAGCCGGTTGGCCGATGCCCGGCCGGCCGCAGCCGCCACGTAGACGGCGAATCCGAAGGTCGAGACGTAGAAGCCCACCGGGTAGACCGAGAAGAAGGCCACGCCGAGGGAGAGCCAGGTGATGGCCACGGCCACCACGATCGTGACCACGAAGCTCGCCGCCGGCCGGGCGGTGATCTGCTGGGCAGCAGCGGCCGGCATCACCAGCAGGGCGAACACCAGCAGTGCCCCCGTGATCTGGCTGACCTCCGCCGCGGTGCAGCCGAGGAGCACCAAGAAGACGATCGAGAGCGCCCGCACCGGAACCCGTCGTGCCACGGCCACATAGGGGTCGACCGTGGCGAAGAAGAGCGGTCGGGCCAGGACGGCCAGGACGGCCAGGACGGCGACCGCGACCGCCCCGAGCGCCACCACCTGCCCGTTCGAGATGCCGAGGAACGTGCCGAACAGCAGTCCGGTAAGGCTGTCGAGGAAGCCGCCGTAGAGGCTGACGAACAACGCCCCACAGGCGAGGGCGAAGGCCTGGACAGTGCCGATGACCGCCGACTCCTCGCTTCTCGCCCGCTCCGAGGACGACCGCGGTACGACGGCGATGACGAGGGCGGCCGCGATGCTTGCGGCGAAATAGCCGATCGTCGCGCTGAGGCCCAGCCAGATGGCGCAGGCGGCACCCGGGAACGACACCACGGCCAGGGTGTGGCCGGCGAAGCTCTGTCGTCGCAGCACCATGAACCACCCGATGGCGCCGGCGATGACGGCCACGATGGTCCCGGCCCGGTAGGCGTTCACCATGAAGTGCAGGGCGAACATCTGATGCACGTCGTCCACCGGGTTCCACGCCGGTCCATCGGCGGCCAGGGTCATGACGGCCCCGATGCGGTCGGACCCCGTGTCGTCACCGGCTACGTCCGGTGTGCCGGTCGGCGTGGTGGGCGGGAGCTTCGGGATGGCCGACGACCACCAGGCGCCCGCCGGAGGACCGCAGCACCTCGATGGTCGTCCCGTAGAGGGCGCTGAGGGTCGCCGAGTTGATGACGTCCTCGGGCGCCCCGCTCACCGCATGGCCCTGGGCCACGTAGACCACGCCGTCGAGGGACGACACGATCGGGTTGACGTCGTGGGCGACGATGAGCACGGTGATCCCGTGCTCCTTGCTGATCGTGGAGATGAGGCCGGCCACCGACGCCTGGTTGGGAAGGTCCAGGCTGTCCAGGGGCTCGTCGAGCAGCAGCAGCCGCGGGCGGCGCACCAGTGCCTGCGCGATCAGCAGTCGCTGCTGCTCGCCTCCGGACACCTCGCCGATCGGGCGGTGTGCATACGAGCCGGCACCGACCAATTCGATCACCTCGTCCACCCGCCGGCGCTGGGCCCGACGATCGGCGAAGAGTCGGGTGCCGCCCGGGATCGGAAGGCCCCAGCGGTCGCCGTCGCTGCCCAACCGCACCACGTCGATGCCACGGATCCGGAGGCTCGGGTCGAAGTTCCTCCGCTGGGGGAGGTACCCGATGTCCCTGCCGGTGCTGCCGGGGGATCCGCCCAGGACGGTCACCGAGCCTTCGGCCAGGGGCACCATCCCGAGGATCGCCTTGATCAGGGTCGACTTCCCCGCCCCGTTGGGCCCGAGGACGGCCACGAACTGCCCCTGGCCCACGTCGAGGTCCACGTGGGACCAGATGGTCCGGCCACCGAGCCGGACGCCGGCGTCCTTGAACAGCACCGCCGACCCGCCCCCGGTGGCATCGGCCGAGGCCGGCTCAGGCATCGGCTCGGGCCAGGGTCGGGGCGTCGGCCACAGACGGCTCGTCGACGTGCGGGTCCGTATTCGGTTTGGTAATGATACTCACAACCTCACACTCGCCCCCGGGCAGCCGATCCCACCGAGATCAGTGCGAAGGTGCCCGTCAGGACCACGGCCGCCGTTCGGCCCCTTGTTCGCCGGCGCCGTCGCCGCAGTGATGCCCGATGCACGGTGGGCACGGTGGGGATTCCTCTCCTCATGGGACGGTCCACACCATATATGGGAATCATTCTCATTACAAGAACACATCCGCGAGCACTTGCTGTTCAGGTGCGGAGTGCGATGCCCGCCAACCAGACGTCGCGGGCCCGTGCCACGTCCTCGGTCCGGGGGCCGTCGCCGATGCCGGGGACCTCGAGGATGGCAGGCAGGCCCTGCAGGGCGGGGTGGCCGAGGAGCGCGGACAGTCCCTCGGATCCGATCGTCCCCTCCCCGATGTTCTCGTGGCGGTCCTTGTTGGCGCCGAAGGCGACCTTGGAGTCGTTCAGGTGCAGGCACCGCAGGCGGTCGAGCCCGACGGTGCCGTCGATCAGGTCGATCAGCTCGTCCGCCTCCGCCGTCGTGGCGAAGGGGATGCCCGATGCCCACAGGTGCTGGGTGTCGAGGCACACCCCGAGCCGCTCGTCACCACCGGCCGCCTCGACCACCCGGGCCAGCTCGTCGAACGAACGGCCCACCGTGTCCCCGGCCCCGGCGGCGTTCTCCAACAGGATCGGGCATGGATCCTCGGAGGCGTCCACTGCATCGAGGGCCTCGACCAACGCGTCGACCACACCGGGAAGCGCCGTGTCGAACCCGCTGCCGCGATGGCTCCCGATGTGCAGGACCAGCCCGTCTGCACCCATGCCCTCGGCGGTGGCCAGGTTGGCGACGAGGCACGCCCTCGACTTGTCGGCCAGGGCCGGGTCGGGCGAGGCCAGGTTGATCAGGTAGGTCGCATGGCAGAACGTGGAGGTGACTGTCGGGTGCTCCGCCTGGGCGACGCGGTAGCCGGCCAGGACCTCGGGGCCGTACTGCGAGGGCTTCCACATGCGGGGGCTCTGGGTGAAGATCTGGACGACCTCCGCTCCGATCTCCGCCCCGTGCTCGAGAGCGGGCACCAGCCCCTTTCCCGCTCTGACGTGGGCGCCGATCCGCATTCGGGCACCGTAGCAGCGGGGGTTCCGGGGAAGCCCCCGGGACGCCCCGTTCGCGCGGCCGTGCAGACGCCCGCCTACCGGGCCGTCAACGCTCCGGGTGCTCGTCGAAGAAGGCGGTGATCCTCCTGCGGACGCCCACACCGACTCCCTGGCCAAGAAGCACCTCGGTGTCGACACCTACCCCATGCGCACGCCCGGTGAGGTCCGGGTCAACTACCAGGTGCGCGCCGACAACGGGGTGATGCAGTCGGGCGACGACGCCTAAGTCTGTCGGGTGCCCGGCCTGGCCGGCACCGAGTCCAGCGCGTCCCTGAGCACGGAGCCGAGCCGGGCGATGGCATCCGGACGGTCGGCGTCGGATCGGTCGGCGTCCGCAAGCGACACGATGCACCCGTCGGCGCCGGCCAGCAGTCGTGCCGACACCTCGTCGGCCGGCGGGTCCGGTCGGCCCTTCCAGACCACCTGCACCGAGCCCGGGGCACGACCCATGGATGCTGCCGCCTCCCCGACGAGGCCGACCGCCTCTGCGACGCTCGCCGCGTCCCCCTCCACGACCACCGCGTCAGCGAAGTGGCCGGCCACCCGGAGCAGGCCCGGGCGCACCGGGGCCCCCGGTCCGGCGAAGACCACGATCGGAACACCACCGCGCTGCACCGGACCCGGGCGGTTCACAGCACCGTCGACGTGGTAATACCGTCCGGCGAACCGGGGTGTTTCGTCCTCCAGGACAGCGCGGCACACCTGCAGCCGTTCGGCCAGACGGTCGGCTTCCTGTCCGCCGGGCTCCGATTCCCACCCGAGGGCCAGCACGCCCCGACCGTGGGAGATGACGTCGACGGCGGTGACGATCTTGCCCAGTACCGCAGGGGCGCGCCGTTCTGTGCCGAACGGGACCGCCCCCAGGTGGAGGGAGCGGCTGCGGGCCGCCAGCGCCCCGAGGAGTGAGTACACCTCGAAGGCGCCACCCCCGGGGACCGGTGACCCGCCGGCATCCGTCGGGAGCAGGCGCGTCGGGCTGCCCGGCGACTCGCTGACGAACAGTGAGTCGAAGCCGGCACGCTCGGCCGCCTCTGCCACCGCAGCCGCACGTGCGAGCAGCCCGCCTCCGCCCGGGACGGGGGCGAAGTCCTCGACCCATAGCCCCAGCCGGGTCACCGACGGTCGGCCCGAAGTGGCGCTCCCGTTCACGTGCACCAGGGTACCTGGCTCGCTTCAACCACCATGTGTAGCCATTTGACCACGCTCTGCACTAGCCTTTTCGTAGGAAACGGACCGTCGACCCGGAGGGGACGATGCAACACCGAATGCGGGTGCGCAGGGACCCACGTGCCGATGACCTCGGCTTCTCGATGCTGGCCACTGTCCTCAGCCTGCTCGGAGTTGCCATCCTGACCGCCCTCCTTCTCGGCTCGACCCTCAAATCGGGGAGCAGTTCGAGCACCAACATCGACAACGCCCCCGGCGTGGCCGCGGCAGACGGCCTCCAGGCCCAACAGGCACTGTCGAGCGGCTTGACCGCGGCCGACTCGGCGGCAGCGAGCCAGGGCGGCTACGGCTCGCTCGACGTCGCCACGCTGGGTGCGTCCAATCCCTCCCTCACCTTCGTGTCCGGGCCGTCCACCAACACGTCGACCGTCAGCGTCGCCATCGTCACCGAAGGGAGCGGGGCCATCACCTTGGCCGACCGTGCCCCGGACGGCACCTGCTGGCTGGTGTGGCGATCGCCGGGCACGCCCGCCTGGTACGGCGCGCAAAAAGGGCTGGCCAGTTGCACGGCCCCGGCCCTCGCCTCTGCGCCCACCCCCGGACCGGTGTCGTCGTCGGCCATCGGTTGGCAGCAGGCGAGCTTCCCGGCGGCCTGAAACGATCCGGGCCTCCCCTAACTCCTCGACCACCAGCCCGCCCCGGAGCGGAGCGCACCGCTCTCGACCAGCTGCCCGCAGGCCTCGGCCGCGGCAGCAAGGGGCAGGTCGGTGCGGACGAGGATCGTCTCGAACGCCGTGGGTGTGTCATCGACCGCCTCCCACACCGTCCGTTGGGCGGGTGTGAGCGGCGCCGGCGCCTCCCTCTCGACGTCCCTCGACGCGCGCGCCCCGGCCGGGGCCCGAGCCGAACGGGACGGCTGCGCCCGGGGGTACGGTGCGACGTCAACGGACGGAGGCGCACCGGCACGAGCGTCCTGCCCGGCACGAGCCAGGGCGACCGCCACCAGCACATCGGTTGCATCGCGGACCGGGATGCAACCGTCGACCAGGAGACCGTTCGTCCCCGCGGAGGCCCGACTGTGGACAGAGCCGGGGACGGCGCACACGGGGATACCCCGCCGGGCTGCGGCCTCCGCGGTGTACAACGACCCCCCGCCATGGTGGCTCTCGACCACGACCACCACATCGGCCAACGCGGCGATGATCCGGTTGCGGGCCGGAAACACCCCCGGGTGCGGCTGGGTCCCCAACGCCGACTCGGAGAAGACCACCCCGCGGCCGGCCACCCGTGCCCACAGGTCGCGGTTCGAGGGCGGATAGACGACATCCAGCCCGGTTCCGACCACGGCGACCGGGGGCCCTGCACCCCCGGTCTCCCCCCGCAGGGCTCCGGCGTGGGCCGCGCCGTCGATGCCCCGAGCCAGGCCGGACACGACCACCACGCCGTGGCCCGCCAACTCGGCGGCGAGCTCCGAGGCGACCTGGCGCCCGTAGTGGGTGGCCGAGCGGGTCCCCACGATCGCCACCCGGGCCCGCCCCTCCACCACGGCCGGGTCGCCGCTGGCAAAGAGGACGGCTGGTGCCCCCGGGTCGCCCTCCAGCATCGACGGGTACCCGGCCCCACCGGGCAGCAGGATCCTCACGCCCGCACGGGCGTACCGCCGGCCGACGTCGTCGACATCGGTCCTTCTGGCCGGCACGGCGAACTTCCGACGAGGGTCGGCCGGATGGGTGCCCGCCTTCACCGCCTGCCAGGCCAACACGGGCCCGAAGCCGTCCAACAGCTTGGCCAGGCGCACCGGCGTCATCCCGGGCAGACCGGCCACTGCGCCGGCGTGGTACTCGAGCTGGCCGGAGTCGATCATCGGAGGCCGCCCCCGGGGAGCAACCGGCGTTGGCCGCGGAGCAACAGCGCCTCGCGGACGTGGCTCTCCCCGATGACCTCGCCGGCTCCGTCGAGATCGGCGATGGTCCTCGACAGTCGATGGACGCGGTGCAGTCCCCGGGCGCTCAGCGTGCCCGACCGGATCTGCCGCTCGACGATGGCTGCGGCCCCGCTGCTCAAAGGAGCGTCGTCGGCAAGGCGGGGGCCGGCCATATCGGCGTTGACGCGGACACCACGTTCTGCGGCTCGCTCCCGGGCCCCGGCCACCCGGGCGGCCACCGTCGCCGAGCCCTCCGCCGACGGCGGGCCGAACAGTTCTTGGGCCAGTGGTCGGTCGACCCGGATGGCGATGTCGAAGCGATCGAGGAACGGGGCCGAGAGCCGCCGGGCGTAGCGCTCCTGCGCCGCTCTCGAGCAACGGCAGGCCCCGGGAGCACCCCCTTCCCCGCACGGGCAGGGATTCATCGCCCCCACCAGGATGAACCGGGCCGGGAAACTCGTCGAACCCCGGGCCCGGCTGACCCTCACCTGGCCGTCCTCGAGCGGTTGGCGGAGCGCGTCGAGGACCACCGCCGGGAACTCACCGAGTTCGTCGAGGAAGAGGATGCCGCCATGCGCCAGGCTGATCTCGCCCGGGCGCATCCAGGTCGTCCCGCCGCCGATCATCGCCACCGGCGACGCGCCGTGGTGGGGGGCGCGGAACGGCGGCTCTTCGATCAGCCCCCCCGGGGGCAACGGCAGGCCGGCAACCGAATGGATCCGGGTCGCCTCCAGCGCCGTGGGCCGATCGAGGCCGGGGAGCAGGCCGGGGAGCCGCCTGGCCAGCATCGTCTTCCCCGAGCCCGGAGGGCCGACCAGCAGGAGGTGGTGACCGCCCGCCGCAACCACCTCCAGTGCCCGACGCGCCAGCCGCTGCCCCCGGATGTCGGCCAGATCAGTGGCGTGCGGGCGCCCGGGGGGCTCAGATGCGGCACGGAACGATCCATCGGGGGTGGTGCCCACCTCGCCCCAGGGTCGGCGACCCGACAGCCGGTCGACCAGGGCGGCGAGGGTGGCCGCCACGCGGATGTCGCACTCCCCCACAAGCGATGCCTCGTGGGCGCTCTCTTCCGGCACCACCAGCCGGTATCGGCGGAGGGCCTCGGCCAGCACCACCGCCCCCGGCACTCCCCGCAACGATCCGTCGAGGCCCAGTTCCCCCACGAAGGCCATGCCCTCCACCGACCGGGGAGGGAGCACACCCGAGGCCACCAGCACCCCGACGGCGATGGGCAGGTCGAGGCCCGCGCCCCCCTTGCGCATCCCGGACGGGGCGAGGTTCACGGTCACCCGCCGGAGGGGCCACTGCAACCCGCTGGACAGCAGGGCGGCACGGACCCGGTCACGCGACTCGCGCACCGCGGCATCGGGCAGTCCGACGACGGTGAACCCGGGGAGCCCGTTGGACACGTGGACCTCGACGGACACCACGGTGCCGTCGACCCCGACGAGGA
Source organism: Acidimicrobiales bacterium (assembly GCA_052326605.1). Lineage (GTDB taxonomy): Bacteria > Actinomycetota > Acidimicrobiia > Acidimicrobiales > RAAP-2 > Bog-756. Next base: position 2,255 of record JBKQMB010000094.1, on the reverse strand, counting down.
CAGCGGATGGAATGGCGGCGATCACGGTGCCTCCGATCGGCACGGTCCATGCGGGGATCACCGGGCTCGGGCTCGGGCACTCCGCAGGACGCTGACGGGGAGGGCCGCGCCTCTGGGGTGCGTGCGGCCGCTCGAGGCACCGAGGGCACCCTACGGCACGGGTGTCACACCGCACGCAGGCAGCCCGGCGGAGAGGTGTCTCGTGCACGGGGATGCACTGTGGATCTCACGTGCATTGTCAGGGGACACCCAGTTCTAATGCGTGATGGCACCTACACGTAGTGTCGACCCGCTTCCTCGGAACCCATCCGTCAGGGCTCAGTGCATCTGGCCAACTAGCACTGGAAGAGGGCAACAGGCCGCCTCGTATCGAGCATCTTGTCCGCCGGTCTCCCGAAGACGAGATCGCAGATGTGGCGCTCGATCTCGCGATCGTAGTCGTCCACCAGCACAACTCCACCTCGGCCAACCAATCTGTGGGCCAGGGTGACGCTTGCGGCCCGTCCCGGGGTGTCCGGCCCCCAGCCCGCCGGTCCATCGACGACCACGACGTCCCACCGCGTCGACGCAACTTTGTCTGGAAGGCTCGGGAGCGGGATATCCGACACGTCCGAGAAACCCATGGAGGTCTCCACCGCGGTCGAGTACTCGACGAGGTGCACCTCCCGCTCGGGCGCCTCTTTGCGTGAGATGTCGACCCAACCGGGAACATCCTCCAGAAACACCGTGCGTCCCCTGCGATTGACCAGTTCCCACGTCGAGCTGTCCAGGCCGATGCCGAAGATGAGCAACCTCCCACCGGTCATCAGACGGTCCCGAACAGTTGCGACGGCCTTCGCCGAGATCTGAAACCCGAGAGCGAACCGAAGCACGGGAATCATTCGGCAACGGAGGGACGCCGGGGTGTGGGGCAGAACCGATAACAGCAAGCTCCTCGACACCCTTGCTGCATTCGAACGACAACGCCGATACAGCCGTTCCAACATGAATCAAGATCCTCGCGCTAGTCGGACAAGTCCCGATCACATCCGGTTCCCAGTCATACTTCCAGAAGATCGGACTCCCGGATCCGGAATCCCGACTCGAAGGGTCGTTCCGGGCATTAGGGCTGTCAGCTGTTGGACTCCGGCTCTCACCGACCGGCGGATCCATCCGTGGGCGTCACGACGAAAGCCAGTCAGGGCCGGTCGGAGACCTTCCAGTGCAGATCTGAGGCAATCCGGCAACCCCTGTTGCCCTTTCCATGTTTCGGATATTGTCCCGGTCATGAGCCCGTCGAAAGTCCTTGCCACGATGGGGCTGGGGCGGCACGAAGAGCTCCTCGCCGTGACCCGGCCGTCGTTCGAACGGTACGCAGCTCTCCATGGTTACGACCTGCGGATCCCAGAGACTGATCCCGCTCCCGAGCGCAAACACAAGCATTGGAGCAAGGTCGCTTTCATCAACCAGCTCCTGCCGACCTGTGATCTCCTGGTCTGGATCGACGCAGACGCAGCGATCGTGGACCGTTCTGTCGATATCGCCACCGCCCTGCCGCGTCGACGCTTCCTCGGGCTCGTCGAACATCACTACGACGGCCAATGCGTCCCCAACACGGGTGTGATGGTCGTCCGGTCAGGTCGAAGAGGACGGCGGTTCTTTGAGGAGATGTGGGACATGACCCAGTACCTCGAGACCCGCTGGCACGACAATGCCGCAGTGTTGGAGATGTTCGGATACGAGTTCGACCCGGAGGCAACGCCGATGTATTGCCGGCCTGGAAGGTCAACGCCGTGGCTCCGGCGGACCCAGTTCCTTGGGAACGAGTGGAACTCCTTGCCCCAGGACATGGCCGCCGCGCCGCGCATCCTTCATGTCACCGGAGCGTACCCATTCGAAGAGCGCGTGGAGCGGTTACGCGCCGCCTTGTCATGACAAGTCTGGCGGGCACCCACTTGGGGCGAAGGGTTGGAGCCGGCCCGTGTCGACAGTAGCGCCGTAGAGCTCTTTCAGCCTGGCATGCAGCCTCGTCACGGAGATGTTGACGGGGAGGGCCGCGCCTCTGGGGGTGCGTGCGGCCGCTCGAGGCACCGTGGGCACCCTACGGCACGGGTGTCACACCGGACGTAGGCAGCTCGGCGGAGAGGCTTCTAGTGCGGTGACATTCAAATAGCGCGCGATTCGCGCACTTGCTCGAGGGCGACCCGCCCACGCCGAACCTTGGCGATGATCTGGCCGGATGTCTTGGTCCACACAAAGGGATTGGGGTCCTCGTT
>JBKQMB010000093.1:0-7168 GCA_052326605.1 Acidimicrobiales bacterium | reverse complement strand
CTCTCTCTTCTGGCTTGAGCCCGCGGGCGCTGTCAGATCAGAGTTGCGCGGAGTCAGCCTTCAGCCGACCGGTCAAGTTCGATGAGGACCCTGTTCTCGGACATCCCTGGTCATCATCCGCCACGCGCTGAGGAACGTCCATCCCACTACCGGGCGATGAGGACGCGGACGGCCCGCTGCGGGTAGGTTCTCCTCTCGGACACGTATGTAAAGTTGCGGTCGTAGCAGCGCCTGACCGTCTCGCGCTCGAACGGGAGCCCCGGGCTCGGCGACGCCAGAAGGAGAGTGCCATGAGCACGACCGTGCATAGCACCGATGAGGGCGCGGACCTAGTCGTACGTGACGCGGATGTCCTAGTGACAATGGCTGGGGACGAAGTGTCCGGAGGCTGGGTGGCCATCAGCAACGGTGTAGTCGACAGCGTCGGCAAGCCCGGCACCGAACCTCGAGCCAGAGAGGTGATCTCGGCCAGTGGCTGCCTCGTGACCCCTGGGCTGATCAACACCCATCACCACATCTATCAGAACCTGACCCGGTCGTTCGCGCCGGTCAGCAACGCCGACTTGTGGGATTGGCTCCAGACCCTCTACAAGATCTGGGCCCGCATCGACGAGGAGGCCGTTTATGTCTCGACAGTTGTCGGGTTGACGGAGCTGGCGCTCGGAGGATGCACGACGACGACCGACCACTTGTACGTGCACCCGCGCCCCAACCTGATCGACGCTGAGATAAAGGCCGCTTTTGACCTGGGGTTCCGCTTCCACCCCACGCGCGGATCGATGAGCCTGTCGAAGAAAGACGGTGGTTTGCCACCGGACGAGGTTGTGCAGGACGACGACGAGATCCTTGCAGACTCCGAACGGCTCGTTAAGACCTACCACGACCCCGGCGCCAACTCCATGCTGCGCATCGCCCTGGCGCCCTGCTCTCCTTTCTCGGTCACGCCGAGCCTCATGCAGCGCACGGCCGACCTCGCCGAGCGCCTCGATGTGCGCTTGCACACTCATCTCGTGGAGGACCTCGGGGAGTTGTCCTACTGCCAGAGCACCTTCGGGCGTTCTTCGATACAGCACTTCGAGGAAGTCGGATGGGGCACCGATCGGGCATGGGTGGCCCACTGCGTTTTCCCCACCGACGATGAGGTGACCCGCCTAGGCAAGTGGCACACAGGTATCGCCCACTGCCCAAGCGCGAACTCTCTCTACAGTGGATCGATCGCGCCCATCCGGGCGTTGAGAGACGCCGGTGCCAGGGTGGGCCTCGGATGCGACGGGTCCTCGTCGGCAGACCACATGTCTCTTTGGCTCGAGGCGCGTATGGCGCTTCTGCTCGCCCGGATCAAAGAGGGACCGGCTGCCATGACCGCCCGAGACGTACTGGAGATAGCAACGGTTGGTTCCGCCGCATGTCTCGGTCGGGAGGACGGCCTCGGCACGCTGCGCCCGGGCGCACCGGGCGATGTCGTCGTGTGGGGCCTCGACGAGGTCGCCTTCGCCGGAGTGCACACTGATCTCGTCGAGGGCTTCTTGCGATGCGGGCCGGTCCGCGCCCGGGACACGATTGTGAACGGGCGCCTGCTCGTCCGAGACGGTGTCCCGCAGTCGAACGAGCTCCACGACGCGTTTGCCGCCCACCGGCGGATCTCACGCGAGTGGCAGGGAGTGGCTGTACCGCTCCTCGGATCGTGAGCCTTCCCGAGCGAGGCGGGGTCGTGCGTGGAGCAGAACACGGCTGCCGCTGATGTGCGTGACCGGGCGAGCTCCGGGTCCGACCTCATGAGGCTCTTCGCTTTCCATTGCGGCGGGGAACGAGCGGACTGGGCGGTACTTGACCCCTTCGACTCCAGGGTCGGGACAAAGGTCCTCATCCCTTATTTCTTCTACCTTGTCCAGCACCCGGCCGGGAACATCCTGTTCGACTCCGGCGGGCACCCTGACCTGGCCGAGAACCCGGCGGCAAGGCTGGGGGCGGCGGCTGACGCCTTCGAGGTCCTCATGACTGGCGAGGATCGTCTCGAGCGCAGGCTCGCCACCGTCGGGATGTCCCTCGCCGACGTGACTCATGTCGCTCATTCCCACCTTCATTACGACCATTGCGGAGGGATTGAGTCCCTGAGGCACGCCGAGTTCTTGATCCAGCGTGCCGAGCTGTCGTTTGCCTTCTCGCCGCCTGTCTACCAGCGCAACCTCTTTGTGCGGGCCGACTTCGACCACCCCGTGCGTTGGAAGGAGCTCACAGACGAAACGGACGTCTTCGGAGACGGTCGGGTCCTCTTGTTCCCCACCCCCGGCCACACTGGCGGCCATCAGTCGATGCTCGTCCGTCTCGACCACCAGGCGGTGATCCTCGTTGGCGACGCCGCCTACCTGCCCGAGAAGATGAAGGCCCGGGCGCTGCCCCCTGTGGTCTGGGAGCCGGACACCATGGTGGCGAGCTGGGGGCGGATCGAAGAACTGCAAAGGTCACACGACGCCATGTTGCTGTTCAGCCACGACCTCGGCTATGAACAAACGACTCGGCTCGCGCCCGGTGCCTGGTACGACTGACCGAGCTTGCCGCGACTGGTGGTCTGCCGGAAGCGATCAGTCTGATTCCGGGGCGGGGCCGAACCTGCTGCGCACGACGACCTCGAGCATGCCGACGAGGGCGTAGACCATGACAGCGACCGCAACGATGACGACGGTGGCCGCCCAGAGCGTGTTGAACTGCGAGTTCGTATAGGACACGACGATGAGGTTCCCGAGCCCCCTTCCGGTAGCGAGCCATTCGGCGAGCGTGGCCCCGGCGATGGCGGCAGGCACCGCGATCCGGGCAGAGGCGAACAGCGCCGGCAGGGCGTACAGGAAGCGGACCTTGCGGATCGCCGTCGTCGTAGACCCACCGAAGGAGGAGACCATGTCGACCGCCTGTTCGGGTGCCGTGCGCATCCCGACTGTGACGTTCACCAGAGTCGGGAAGAACACCACGATCCCGACGACCACGGAGACACCCACCGCTCCACGGCCAAAGATCAGCATCAGGAACGGCGTCATGGCGACGAGGGGCACCGAGCGCAGCGCTATCGCGATGGGCATGAGAGTCTGTTCGAGAGATCGTTTCGCTACGATGCCGACCGCAATGAGCACAGCCACGGCAGTGCCGGCGACATAGCCCAGGGCGGCATCGTTCAACGTCTCGCCCAACTGGCCGAAGATCAGCGACCGGTCTGCAGACGCCGTGGAGCCTGACACCAGGTAGCTCCAGACGTCGGCTGGGGTCTTGGCGAAGAAGTCGTTCAGGTTGAGCATCCAGATGGTCAGGTACCACAGGCCGATTATCAGCCCTAGCGAGAGGACGACGTACCAGGCAGACAGCAGCGCCCTGGCGAGGTAGGACCGGCCGTCGTCAACACGCTCGGCCGTCCCGACCACGACGGTCGAGCCCCTCGCCGACCAGGGCAACAGCACTCGCGCGGCGAGGGAGGTGAGGGCGTAGGCGGCTCCGGCGAGGGCGGCGATGAAAACGGCCAGACCCCACGTCTCGGTCACCTGGAAAGAGGTCTGCGACTGGATCAGTTCCGCCCCGAGTCCGGCATTGGTTCCGAGGTATTCACCGATGATGGCCCCGAGCAGCGCAGACGGCGCTGCGATGCGCAGTCCCGCGAACAGGCTCGGGAGCGCCGACTGCAGCCGGACCTTGCCCAGCGTCATCCAGGAGCCGCCGCCATAGGACTTCACGAGGTCCAAGGCGGACTTGTCGACCGAGCGGAGCCCGAGGAGCATGGCGATGAGGGTCGTGAAGAACACGACGATGCCGGCCAGCGCAGCCTTCGGGGTGTCGCCGGATGTCACCACGATCAGGATCGGCGCGATGGCGACCAGGGGGACGCAGTAGCTCGCGATGGCGAGCCGCATCAACAGCCGTTCGAGGATCGGGACTTGGACAAAGGCAATGGCCATCACTATCGCGAGCACGTTGCCGACCAGATAGCCCTTGCCGGCCTCCCGCAGGGTCACAAGCATGTTCGGCCAGTAGTAGCTCTTGTCGTCCCACATCTCGACCGCCACCTGAGGCGGGGTGGGGAGGATGTGTTTGCCGGCCAGGAGGTGGGCTCCGATCTCCCAGACCACGAGCACGGCTATGACTCCGATGACACCGCCGGCCGAGTTTCCGATCCTTTCGCCAAAGAGCTGCAAGCGGCCCTGGTTCTTCATACAGCTCCTACCGCCACGTCGGTTCGCTGCGAGAAGAGGAGGTCGCTCAGTTGGTCGCAGTACGCGTGGAACCCGGTCGTGCGGAGTATGTCGAGCGTCCGCGGGCGCTCCAGGTCGATGTCGACCACCGAGTCGATGTGTCCCGGCCTCTGGGTCATCACCAGGATCCTGTCGGAGAGGAAGACGGCCTCGGGGATCGAGTGGGTGACGAGGAGGGTAGTTGTCTTACGCGCGAGCCAGATGCGTTGCAGCTCGACGTTGAGGCGCTGGCGTGTCATCTCGTCGAGGGCTCCGAACGGCTCGTCGAGCAGGAGCAGGTCTGGGTCCAGCAGGAGCGTGCGCGCGATCGCGACGCGCTGGCGCATGCCTCCGGAGAGCTGGGCCGGCCGCGCCCGCTCGAAACCCTCTAGGCCGACCAGCTTGACCAAGTCAGGGACGGTCGAATCATCGAGGGAGACGTGGGAGATCTCGGCAGGCAAGCGAATGTTGGCTGTGACCGAGCGCCATGGCAACAGGGCCGCATCCTGGAAGGCGACTCCGAGGCGGTGGGACATCCGCAGCTCATGTGGCTGCGTCCCTCCGACGAGCACCGACCCCGCGGTCGGGACCTCAAGGTCGGCCAGGATGCGGAGTAGGGTCGACTTGCCGCACCCCGAGGAACCGAGGAGTGCTGTGAACGAGCCTGGCTCGGCGCTCAACGTGACGTCATGGAGGGCGTCCAGGCTCTTCCGGCCGATCTTGAAGACCTTGTCCACCTGGTTTACGACCACGCCGACACCGCGTTGACGGGCCACCTCGGGTTCTCGCGGTGACACGCCGGCACCCTCGGGCGAGCCAGGAGAGATCATGCGGACTCCTCCGGGATGCCGTGGAGTGCGAGCAGACGCTTGCGGTAGGTGAGGTCACGGCCGGGCACCTCGTTCGCGACCTGCGCTCCCTCGGCCAGGAAATGGGTGAGCCCGCGGCCCATCAGCTGGCCCCGCCGTGTGTGGACGTCCAGCGCGACGTCGGGGATCTCGGGCCGGACGCCCTCGTCGTCTGCCAAATGTGCGACCCAGTTGGCGAGCTCGTCGGTCATGCGGTCCTTCGGGCTCGTGACGAGGACCCGGATCGCGTGGGCGGCGAAGATGAACCTGTCGCCTGCAGGCCATGGGAACTGGGCGTGCATCCGGTTAAGAGCATCAACGAGGACGGGGGCCTCGGGCCGGCCGAATCCCACGTCCTCGACGGAGATGATCTGCAGCCGTTCCCAGAGCAGCCTTTCTGCCTCCGGCCCGGACTGGAACAGCTCGTAGCCAACGAGGAGGGCGTTCTCGAGCAAGCCACGCCTGATCGACTTCTGCAGGGCGGAGCGCAGCTCGTCGCCTGCCATGCCGTGGATGCTCTCGACCCTCGTCCAGGGGTCTTCAGTATACGCGGGGACCTTGCCCCGCCCGTCAGGATTTGGGGCAACGGTCTCGACCACTGTGCACCTCCGTACTCGCTCCCGGTTTTCGTGTGGGGAGTCAGCTCTTAATTTGTCGGCAAAACGGACTCTAGGTGATGCGGTAGAGGCCGCTCCAGAGCCCAATTGGCTCCCAGGACACGCACATCCCGGTTCTTGACGAGGCCCAAGTCCCGCCAGCGTGCAGGCGGGTGAGCCAAGTGGGCAACTGGGCCGCCTCGCCCGGCGAGAATGACCGAGCCCGGCAGGTCAACTGTGCATGAGCATCCAGCTGAGTGACTGGATGCCCCGTCGCTCAGCTGATGGTCGTCTTCCCGCCGTAGGCCTCCTCGAGAATACTCAGGTCGAACAAGCTCGCCTCGGTGACCTTGATTCCTTCCGAGCGAATCGACTTGAGGTTGGTCTCGATATCTGAAGGGCTCATAGTGAGCAGACCGTGCGCCTTGGTGCTGGGCGTCTCGATGATGTTCGCCAAAGCCTTCAGCTCGAGCGTCTGCTGTTTGGCATTCAGCTTCAGGCTCTTGCCGTAGTTGTTCACGACCATGCTCACCGTCGCGGCCTGGTTGGCCAGTGCACCCTCCCAACCCCGAATGACCGCCCTGACCACGCGAACGATGATGTCACGGGTCGTTGAGTTGCTGAGGGCGGCTTCCGAAGCCTCAAGAGTGTCGCCGAAGACGCTCCAGCCGTACTGGCCCAGCGTCCAGACGAAGGTCTTGACGCCTTGCAGGGCAAGGGTGATCGGCTCATTTGTGACGAAGACGGACAGGGCGTCCACCTCTCCCGCAGGGAGGATCGACGGGTCACCTGAGGCGGGTATGAACTTGATCTTGGTGTAGTCGACCCCGATCATCTTGAAGAAGGAGATGAACACGTCCTCCTGGAACGACTGCACACCGAGGCGCTTTCCGATCAGGTCATGAGGAGTTTTGACGGGCTTCGACACGAGGGATGCCACGGCCAATGGAGTCGTCTGAAGGGTTGCGGCAATTGTCTTAATCTTTGCCCCCTGGAGGTTCGCCCTGGCGAGGGTATCCGTCTCGGACAACCCCACCAGGCACTTTCCACTCACAATCTCCGGCTCGACTGTGGTCGTCGGCCCACCGGGCAACACAGTGATGTCTATGCCCTCTTTCGCGAAGTACCCCCTCGCTGCGGCGTAGAACTCGCCCCCATTCTCGACGTTTGGGAGCCAACCCAGCTGATAAGTGACCGGAGTTAACGGTGAGCTGGCGGGGCTCGCGCCAGCCGGCATGGCTGCAGCCTCCATGAGCGCCCCGACTCCACCGGAAGCAGCGATCAACCCTGCAGCTTGCCCGGAACGCACCAAGAACGTCCTACGTGAAATTGGCATTACGACCACCTTCGCTAGCAAGATTAGGAATGGAGCAACGTGCTGAAATGCTGTACTCAGACTATAGTTACTTTACTACCAGATGACAAGTGTTGAAGGACCTAAAAACTCACGGGATATAAGCCAAATAGGCCCTGCAGGGTAGTGACGGGCGTGATTGTTGCGCGTGCGGCGACT
>JBKQMB010000092.1:0-102993 GCA_052326605.1 Acidimicrobiales bacterium | reverse complement strand
GTCGTGCGCGTGCCTTCGCCGAGATCGTGGCGGCAACCGTGCTGTGCGGCGAGTTGTCCCTGGGCTCGGCCATCGCTGCCGATGAGTGGGTGTCGAGCCACGACGCCTACGGCAGGAACCGGCCCGGGTAGCCCTCACCGCCTATCTCGGCGAGCTCCTGAGGGATCGCCTGTCACCGGCCCGATCCATCAGGTGCTTGCTGTTGCGATCACCGGCAGTCTCAGTTCTGTTCGGTCGAATAGTGAGTACCGGCTTCCAGCACCAGGCCTGTCTCATGACGCCGATGAGCGTGACGGTTCCCGACTGTGACGAAGATCAGCGGTCGAGGGGCGAACCGAGCCGCGGCACAGCCTGTTTGGCCGTCACCGTGGCCTCGGCCTCCGTCGAGAACTCGCGACCGGAGAAGTAGGCGATCGGGGTCCGGGCCCCCGTGTCCTCGGGATCCCTCCGGAGCTCTTCGAAGCCGAAGCTGCCTTCGGGACGCCAGAAGATGTCAACGCACCGATCGGCCTCGCTGGTCTGGTGGCCGACGAGCACGGTCCACGAGCTATCGAGGCGTGCTGACATGGCCGCCGGAACCCGGAGAGCTGTGAACCGGGCGGCGCCACGCGCCACGCTAGAGCCAGAGGGAGCCTTCCCCCGCTCCGTCAGTCCACCACGCGGGCGCTCGGCCGGACGAGTTCCTTCGATAGTCTAACTATGTGATTCCCGAGACCATCGCCGTGGACGAACGCCGCACCCTGGGCCGGACCGCGGCATGGCTGGCCAAGCAGGTCGAGCTCGGGCTCGCCGTCGCCGACCTCTCCCTCCCCCAGTACCGGATCCTCGGCCTGCTCGACGAGAGCTCTGCCGTCTCTTCCGACCTGGCCGAACGGCTGGCGGTGCGCCCGCCGACCATCACCGCCGTAGTCGACGGGCTGGTCGCCCGGCGCCTGGTCGAACGCCGGAACGTGGTAGCCGACCGGAGGCAGGTGGACCATGTGCTCACCGAGGACGGGCGCCGCGTGCTCGATGCCGCAGACGCCGCTGTCGCCGCGCGCCTGGGAGACATCGCCGGGAGCCTGGGCAGTGTGGCCGAGACGGACCGGGCCTTCGACGGGCTGATGGTGTGGCGCAAGGCCTTCCACGCCTACCGGCTGGCTCGGAGGCCCCGTTGAGAGCCCCCACTCTCCGGCCACGCGACACCGGCGCCCCCGAGGTGGGGACCGAGTTCGTCCCCATAGGCGAGGTGGCGCGGAACGAGGCACCCAGGGCCACCATCGACCCCGACCGGTCACTCTCGTGGCTCCGACGCGCCCTGCCGGTGATGCGCTCCCACCAGGGCATCTTCATCACCGCCCTGGTGCTCTCCTTCTTCGGCCTGGTCCTCCAAGTGCAGATCCCCAACCTGTTGAACCACGCCATCGACAACTCCATCCAGAAGCACACCGTGCCCCTCAGCCACTACGTGTGGTGGGTCGTCGGCCTGGGCGTGGCCGGTGCCATCGCCGGGTACTTCTCGCGCCTCTTCCTGTTCGAGACCGCCTACGACATCGAATACGACCTACGGAACATCATCTACGAGCACCTCACCAAGATGTCGTTCTCGTTCTACGACCGCGTGCAGTCGGGCCAGCTGATCTCCCGCGCCAACTCGGACATCCGTTCGGTCCAGATGTACATGACCTTCGCCCCCATGATCCTCGTGCAGTGCTCGATCGCGGTGGTGGCCTTCGTGTTCATGCTGTCCATCAGCGTCCCACTGGCCTTCATCGCCATGGCCACCATGCCCTTCGTCTACCTCACCGGCGTGAAGATGCGGAAGTCGATGTTCCCGGTGTCGTGGCTCATCCAGTCGCGCCTCGCCGACGTGGCCACCATCGTCGACGAGAACATCAACGGCGTCCGGGTGGTCAAATCGTTCGCCGCCGAAGAACAGCAGTTGCGCGCCCTCCAGGGCGCGGCCGGAAGGCTCCAGTGGGGCTACATCAAGGACGCCGACCTGCGCGCCAGGTTCACCCCAATGGTGCAGAACCTTCCGCAGGTGGGCCTGGCCCTGGTGCTTCTGTTCGGTGGCTACATGGTGATCCACGGCTCCCTGGGGATCGGCGCCATCCTCGCCTTCAACGCCTACCTCCTGATGCTCCAGGCCCCGTTCATGATGCTCGGGATGCTGATCATGATGGGGCAACGTGCCGCGGCCTCGGCAGACCGGATCTACGAGATCATCGACGAGCAGCCGACCGTCACCGACAAGCCCGACGCCGTGGACCTCGTCGACTGCAGGGGGGACGTGCGCTTCAGCCACGTCGACTTCGCCTACGCCGCCGATGCCGAGCGGCTGGTGCTGGCCGACTTCGACCTGCACATCGCCCCGGGGGAGACGGTGGCGCTGGTGGGCCGCACCGGGGCCGGCAAGTCGACGGTGGCCCGCCTGCTCAACCGCTTCTACGACGTCCGGCACGGCTCGATCGAGATCGACGGCCACGACGTCCGCGACCTGACCCTGGCCAGTCTCCGGGCCAACGTCGGGGTGGTGCTGGACGAGCCGTTCCTGTTCTCGGTGTCGGTGCGGGACAACATCGCCTACGGCAAGCCGTCGGCCACCCTCGAAGAGGTCGAGGCAGCGGCCAGGGCGGCCGGTGCCCACGAGTTCATCAGCCACCTCGACAACGGGTACGAGACCGTGGTCGGCGAGCGCGGCTACACCCTGTCGGGTGGCCAGCGGCAGCGCATCGCCATCGCCCGCACCCTGCTGGTCAACCCGCCCATCCTGGTCCTCGACGATGCCACCAGCGCCATCGACGTCCAGGTCGAGCAGATGATCCACGCCAGCCTGCGGGTCCAGATGCAGGGGAGGACCACGCTCATCGTCGCCCACCGCCTCTCGACCATCTCGCTGGCCGACCGGGTGGTGCTGCTCGACCAGCAGAAGGTGGTGGCCGACGGTACCCACGCCGAGCTGCTCGAGTCGACGCCCCTCTACGCCGAGGTGCTGGCCCAGGCGGCCGAGTTCGAAGCGGAGGCAGCTCGGGAGGAGACGCCGGGTCCCGCGTCCGACACCCCGGGTGGCAACGGCCACGGTCCGGGTGGCAACGGATGGGGTCCGCAATGAGCTGGGGCGGAGGAGGATTCGGCGGCGGGGGAGGCGGATTCGGCGGGGCGCCCGGAGGGTTCGGTCGCCCGGCTGCGCCCGGCCTCCCCTTTGCCGGCATCCCCACCGAGCTCCAGGGCGGGGTGGACAGGCTGCTCGCCTCAGAGCCCGACCATCCCGCTCCGGACGTCGCCTTCAACCAGAACGGCTCAGAGGTCGAGCTGAAGCGCCTCACCCTGTGGCGCCTCCTGACCAAGTACCGGGGCATGCTGGCCCTGGCCGGCCTGCTGGTCGTGGTCATCTCGGTCGCCGCCCAGACCGGCCCCGCGCTGACCGGGATCGCCATCGACGACGGGATGTCGCCGGGGCACGAGCACTTCGCCGTCGTGGCCATCCTGGCCGCCGCCTACCTGGTCTTCATCGCCGTCACCGCCCTGGCCCAGCGGTTGCAGGTCAAGGTCACGGGCCGCCTGGCCGCCTGGGTGATGAACGACTTGCGGGTCAAGGTCTTCGCCCACCTCCAGCGCCTCTCGCTCGGGTTCTTCACCGAAGAGAAGGCCGGCGTGGTCATGAGCCGCATGACCAGCGACATCGAGAACCTCCAGCAGCTGCTGCAGGACGGGCTCTCCCAGCTCGCCATCCAGGCCCTGACCATGGTGGTCATCACCGTGATCCTCTTCGTCACCGACGTGCGCCTGGCCGCCATCACCGTGGTGTTGATCGTCCCCGCACTGGTGGTGGCCTCACTGTGGTTCAAACGAGCCTCGGAACGCGGCTACGACCGGGTGCGGGACGGCATCGCCAACGTCCTGGCCGACCTGTCCGAGAGCCTCCACGGGGTGCGCATCGTGACCGCGCACAACCGCCAGCGGCACAACGTGATCCACCACCGCAACGTGGTGGGCGACTACCGCGACGCCAACAACTACACGGCCCACGTCAACGCCCTCTACGGCCCCGGGACCCAGTTCCTCGGCGTGGTGGGCCAGGCCGTGCTGCTGGCCATCGGCGGGGAGATGGTGCTCCACCACACCCTGAAGATCGGTGCACTGGTCGCCTTCTTCTTGTACCTCAACCGGTTCTTCCAACCCATCCAGCTGCTGGTGCAGCAGTACAACACCTACCAACAGGGCCAGGCCTCGGTGTACAAGCTGCGTAACCTGATCGACACCGAGCCGGAGGTGACCGAGTCGGCCGATGCCGTCGAGCTGCCCCCCATCGAGGGCGAGATCGTGTTCGACCACGTCTCCTTCGGCTACGACCCGGAACGGCTGGTCGTCGAGGACATCGCGCTGCAGGTCGCCCCCGGGGAGACGGTCGCCTTCGTCGGGCCCACCGGGGCCGGCAAGTCCACGCTGGCCAAACTGGTCACCCGCTTCTACGACCCCACCGATGGCCGGGTGCTCATCGACGGCCACGACCTGCGCGACGTCACCATGCGCTCACTGCGCCGTCAGCTCGGCGTGGTGCCCCAGGAGCCCTTCCTGTTCGCCGGCACCATCCGGGACAACATCGCCTTCGCCCGACCCGAGGCCACCGACGGGGCGATCTTCGAGGCGGTCCGCACGGTGGGGCTCGGGGACGTGATCGACCGCATGCCCAACGGACTGGACACCGTGGTCCACGAGCGGGGCCAGACCCTGTCGTCCGGCGAGCGCCAGCTGATCGCCCTGGCCCGGGCCTTCCTCGCCCACCCCCGCGTGCTCGTGCTGGACGAGGCCACCTCCAACCTCGACCTCCAGTCCGAGACGAAGATCGAGACCGCCCTCGATGCCCTCCTCGAGAACCGGACCGCCATCCTGATCGCCCACCGCCTGTCGACGGCCATGCGGGCGGACCGCATCGCCGTGGTCGACCAGGGCCGCGTTACCGAGGTCGGCACTCACGCCGAGTTGGTGGCGTCGGGCGGGCGCTATGCCGAGATGTACGCGACCTGGGTACGCCAGTCCGATCTGGCCGAGCACGCCGCTGCCGACGGCGGACGCTGACCGCACAGGTGGGACCCCTCAGGCCACCTCCGGCACCGTAGAGAGCCCTGCGGCGAAGCGGGCGTCACTGATCTCCTCGTCCACCATGCGCCCGCTCAGGTAGGAGTCGTAGGCGGCCAGGTCGAAGTGCCCGTGTCCGCACAGTGCGGTGAGGATGACCTTCTCCTCGCCGGACTCCTTGCAGGCCAGGGCCTCCCGGATGGCAGCGGCGATGGCGTGGGTGGGCTCGGGCGCAGGGAGGATGCCCTCGGAGCGGACGAACTGCATGGCCGCGGCGAAGCATTCGAGCTGGGGGATGGCGATGGCCTCCATCATGCCGAGCTCGTAGAGGTGGGAGATGAGCGGTGACATCCCGTGGTACCGCAGGCCGCCGGCGTGGATCGGGTCCGGAATGAAGTCATGCCCGAGGGTGTGCATCTTCATCAGCGGGGTCATGCCGGCGGTGTCCCCGAAGTCGTAGGCGTAGACGCCCCTGGTCAGCGACGGGCACGACGCAGGCTCGACGGCCCGGATGACCGGGTTCATCCTGCCCGCCATCTTCTCCCGGATGAACGGGAAGGCCAGACCGCCGAAGTTCGATCCCCCGCCGGTGCACCCCACCAGCAGGTCCGGTGCCTTCTCGCCGGCCTTGGCCAGCTGCAGCAGGGCCTCCTCGCCGATGATGGTCTGGTGCATCAGCACGTGGTTGAGGACGCTGCCCAGCGCGTAGCGTGTCTCCGGGTCGGGCGCGGCCACTTCCACCGCCTCGGAGATGGCGATGCCCAGTGACCCGGGACTGTCGGGATCCGCCGCCAGGATGGCCCGGCCCGAGGCCGTGAGCTCGCTCGGGGAACGGTGGACCGTCCCGCCGAAGGCCTCCATCATCATGCGGCGATAGGGCTTCTGGTCGTAGGAGGCGGCGACCTGCCAGATCTCGCACTCGAGCCCGTAGATGGCACAGGCGTAGGCCAGCGCCGTCCCCCACTGCCCGGCACCGGTCTCGGTGGTCAGCCGCTTCACCCCCGCCTTGGCGTTGTAGTACGCCTGTGGCACCGCAGTGTTGGGCTTGTGCGAGCCGGCCGGCGAGACGCCCTCGTACTTGTAGTAGATGCGCGCCGGTGTGTCGAGCGCCTTCTCCAGGCGATAGGCCCGGTAGAGCGGGGACGGCCGCCACTGCCGGTAGACGTCGAGCACCCCCCCGGGGATGTCGATGTAGCGCTCGGAGCTGACTTCCTGGAGGATCAGGTCCATCGGGAAGAGCGGGGCGAAGTCGTCAGGGCCGGCGGGCTCGAGCGTGCCGGGATGGAGGGCCGGAGGTGGTGGCGAGGGCAGATCGGGGACGATGTTGTACCAGGCAGTCGGCATCTCACTCTCGTCGAGCAGGAACTTGTGCTGGCGAACCGTCTCATCGATGACCGTCATGGCTTCTCCGTTTCTGTCGGCTAACGAAAGATACTCATCAATGCCCGGCCGGGCACGTTCCTCAGGCCAGGCGGGGGCATCGCCTCACCCGAGGCGGGGATAGCGGCCGGACCAGGGGTCAGCCGCCTCCAGTTGGGACGCCACCCGGATCAGCTGGGCCTCCCTCCACGGGCCGGCCACGACCTGCACGCCCACCGGCAGCCCCGAAGGCGCCATGTGGAGAGGCAGGCTCACGGCCGGCTGGCCGGTGATGTTGTAGACCGCGGTGAAGGCGGCCATGGCCACGATGTCGAGGACCGGCGCCCCGGCCCCGGCGTGGACGGCCTCGAGCAGGCCCACCTTCGGCGGCTCCACCGTCATCGTGGGCGTCACCAGCAGATCGAACTCGTCATCGAAGCGCGCCACGATCGTGCGCGTCAACTGGTGCAACTCGATGAGCGACCGGGTGAAGACCGCACTGTTCACGGCCTCGGCGGCGGCGTAGGCGGCCCGGTTGTGCGGCTCCACCCTGGCCCAGTCGATGTCGGGGTACTCGCTCAGACCCGCATTGACCACATTGAGGAACGGTTCGAGTCCCGACAGGGCGAAGACATCGGAGTCGATACGCGAGATCTCATGGCCGAGGGACTCGAGCACCCGCCCGGCATGGTCGACGGCGGCAGCCGGCTCATCGGCCACCGGCAGCCCGAGGGCGGACGCCGTGCACAACGCCACCCGAAGCCGACCGGGGTCGGCACCGACCTCCTCGGCGAACGGGCGCTCCGGTACCGGGGCGTTCCACCAGGCATACGGGTCGGGGGTGCTGATGACGTCGAGGACGGCAGCAGTGTCGGCCACCGTCCGGCTGAGGGCCCCCTCGGTGACCATTCCCTGCCATCCCGGAAAGGTGGCGGGCACCCGACCGCGACTCGGCTTGAGACCGACCAGGCCGCAGCACGATGCCGGTATCCGGATCGAGCCGCCACCGTCGCTGGCGTGGGCCACGGGGAACATGCCGGCGGCCACCGCGGAGCCGGCACCCCCACTCGATCCCCCGGAGGTGTGTCCCCTGTTCCACGGATTGCGGGTGACCCCGAACCGCTCGTTCTCGGTCACGGTGATCGATCCGAACTCGGGGGTGTTGGTCCGGCCGGTGAGGATGAAGCCGGCGCGGACGAAGGCGTCGGCGATCGGCCCGCTGGTGGCGCTGGGGCCCTCGGGGGCGCCCCGGGACCCGTAGGTCACCGGCTGGCCCTCCACCGGGAGCAGATCCTTGATCGGGAGGGGCACCCCGGCAAAGGGGGGGAGGTCCGCCACGCCGCCGGCGATCCGCTCCCCGAGCGCCCGTGCCTCGGCACGGGCCTCCTCGTCGTTGCGCCAGATCACCGCGTTGAGCTCGGTGTTGCAGACATCGACTCTGGCCAGGCACTCGTCGAGCACCTCGAGTGGGCTGACTTCCTTGGCCCGGATGGCGGCGGCTACGTCCAAGCCAGATGCGAGTTCGTCCATCGGGCCAGGCTAGAACCCCGTGGCGGCCAGACCAAGTGCTCCGGACGGCGGACCGTCTCGATCCCTCACCCCCACAGCCGACCACGAAGGCCCGACGCACGGGCGATGGGCCGACCGATGGCCGACCGCAGAGCGTCCTCGCTGCTCACGATGGTCACCTGCTCGCTGGCCCTGGTGACCGCCGTGTACAGCAGCTCACGGGTGAGGATGGGCGAGCCCACCTCCGGCAGCGAGACGATGGCGTGGGAGAACTCGGACCCCTGGCTCTTGTGGATGGTCATGGCCCACCATGCCTCCGCCCGGTCGAGGCGGGCCGGGGGCAGACTCCGGGCCTCGTCCCCTCCGGCAAGGTCCACCGTCATGCTTCCGGCACGGTCCATCACCACACCGACATCGCCGTTGAACACGCGGTTGAGCGGGTCGTTCCCCGTCACGATCACCGGCTTCCCCACATACCAGCGTCGGGAGGGGTTGAGTCCCGGGACCGCCTCGGCCACCGCGTGCTCGATGCGGTCGCTCCACTCGTAGAGCCCGAAGGGGCCCCGGCGGGTGGCAGCCAGCACCTTGGTGCGGTGGGCGGCGTCGAGGGCGCCCCGGGTGTCGCCCTCAAGGGCGGCGCGGACGACTTCGATGCCGGCTGCGATGGCCAGGGCGCGTACCGCTGCCACCCCTGGGACGTCGTCGTTCCGCATCCAGGTGACGCCGCTCCGGGTCCCATCGAGCAGGGCCACTGCGGCGTCGGCGTCGCCTCGCCGGATGGCCTCGGCCAGCGCGGCGATGGCCGAGTCCTCGCTGAACCGGCGCATGCGCCGGAGCACGGTGATCCGATCGGCCAGGACGCCGGGGGGACACGGGTCGTTCTCCACGGCGGGTCCGACCACATCTCCCATCACCGTCCCGGCCTCGACGCTGGCCAGCTGATACGGGTCGCCGACCAGCACCAGCCTGGCCTGGGGACGCACCGCATCGAGGAGCTTGGCCATCAGGGGCAGCGAGACCATCGAGGTCTCGTCCACGATCACCATGTCGTGACGAATCGGATCCGAGCGGTTGTGCCTGAAATGGGTGCCTTCACCCCAGCCCAACAGCCGATGCACGGTCGAGGCCTCGGCCTGTGCCAGGGCGTGGACGGCCTGGCCGGCAAGGCCACCGGCCCCTTGCAGTGCCGAGAGCTCCTGTTGGACTGCCTGGCGCATCCGAGCCGCGGCCTTGCCGGTCGGGGCCACCAGGGCCACCTTGAGGTCGCGGCCGTCCTCCGCACGCACGAGGTGGGCGGCGGCCAGCAGGCGCGCGATCGTGTGGGTCTTGCCGGTTCCCGGCCCACCGGCGATGATCGACACCCCCGGAGCGAGCGAGCGTCGGGCCGCCTCCCGCTGCAGGTCATCCTCGTCGCCGCGTGCCTCACCGAACACCGCATCCAAGGCCCGGTCGATGTCCCCGGTCGCATCGGCCCGTCCGTGCGAGATCCGGGACTGTTCCGCCCGGTCGGCCAGGGCTCGGGCCACGGACACCTCGTAGTGCCAGTAGCGCTGGAGATAGAGGTGGCCCTCGTCCCAGACCAGCGGGCGCGCCGGTACCGTCGGGCCCAGGGCCGGCTGCATGACGAGGGGTGACGCCGCCACGGCGCGGGTCCAGCCCTCTGCGGAGGGCCACGGCAGGGACACCGCCGGCTCGTCCGCGTCGTCGGACAGGCTGATCTGGTGGACGGCACTGTCGAGGTCCACGCACACGTGCCCGAAGCCCGGAGCCCTGGCCGCTACCGTCAGAGCCAGGATGACGTCGTCTCCGGCCCCGGGCTGGAGGCGGGCAATCGTGGACGCCAGCTGCACCTCGAACGCGCCGAACACACCGGCGTCGACGAATGGTGCCAGCACCCGAACCTCCGGTGGTACCACCACCGTGCGTCGGGAGGACCACCGCGCCATCACCGCCGGCCCCCCCGAGCCGGGCGACCGTCGAGCAGGCTGCTGAGCTCGACCACCAGCGAAGCGGGAATGGACCAGTCGAGGACACCGTGAGGTCGGTGGTCGCTGGTCGCCACGTCGGCCCCGGTCATGCCCCGGACGAACAGATAGGCGGCCCCGCCCAGGTGGGAAGCCGGGTCGTAGGGTGTGAGGCGCCAACGGAGGTAGCGGTGGAGAGCCACCGTGTAGAGCAGGGCCTGCAGGGGGTAGTCGTGCTCCTCCATGGCGACGACCATGCGGCCCGGGGCGTAGTCGTCGGGACTCGGGACCTGTCCCCTCGGCGTCAGTCGGTTGGTCTTGTAGTCGGCCACGACGAACCGCTGCCCGCCGTCGGCATCACGAAGCCGCAACACCAGGTCGATCGACCCGGTGAGGTGACCGGCCAGCTCGAGGTCCACGGCACCGTCGGCAAGCCTGGCTGCCCAGGGACGGAGGGGATCCGAGCTGTCGAGGTGGTCGACCACCAGCCGGCCGATGGCGCGCAGCTTGGCCCGGTGCCCCACCTCGCCCAGGCGGAAGTCGAAGGACAGCTCGCTGAGGCGATCAGCTGGACCGATGTCGGCCAGGCGGCGCTCACCCCCGATCCTCCCGAGAGGCGTCTCGAGCACGGCCCCCAGACCCTCGATCAACAGCTGTCGGCCATCACTGCCACCAGCCGTTGGTGCCGATGTCGGTGTCAGGTCCAGTTGGCACCAGGCCAGCTCGGCATCGATCGCCGCGGCCAGCGCCGCGTCGACGTCCGCCACGGAGAAGTCGATCTTCTCGAGGACCGAGTGCACCAGCGTGCCGAACGCAGTCCCGGCGGGCAGCAGGTCCATCGGCCCGGTCGGGGCGGTCGGGGCGGCGACGGACGGCGTCGATCCTGCAACCCGAGCGTCCCCCAGGCCCACTCCCCCACCCGGGAGGCCGGTCGCCGATGGCTCACGGTCCTCGTCCGCGGTGTCGGCTCCACCCTCGTCGCCGGCGCCCCCGTCAGACACCGTCGCGTCGTACGGATCGAAGCCGGAGTAGGAGGCCTGGTGGGTGATGGCCGTGAAGGACCACCGCCGCGTCAGCCGATCGAGCGGGCGGTCGAGGGTGGCCCGGGTGAGTGCAGGGTGTCCGGCCTCGGACGAGGCGTCGACCCAGCGACCCGTCTCAGCCCGGACGCCGTCGATCACGTCGACGGTGATGTTCCCCTTCTGCAGCACCGGCAGTGGTTCCAACGCGGCCACCCTGGCCTGGTTCGACAGGACCTGGGCCTCGGCCCCGGCGAACTGCGCCACGTCGATCAGCCCGTCGGTCCGGGCGAAGAGCACGCGGGCCAGAGCCGTCTTCGAGCTGTTCTGTGCATTGGCCCACCACACGATGGTCCGATGGCGGGCTCGGGTCATGGCCACGTACAACAGGCGCAGCTGCTCTCCGGTGGCTTCCTCCGCCGCCAGGTCCTTGCGTCGCTTGGCGGTCCTGTTGTCCGGCCAGCCCTTGCCATCGGCGAGGTCGAGGGTCTTCCGGCCGGACTCCGGATCCGTGTAGATCACCTCGCGGCTCTTGGGTTTGCGCCACAGCATCGGCAGGCAGACGATCGGGAACTCCAGGCCCTTCGCCTTCCAGACGGTCATGATCTGAACGGCAGCGTCTTCGGACTCGATCCGACGCGCCGCAACGTCTCCTTCGACCTCGGCGTCCGCCTCTTGCTCCGGCTTGGCATCCAACAACGCCAGTAGCCCGGCTGTGCTGGACATGCCCGTGGGTGTCGACCCGCTGCACAGTTCGGCGAGATGATCGAGATCGGTCAGATTGCGGTCACCTTCGTCGTGGCCCAGCACCCGGGCCACCACCCCGGTCTCCGTCCAAACCCTGGCGAGCACCTCCGCCACCGAATGGTCTGCCAGCATGTCGGACCAAGCCCGGAGTTGCTCCTGTCTGCTGTCCAACTCCCTCTCCGAGGCATGCGCCAACTCTTCCGCACTCCAGCCGACGAACCACGACAGGGCAAACGTCCGAGCCCGTCGCAGGTCCGTCGGGCGGTCCATGGCGTAGAGGAGGAATCGCATCTGCTGGGCGGCCGGGGACTGCAACACACTGTCCCCACCGCTGATCACCGCCGGGACCCCCTGGCGGAGCAGGGCCCGTTGCACCTCGTTCCCCTGGGCTGCAGTGCTGACAAGGACGGCGATATCCGATGGACGCACCCTCTTCGTCGGAGATCCACCGTCCTCGACCGGCAGGCGCGCCGTGTCGAGCAGGTCGCGCACCCGGGCCACCAGGTCCGCGGTGATGGCCCGGACGGCCGAGTCGACGACCACCTCGTCGACTGCCCCCCGACGCGCGCTCTGCTGGATGCCATGCCCGAACGCCAGTCGCAGCGAGAGGGTCGGCAACGAGTTGCCCCCTGCGTCGGTCAGCCGGCGCTCACGGTTGCCTTCCACCGGCTCCACCGTGACGAAGGGGATGTTGTCGTCGCCGAACGAGGCTCCCGTGAACAGGGTGTCCAGGGCACCGAGGAGGGCGCCGTCCGACCTCCAGTTGGTGGCCAGACACTGGCGCACGGTGCCGGACCCTGGGCCGACGGCGAGCAGGTAAGCCTGCACGTCGGCGCCCCTGAAGCTGTAGATCGCCTGCTTGGGGTCGCCGACCAGCACCATGGATGCTTCGTTGCCCCGTCCCCCGAAGATGCGCTGGAAGATCTTCCACTGGAGGTCGTCGGTGTCCTGGAACTCATCGATCAGCGCCACCTTGAAACGGCGCTGCAGCGCGTCGACCACTGCATCCGAACCCGGACCCTCCAGCTCTCGGTGCAGCTGGCTCAAGAGGTCATCGAAGCTGAGTGTTCCCTCGTGGCGACGACGCCGATCCACCAGGTCCTTGGCTTCCTCCACCAGCTTCCTCAGGGCCCCGACCGCCGGTCCGGCCCCGTCCTGACCCGGTACCGGGGCCAGCACCATCCGCGGCCGACCCAGTCTGAGCGCGGTGAACCGGGTCAGGTCCTTGAGTTTGGGCAGGTGGTCCGCCGGCAGTCCCGCGGCGGCGGCGGAAGCGAGGGCGTCGGCGCTCGAGGCCTTGACGAGGTCTTCGGCACCGGTGTCCAATCGGGCATCGAGATCCGTCGAGGCGGATGTTCCGAAGGAGCCTCGCACCTGGGTGGCGAATCCATGGATGGTGGTGATGGCGGCAGCGTCGAACTCGGTGATCGCCTGGCGCAGCCGGCCGAGCCGGAGCTCCTGGTCCCTCGATGCCAGATGGACGAGCAGGTCGTCTCCCTGGGACTCGGGGAGCTCGTCGCCGAGATACGCGGCCGCCTTCGTCAGCTGCTCCCTGACGCGGGACCTCAGCTCGTTGGTGGCGGCTCTGGTGAAGGTCACGATGAGCAGTTCCGAAGGCGCCACCCCGCCTTCGGCGATGAAGCGGGTGGCCAGGCCGGCCAGGGCAAAGGTCTTGCCCGTGCCGGCGCTCGCCTCGATGGCCAGCCGGCCCTGCGGCAATGGACCGAGGAGGTCGAAGAGGTCATCGCCGGGCCCGGTCACCCGGTTACCCTTTCGGCCCCGGAGACACCCAGGCCCTCGGGATCCTCCGTGTTGCGGCAGGAGTCGTCGACCGCTCCCCACAGGTAGGCGGCGTATACGGATACCCGGTCCCGTCGGCCCCGCGGGTCGTCCGGGTCGACGGGGACCACAGGGTCGTCGGGTCGGACGGGGAGCGACATGATCTCGTCGAGGTCCGCACCGTCGAAGGCCAGGGCCGTCGCCGGCATGTCACCATCGCTCCGATCGAACGGGCTCGACCAGGTGACTCTGGAGTGTCGGCCCAGGAACACCTCGCGCGAGTAGTTGGGGAAGAGCGGGAGCGGCTCGCGCATGCCCCTCCGGAAACAGTCCACCGCCACGGTCAGGGCTGCCCGGGCACATGCGGCGGCGCCTGTCGTCCCGGGCGAGGGCACCAGGTTCTTCACGACCGGTGGTTGGCCCTTCTCGCCGAGGGCGACCGACACCGACCGCCATGGCAGATCGGGGTCGGATGCAGTGAGAGCCATCAGATCGAGCCAAGCCGCCACCCACTGGAAGGCCTTCGATCTCGAGTAGGTGATCCGGGCGGGGCCGGGTGACGCCGGGGCCAGGCGCAGTGGGATCGACCCGCTGATCCGGATCCCGGACTCCAGCTCGAGATCCACCGGCCGATGGTCGACCGGTTGCCGGAGCACACCGAGCCGGTCGGCCTCGTCGACCAACTGGTCGACCGCCACACGGACCTCGGCCAGGAGCTGGGATCCGAGCTCTCCGGGCGGCAGAGTCCCCAGCTCCCGCTCGACCACTGCCCAGTCCTCGAACTCCGTCCCCTCCATGCGGGAGCGCAGGAGCCGATCGCCGATGCCCCACTTCTCGAGGCCGTCGAGATCGAGGGGGATGGTCGCGGACTGAAGCTCCTCGGGCCTCGGGAGCTTGGCCTGGAGGCGGCCGGTGAGAAAGGCCTCGACGGGGTCCTTGAAGAATGCGTGGAGGTCGGACAGCTCGATGGTGGTGACCTCGGTCCCCTCGAGTGGGGCGCCCAGGAACGGCACGGTCGCGCTCGTTCGGCCCCGTCGTTCTCTGGCTCCGTTCAGGGCTCCCTGGTCGAACCCCCAGACCAGGCCGTCCACCAGATTCCCCTCGACGAAGCATCGTTGGTCGAAGGCGTGACGGGGGTGGGGGAGCTCGAGCCGACGCTCGAGTTCCTCGTCGTCACCGGGCTCCACCAGGTCCGCCACGGCATCGAAGAGCTCCGCCGTCACCACGGCCCGGGCGATGGGCTGGTTGGTGCGCACATCGTGGCCGTCTCGGACGACGACGAGGTGGTCCTCGGCGGCGAGCACCGCCTCGAGCAGGGACTCACGCACCTCGGACCGGGGATCGGGATCACCCAGTTCCGGGTTGAGCGCGGCCAGGTCGTCGCCCGCGACGGTCGTCGAGCCGAAGGCCGACTGATCCATCCCCAGCAGGCAGACCACTCGGAAGGGGACCCAGCGGAGCGGAGTGAGCGAGGTCACGGTGATGCCGCCTCGGAAGAAGTCGGGACGACCCACCTCGGCGTCCAGACGCTCGTCGAAGAGCCGCCTGACATCGATGAAGTCGAGAGGGACGACGGAGGCCACGCCCTCGGTCGACGCCTCGTCCACCACCTCGCCCAGGATCCGCTGGAGGCCCTCCAGTTGCCAGGCCGTGTCACCGCTGGTGCCGAACAGTGCGGCACAGGCGTCGCGTAACCGATCCACCCAGGCGGCGATCGGCCGGGAGTCGGTGGTCTCCGAGGCCAGGTCCGCCAGGTGCCACAGGACCTCGGCCAAGCGGCCGAGGGTCTCCACGTCGTTGCCCTCCACCCCGTAGGGAACGACGTTGCCCACCGAGAGAGTGAGGTCCCCGTCGAAGACAGCGGTCCCCACCATGAGTTGGTCGAGGGCGGCACGCCACGTGTTGGAGGGGATGGAGCCCGAGACACCGAACCGCTCCCGGTACCCGGCGTCGAGGCCCCACCGGACATTGGTGGCGCTCACCCACTCGGTGATGGTGGCCAGGTCCTCGTCGGCGAATCCGAAACGCTCCCGGACCGGGGCCAGCGAGAGGAAATCGAGTACCGCGGCAAACTCGAATCGGCCATGGACCAACTCCAGCAGCGACGTCGTGGCGCCCAGAACGGGATTGGCGGTCCGAATCGACTGGTCGGCGATCCGGTACCGGAGCGGTGGTGCACCGTCGACGTCGCCGGTGGCGCCCGGGTGGTCACCACGCTGGAAGACCGGATCGGCCGACCGGCCGAAGACAGCCTCGATGAGGGGCGCGAATCGGTCGAGCGCGAGGCAGAGCACCAGGATGTCGTCCTCGGTCAGGTCGGACCCGGGTTCGGCGAGGAGGTGCAGGATCGCGTCACGCACCACCTCCACCTGTCGGGTCGGTCCGAAACAGGCGTGGAACTGCACCGACCGGTCCCGCTCGTCGAGCGGCAGGCGAGCGGGCTGGGCATTGGTCCGGATGCTGTGCTGGAGGCGACCGAGCAGGGTGCCGTCGGACGGCAGGCCGTCAGGCTCGGGCTCTCGGACCGCTGCCGGTAGGCCGTCGGCCCGGGCATCGGACAGCAGCACGGCCGTCTCCCGATGGAGGCGCCCCCACGAACGGAGGAGTGGTTGGCGGATCAGCTCTGCCGTGCGGTCGTCGGCTCGGAGCCGCCGAGCACCGGGCGGGAAGGGCGAGATGGCAGGACCGAGTGCGACGGTGTCGAGAAGGCACGGCTCGAGCAGGAAGAGGTGCACGTCCCGGTGTTCGGCAACTGCCTGTGCCAATTCGAGGAAGCCGCCACCAGGCAGCAAGGTGAATCCGAACAGGATGAGCCGATCGGGGAGATCGAGGACCAGGTCGCCGCTCCGCACTCGCTCGACGAGTTCAGCGAATCGTTCCGGGGGGCTTGGCTCCCCCATCTCCGCCCGCACCAACGTCCACAGATACGGCTGCCATGTCTCGTGATCAGCGACTGCACCTCTCGTCCCGTCGACGATGCGGCCGGCAGCCCAGGCCCGGATCATGCCGGGTCGGTGAAGGTGGTACCGATCGAACAGGTCGGCCACTCGTCGCGCCTTGGCGAAGCGGGACGCGCCGTCGGGCAGCGCCAGGAAGGCCGAGAGCTCTGGATCACCCCGCCGCTGTTCGGCGACCGCCAGCACCGACCACACCAGGCGCTCGATGCTCCAGGGGTCGACTTTGGCGTCTGAGCGCCCGGCATTCAGGACGAGACTCCGCAGCGTTCCGGGGTAGGCCCTCTCGATGTTGGCCGCCACCCCGTCGGTGGCGTCCGGGCCCGAGGCCCCCAGGTGACGGGCCAGTTCGAGCGTCACCCACCGGCGCATGCCGTCCGAGGGCACGGCCAGCCACTCGGGGGCCAGGGGATCCGGCGGACGGTCGCCCAGTACCTCGGCCAAGCGGGCGGCCAGCGGTCTGG
The DNA here is from genome assembly GCA_052326605.1 of Acidimicrobiales bacterium. GTDB lineage: Bacteria > Actinomycetota > Acidimicrobiia > Acidimicrobiales > RAAP-2 > Bog-756. The sequence goes on along the minus strand of JBKQMB010000092.1, from coordinate 86,137 downwards.
CCCGCCCGGCCGAGTACAGGTGCATCATGATGAGGGACCCTACTCACCGCCTGTGACTGGACGGAGACGGACTCGAGAGGGCCGACGACGGACCCCGCCGCCCTCGGGACCGGCATCGCCCAGTCCGCTGCCCAGAGGTGGTAGCAAGTGAGGCAGCGCACCCGGGTGCGACGAGTCGTAGGAGGAGCCATGGGTCATCTGCCGGCGGTCACTTATACCTCATCGGGTTCCGGGGGAGGGGGGCTCCTCGTCCTGTTGCTCTTCGACCTCGTCCTCTACGTCGTCTTCGCCCTCGGGATGTACGGAACGTTCCAGAAGGCCGGGCAGCCAGGTTGGGCTGCCTTCGTGCCCATCTACAACTTCATCATCATGTTGAAAGTGGCCGGCCGACCCGTGGCGTGGGCCTGGTTCCTGCTGTTGGTCATCATCCCCTTCATCGGTTCCATCGCCCTGTTGGTCATCGGCATCATCGTCCTTAACGACGTCTCGAAGAGCTTCGGGCATGGAGCCGGCTTCACGGTGGGGCTGGTGCTCCTCGGGCCGATCTTCTGGTACGTCCTTTGGCTCGGCAAGAGCCAGTACCGGGGCCCGGCCGCACTGGCCGGCGCGGGCGGCTACCCGGGCCAGTACCCACCGGCGGGCGGTTACGGCGCGGGCGGCTACCCGGGCCAGTACCCACCGGCGAGCGGCTACCCGCCGCAGCAACCGGGCTACCCCCAGCAGAGCCCCTACCCTCCGGCCGGCCAGGCACCACCTGCTCCCCTGCCGAACTTCCCCGGACAGGCACCGCCGCCACCGCGTTCCCCGGGCCAGATTCCGTCGGCACCGCCGCCTTCCCCGGGCCAGATTCCGTCGGCACCACCGGCTTCCCCGGGCCAGCATCCGTCTGCACCACCGGCTTCCCCGGGCCAGATGCCGCCGGCACCACCACCGCCTGGCGACCTACCACCCCTGCAGTAGGCCACCCCCGCACGAAGGGAGCGCGTGCACGGCTTTTCCTCACCGGCGGTGCACGCCGTCAGCGCAGCCGGCCCGTGCGTCGGGTCACCGCTGTGGGGTCGCCGCCTCCAGGAGCCCGCCGGGGACGATCTCGAGGGTGTGGAGGATCGCCTCGGCCAACGTACGAGCGGACACCGGATCGAGTTCGACGGCCACCCGTGCGCCCGCCCCAAGGGCCGGGTTGAGCAGGTCGACGTTCAAGGTGTGCTCGGCCTGGGCGTGGGCGGGATGGTCGAAATAGACCGTGGCGTCGGTGACCGGGAACCAGCCCCGGGGGCCCTTGCCGCTGCCCTGCACGGTCAGCGTGATGGTCTGGTACGTGCACATGGCGATCTCCTGTCAGTGGGTGGTGAGGTGGCGGCCGAAGAAGGCCCAGATCCGCTGCCAGCCCTCGGTTGCCGCGTCGGGGCGGTAGCTGGGTCGGTCGGGGGCGAAGAAGGCATGGCCTGCACCGTCGAAGGTGTGGAACTCGAACTCCTTGCCCGCAGTGGTGAGGGCCCGCTCGAGCTCCTCGACCTCAGCCGGTGCCGGGTGCTGGTCCTCGGCACCGAACAGTCCGAGCAGCGGGCACGACAGGTTCGGGGCCAGGTCGACGATCGGGCCCACGCGGAACGGCATACCCTCCGGAGGCCTGGCGACGATGAAGGCCCCGTAGCAGTCGACGGCGGCATCCAACTCGAGGCTGCACGCGGCCAGGAACGACTGCCGGCCGCCGGAGCAGTACCCGATCGAGGCGATTCTCCCATTGGAGGAGCCCAGCGAACGCAGGTGGGCGGCAGCGCCGGCGACATCGCCGACCAGGCGCTCGTCGGGCACGCCACCCTGCGCCCGTGCCGCCGCGGCCGCATCGTCGGGGCTGGCGCCCGGTGCCTCGCGTGAGTACAGGTTGGGGCAGACGGCCAGGTAGCCGTGGGCGGCGAATCGTCTGGTGATCTCCTTGGTCGCCTCGTCGTACCCGGGCATGTGATGGATCACCACGACCCCGCCGGTCGGCACCCCGTCCAGGGGCTGGGCCAGATAGGCCTCGATGGGGTCATCCCCGTGCCCGCGGATCTGTACCGTCTGCGCCCTCATTGCATCGCTCATCGTCGGTCGGCCCCTGTCTGTGGTCGTGGTCCGGTGTGCAACGTGCCTGACCGCTGCCCGCTACGCGTTTGCGTCATCGTCCAGCGCGCTCCGCGACTCACGCAGCCGGGTCGACGTGGCTGACCGCTCGTCCCGGAATGCGCCGATCCGGGCCAGCGCCACGTCGAGCCTGGCCACCAGCTTGTCGTTGGCCTCGATGGCTTCGTCGAGTAGCCGGCGGCGTCGGGCCGTCGGGACGTTGCCGGCCCGGTACTCGGATCGGACGCGGTCGAGCACATCGATGTCCTCGGTCTCCAACACCACTCTCACCTCGGCCAAGGAGAAGCCCAGCAGCTCCTGGAGGTCGCGGATACGGGTCACCCGTGCCATGTCGGTGGCCGAGTAGAGGCGCTCTCCCCTTCCCCGGTAGCTGCTCGGGCTGATCAGGCCCTGCTCCTCCCAGTAGCGCAAGGTCCGAGTGGTCAGTCCGGTGAGCTTGGCCATCTCCCCGATGCGCAGGACCACCGGTGGCGCCTCGGCGGCGGCGTTCCGCGTGATCACCTCACGACCTCCACAGCAGTCGCGCCCTTCGGATGGTCATCGGTGGCGCCGACGGACCCGGGGCCCTCCGGTTCGGAGTAGACGTAGCGCCCGCCCCGGAGCCACGAAGCCCCTGCTGCCAACAGGCTGACGAAGATGGCGAAGTCGAAGGCCGCGTGCAGTCCGGCCCGGAACGGTGCGCTGATCAGCCCGGGGAAGAAGCTCCGGCCGGTGAGTGCCGCCTGCTGGACCGCCGGCAGCTGGGCCAGCTGGTGGGCACCGATCAGGTGTTGTATCGGGTCGTAGCCGAGGAAGGCGGCGAACAGGGTGGAGACCGCCGGCAGGTGGGCGGCCCGCTCGGCTGCCGCCGTCGGGACCCCGTGCGCCACCAGGCCCTGGAGGAGGTTCTGGGTGAGCGACGAGGTCAGGCCGATGATCATCAGCGAGAAGAAGATGCCGATGGACAGGACCTGGGCGGAGTTCTGGAAGGTGGTGTTCATGCCGGAGCCTGCGCCACGGTGCTGCGGGGGCAGGCTGTTCATGACACCGGCCCGGTTGGGCGATCCGAACGACGCCATGGTCATCCCGGTGAGCAGGAGGAGGATGGCGAACGCCCAGTAGGGGAAGTCGATCGGCAGGAACTCGAGCAGCAAGAAGCAGAGCGCCGAACCGAGCATCCCACCGGTGGCGAAGGGACGCGCCCCGTAGCGGTCGGAGAGCACACCGGACACCGGTCCGGCGACCAGGAACCCGAGAGTCAGCGGGAGCATGGCGATGCCCGCCCACAGGGGGGTGACCCTGAAGGCGTAGCCGTGCAGGGGCAGCCAGATCCCCTGGAGCCAGATGATGAGCATGAACATCAGCCCGCCGCGGCTGAGCGCGGCCAGGAAGCTGGCCACCACCCCGCTGGTGAAGGCCCGGATCTTGAACAGCTGCAGCCGGAACATCGGCTGGCGGACCTTGGTCTCGATGATGCAGAAAACGACGAGGAACGCCACACCGAGGACCAGCGAGCCCATGACGGCGGGGTTGGTCCATCCCATTGTCCTGTGGCCGTAGGGCTCGATCCCGTAGGTGATGCCGATCATGACCAAGACCAGGCCGGCGGCGAAGGTGATGTTGCCGGGCCAGTCGATCCGTGCCGGGCGGCGCGGGGAGACCTCCCGCAGCCGGAGGTAGCCGAAGATGGTGGCGAACAGTCCGATGGGGACCGACACCAGGAAGATCAGCCTCCAGTTGATCGGCGCCAGGACGCCACCGAGGATCAGGCCGATGAACGACCCGCTGAAGGCGGCCGCCTGGTTGACCCCGAGTGCCAACCCCCGTTGATTGTCGGGGAACACGTCGGTCAGGATGGCCGCCGAATTGGCCATCAGCATGGCGGCGCCCACTCCCTGGAAGATGCGCATGACGATCAGGTAGATGCCGGCGGCGTGGCCGGTCATCCAGGTGATGCTGAGCATCAGCGAGAAGAAGGTGAACACGGCGAAGCCGAGGTTGTAGGTGCGCACCCGACCATAGATGTCGCCCATCCGGCCGAGGCTCACCACCAGGACGCTGGTGACCACCAGGAAGCCCAGGATCATCCAGAGCAGGTAGAAGGTGTTTCCGGGCTCGAGCGGGTCGATGCCGATGCCGCGGAAGACGTCCGGTAGGGCGATCAACACGATGGAGCTGTCGATGGTGGCCATCAGCATGCCGAGGGTGGAGATGAAAAGCGCTATCCACTTGTAGCCCTCGGGTACGGCTGACGGGCCGCTCACCCGCTCGGGACCGGGCACGCCGGCACCAGGGGCGGCGGCCCCCGGTGATGTCAATCGCTGCAGGCCGGCCATGGCACTCCCGGACTCCGGTGGATTTCGCGAACGTCAACTTATATTAACGCGCGCGTCAATCTGTCCACCCCGGGCCGTCGGGGGTCGCTCCTCCCTGTCCGCGCCCGGTGCGGCCGACCGACTCCTCGCCGAGGCACCGGTCCGGCCCGGGAGTGGCTTATCGTCAGGGTCTGTGACGACGGAACATGGAGCAGGCCGGTCGCGCCGGTACGGGTTCGGAGCGAGGCTGTCGAGGCTGGGCGGGTTCGGCGTGCTGGTGGTGGCCGGTGCTGCCCTGACCGGTTGCGGAAGCTCCCTCCTCGGGGCCACGTCGACAACCCCCACCCCCTCTGCTTCGACCACTCCTTCGTCCACATCGGCGACAACTGCACCGCTCAACGGCGAGGTGGCGGTGGCGTTCCCGGTCGTCGGGTGCACGACCGCCTCCGCTGCCACCGGTGGGAGCGGCACCGGAGGCGGCGGCACGACGAGCACCCAGGGCTGGAACCCGACCATCCTGTTGGCACCGATCCCGACGGCGTTGGTGGGCCAGGTCGAGTTCTACTCCGACGGGGTCCACACCGTGTTGGGGCCCACCGGCTGGACGTGTTCGGTGGTCACTTCGAACCAAGGTGCCATCGTTCTGGTGGTCTATCCCGCCAACGACCCCAACCCCCCGATCAGCGGCATCCCGACCGCCGGATCCGAGGGCGTCTTCGCCACGTTCGACAGCACCGGCCACGCTCAAGGTGCGTCGCTGGTCTGCCCGTTCTTCACGATTCCCACCTGGCAGCAGAAGAAGGCGGACTGCTCAGGGTCCAAGCCGGCCGGCGAGCAGGCGTCGATGTCCACGCCGGACGTCGTCTCCGTCACCGACCCCGCCGGCGTGGTGGGGAGCCTCGAGGGTTCGGGTGGGGTCTATCCGGTCACCGGAACGGTGATCTTCCCCCAAGTGGTACCGGCCGTGGCCGACGGCAGCAGCGTCGACATCGCCGAGGAGTCGTGCTCCCTCACCGCCACCGCCCTGTGTCCGACAGTCCTCTCCGACTTCGAGGTGCGCGAGTTCCCGGTGCCCGCCTCCGCCGGTCGATAGTCCTCGTCACACCGGCGCTCCCCGCCGTCGCCGGTGGCCGTTCGCACATCACCGGAGGCTCCCGGCGACGCGATACCGATGGACAAATCAGGGCTTCGCCCACTCCCAGGGGGCTTGCGAACACGCTCCGCGAAACAAGTTGACCGGTCCCCGGATCGACCATAGGTTCGGTTGAGGCAGCCGCGGTATGAGGGGTCAGCGGCGGTTGCTCTCGACAGGGGCACACTCAGTCGATGCCGAAGGTTTCGCCTTCGATCTACGGCGACGGGGCGCCGTCAGGTTTCTTGGGGCACACCTGGAGGCGAGCGATGTCGAGCGATCAAGAAGAGCACACGGGAGCAGCAGTGGTTCCCGGGTCCGAGGGAAGCGGTTCGGGGCACACTTCGCCGCCAGGCAGTGCCAGGTCGCGTCGACGTGCCCCGCGTGGTTCGGCGGGCATGATGCCGGCACTGGGGACCGCGGGCGTGGCCCAGATCGCGACCACCGACGTAGGCGCCCACCGAGAGCGTGCCAGAAGCACCCGGCTGCAGCGGGTGGCCATGGTACTGGCCCCGGTGGCCGCACTCCTGATCCTCCGGGACGTCTTCGACCCGGGTGCGTCCCTTCCGGCCCCCCACTTCCCGGCGTCGCTCCAGCCCCTCCTGCCAGCGATGGCCCTGATAACGGTGTTGGCCCTGGTCATGGTGGTACCACTGCTGGCGGCCGGCCGGTCGCCCCACATCCTGTACCGTCCCGACGAGTTGAAGATGACCTTCGACGACGTCCGGGGATCCGAGCCCCTGGTCGAGGAGGTCACCAAGACTCTCAACCTGTTTTTGGCCCACCGGACCTTCGCCGAGCAGATGGGCGGTTCACCGCGCAAGGCAATCCTGTTCGAAGGCCCTCCGGGTACCGGCAAGACCTACATGGCCAAGGCCATGGCCGCCGAGGCCGGGGTGCCGTTCCTCTTCGTCTCCTCATCGGCCTTCCAGTCGATGTTCTACGGCCAGACCAACCGCAAGATCCGGGCCTACTTCAAGGCGCTGCGGAAGCATGCCCGACGCGAAGGCGGAGCGATCGGCTTCATCGAGGAGCTCGACGCCATCGGCGGCGCCCGTGGGAGTGGGCAACGCCAGGGCGAGGGCATCCCCGGCGTGGTCAACGAGCTACTCATCCAACTCCAGTCCTTCGAACAGACACCGTTGTCACTGCGCCTGAAGGGCGTGCTCATCGACGCGGTCAATACCTGGCTGCCCGGCCATCGCCGCCTCAACAAGCCGGCACACATCCCGGCCAACATCTTGGTGATCGGCGCCACCAACCGTGCGAGCGACCTCGACCCGGCCCTGCTGCGCCCCGGCCGCTTCGACCGGAACATCTACTTCGGGATACCCAGCCGGTCGGGTCGTCGGGACATCATCGACTACTACCTGGGCAAGAAGGCCCACGACACCGAACTGGACGATCCGTCCCGGCGGGAGACCCTGGCCGCCATGACGTCGGGGTACTCGCCCGTGATGATCGAGCACCTGATGGACGAGGCGCTGGTGTGGGCCCTGCGTCGGGGAGCGACCAAACTCTCGTGGAACGACCTCCAGCACGCCAAGATGACCGAGGAGATCGGCCTGGCCCAGCCCGTCGAGTACACCGAGGCCGAACGGCGGACGATCGCCACCCATGAGGCCGGCCACGCGACCGTGGCCTGGCTGGTGGGTAAGGGTCGCAAGCTCGAGGTGCTCACCATCATCAAGCGCAAGGACGCCCTCGGGCTGCTCGCCCACTCCGAGGAGGAGGAGCGGTTCACCCAGACGAAGTCCGAGGTCAAAGCCCTGATCGACATCGCCTTCGGGGGCATGGTGGCCGAGGAGCTGTTCTTCGGTGAAGCCTCCACCGGGGTGGCCAGCGACCTGCAGGCGGCCACTGTCAACGCCTGTCAGATGGTCGGCCTCCTGGGCATGGGCAAGACGCTGGTGTCCTCGGCAGCCCTGGAGTACCCGTCCGGCGGCATCGTCTCCAAGGTGCTCTCCACCGACGCCGGCCGCGCCGAGGTCGAAGGCGTCCTGGCGGCCGCCAAGGAGTCGGTGGCCCACATGCTCGAGGAGCATCGCAACGTGGTGGAGGCCCTCCGTGACGCCCTGCTCGACCGGGAGGAGCTGATCGGGGACGACATCCTCGAGGCGATCAGGGGCGCGAAGGTTCCGGCCTCCCCGGCGGATGAGGGGGTCCGGGCCACCAGCAGCGGAGGCACCAAAGTCGGAGCGGCAGGCACACAGCTTCGCAGTTGAGCTGCATCCCGGGCCCACGGGCGGCCATCGAGTGTTACCAGAGGGAGTTCCAGTCCTCCGGTGACAAGCGGCCCACCGGCGAGGACTCCGGGTCACGGGGGACCCGCAACATCTCGACGTCGATCCAGGTCGGCTGATCGAACCCGGACTGCTTCCAGTGGCCGAGGGGCACCGACTTCCAGTCGCGGCTCTTCACCCCACCTTGGGAGTACCCCGGGCGGACCAGCAGGTGGGTCGATGAACCGGCCACCACCACGCAGCGACGGGACTTGCCGTCCAGGTCCGGCTGGTCGGCGTCGACGGGATCGAACGGCACCCAGGCGAAGACGACGCTGGCCGCCCACGGATCGTCGCGGTCGAACTCCTCCTCCTGGGCCGGCGTGAGCGCGGCGCGGCGGGTCAGACGTGGGGCGACCCCGACGACCGGTGCCTTCGCCCCGACCGGGCCGGTGCCGGGCTCCGCCGACGCGCTCGACCGCTCCTTCTTCTTCGCCCGCCTCACCTGCTCCGCAGCCATACGTGCCGCTTCCTGCTTCTTGTGGCGCTCCTCGGCATCACGCTGCTTCTTGAGACGGCGCGCCTCACGTTGCTCCGGGGTGACGGCGCTGCCATCCCGAGGGGCACGCTCCGGCCCGGCGGGGGTGTCCCCGCCCTCTGACCAGTCGGTCAGTCCATACCGCTCCTCGGCGGCCAGGAGCCCGAAGCAGAGGTCGGAGGCGGGCATGTCGCCGTCGGCCACCGAGGCCAGCATGACGGCGATGGTGACGTCGGAGACCGACTCGCGGACCTTGTCGAGCGTCTCCCTGAGCTGCTCATCGGTGGGGTCGTCCGAGTGGTCCCCCAGCAATTCGATCGTCTTGGACAGGCACTCGTCGCTGATGACGGCGGCCACGTAGGGCAGGGCGGACCGGTACTGGGTCCGGCCGACGGCGGCAACCGGGTCGGGGTGCTTCCGCAATGCGTTGAGGGCATTGGCGACCGGCTTGGGGGTCTGGAACCGAGGATCCGACGTCCGGGCCAGCGCAGCCTTGAGCTCATCCCTGCCGACCTTGGCCACTGCGCAGCGAAGCATCGTCGCACGGTCGCTGTCGGTGATCACGCCTTCCATCAGCTGGCCCTCTCGAATCCGTCGGTCCCTGCCGGGTGAACCGGCCCGCTCATCTTCGCAGAGGAACACGTGCGGCCCACACCGCCTGGCACCCACCCACGGGCGCCACTGCGGGCACCTGGCACGTCCACGCCCGAGATCGGGGATCGGGGATCGGGGGACTGTGCCGCCCGGGCCGGCGCGGGCGATACTGACGACATGCAGTCGGGCCGGCCGGACACCCCCTCGGGGCGAGCAGACCTCGGGCCCGGGACCGCGCCGGGCGCAGTACCCGGCACGGAGCCAACGCGCTCCGGGACCTCGCCGGAGGGCCCGGGGCCGTTCGTCGCCTTCATCGAGTCCGAGCGACCCGGCGGGCTGGTGGCCCACTGGGACTCGCGTCGCCGTCGCAAGCACGCGGAGCCGGGCGGACCGCCGGGCGGCACCTGGTGGGCCCCCGGGGCACGGGGCTGGTGGATCGGCATCCTGTTCGCCGTCGGCTCGGCGCTCTTCGCCCTCGGCGCACTCCCCGGCTACCCCGATGCCGTCGGCACCCGTGTCGACGCCGTCACCTTCTTCATCGGCTCCCTCTTCTTCACCACCGCCGCGTTCCTGCAGTACCGGGAGTCGGTCGACGCGGCCAACGGCGGCCCGACACGCGGGTGGCGACGCGTCTTCGCCTTCCACCCCGGGCAGATCGACTGGTGGGCCACAGGCATCCAACTGGTCGGCACGCTCTACTTCAACATCTCCACCGGCAATGCCGTCCGGGTCGAGCTGACCGCCCAGGCGACGTACCATCACGTCTGGAGGCCGGACGCCCTGGGGTCGGCGTGCTTCCTGGTCGCCAGCGGCCTGGCCTGGTTCGAGGTGTGCCACGGGTGGTTCGCCTGGTCTCCGGGCCGCCTGGCCTGGTGGATCACCTTCCTCAACCTGATGGGCTCGATCGCCTTCGGCGGCTCGGCGGTCGCCAGCTATGTCGTCCCGGCGACCGGGCAGATCCGCAACGCCGAACTCTCCAACCTGGGGACCCTGATCGGCGGGTTGTGCTTCCTGGCCGGTGCGATCCTCCTCCTGCCCGAGCGCACCGAGGGCTCGCCGGAGCCTTGAGCGCGGCAGCTCACTGATCCGGCGACCACCCTCGTCCGCCGATGGCACCCCGGGCCCTACCTACACTTGGTCGATGCCCACGCCAGTAGGTCCGGTGCCGCCCGACCCGAACGATCCCGACCTGTGGGACTGGGGCGAAGACGAGGATGGCCTTGGTCCACGGCGCCACCTGTTGCGTCTTCTTCTTGTCGGCATCATCGTGTTGGCGCTTGTGCTTCTGCTGGTAGTCAGCGTCCTGTAGCCGGCTCCGGGGCGGCGAGGGTGCTGAGCGTGCCCCGGACGCCCTTGGAGCAACCCCCGCTGAACGAACAACACACCGATCAAGTGCTGGTCACTCCCCTTGTCGGCTCGGGACCATCGGCCCTACCGAGGGCCGGTGGGCAGGACGAGGATTGACACATGGCACCAGCCGAACCGGATAGCGAGCCGTCGACGAACCGGGTAGCCGGCTGCACGGGGTCCCCGGGTGGTGGGCGGCCGTGACCAGCCTCGACATCCGCTCGCCCGGGCCCGCCGCAGGCGGTGGGCGACCGCCGGCCGTCGAAGTCCGTGGGCTCACCAAGCACTACGGCGACCTCGTCGCCGTCAAGGAGATCGACTTCTCGGTGGCCCAGGGCGAAGTGTTCGCCTTCCTCGGCCCGAACGGAGCGGGGAAGTCCACCACCATCAAGATGCTCTGCACCCTGGCCCACCCGACCTCGGGTCGGGCAGTGGTCGCCGGCTACGACGTGGTCTCGAGGGCCAAGGCCGTCCGCAGGCACATCGGGCTGGTCTTCCAGGAGCAGACCCTCGACGACCAGCTCACGGCCGAGGAGAACCTCCGCTTCCACGCCGTGCTGTACGGCGTCCCCCACGAGCAGGTCGACCAGCGCATCACCAAGGTCATGGACCTGGTGGCCCTGTCCGACCGGCGCAAGGACCTGGTGTCGACGTACTCGGGCGGGATGGCCCGTCGGCTGGAGATCGCCCGCGGCATGCTCCACACCCCGAGGGTCCTGTTCCTGGACGAGCCGACCATCGGTCTCGACCCCCAGACCCGGGCACTCATGTGGGAGGACGTCCTGCGCCTCCGACAGGAGGAGGGCGTGACCATCTTCCTCACCACGCACTACATGGACGAGGCGGAGTACGCCGACCGGATCGCCATCATCGACCACGGCGTCATCGTGGCCCTCGACACCCCCGACGCCCTCAAGGCCCTGGTGGGGGCGGATACGGTGGCCCTCGAGACGGCGGACGACGACGCGGCGCTGGCCTCATTGAAGCGGGCGGGCTATACGGCGGAGCGCACCGAAGGCGGCCTCACCGCGTTCGTGGCCGACCAGGAGGCTGCCGTCGGTCCCCTGGTGGCAGCCGTCGGAGTGCCGGTGCGGACCGTGCGGGCCCACCGTCCCACCCTCGACGACGTGTTCCTCCACTTCACCGGACGTGAGATCCGGGAGCAGCACGCCGACGCCATTCCCATGTTCGCCCGGGCCCATGGCGCCCGCAGGCGCTGAGGAGGAGCGATGACCACCCTGTCCACCGCCGGTCCGACCACTCCGGCCATACCGCCCGTCCCGGCCACCGCGGCCCCGACGCCCGACACCCGGCTCTCCCAGGAGATCCGGGTGGCCGGCATGGTGTGGGAGCGAGAGCTCATCCGCTACACCCGGAACCGGACCCGGATCGTGAGCGGGCTCATGCAGCCCGTCCTGTTCCTCTTCGTCCTCGGCTACGGCATGGGATCGCTGGTGGGGAGCACCGGTGGATTCGACTTCCGCAAGTTCGTCTTCCCCGGGGTGGTCGCCATGAGCGTGGTCATGACCGCCATGTTCTCGGCCATCTCCATCGTGTGGGACCGTGAGTTCGGCTTCCTTCGCGAGATGCTGGTGGCGCCGGTGAGCCGCATGGCCCTGGTCCTGGGCAAGACGGCCGGCGGGGCCACCGTCGCCGCCGCCCAGGGGACCATCATGCTGGTGCTGGCCCCACTGGTCGGCGTCCGCCTCACCCCACTGCTCGTGGTCGAGGTCATCGCCCTCGAGCTCCTGATGGCAGTGATGACGACCACCTTCGGGGTCTTCGTGGCCAGCCGGATCCAGAAGATGGAGGCGTTCCAGGTCGTCATGCAGATGCTGCTGATGCCGATGCTGTTCCTGTCCGGAGCGCTCTTCCCCCTCAACAACCTGCCGAAGTGGTTGACGGTGATCACGAGGATCAACCCGGTCACCTACGCGGTGGCCCCGCTGCGCCAGGTGGTCTTCGCCGCCCAGGACATGACCCCGGCAGCCCAGGCCCGCTTCGCCGCCGGTGTCACCGTCTTCGGCCACACGCTGCCGATCGTGGTCGACGTGGGCATCGTGGTCGCCTTCTCCCTGGTCTTCTTCGGCCTCGCCGTCCGGGGACTGTCCCGGACCGAATGAGCACCCTCGCCCCCCGGGGACACATGACGCCACAGGCGGAACCGAGTGCCCGCCATGGAAATTGACCAGTCGGTCTGCATCGTCACCGGGGCATCCTCGGGGATCGGTGCTGCCACGGCCCGCCGGCTGAGCGGGCTCGGGGCCAGGGTCGTCCTCGCCGCCCGGCGAACGGAACGCCTGGAGGCCCTGGCCGCCGAGCTGCCGGGCTCGCTGGCCGTCACCACCGACGTGACCGTAGCCGAGCAGGTCCACCGGCTGGTCGACCGGACCGTCGACGCCTACGGCAGGGTCGACGCACTGGTGAACAATGCCGGGCAGGGCCTGCACGTCCCCCTCGAGGAGCTGGACCCGGCCGACCTCCGGGCCGTCTTCGAGCTCAACGTGGTCGCTCCGCTGGTGGGCATGCAGGCGGTGCTCCCCGTGATGCGAGCGGGGTCGGGTGGGGCCGTCGTCAACGTGAGCTCGGCGACCTCCCTGCGGGTCTTCCCGGGGCTCGGCGGCTACTCGGCCACCAAGGCAGCGCTCAACATGCTCTCCCAGGTCGGACGGCTCGAGCTGGCCGACGCGGGCGTCACCGTGTCCGTCGTCTACCCCTCGGTGACCGCGACCGAGTTCCACAGCCGGCTCCGGGCGGGCCACATGGTCAGTGGAGCCCGACGCATCACACCCGACCCGCCCGAGCTGGTGGGACAGGCCATCGCCTTCGCCCTCCGCAGCGGTGAGGCCCACGTGCTGGTCCGCGATCCACCACTACCGATCGTCCCCGGCGGCAGCGAGGGCTGGGGCGCCCTGCTCGCCCGCCAGGCTCCCGGCGCCGCACCGGCACCGCCCGAACCCGATGGCGACCCTTCCGGGCGGGCATCCGAAGGGGGCGGCGGGGGGCACCCGGGGTGATCCTAGTGACGGCGGCCAACGGTCGGACCGGCCGGAACGTGGTCCGCGCCCTGGTCGGCGCCGGGCACCCCGTCCGTGCCTTCGACATCGCCGCCGGGGTGGAACAGCTCGTCGACGAGGGAGCGACAGAGGCCCGTGTCGGCGACCTGCTCGAGCCGGCGGACGTGGGCCGGGCCATCGACGGCGTCGAGTCCGTCGTCCACATCGGCCCGCCGATGCACCCCCGCGAGGCCGAGATGGGGCATGCGGTGGTGAGCGCCGCCCGCAGGGCCGGGGTCGCCCACTTCGTGCAGTTCTCGGTCACCCACCCCCAACTCGAGCCGCTCTTGAACCACCAGGCCAAGCTGGCCGTCGAGCGGGCGGTCCTCCTGTCACGGATGCCGTTCACCATTCTCCAGCCCATGCACTACATGCAGAACATCGACGTCGTCCGCGTGGTTGCCGAAGGGGTCCTGCGCCAGCCGTACGGGATCGGAACACCCCTGGCCCACGTGGACCTGGAGGATGTCGCCGAGGTGGCGGCCACGGTGGTGGGGAACGCCGACCACCATTACGCAACCTACGAGCTCTGCGGTCGGGATTTCCTCACTGCCACCGAGTTGGCACAGGTCATGTCGGCCGAGTCCGGCCGGCCCGTCACCGCCGAGATGGCTCCCATCCCGGTCGGGGACGCCGACGGTCTCCGGGCATCCGAAGCGGACGACTACCGCCTCGACGCCATGCACCGCCTGTTCGACCACTACGGCCGCTACGGGATCACCGGGAACCCCAACGTGCTCGGTTGGCTGCTGGGCCGTCGGCCGACGGGCTTCGACGGGTTCGTGCGCCGCAGCCTGGCCGCACGCTGATCGGAACGGAACGACACCATCGGCATTCCCGTTCTGGCCGGCCTTGGTCTGAGTCAGCCCCGGAAGGGCGGTGCGCCTCCGAAGTGGTCGTGCAGCACCGATCGCGCCGCGTACACGCCGCACATCCCGTGCACCCCGCCCCCCGGCGGCGTCGACGCCGAGCACAGATAGACGCCACGAAGCGGCGTTCGGTAGGGATTCCACTGCGCCGTCGGCCGGAAGAGGGTCTGGACCAGGCTGGCCGCACCCCCACCGATGTCGCCACCTACGTAGTTCGGGTTGTCCCGTTCCACATCGACGGCGGTGCGGGTGGCCCGAGCCAGAATCAGCTCGGAGAAGCCAGGTGCGAACCGCTCGATCTGGGACTCGATGGCCGCCGTCATGTCCACCGTGGATCCCGGCGGGACGTGGCAGTAGCCCCACAGGGTGTGCCGGCCGGCCGGGGCACGAGTGGGGTCGGCCACCCCGGGCTGCGCCACGATGCAGTAGGGGCGCTGCGGGTGCCGCCCGGCGTTCACCTCGGCCTCGCTGGCCGCCACCTCGGCAAAGGTGCCTCCCAGGTGGAGGGTCCCGGCCCGGCGGCACACCTCGGCGTTCCACGGCACCGGTCCGGACAGCACCCAGTCCACCTTGCACACCCCCGGCCCGTAGCGGAAGCGACGGAGCGCCCGGCGGTAGCGGTCCGGCAGGGCGGCGCCGGCGATGGCCGCGAGACCCTTCGGTGACGTGTCCAGTACCACGGCGGTGGACCGGGGGAGCTCCGACAGTGAGCTGATCCACTGCCCGGTGGTGATGGTCCCGCCGAGCCGCTCCAGCTCGACGATCAGGGCATTGGTGATGCCCGAGCTACCCCCTTGCACCACCGGCCAACCCACCGCATGGGCGGTCAGGGCCAGGATGAGGCCGAAGGCGCTGGTGAGCGGCGCCGTCAACGGGGCCATCGAATGGGCGGCCACGCCGGCCAGCATCGCCTTGGCCTTCTCGGACTCGAAGCGGCGGACCAGGACGTTCGCGGGCAGAAGGCCGGGAAGGCCGAATCGTGCCAGGGCGAACGGGTGCTCGGGGACCGATCGGAGGGGGGCGACCACGGCGTCGGCGATCTCCAGAGCATCGCGGACCAGCGGGCCCAACAACCGTCGATACGCGGTGCCGTCGGGACCAAGGGATGCCGCTGTCTCAACCAGAGACCGGAAGGCCGGGGCAGCATCGCCACCGTCGAGTGGATGGGCGAAGGGGATCTCCGGCTGGCGGAGGGAAGCGCGCAGGCCGTCGAAGGCCGGCTGGCGGAAGAAGGGGGATGCCAATACAAAGGGGTGGACGGCCGAGCAGACGTCCTGGAGGAAGCCGGGTGCTGTCAACGCATCGGTGCGGCAGCCGCCACCCGGGTTCCCAGCGCCTTCGATCACCGCAACCGAGAGGCCGGCGGCGGCAAGTGTGACGGCGGCGGCCAGGCCGTTGGGGCCCGACCCCACCACCACTGCGTCGAGACCGCTCACGAAGGGGCCACGCTCACCCCGAAGGCATCCATCCCCGCAGTCTTACCGGTGAGCATGCCCAGGGACAGGGTGTCTGCCGGCCTTACCACCGGTAGGTGGTACCACCACCACAAGGGGTGCTCGCGTCCGGGTTCTCGTGCTGGAGCGGAGACATGCGCCTCGCCGTGGACGACCGACAGGCCTCGCCGCTGTTGCCGGCGCCATCTCCTCGCTGGCCGTCCTCGTGCTGCCGGTAATCTAGTCATGGCACCTGGGCGGCGAGTTCGGCCTCCCACCCCTCGATCCGACCCACGCAACCGGCAGCTGGGGGCCGTCGCCGGCGTCGACTACCACCCGACTGCCTGAGCGCACGCATTAAGCGCCTCGGACCACATGCCGCGGAAGATCAAGGGACGTTCCGGTGTTAGACAGAGGCAGTGGGGGGTATATTCCCCAAGGACAGGGCAAGCACGAAACGAGGCACAAGCCATGGATCAGGTGCATACCGAACAGACCAACAGTGGGCAGGTCGATCAGGTGAACGCCGATCACGAGGATCTCGACCGCATCGATGTCGGGCGAGCCAATCAGGTCAATACCGAGGGCCACGACCCCACACCCGGGGACGTGCTGCGCACCCTCCCCTCCGAGGCGGAGCAGCGTGGCACGCGCTTCGTGTCGGCACAGGCCATGCAGGCCAAGCTGTTCTCCGTGTACGACGCCGCCGCTGCTGCCGAGGATGCCCTGGCCCTGGTTCAGCAGCAGCTGACCCTGACCTTGAACCGCAACTACTACGAGGCGGACGAGATCGAGAGCATGGCGGCCCAGCTCGATTCACTGCTCACCCTGGAGTCGCTCGACCTGACCGAGCGCGACCTGGTCTCCGAGGACTGACACATTCGGGTCACTCGGCCCGCAACAAGACCGCGGTCGGGGTGCGGGCGGCGATGCGACCCGGGAGCACGGCAACGAGGTTGGCGAGGATCAGTGCACCGACGGCGACGAGCAGGATGGTCGTGGCGGGAACGGTCGGGGTCGGGACGACGTCGATCTGGTGGGCGAAGAGAACCCAGAGCTGTCGGCCCACGATGATCCCCAGAGGCACGCCGGCCGCGGTTCCGATTGCGACGGCAACGGTGGACTGCCAGGACACGGCGGCGGCCAGTTGGCGGTGGGTGAAGCCCAGCATCTTCATCAATGCCAGGTCCCGCCGCCTTCTGCGGACCGAGGCGATCAGCGTCAGGCCCAGCGCGGCGACCACCCCCGCGGCCAGCGCGGCACCGAGGACGGCCGGGGTGCTTCCCATGGCACGGTAATTGACGATCTCGGCCGGCCGCTGCACCGACAGGACGGATACGCCGTAGTCGGCCGGTGTGCTCGTTGCGCCGGCGATCCGCTGCAGGGACCCGAGCGCGGCCCCGTCGGTTGGATCCTTCAGGCGCACCAGGATCGCTGCGGGGCCCGGCGCCGCCCCCGGCAGGTTGTAGCCATTGTCATTGGTTTGGGGGAAGACGTGGGAGGACACCAGCGCCCCGCTCCCCATCTCGAGGTGCTGGTTGGCCTGCCCTCCACCGATGGTGGGCATGGTGGCCGTCCCCACGATCCGGAGCGGGTCCGGTTTGCCCACACCGGTGTCCAACTCGACGGTGTCTCCGAGCTGCTTGTGCAGCTGGGCCAGGGTGAGCGCGCCCAGAACGACCTGGTCGTTTGCTTCGACCTCGTGCCCGGACAGCAGGGGCGGTGCCACAGTCGCGCCCGTGGGCTCACCCAAGGTCGGCACGGCAGCCTGGCCGTCGATCCGCATGGTCCCAAAGGAGATCCCGGACCATGCGGCAACATGGTGATCGTGATCGAGGAGGCGAGCGGCTTGGCTACCGGGGATCACGCCCCCCTGATTGGCGCTCAGTTCGTATGTCCAGTTCCACCCGTAGAGCGCCGGATGCGAGATGAGCGTGTTGAGGCTGGCGCCGAAGGTGACCGTGGTGATCACCACGATGACGGCGAGGGCCGACCCGAGGATCGCTGAGCGCACCGGTACTGCGTTGCGACCGACACCTGGCTCGAGCGCGAACCGGACGCCGGTCACCACCGATTCCGGCAGACCAGAGGCGGCGGTGTGCCCGGCCACCACCGAACGTCGTACGACCGGCCGTTGTCGACCCGGTCCGAACCGGTGGGGAGCGAGGCGGTAGGCGATGATCAGGCCCACCGCGCTGAGAGCAAGGACCAGAACGAGGACGCCGGCTCCGAGGACGGTCCAGTCGAGGGCCACCCCGGGCGCAGGGTCCACGGCGCGCACCGGACCCAGCGGGGCAAGGGGAGAAAGGCCGATGGCCACCCCTGCAGCCAGCAACGATCCGATGACCACTGCCCCGACGATCCCGATGAGCCCGTCGCCGACCGTCATCTGCGGGTCCTCACCCAAGGCGCGCAGGGTACTGAGGTCCTCGATGCCCAGCCGCAACTGTCGACCGATGATCTGGGCGGCGATCAGCAGGGCAGCCAGCGCACAGATGGCCCCGAAGACGCCGAGGGCGATGGACTCGGGCTTGATGGCCCGTTCGGCTTTGGCCTGGATGGCCGGCGCCGGGTTGGCGGCGAACGGCGAGAAGCCCGGCGGCAGGACGCGCGTGATCTCCCGCTGGACGGCGGCCACGTTGCGGTGGCCGCCCGAGACCTTTATTGCGCTACCGGCGTAGTACGCGCAACAGGCGAGGAGCGGTCTGGTCATCGCCGGCGTGAAGGCCAGGAGATTGTCACTGTTCCCCGCGTCGGTGTCGTCTTGGACCACCGAGTTGCCCTGGAGCACGATTCCGACGAGCCTGGCCTCGAAGCGACGGTAGGGCGCGACCGCGGCGGTGCCGAATGCCGGCAACGCGGTCTGCGCATTGGTGTAGACCCCGAAGCGGACGACCTCTCCGACGTGGAACCGGAAGATCCGGGCGGTCGTCGGGCTCACGATGAACTCGTCGGCGCGCCGGGGATCGGGCATCCGGCCCTGAGTGACGGAGACGTTGTCAAGGCTTACAGGCGAAGCATCGGCGACGCCACTGACCTCACCGGCGCTGGCCGGGTAGGCAGCGGGGCTCTCGGGAGTGCCGTGGGGGCCCAGGGGGATGACGTTGAGCCCGGCCTCGGTCGTGATCTCTTCGACGTGGGGTAGGTGTGCGAGCCGTGCCTCGATGGACGGGTCGTAGCCGACGCCGGCGATGCCGGGCATGGGGTTCACAAACGAGATGATGCCGTGCAGATCAGAAGGATCGGTGCTGGCCAGATAGGTGGGGAACGACGACTGGGTACGACGAGCTGCGGCGACCGAGCCCATGGCCAGGCCACCCACCAGCCCGATGAGCACGATCAGTGCCAGGTAGCCGCCCCGCCTTCGCGACAGCGTGGCCACGAAGCGGTACCACACCACCCGGACTGCCTGGCTGCTCACGACCCGACCACCACAGCCGTACCCATCAGTCCGCCCGCAGCACCAGTGCCGTCGGGGTGCGAGCGGCGAGGCGACCGGGGATGGCCGCGACCAGGTTGGCCAGCACCAGGGCGCCGACTGCGATAGCGACGATCCAACCCACCGGCACGGTCGGGGTCGGCACAGCATTGATCTCGGTGGCGAACAGAGTCCACAGCCAGCGCCCGGTGATGATGCCCAGGGGCACGCCCACGACCACGCCGATCACCACCGACACGCTCGACTGCCAGGCCACGGTGGCGGCCAGCTGGCGACGGGTGAAGCCGAGGGTCTTGAACACCGCCAGGTCGCGTCGGCGCCGACGGACCGACGCCACCAGGGTCAGTCCGAGGGCAGCGACCGCCCCGGTGGCGAGAGAGACTCCGAGCAGCACCGGCGTGGTCCCCATCGAGCGGTAGTTCACGATCTCCGCCGGCCTCAGCACGGACGTCACCGCGACGCCGAAATTCGACGGCGTGCTGGTGGCGTTGGCAATCCGCTGCAACGACTCCAACGCCGCCTGGTGATCGACTCCGCTCTTCAATCGCACGAAGATTGCCTCAGGGCCGGTCGTCGGGTCGTCGAAGGGATTCCGGGCCGCGGGCGGGATGAGGGTGGAGGAGAGCAGGGCCCCGCTTCCCATCTCCAGGTGCTGTTCCCCGGAGTCTCCGATAGTGGGCATAGTGGCTGTGCCCACGATCTGTAGCCGCGATGGTCTGGCGGCTCCGGTGTCCACCTCCGCCGCGTCTCCGACGTGCTTGCCGAGCTGGGACAGCGTCAGCGGGCCCAGCACGATCTGGCCCGACCCTTGGAGCCCGTGGCCGGACAGCACCGGGGGCTGCACCGGTGCGTTCGGTGTCCCCCCGAGCACCGGCACGGTCTGCCCGTCGATCTTCAGGTCGGCGAAGTAGGCGTCGGACCACGCAGAAACGGAGTGATCGGCCTCGAGGAGGCGGGTCACTTGGGTGGCAGGGATGTCTCCCGATCCGGATCCGCCACTCAGCTGATAGTCCCAGTTCCAGCCGTAGAGGTTGGGATGGGAGACCAGCGAGTCGAGGCTGGCCCCGAAGGTCACCGTGGTGACCACCACCCACAGGGCCAGGGCGGTTCCGAGGATGGCCGACCGCACGGGCACGGCGTTGCGCCCGGCACCCGGGTCGAGGGCGAAGCGGACACCCTCCACCGCCGGGGCCGACAGGCCCCAGCCGGCGACCACGCTGGCGGAGCTCGATTCCCGGTCGATTGCACGACCTCTCCGCCTGTCCACGCGCTGAGGGGACTGGCGGTAGGCGATCGCCGCGGCCACCGCGCCCAGACCGCCCAACAGGATGGCGAATCCAAGCCCGAGCACCGTCCAGTCCCAGGAAAAACCTCGGTCGGGATAGACCGGTCGGATCACCCCGATCGGGGCGATCGGCGAGAGGGCCACGGCCACCGCCACCGCCAGGATCGAACCGATCGCGATGGCCATCAGAAGACCCAAGAGACCGTCGATCATGGTCTCGGCCGGATCGGCACCGAGGGCCCGGAGGATGCGTCGCTCCTCGGCGCCGAATCGGAGCTGGCGACCGATGACCTGGCCGGCCACGATGAGCGCCACCAGGCCGGCGATCCCGCCGAACACGGCGAGCGCGATGGCCAGGGGCTTGACCGATCGTTCCGCCTTGACCACAACCTCGTCCGTGGTCGAGGACAGGATCACCGGATATCCCTCGGGCAGCGACCTTTGCGCCTCCTGCTCCACCCGGTTGACGGCGCCACGGTCGCCGTTCACCAGCACCCCGGTGACGGTGTAGTTGGCGCAGCAGGAGAGCAACTGCCGGGTGAGCGCAGGCGTGAAGATCTGCAGCGACTCCAGGTCGGTCTGGTCCGCCGCCACGGAGACAGGGTCGATCACGATCCCGACCAACGTGATGTCGATCCGGCGGTAGGGCGGCACGCCGGCGGTGCCGAAGCCGGGAGCTTCGGTCTGGGCGTTGGAGTAGATACCAAAAGGGACCACCTCACCCACATGGAGTCCCAACTGCTGGGCGACGACGGAGTTGACCACGAACTCGTGTGGATTGTCCGGATTGGGCATCCGCCCGTGGAGGACACTGGCTTTCTCCGTGGTGAAGTAGGCGCCGTCAATGCTTCCGGAGCCATTTCCCGGGTTGGCATCGAGCTTGTCGGGAGAGCCGTCCTTGTCCAGGACGACGAGGTTGAGTCCCGAATCACTTACCACCTTGCTCACATGAGGCAGGTGGGCGATGGTGTTGATGATGACCGGGTCGTAACCGGACGAAGTGCCCAGCAGCGGATCGAGAACCCCGGTGCCGATGCCGAAGCTGTAGGGATTGGTCCTGGCCATGTACACCGCCGGCGATGCCAGGGTGCGCCGGGCTCCGGCCACCGCCCCCATGGCCAGGCCTCCCACCAACCCGATGAGCAGGAGCACGGTCAGATAGCCGCCCCATTGGCGGTCGAACGTGGTGCGAAACCGGTACCAGGCCGACCTGAGAACCATTACGTCCATAGCGCGCCACCGCCCGCGACCCCTCGGTCCGCCCCCTTGCCACTCCCCCACGCCGAATCGGACACGCCCATGCTCCCTGCAGTCTGATCGGTCAGGAGCCACGCGCCAAGGGCGTCAACCCACCGCCGGGCGGGGTGCTACCACCATTCCGCCGGACCGGCCAGGTCGCTCGCCCGGTGACCGGCTCAGCCTGGTCGACGACACGGCAGACTACGGTGGTCGGCCATGGGAACGGTCCGGGTGGTGCTGGCCGAGGACAACGTGCTCCTGCGCCAGGGCGTGGAGAAGCTCATCGCCCATCAGAACGGGTTGGAGCTGGTGGGGACGGCCAACGACCTGCCGGGCCTCCTGGCTCTTGTCGAGGAGGTCGGGCCCGATGTGGTGGTCACCGATATCCGGATGCCGCCGACCGGCACCGACGAGGGTGTCCAGGCCGCCGCCCACCTGCGTGAGCATCAACCACACATCGGTGTGGTCGTGCTCAGCCAGTACGCAAATCCCGAGTACGCACTGGCCCTGCTGGCCGACGGCTCCGCCCGCCGGGCCTACCTGTTGAAGGAGTCGGTCGCCGGGGTCGACGAGCTGGTCCGGGCCATCCATACCGTGGCCGAGGGAGGATCGGTGGTCGACCCCGCAGTGGTCGACTCGCTGGTGGGGGCGACGGCACCACGGCGACCCTCGGACCTCGATCGGCTCACCGTGCGCGAGTTGGAGACGCTGGCCGAAATGGCCCAGGGCAAGAACAACGCGGCCATCGCCGCCTCTCTGTTCCTGTCGGAGCGGGCGGTGGAGAAGCACACCAACGCCATCTTCTCCAAGCTCGGACTGACCGAGGAAGAGGATGTCAACCGGCGGGTCAAGGCGGTGCTCATCTATCTGGGCGGCCAGACCACCGGGTAGCCACACCCCCGAGGAGTGCTAGCTCCCTGTCGAGGGTGGACCTCTCATGAGAGAATTGCCCATCATGGAAACAGAGCTCCCGGTGATGGTCGTCGATGACCAGGCCCCCTTCCGCTCGGCGGCACGCGCCGTCGTGCGCCGGTTGGATGGCTTCGTCCTGGTGGGTGAGGCCACCAACGGCGAAGAGGCAATTGCCAAGGCTGCCGAACTGCGGCCGGCACTGGTGCTGATGGACATCAATATGCCGGGGATGAACGGGGTGGAGGCCACCCGCCGAATCGTGGCCGCCGAACCCGATGTAGTGGTGATCCTCTGCTCCACCTACAGCCCCCAGGACCTCCCGCCGGACGCGGCCACCAGCGGTGCTCGGGCCTACGTCAACAAGGAAGAGCTCGGCCCGGCCGAATTGAAGCGCATCTGGGCCGAGCGAGAGACCATCGGGTTCCTCCCCGGCTGACACTCCCTGTCCTGCTGCCCAACGGCGCGCAGGGCGAGTCTCAGGTGAGCGGGATCGAGCCGCGCACCGTGGACCCCGAACCGGGCGTCGACTCCCACCGGACGGAGCCCCCGATGGCACCCAGGCGGTCGCTCATGTTCATGAATCCATGTCCAGCCTGGGCCACCTCGGGGTCGAAACCCGGCCCGTCGTCCTTGACGGCGAAGAGGAGACCGCCCTCCTCTTCCCACACCCGGAGCTGCACGTGGGCGTCGGGTGCATGTTTGGCGGCATTCTGTAGCGCCTCGAGGCAGCAGAAGTACGCCGCCGCCTCGACGGCGGCCGAAAAGCGCCCGATCCCGTCGACCGAAGCCTCCACGTCGAGGGGGCTCCTCGACGCCACGGCCCGGAGGGCATCGGGCAGTCCATTGTCCATCAGCAGCGGCGGATAGATCCCGTGAGCCAGATCCCTCAGCTCCTGCACCGTGGCCTTGACCTCGACGGCGATCTCGTCGAGCGCCGCGGTGGCGGCCTCTGGGTCCTCGCTCACCAGATCACGGACCAGGCGCACGTTGACGGCGAGTGCCACCAGATGTTGCTGGGCGCCATCGTGGAGATCCCGCTCCACCCGGCGCCTCTCGGCATCCGCGGCCGCCACGATACGCGAGCGGGAGGCACGCAATTCGGCGGCCTGCCTTCGAACTTCATCGAGTGTGGACTGCAGGGCCGAGTCCAGGCGGACATTGTGGAGAGCCAGTCCGACCTGGCGCGACAGCTCGGTCAGGACGATGTCCTCCTTTTCGGTGAACGGGGGCTCGGTGGTCGGCCGTTCCACCACCACCAACCCCAGCAGGTCGCCGCCGTAGGTGATCGGGCAGACGCGGAGCTGGGCGTGGTCCCGTCCCGCGATCACCGCGGGCAACCACACCGCGGTCCAGGCGTTGCCCGATACGCCGGCCCGGGCCACCACCGGCTGCTCCCGCGGGCCGATGTGCAGTGTGCCCGCCCCCCGGTCCGGGATCGATGCGCTGCGCTCGAGTACCTCGCTGGAGCCGGTGAAGACCTCGGCACTGGTCAGGACCATAGACTTGCGCAACGACTCGGTCAGTTGGAGCAGAAGCTCGTCCATGGTCACTGCCCGGGTCAGGCGGGTGCTGAACGTCTTGACCACGTCGTCGGGGACGGCATCGTTTCCGTACACCAGACGCTGGGCGAACTGTTGGGCCCGTTGATGGAAGACCGACGCGCCGAGGGCCACGATGGCGGCGGCCAGAATCGAGAGGCCGAGAACCTCCCGGTCTCCCGGGCCCGGCTGGTGCCCGAAGCCCAAAATGACCAGCAAGTAGACCGCCAGCACCACCATGGAGAGGCCGGTCACCGTCAACAGCCAGACCAGCACCCGGTCGGACCTGCCCAGCAGGCGCGGGAAGGTGGATGCACCCACCCCGACGGGCACCAGCAGGGTTCCCCCGGCGGCGATTGCCCACGGATGGCCGGGCCACTTGACCAACACGGCCAGACCGACGACCACCAGTCCGAATTCGAGGGTGGCCACTGCTCCCGCGGCCAGGATCTGCAGCCGCTGCCGGTCAATACCGGGCGCAGAGCGGTAGCGGAGGGCGGTGGAGGCCAGCCCGACGGCGATGGCCACCGACCATCCGATGATGGCCGCGGTATCGGTCATCCGGCCCGGGCCGAACCACAACCACAGCCCGAAGGCACTTCCGGCCGCGTATCCGACCGCCACTTCGACCTGTCGGGATCTGGAGATCAGGCGCCCGTCGGGCACGGAGAGCAGAAAGTGGATGCCCACCGCCATCAGCAGCGCCGGAAGCAGTGTGGCCGCGAAGCGCGCCCCATGCCCGGTGGCGCCTGCGGTCGTCTGGCCGATCACCGCGGCAGCGAAACTGGCGGCGCCCAGACACGCGGCAAGCGACACCAAACGACCCAATCGCTGCAGCCTGGGGCGGACCAGCAGGCACACGCCGGCCGCCACCCAGCCCAGGGTGAGCTCGAAACGGATGGCGTCGTCGGGGGTCACGCCCGCGGCCACCGCTCTGGCGAAACCGACTCCGACAATGGCCAGCGCCGGGACCACCGACAGGACGGCCGGCGACAGACGTGCCCGGTCCTCTCCCCCCTCGATGGCAACGGCCACTCGCGGTCGCGGGTGCTCGAGGTCGATGGGCACCCCGAGTGCGATGCCCTGCCCGTCGCCGGTAGTGGTCGGCACCGTGGTCACAGGAATTCCGGACCTACGCCCACCGCATTGCTCTCCGGGGTGTTGACCATCCGTCCATCCCGCATGTGGATCAAGTGCTCGGCGGCCTGGGCCACATCGTTGTCGTGGGTGACCAGCACGATGGTCTGACCGCCGTGGTGCAGTCGGGAGAGAAGCTCGACGATTTCGTGACCACTGTCCGAGTCGAGGGCACCGGTCGGCTCGTCGGCCAGCAACAGGGTCGGCTGGTTGGCCAACGCCCGGGCGATGGCCAGGCGTTGGCGTTGGCCACCGGACAGGGCCCCGGGCACCGCCTTGGCCTTGTCGCCCACTCCCAACAGATCGAGAAGGTCCCGAGCCCTGGTTTCGGCCGGGCGGCGCTTGGTACCGGCGATGATCGCCGGTAGGGCGACGTTCTCCAGCGCGGTCATGCTCTCAAGCAGATTGAAGAATTGGAAGACGATGCCGATGTGCTCCCGTCGGATCAGTGAGAGCTCGTCCTCGGTGCGGCCGGTGACCAGCTCTCCGCCCACGCTGATCGTCCCCTCGTCGGCGACATCCAGCCCGGCAACCAGATTGAGGAGCGTCGATTTCCCGCATCCCGATGGGCCCATCAGCGCCACAAAGTCACCGGCCGGCACTCGCAAGTTGGCTCCTCGCAGCGCTCGGACCGGCGCGTTCTCAGCCTCAAAGGTCTTCCGCACTCCTTCGACGACGAGTACATCGGTTTCGGAATTCATCTCATCTCTCCGCTCGCAGTCGGCTGGTATCCGAATTGGCGAGGACGGCGACTACCGGGGCCTGGCGGGCGACGCGCCATGCTCGTACGGGCGTGTCCCTCCCTTTTACCAATTGCTCGGGCAAGCGTGTCGCCTCCACCGGTTCCGCCAACGCTTCCATGGTCGCCTGGCTCAACACAGTCTCCCCCGAATCGGCCAGTTGTTGCAGGCGTTGGGACAGATTCACCGTGTCTCCGACCAGGGTGTACTCGAGTCGCTCCTCGGAACCGAGGAGAGCAGCGGCGGCCTCACCGGTGGACAGCCCCATTCCCAGTCCGAACGCCGGCAGGCCGTCTCGCTCCCATCTGGCGTTGACCTCCGCTTGGAGGCGATGGGCATCGGCCGCGGCGATCAGCGCCCGGTCGGCGTGGTCGGGCTGGGAGAATGGGGCGCCGAACACCGCCATCACCGCATCTCCGACGAACTGCATGATCGTTCCACCTTGACCGAGGATCGCCTCGTTCATGGCGGCGCGGTGGGTATTGAGCTGTCCGGCCAACTGGCTCGGATCGGCATGCTCGGCGATGGTCGAGTAGGAACGGATGTCACTCATCAGAACGGTGACCTCAACCACTTCGGTCCGTCCGATCTCCCGGCCATCCAGCCGCAGCTTCTCCGCCAGGCCACCGGGGAGGAGTCGCGACAACGACTCGCCTTGCTCCTCCCGATCGACGATGCACTGGTGGAGAAGCCGCAGCCTGCGGATAGCTCCCTCGGTCCCCGCCGAGACCCCTTGGGCCAGTTTGACGAAGAGCGCCTCGACCTGGGCATCGACGGCCTCGGGTGTGGTCCGCTGGACCGCGGCGATCGCCTTGATCGGCTTACCTTCCGCCACCCAGCCCAACAACGACTCCTCCGAGGCGGTGAGGCCGCCATGGGTTGTTACGGGACTCACCAGGGCGTCAACGATCGAAGGGTCGAGAGCGGTACCACCGGTGGCCACGGCACGCACCGCGTCTACCAGTTGATTGCCCTCGGCGATGTGATCCTTGAGCAGGTAACCGTAACCAGCGGACCCTTCGGCCACCAGCGAGATGGCGTACTCGGGATCGTCGTACTGGGACAGGATGACCACGCCGGTACCCGGGCGGCGTTGGCGTACCTCCCTGGCCGCCTCGATCCCCTCGCGCTGGAAGGTCGGCGGCATGCGGATGTCGGTGACCAGTACGTGCGGCTCGGTGGCCATGACCCCCTCGACCAGCGTGTCGTAGTCCTCGGCGACACCGACCACATGAAGATCGCTCTGTCTCTCGAGGAGCGTACGGACACCCTCCCGGACGATGACGTTGTCATCAGCCAGGAAGACGGTGATGCTGGCGTCCGGTTGGTCCTCGGTAACCATGATGAGGCAGTTGTCCCATATCGGCCGCCACCGTCACAGGGCGGAAGCACCCAATCCTCGGTAGTGCCAGCTACACCACATGAAGCAGGGGACCACACTGGTGGGAAGGCCTCGCCGCCGGCAATGTGTCAGCATGCGGATCGAAAGCTCAGTGACCACATTGTCATGGATTCCCTCAGAAGCAGTGCGTGGCGGGACCCGGGTGGCCTTCGACGCGGGGTTCACCCACTACGACGAGCCGCCGCCTGATGTCATCGAGGACATCGAGCTCCTGAGAACGACCGACCGGTTCCGCTTCGCCAATGTCCTTTCGGCGTGGATGGAGTTGGGCGAGGGCGCACGGGTCACCGACTGCGGCTACTCGGGGGGTGGCTTGATGGGCTCCACCACGGTCGGGCTCGCTGGGCTGCATCACGAGTTCGAGGCTGTGGCCCTGCCCGACCTCCAAGCCCCGCCCGAGGTGGGCGACGGATGGGTCCGGTTCACCCAGACCTCCGGGGGTCGGACCGGGTTACCGGCCCCACGCAGAGTTCGTCGGCGGCCGTTCATCCAGTGGCAGGCTCCACTGGTGTGGTCGACGCTGAGCCTCACCCTGTACTCAGAGAAGCCTCCCGAGTTCGAGGTGCAGGGGGCGAGTCGATTCCCCCGGCACTGGATCTACGACGGCGAGGGTCACCTGGCGGCCAAGTCGGGGCTCACCGACTTCCGCGACTGGTACCGCAAGTCGTTCGGCAAGCACACCCCATGGGGAGATCAGGACTCCCCCGCCCTGATCACCGCAGTCGAATCGGCTCTCGAGCGCTCGCTCTCGGCACACATGATGGGTGACGGGAGCAAGCCGAAGATCCGCAAGGTGGCCGCCGGCGACGCCCTGGTGACCGAAGGCGAGGGCGGAACCGAGGTCTTCCTCGTTCTCGACGGGGTGATGAGGGTCGAAAAGGGTGGTGAGCGTCTCGCTGAGTACGGGCCCGGCGCAGTATTGGGGGAGCGCTCAGGAAACGAAGGTGGCGGACGGACCTCGACGCTGGTGGCCGTGACCCCCTGCCGAGTTGCGGTGGCGGCGCACTCGGTGATGGACCCGGCGCAGCTGAAAGAACTGACCAAAGGTCACCGGAACGAAGACCTGCGGGAATAGGGGTGCGGGTCCACCTGCTCGGCGTTCGTGGCTCGATCCCGACCCCGGGGTGCGACTTCGTCAACTACGGCGGCAACACCTCGTGCCTGGCCCTCGCCCATGACGGCGCCGCGCCATCGTTGGTGCTCGACGCCGGAACGGGAATCCGAGGTCTGGGCACGACCCTCGACGGCGCCCCCTTCGACGGCACCATCCTGCTGTCCCATCTCCACTGGGACCACGTGGAAGGCCTACCTTTCTGCACCTCGATCGACCGGGGCGATGCCCGCACCGACCTGTTCCTGCCGGCCCAGGCCGATGGCACCGGGGCAGCCGAGACGCTGGGCCGGATGATGTCGCCACCCAACTTCCCCATCGGCCCCGAAGGCCTGCGTGGTGACTGGACCTTTTCGTCCCTGGAGGCCGGTGCCCACGAATTCGAGCGATTCTCGGTGACGGCCACCGAGGTGGCCCACAAGGGGGGGACCACTTTCGGCTACCGCATCTCCGACGGCGAGTCCGCCATGGCCTACATCCCCGACCACTGCCCCACCCTGTACGGCCCGGGGCCGACGGGTTGGGGTGGCTACCCGAAGAACGTCGTGGATCTGGTCGAAGGCGTGGACCTACTGGTCCACGACGCACTGCTCACGGCCGATGAACTCCCCGAAGGAGCCGCCTTCGGGCACTCGGCCATCGAGTATGCCGTTGCCCTGGGAGCCGAGGCCAGCGTGGGCACGGTGCTGCTGTTCCACCACAGCCCCGGCCGCACCGACGAGGTACTCGACGCGCTCGCCGTCCGCTATCTCGACCACACCGATCCCCGGGTCGTCGTGGCGGTCGAGGGGACCGCGCATGACCTGTGAGGATGGCGACCCCGGAGCTGGTGACGCTCAGCCGGCCAGCTCCTTGACCTTGGCGATCAGCTCGACCGGCTTCTGATCGCCGAGCGGCACCGGGATCACCTGGAGGTGGGTGGCGCCCGCCTCAGCGAAGGCGGCGATGCGCTCGGCCACATAGCTCTCGGGACCACAGAGGGACGTGGCCTCGAGCAGTTCGTCGGGAACCAGCGCCTCGGCTTCTGCCTTCTTGCCGCTCAGGTACAGGTCCTGGATCTTCTCGGCCTCCTCCTCGAAGCCGTAGCGCCGCACCACGTCGTTGTAGAAGTTCTGCCCCTTCGCCCCCATGCCGCCCACGTAGAGCGCCACCATGGGCCGGGCCAGATCGCGCAACGCGACGACCTCGTCGCCCTCGCCGATGGCCAGCATCCCGCCCACGGTGATCTGCAGGGGCCCGAGGGTCGGGTCGCGCTTGGCCTCGCCGGCATCGAGGGAGGGGCCCCAGACCGCCCGGGCCTTCTCGGGCACGAAGAGCATCGGGATCCATCCGTCGGCCACCTCCGCGGTCATGGCCACATTCTTCTCACCGAGTGCGGCGATCCAGATGGGGATGGACGCACGCACCGGGTGGGCGATGATCTTCAGCGCCTTCCCCAGGCCCGTCCCCTCGCCTGGCGGCAGCGGCATGTTGTAGTACGTGCCCTCGTGGACGAGCGGCCCCTCCCGGGCCCACACCTTGCGGCACACGTCGATGATCTCGCGGGTGCGCCCGATCGGGGCCGAGAAGGGCACCCCGTGCCACCCCTCGATGACCTGGGGCCCCGACGAGCCCAACCCGAGGTGGAACCGGCCGTCGGACAGCGAGTCCAAGCCGGCGGCGGTCATGGCGATCAGGGTGGGGGTCCTCGTGTAGATGGGGAGGATGGCCGAGCCGATCTCCACCCGTTCGGTGAGAGCGGCCAGATACCCCATCAGGCTGGGCCCGTCGAAACCGTAGGCCTCTGCCACCCACACCAGGTCCAACCCGGCTTTCTCGAACTCGGCGACCTGTGCGGCCGCTTGCCGGAATCCGCCGGAGTAGCTGAGCATCGTGCTGATCTTCATCGGTTCTCCCTCTCGATACCCCGCGTGCCGCAACACTACGGGCCGCGGTCCGTTCCAACCCGTTCCGTCAGCGGAGCCGGCACCCGCGTCCTCGTTCACCGGGCTACTCCCAGAAGCGCACGCTCATCGACTGGCTGGCGGTGGCCAGCAGTGACCCCTGCTCCGACCAGAGGTAGGCGATGCCCTGGCCGTAGCCGTCGACCAGTGCCTGCATCCGGATGTCGCAGAGGACCCACTCCGTCGGATCGAGACGGACCACCCGCAGGGTGTTGTCGAGGCTCCGGGACATCACCCGGCGGCCCAGGGGCTGGGACACCCCGCCCGAGACGTAGTCACCGATGATGGCCAGGGTGGCCGCCGACGGCTCGAGGTGCCCGGGCACCCGGGCCCACAGGGCGCTGTCCGGGTCGCCCGGGGTCGGAGGCCCGGCGCTGATCTCCTCGAAGCTCCGGCCACGGGCGACCCGCACCTCGATGCGGTCGAAGATCGACGCGGAGGTGACAAAGGGAAGCCTGCGGGGCAGGCACTCCTGCGGCGGGGGGACATCCGGCGGCGTCACCCACACCCCGTCGGCCGCGAGCCTCCCGGGCGAGCCCACCGCAGCGTTCACCGTGAGGATCTCGGTGTCGCCGACGTAGCCCACGACCCGGCCCTGGGTGACACGACGGCCCTCGGCAGCCAGCGTGACGGTAAGGTCGAGGACCGAGTCGGTCGGCGCATAGGACAGGTACTGGGCCGTCGACCACACCGTGGGCCGGCCCGAGGCCGCCTCGAGGGCAACCAGCGCCGCGCCCAGGCCACACCCTCCGAAGAGGAAGTTGCCCGGCGTCGTCAGTTCCGGGACGACGGCGAGCCGCCAGTGGAGATCGTCGCCGACCGGCTGCATGCCGAGAAACTCGCGGGCGTCCGTCACCGGGTCGAAATGTCGGGCGCGCGGCCCACGCCGGGCCCGGGGCCATCGGCGGGCCTCGACCTCAACTCCGCGGCACCTTCGACCATGCCATCTCCTTGTCGACCCGGACGTCGCCGGGCAGCCCGAGGATCCGCTCCCCGAGGATGTTCCGCTGGATCTCCGAGGTGCCGCCCTCGATCGAGTTGGCACGCGACCTGATGAACATCTTGCGGGCGGAGCCCGGGGGGCCGATCAGGCCGAGGGCCTCGGCCCGGCGCATGGTGTAGTCGTAGCCGACCAGGGCGTCCGAGCCGAGCAGGTCCACGCACAGTTCGTAGATGCGCATGTTGACCTCGGCGAACATCAGCTTGGCGATCGAGCCCTCGGGGCCCGGGTTGCCGGCCTTCCGGTTCTGGCCGGCCCGCATGTTGGTCAGGCGCAGGACCTCCCATTCGATCCACAGCTTCGTCAGGCGGTCGCGGTCGACCGGGTTCTGCCGGAACCCCTCGCTCTGCCAGATCCGCAGCGCCTCGGCGATCGAGCCCGATCCTCGGGTGGGCGGCCCGCCCCCGCCGCCGATGCTGGTGCGCTCGTTGGACAGCGTCGTCATGGCCACCCGCCAGCCCTCGCCGACGTCTCCGATGCGATCGGCGTCGGGAACCCGCACCTCGGTGAGGTAGACCTCGTTGAATTCGGCCTCGCCGGTCATCTGGCGCAGGGGTCGCACTTCGACGCCGTCGGCGTGCATGTCCAGGGCGAAGTAGGTGAGGCCCTTGTGCTTCGGCGCCTCGGGATCGGTGCGCGCCACCAGCATGCCCCGGTCGGCGATGTGGGCCAGGGTGTTCCAGACCTTCTGGCCGGAGATGACCCACTCGTCACCGTCGCGGACGGCGCGGGTATACAGCCCGGCCAGGTCCGACCCCGATCCGGGCTCGCTGAACAGCTGGCACCACGACACCTGGCCGGTGAACGTCTTCCGGAGCAAGCGCTCGCGCAGCTCGTCCGACCCGTGGGTGACCACGGTCGGCCCCGCCATGGTCAGCCCGAAGAACTCCCTCGCCCCGGGCCCCTGGGCACCGGCCTCGCCGAGGCGCCGGTCCGCCTCGCGCTGGAGCCCGGGGGGAAGGCCGAGGCCCCCATAGCCCTCGGGGAAGCCCACCCAGGCCAGCCCCAGGTCGTACTGGCGGGAGCGGAACTCCTCGACCGGTACCGTCCGGGGATCGAGCTCTTCCAAGAGCTGGCTGGTCCGATCGTGCACCAGGGACGCATCGTCTGCCATGCCAAGAACATACTGCGCAGGGCCGCCTGCCTTCCGATCCCCGCCTGCCTTCCGATCCGATGTGCCGGGGCCGGCCCGGGTCGGGTCAGGGCTGGAGGCGGGTGATGCTCCACCCGTCACCATCCGGGGTGTACCGGAGCCGGTCGTGCAGGCGGTTGTCGCGTTGCTGCCAGAACTCGAAGGAGACCGGGGCGATCCGCACCCCGCCCCACCACGGGGGCCGCGGCACCGGCTGTCCGGCGTACTCGGTCTCGAGCTCCTCCACCCGGCGGTCGAGGGCAGCGCGGTCCTCGATGGCCCAACTCTGCCGGGACGCATGGGCGCCGACCTGGCTGGCGTGTGGCCTGGTGGCGAAGTAGGCGTCGGACTGCTCTGCGCCGGTCCGGTCGGCCGGTCCCTCGATCCGCACCTGGCAGCCCAGCGGCTCCCAGTAGAACAGGAGGGCGGCATGGGGGTTCTCGGCCAGCTGATGGCCCTTGGGGCTGTCATAGTTGGTGAAGAACGTGAATCCATCGTCGCCCCAGGACTTGAGCAGCACCATGCGCACCGACGGACGGCCCTCGGAATCGGCGGTGGCCACGGCCATGGCCTCGGGGCTGGCCGTCACGGTCGCCGCCCGCTCGTACCATCGACCGAACTGGACCAGCGGATCGGGATCGACGGTGCCTTCGTCGAGCGGCTCTTGCACTTCGGTCATGCAACGACCCTAGCCAGTGGGAGGGCGGTGGCCCCAGCCAGTGGGAGGGCGGTTGCCCAGCTAGCCTCCGCGGTGGTGCCCGGCCCCATCGACGTAGAGACCGAACGCTCGGCCACCCCCGGCTGCCGGGGGATCGCCCACCTCAACAACGCCGGTGCCGCCCTCGCCACACAGGCGACGCTCGACGCCGTGGTGGGGCATCTCCGGCGCGAGGCGGCCCAGGGCGGCTATGAGGCCGCTGCCTCGGTCGCCGATCGACTGGTGGCGCTGCGCTCCTCGGCAGCCCGCCTGCTCGGTGCCGACGACGGCGACGTGGTGGTGACCGGGTCGGACACCCAGTCGTGGACAAAGGCACTCTGGGGCTTTGCCCACGGGGGCGGCATCGCCCGCCACCAGCGCATCCTGGCCGACCGACTGGCCCACGACAGCCACTACCTCGGGCTCCTGCAGGTCTGCGAGCTGACGGGAGCGACCGTCGAGGTGGTGCCGAGCATGGCCGACGGCACCGTCGACCTCGACGCATTGGCGGCTGCTCTCGATCCCGGGGGTGTCGCACTGGTCGCCGTCACCCACATCGGGACGCACCGCGGGCTGGTCAATCCCGTCGAGGAGGCCGGCGCGGCCTCTCGCCGGGCCGGGGTCCCCTTCTTCCTCGATGCCTGTCAGAGTGTCGGCCAGCTGCAGGTCGACGTCGGTGCCATCGGTTGCCAGGTGGCCACCGCCACCGGCCGCAAGTGGCTGCGCGGGCCCCGGGGCACCGGGCTGCTCTACGTGGAGCGCTCCTTCGCCGAGCGGTTGCGGCCGCCGGGCATCAGCTGGAGCTCGGCCCTCTGGTACGACGCCGACCACTTCGAGCTCCGTCCCGGGGCCGAACGCTTCCTCGAGTTCGAGGTGCCCGTTGCCGCCTTCATCGGATTCGGGGTGGCCATCGACCACGCCCTGTCCCTCGGCCTCGACTCCATCGCCGCATGTGTGGGCGCCCTGGGCGAACGACTCCGTGGCACCCTGGCCGGCCTCGACGGGGTGCACGTCCACGACGGCGGGCAACGCCGCTCGGGGATCGTCACCTTCACCATGGACGCTGCGACGCCCGCACGGGTGAAGCAGGCCGCGCTGGCGACCGGCATCAACGTCTCGGTGAGCGAGTCCCACTTCGCCCGGCTCGACATGGCTGCCCCCAACCCTGAGGCCGTGGTCCGGGCATCACCGCACTACTACAACACCGACGAGGAGCTCGACCGGCTGGTGGACGTGGTCGCCACCCTGGCCGGCGACTGACCGGGACGCCTCCGCGTCACGCCAGGGTGGCCACGACGTCGTCGGCCGTCTGCTCCCCCGAGCGAACGGCGCCCTCCATGTACCCGTTCCACACCGGGGAGCACTCGGCACCGGCCCAGTGGACGAGGCCCACCGGCTCGGTGAGTGCCGATCCGAAGTCGCTCCAGACGCCGGGCGTGAAGTGGGCGCCGTAGCATCCCCGGCTGAACTCCTCGGCCATCCAGTCCCGCTCGATGTACTCGACAGGCGCGGCCGCCCGGAGCCCGAAGTACCGGACGAAGCACGCGATGGCGGCGGCGCGGCGTTCCCCGAGGGACAGCCGGGCGGCGGCACGGCCGTCGCCGGCCTCGATGAACCCCATCATCACACCAGGGTGCCCGCCCGGGGGCGAGTTGTCGAAGGTCACCTTCACCGGCCCCCGGTCCGATGCCGCCTGACCGGTGAGGCCGTCGTCACGCCAGAACGGCTCTTCGTAGACGGCCTGCAGCTTGATGACCGAGCCCGCCGGCAGTCGCTGGGTCAGCTGGTCCCTCCACGAAGGGAGGATCGGGTCGTACTCGAGCCGCCCGGCGAGCGTCGGAGGGAGCGTGACGATGACCCGCTCGGACTCGTAGGTCTCACCGGCCCGGGTGGTGACCCTCACCCACCCCCCGTCCTGTTCGATGCGCCGCACCGGGCTGTCGAGGCGGACCCGCTCGCCGAGGCCGGTCGCCATCGTTTCGCTGACCCGGATCGACCCTCCGACGACCCGATCCTGCTGGGCCCCTCCGTCGGTGCTCAACAGCCCCTCGAAGTCGGTTCCCGAGTGGGCGTAGAAGAGGGCGTGCAGGGCCGAGAGGTTGCTGCTCTCCGCCGAGAAGACCGCCTCGGTGGCCACCCGGAAGTAGTTGCGTCCCGTCCGGGTGCGGAGGTTTCGGAGGATCCACGTCTCCAGTGTCTGGCTGTCCAGTGCCCTGGCATCGGGCCCGGTCCAGGGCCGGTCGAGGGGGACCCGGTCGGCCAGGCGCTTGAACCGGGACAGGCCCTGGAAGAGATCGGCCAGGACGAACGGATTCAGCTTGGGCACCGCGCCGCGCTTCGATGCCATCCGGCCCTGCGATCCTCCCAGCTGCACCATGTGCTCGCCGCGGTTGTAGGTCGGGAACGTCTCCAGTCCGAGCTCCGCGATCAGGGCGTACATCCGGGTCTGGCTGGGGCCCACCCACTGCCCGCCCAGTTCGACGGGAGTCCCGTCCTCGGTGTGCCCTCCCTCGGTGCGGCCCCCCACCCGCGATCGGGCCTCGAGGACGAGCACGTCGACCCCGGACGAGTGCAGCCTCCGGGCCGCCGCCAGACCGGACAGGCCGGCTCCGACCACAGTCACGCGGGTGTCCGTCACCGGTGGAGCTCCTCGTCGATCCGGGCGGCACGATCGACTGCCCGCCACGTTCGGCGAACCCATGCCGGGCGGCCATCGTGCAGGCGGGCGGAGGAGACGTCGGCCAACCACTGATGCTCGAGGTGATCGGCCTCACGGAAGGCCGCCTCCGAGGAGGGGGGATCGGCGAACCACCCCGACTCGGTTCGGGTGCGGGCGTGGTGGTAGCGGGGCAACAGCGTGCCGTGGGCGACCATGGTGCTCCGGTGCAGGAGTTCGTGGCGCCACCAGGTCGTCCACGGATCGAAGACGTTGGTGGGCACCGGGCCGAGGTCCACCGGAGAGGCGATCTCCACCGGCTTGAACAGGGACGTACAGGGTGCCGAGGTGGCGGTCGCCCAATGACGGGGTCCGTCCCGCAGGTCGGAGACCCAGGACGCCGTCGTCTGGCTGGACGAGAGGATCCCTCCCGCATGGACGCACGGTGCACCCAGGCCGCCGTGGACGGCCGACCATCGCGGGGACGGGGTGCCGCCGTGGTCGCGGAGAGCCTCCATGAGGTCGGCCGGGCCGCGTGCCCGGCAGGCCAGCGGCTCGGTCAGCCGGCGGCGGGCCGATGCCGAGGCCACCCACGTGCGGACCCGATCGGCGTGCCCCCGGGCGAAGGAGGGGATCGTGAGGCCGTTGGAGATGCTGCGCCCCCTACCGGCGACGGCCTCGGTGGCCCACTGGCGGCCAGCTGTCTCCACCACCAACGCGCCGGTGGGATCGGCCACCAGAAAGCTGTTGTCGTAGGTGAAGCCGGGGCGCTCGTGGCTGCAAGGGCCTCCCTGGCCGTGGCGCTCGAGCAGTTCGATGATGACGGCCACGGCCCCCTCGGCCGTGGTGGCCCGCTCGAGACCCAGGCGCACCAGGTCCATGCCGAGGAGCGCCTTGCCGCCATGGGGGCCCTTGGTGAACACGGCCTCGTTGCCGATGACCACCCCGTGCTCGTTGGCCCCCATCTCCGCCCCCCACATCCACCACGGGCGGGAGACCAGCACCGCGTGGGTGTGGGCGACCTGGGGGATGTCGATCCACGTGCAGGAGACACGGGCCCCGGCCTGATGGTCGGCGGCCCCGACCCACTGGAGCACCTGGGACTCGTTGGGGTCGCGGTCGCTGTTCTTGGCGAACATCACCCCGTCGTCGGTGACGGTCACGAACGAATCGCACATCGGGCTCCCCCGGTCTCATCCACCTTGACAAGCTGCCGGTGCAAACCTAGAACCTGTCTCACAGTGAAACTTACACCCGGGCAGGCCCGGTGAGAACCTCTGACGCACGTCTCCAGAACGAGGCCGCCATCATGCGGACCGTGGTGCTCCGCGGCGAGTCGAACCGACAGCAGATCGTGCACGACACGGGCCTCAGCAAGGCGACCGTCTCCCGGCTGGTGCGCCAACTGGTCGAGGGCGGACAGATCGTCGAGGGACCGCTGGCCAACGGGCCGGCCATCGGCCGGTCGACCCAGACACTCGGATTCCGGGGCGCGGACGACCTGGTCTGCGGCACCGACATCGGGGGCACATCGACCCGCTTCATCCTGGCCGACCATCGGGCACGGCTGGTGTCCGCGTGGCGTGCCCCCACGGCCCAGGTGGGCACCTCGAAGGAGCTGGCGGGTTGGCTCACCGACCAGGTGACCAAGGCATGCGCCGACCAGGGCCGGACACCCCCCACTTCAGCTGTGGTCGGTGTACCCGGTGTCGTGCAGGCCGACACCGGGCGGATCCGCCACGCACCCAACCTCAGGGCCATCGAGGGAGACCGCTTCCGCCGGCAACTCGAGGCGGGGTTCGAACGGACCTGCATCGTCGAGAACGACTCGAACCTCGCCCTGTTCGGCGAGCTCTGTGCCGGGGCCGCCATCGGGGCCGAGGTCGCCGTGATGGTGACCATCGGGACGGGCGTGGGCGCCGGCGTCGCCCTGCAGGGTCGCCTGCTCACCGGGGCAACCGGCCTGGTCGGTGAGATCGGCATGCTACCGGTGGCGCTCGACGGGACCGTGCTGGAGGACGTCATCAGCGAAACCGCCATCACCAGGGCGGCCGAGGAGCTCGGGTTGGAGGAGCCGAGTCCCATGGCGGTGCTCGGCGGCGACGACCCCGGACCCCGGGTCCTGTTGCGCGAACGGATCCTCGACGCTCTGTTCGCCGGCTGCATGGCGTGCGCCGTTGCCTACGAACCGGAGGTGATCGTCATCGGCGGTGGCGTGTCTCGGTCACTGGGCGCTGTCCTCCCCTTGGTCCAGCAGCGACTGGGCGACGCACTGGAGACGGCGCCGAGGCTCCGGATCTCGCACCTGGGTGATCCGGCCGGGGCACTCGGCGCGGTGGCGATCGCCCTCGAGGCCGCGTACCGGGAGCTCGGTGCCGTGGTCGACGCGAGCGGCGACGACGAGTTGCGACGCTCCCTGACGGTGCTGGCAGAGGCCCTGGAGGACGGAGCAGGAGGACAGAGTGCGGAGTTGACGGAGCAGGAGGACAGAGTGACGACGAGCGTCGAGCAGCATCGACCGGAGACACCTGGGATGGGAGAGTCAGTGAACATCGGAATCATGAAATCGACGAGGGCCGGCGCGCTGGCTGTGGCGGCTGCCATCCTGCTGGCCGCCTGCGGTGGGGGGAGCTCGAGCA
Organism: Acidimicrobiales bacterium; assembly: GCA_052326605.1. Taxonomy (GTDB): domain Bacteria; phylum Actinomycetota; class Acidimicrobiia; order Acidimicrobiales; family RAAP-2; genus Bog-756. The sequence goes on along the minus strand of JBKQMB010000092.1, from coordinate 47,658 downwards.
CGTCCACCGGCAGCGGCGGCAGCGGCGGCGGGATCGCCACCGTCGATCTGGTGTCGTCGCCCGGGACACTCGACCCCGGACTGGCCTACACCGCCCAGTCACAGGACGCTGATTGGCTCGTCTACACCGGTCTGCTCACCTACGCCCACGCCAACGGCACTGCCGGGTCCCAGGTGATCCCGGGCCTGGCCACGGGCATGCCCGTGATCACCAACGGCGGCAAGACCTACACCCTCACGCTCCGATCGGGCCTCAAGTACTCGAACGGGAAACCGGTCCAGGTCGGTGACTTCGCCTACGCCATCGAGCGCGACATCAAGTTGAACTGGGGCGGCGTGTCCTTCCTCACCACGACCATCGCCGGGGCGACCGACTACCAGTCCGGGAAGGCCTCGTCGATCAGCGGCATCGTCTCGGACCCGAGCACCAACCAGATCACCATCAATCTGATCACCGACTACGGGCCGTTCGACAACGTCCTCGCCTTCACCGCCGCGGGGCTGGTGCCGACGGGCACGCCGATGACCGACCAGATCTCGAATCCGCCGGTGGGTGTCGGCCCCTACATGTTCGAGAACGTCGTCTCCAACTCCTCCTTCGAGCTGGTGCGGACGCCCGGGTTCGCCTCCTTTCACCTCCCCGGCATACCCCTCGGGCACGTCGACGTCAGCGTCTCCACCGAGAGCAACCCGCTCATCGCCGCGGAGAACGTCCTGCAGAACAAGGTGGACGCCTTCGACCCGAGCAGCCCCATCCCCGCCACGCTGCTCTCGTCGATCAAGTCGACGGCGTCCTCGCGGTTCGAGACCATCCCCACCCCCTGGACCTTCTACTTCTGGATGAACACCACCATCGCCCCCTTCGACAACAAGAACGCACGCATCGCCTTGTCCGAGGCGGTCGACCGGACCGCCCTCGAACGGTTGTCCAGTGGATTCCTCTCCCCGGGATGCAACTTCATCCCCCCCGGGGTCGTCGGCCATCAGGACGGGAACTGCGTCAACCAGACCAACGGGCCCGACGTGGCCAAGGCCAAGGCGCTCGTGGCCAGCTCGGGCCTGACCGGCGCCCCGGTGACGGTGTGGGGGTTCAACACCAGCCCCCGCTCCGCCTACGTCCAGTACTACGCCAGCGTGTTGAACTCGATCGGCTTCAACGCCTCGGTCAAGCTGACCGCCCCGGCCATCTACGGATCGACCATCGGGGACGCGGCGACCAAGGCCCAGACCGGGGACGGCGACTGGCTCCAGGACTTCCCCAACCCGGTCGATTTCTACATCCCCCTGTCGGCAGCCAGCATCAACCCGACCCACAACATCAACTACAGCTACGTCGACGACCCGGTCATCGAAAAGGCGACCGCCGCGCTCGACCAGGTGCCGACCAGCCAGCTCCCGACCGTGGCGCAGCAGTGGGCCAGCCTCGACACCTACGTCAACACCCAGGCCTACGAGTTCGTCTACGGCTACGCCCAGCTCTCGAAGTTCCTGTCCAACCGGATCGACTTCACCACGGCGATCTTCTCGCCGATCTACCTCAACGACTTCAGCAGCTGGCAGCTCACCTCGTGAGCCCGATCGCACTCTCGTCATCGGAGACCCTCGCTGCCGACACCCCGAGCCCGCATGGTGAGCGACATCGCCGTGCGGCCCTCCGCCGGCTGCTGCACGACAAGGTCGCCATCGGCTCGGTGATCGTCTTCGCCCTGATCGTGATCGCCTGCCTCTGTGCCCCCTTGTACGCGAAGTACGTGGCGGGCACCGGCCCCAACGACAACCACGTGACCGAGGTGATCCGGGTGGGGGGCAAGCCGACCGACGTAGTGTCGACCTCGGGGATCCCCATCGGTCCTACCTGGCAGTCGAAGTTCCTCCTCGGAGCGGACAGCAACGGCCGGGACGTGGCGGTCCGCCTGCTCTACGGCGGCCGGACCTCGCTGATGATCGGGTTCCTGGCCGCAGCGATCACGCTGACCTTCGGCACGCTGACCGGTATCCTCGCCGGCTTCTTCCGCGGCTGGACCGACACCGTGCTGTCCCGCGCCCTCGACGTCATCTGGGCCTACCCGGTGGTGCTGTTGGGCATCGCCCTCGGGACCGCCCTGGAGCTCGGAGGCCTCAAGCTCGGGCCGTTGGTCATCAGCGGGAACTCCCTGTTCGTCCCCGCCCTGATCATCGGGTTCGTCTTCATCCCCTACCTCGCCCGGCCCATCCGCACCCAGGTCCTCCTCCTGAGGGAGCGGGAGTTCGTCGCCGCTGCCCGCCTCCTCGGAAAGGGCTCGATGTCGATCATCGTCTCGGAAGTGCTCCCCAACGTGACCTCGGCCGTGGTCGTGTTCGTCCCGCTGATCGTGGCCAACGCCATCCTCCTCGAAGCGGGCCTGTCCTACCTCGGGGCTGGGGTGCAGGCCCCGAACCCCTCGTGGGGGACGATGATCGCCTCCGGTGTCGCTCTCATCACCAGCACCCCGAGCCTGCTGTTCGCGCCGGTGATCATGCTGGTGGCCACGACCGTCTCGATGAACCTCTTCGGGGAGAGCCTCCGCAACGCCATCGGCACCACCACCTCCATGGCAGGGCGGTAAGTGGCCCGGTACATCGCACGCCGACTGGTGTCGAGCCTGGTGGTGCTCTTTCTCGTTTCGGTCTTCACCTTCTTGATCTTCCAGGTGATCCCCAACGGGAACCCGGCGCTGCGCATCGCCGGCCGCGGCGCATCGCCGGCCACGCTGGTGGCGGTGGTCAAGGAGTGGGGGTTCAACCAGCCCCTGTACGTGCAGTACGCCGACATGATGAAGAAGATCTTCACCGGCTCCGTCGTCTCCTACTCGGGGAACATCAACGTGCTGGGACAGCTCCGGGCCGGACTGCCGGCGACCGTATCCCTCGCCGTGGGGGCATCGGTGATCTGGCTGTCGGGCGCCATCGTCATCGGTGTCATCAGCTCCCGGCGCATCGGCGGCACCGTCGACCGGCTGATGGGCGTGCTGGCGTCGGTGAGCATCTCCGTGCCCGTCTATGTGATCGGCGCCGTCGCCCTCTACTTCTTGGCCTACAAGGTCTCCATCTTCCCCAATGGGGGATACGTGCCGATCAGCCAGAGCTTCTTCGGCTGGTTGGACCACATGATCCTGCCCTGGCTGTGCTTGTCGGTCGGATTCATCGGGCTCTACTCGCGGGTCCTGCGATCGAGCATCATCGAAACGGAGGGTGAGGACTTCGTCCGCACGGCCAAGGCGAAGGGCCTGACCAAGCGCCGCATCCTCGTCCACCACGTCCTGCGGACATCCATGATCCCGATCATCTCGCTGTGGGGCCTCGACTTCGCCGGGGTGATCGGAGGCGGGGCCATCCTGATCGAGACCCTCTTCAACCTCCAGGGAGTCGGCCAGTACGCGGCCGAGTCGATCGGCCTGCTCGATATCCCGCCCATCATGGTGATCGTGATGTACGGCACGTTCTTCGTCGTCCTGCTCACCACCGCGGTCGACATCCTGCACGCCTTCGCCGAGCCCCGGGTCAGGTTGCAGGCATGACCGGGCCGCTGCTGGAGGTCGAAGGGCTCCGGGTCGGGTTCTCCACCGACCGGGGCGTCGTCCAGGCCGTCGATGACGTCGGCTTCGAGCTCGACGAAGGCGAGCTGGTCTGCATCGTGGGCGAGTCGGGGTGCGGCAAGTCGGTGACCGCGCTGACCATCATGGGATTGACCCGATCACCGACCACCCGGATCGGGGGCTCGGTCCGATACGAGGGCTCGGAGCTGCTCGATGCACCGGAGAGCCAGCTGCGCGCACTGCGCGGCCCGGGGATAGCCATCGTGTTCCAGGAGCCGGTCACCTCGCTGAACCCAGTGCAGCGGGTCGGCCCGCAGATCGCGGAGCAGATCCGGGCCCACACCACACTGGACAAGGCCGATACGCGTCAACGGGTCATCGAATCGATGAGGAGGCTCGGGATCCCCCAGCCCGAACAGCGGTGGTACGCCTATCCGCACGAGCTGTCCGGGGGAATGTGCCAGCGGGTGATGATCGCCATGGCCATGTCGTGCTCCCCCCGCCTGTTGATCGCCGACGAGTGCACCACCGCCCTCGACGTCACCATCCAGGCACAGATCCTGTTGCAGCTGCGCAGCCTCTGCGACGACCACGGGATCGGCGTGCTGCTGATCACCCACGACCTGGGCGTCGTCGCCGAGGTGGCCGACCGGGTGGTCGTGCTGTACAACGGGCGGGTGGTCGAGCAGGGCACGGTCCGATCCATCTTCGAGGAACCCCAGCACCCCTACACCTGGGGCCTGCTCGGCTCGATGCCCCGGCTCGACCGCCCACGCCGCGAGCAGCTGTTGACCATCCCGGGTGCACCGCCCGAGCCGGGGACGGCCGGCGGTGGCTGCTCGTTCCTCGTCCGCTGCCCCCACGCCTTCGACCGCTGCCTCGAGGAGCCGCCGTTGGCCCCGGTGCCCGGAGCATCGGACCGGGAGAGCGCCCGCTGCTGGCTGACCCCCGACCAGCGCCGCCATCTGCGCATGGCCGGCGGCGACATCGGCCTCGCCCCGGCCGGGGACGTCGGATGACCCCGGCCGCTCCCCCACCGCTCCTCAGCGTGGAGCACGTGGGCGTGGAGTTCCCCGTGAGGAGCTCGGTGGTCGGTCGCTCCTCGGGGACGGTGCGGGCCGTCGACGACGTCTCCTTCACCGTTGCGGACGGCGAGACCGTGGGAATCGTGGGCGAGTCCGGTTGCGGCAAGACCACGCTCTCCCGCTGCATCGTCCGCCTCCTCAAACCCCAGCGCGGAGTCATCACCTTCCACGGGCGCGACATCACCAAGCTGAGCGACCGGGCTCTGCGCCCCATTCGCCGCCAGATGCAGATGGTGTTCCAGAACCCGTACGCGTCGTTGAACCCGCACCGGAGGGTGGGGGTGATCATCGCCGGCGCACTTCCCAAGCGCATCGGCTCCGGACGTGAGGCGGACGACCGGGTGGCAGGGCTCCTCGAGAAGGTCGGGCTCAAACCCGAGATGGCCGACCGCTTCCCCGCGGAGTTCTCCGGTGGCCAGCGCCAGAGGATCGGCATCGCCCGGGCCCTGGCGGCCGAGCCGAAGCTGATCGTCCTCGACGAGCCGGTGTCCGCGTTGGACGTCTCGGTGCAGGCCCAGGTCGTCAATCTCCTCGGCGAGCTCCAGGAGGAGCTCGGCCTGGCCTACGTCTTCGTGGCCCACGATCTCTCGGTGGTGCGCCATGTGTCGGATCGGATCGCCGTGATGTACCTGGGCAGGTTCGTCGAGATGGCACCGGCCGACCTCCTCTACGCGGATCCGAGGCACTGGTACACCCGCGGGCTGCTGGACGCGGTGCCGACGCCCACGCTCAAGGCGCGCCGGTCGTCCTCACGGGCGATCCTGAAAGGCGAGGCCGGGACGGTGCTCGATGCGCCGTCGGGCTGTGCCTTCCGCAACCGCTGCCCGGGTGCCACCGAGATCTGCACGACCACCGTCCCGCCACTGGTGGAGGAGCCCGACGGTCGTGCCGTGGCCTGCCACCACCCGCTCGGGGCCCCCGCATCATGAAGCTCGACCTCCTCGTCCGCAATGCCCGCATCCTCACCGCGGACGGGCGACGCCCCCGGGCCACGTCGCTCGGGATCTGGAACGGCCGCATCACCGGCGTCGACGACGACCTGGACGGGCACACCGCGTCGGCCGTGATCGATCTCGATGGTGCCACCGTCGCCCCCGGCTTCCACGACGCCCACTGCCACACGACTTCGTTCGGCATGGGACTGGTCAACCTGGAACTGGGCGAGCTCCACGGGATCGACGCCACCCTCGGTGCCGTGGCCTCCTACGCCGAGGGTCTGGAGCCAGAGGAGTGGGTCATCGGCTTCGGGTTCGGCAACGGACTTCCCCCCGACCAGTACCCGCACCGCGAGGAGCTCGACCGGGCGGGCGGTGGCCGGGCGGTGTGGTTGACCCACCTGTCGGGACACTCCTGCGTGGTGAGCAGCGCCGTGCTCGATGCGGTGGGCATCTCCGGCGCCCTCGGGCAGGGCGGACGCGGAGAGGTGGTGGTCGACTCTGCGGGCCGTCCCACCGGGCTGCTGCTGGAAGCGGCCATGGATGTGGTGAAGAACCATGTCGGCCCCTCGTCGATCGAGCAGTTGGCGGCGGCGATCGACCGTGCCACCTCGCAGTACCTGGCCGAGGGGATCACCAGCTTCACCGACGCAGGGATCGGCTGCCCGGGCATCGACCACTCCCCGGTCGAGTTGGCCGCTTATCAGCTGGCCCGGGAGACGGGGCGACTACGCGCCCGGGCCCACCTGATGGCCCACGACCAGCTGTTCCACCCGCTGGCCGGCCACCGGGACGACCGCATCGTCAGCGGCCTGGACCTCGGTGTCCGCACCGGGTTCGGCGACCCCTGGCTGTCGCTCGGGGCCATGAAGATCTGGGTGGACGGATCGGGGCTCGGGGGCACCGCGGCCACCACCGGTCCGGGCGGCGAGATCGGGGGAGGGTTCGACGACGACCCGGCCGTCCTTCGCCGCTCCATCATCGATGCCCACCGGGCCGGCTGGCAGGTGGCGGCGCACGCCATCGGGGACGCCGCACTCGACCTGGTGCTCGATGCGCTCGAGGAGGCCTCGGACGGGGAGCCGTTTCCGGCCCGGGCCGGGGTCTCCCCACGGCACCGCATCGAGCACGGCGTGATGATCCGCGACGACCAGGTGGGGCGCCTGGCCCGGATGGGCATGAGCGTCGTGCTCCAGCCGCTCTTCCTCACCGACTTCGGTGACACCCTCCTCGACCTCTTGTCCCAGCATGGGGACCTCGGGAGCTTCTTCTTCCGGATGCGGAGCCTGGTGGCCGCCGGCATCCCTGTCGTCGGCAGTTCCGATCGCCCGGTGGCCGCCGGCTCGCCACTCCGGGGGATCCAGGCCATGGTCGAGCGCACGACCTTCGAAGGGAATGTCTTCGGACCCGACGAGCGCCTGTCCCCGTCCGAGGCCCTGGAGTTCTACACGGTCGGCGGGGCCCGGGCTACCCATGCCGAGCATGATGTCGGAGTGATCGCCGCCCGTCGCCTCGCCGACCTGGTGGTCCTGGGCGACGATCCGACAACGGTCGACCCGGGGCGGATCGGCGCCATCGACGTGGTGGCCACCCTGGTGGGGGGCCAGGCCGTGCACGATCCCTCGGCGCTCTTCGCGGGGGCGCCGCCGCCTGCCGGTGCCGGTGTCGGGCCGACGGGGCCCGATGGCCATGCCTGAGCCCGCGCCGACAGATGGGATGCGCGCCAGTCGCTGGGGGTTCCCCATCATCGACTTCCACGCCCACCTCCCGGTTCCCGACGAGCATCCGCCGGCAGCCGAGGAGCGCTATCGGCAGCGCTACGGCGACCGGAAGGTGGCCATCCTGAAGGAGAACTGGCGCTGGTATCAGGAACAGTGGTGGTCGGCCTACTCGTTCCCCTTCCCCGAAGAGGTCGGGCCTCCCGCCGACGTGCAGGCGGCCCGGTGGTCCGACGAGATCGAAGCGGCACAGCTCGAGGCAGTGGTGTTCGTGACCGGCGGAGGCAACCGGGTGCTGGCCCGGGCCATCGCCGACCACCCGCGCATGCTCGGGTTCGCCCATCACGACCCGTTCGGCCCGGATGCCGCGGCCGAACTGGGGCGGGCGGTCACCGAGGACGGGCTGCGCGGCTACAAGGTGCTGGCACCGGCCCTGGACGGCTCCATCGACGACGAATCCCTCGACCCGGTGTGGCAGGTCGCAGAGCACCTGGGCATCCCGGTCCTCGTCCACTTCGGCACGCTCGACGGAGGCGGTGGCGTGGCCGACCATGTGAACATCAGCCCGCTCCGGCTGCACCGGGTGGCCAAGGCGTTTCCCGAGGTGCCCTTCGTGGTTCCCCACTTCGGCTGCAGCCACCCCGGTGACCTGCTGCAACTGGCGTGGGCCTGCCGGAACGTGCACGTCGACACCTCCGGCAACAACGAGTGGATCCGCTGGATGCCCTATCCGCTCACCCTCGTCGATCTGTTCACCAAGTTTCTGGACACGATCGGGCCCGAGCGGGTCCTCTTCGGCTCCGACTCCGCCCACTTCCCGCGCGGGCTGGTGCGGGCGTACTACGACGAGCAGGTGGACATCATGGACCGGTTGGGCCTCTCCGACGGCGACCGGCACCTGGTGTTCGCCGCCAACGCGGCGCGCCTGGTCGGCCTCGGGGTGCCGCCGGCATGACCGGCACCGGCCGCACAGCGGGCACCGGTGGCGCCGCTGCGAGCCTGGCCACCAATGCCCCCGAGATCTCGGAGCATCCGCACTTCCTCCCGACCGGGAACCTGTGGGTCTCGCTCTCGGAGATCAGCGAGGAGGACGGCTCGGTCCACTCGCTCGGCGCCCTGATCGAGCGCGCACTGGGACTGGTCGAGGCGAGAGGGCGCCCCCGCAGGCGTCGCCTGATCCAACCGGTGCTCGTCGTCGACGGCGAGACCGTCACGCTCCGGGCCCTTTCGTGGCAACGCGAGGGCCACTGGCTGCCCCACTTCACCTGTGCCTGCCCGTCCGGCGTCCTCGAGGGCTGGTACTGCGCCCCTGCCGACGAGCGAGGGGTGGTGATGCGGCTGGCCTACACGAGCCAGGCGGGCGGCCCGGCCGAGGTGGTGCTCGGGTGGTCGGGCCGCTGGGGGGCGAGTTCGCTGACCCATCTCCGCGCCAAGCCGATCCAGGGCGAGGTGCGTGCCGACGACGACCCGTGGACCGGGAGCCGGGTCGTCTCGCTGACCGCAGGCCTCCCGCTACTGGCCATCGCCTGGCAGGGCGGAGACGGCGTGGAGCTGGCCACGGGAAGCCCGACCCCCCGGTGGGCCGCGCTGCGGAAAGAGCCCGTGGCGCCGGGTGCGACCCTGACCTGCGACCTCTACATCGGCGTGGCCACCGAGCGGGACGGGGCAGCCACCACGTCGCTCCATCTCCGACGGCGTGGGTTCGACGCCCTGTGGGACTCCACCGTCGCATGGCTGGCGGATCATGCGCTGCCCGTCGGCGACTCACGGCCGGGGCTGGACGACCGCATCAACACCAACCTCTTCTTCAACTACTTCTTCGCCCAGGGGAACTGCCTGGACACGGGGGCACCGGTGATGGTGACCTCCCGGAGCCCGCACTACTACGTGTCGGCCGCCTTCTGGAGCCGCGATGCCTACTGCTGGTCCTTCCCCGCACTCCTCCTCACCGACCCCGCCCGCGCCCGAGAGGTGCTCGTCGCCACCCTGGCGGCCGCCGGCCCGAGGGTGGCCGGACATGCCCTGTACCTCAACGGAACCTCGCTCTACCCGGGATTCGAGCTCGACCAGGCAGCGGCGCCCGTCCTCGCCGTCGGGCGCTACGTCCTGGCCACCGGGGATCGTTCGATCCTCGACGAACGTGCGGTCCTCGCTGCCCTCGGACGGTTCGGGCCGATGGTCGAACCGTGGCGCCACCCCGACTGCGACCTCTACGGGACCTTCCTCCTGCCGACGGACGACCCCACCGAATTTCCCTACGTGACCACCGGCAACGCCCTGGTGGCCGCGGCATTCGACGCCCTGGCCGGTTTGACCGAGCAGATGGACGGCGACCGGGACGGACCGGGCGGTGGGTTCGCCGCACAGCAGACGGCCGCCGATCACCGTCGCCATGCCGCCGCCATCCGAGCGGCCATGGCGGAGCGGCTCACCATCCACGGGCCACACGGCGACAGCTGGGCCTGGGCCTGCGACGCGGAGGGCAAACTCGAGCAGCGTGACGAGCCACCGCTGAGCCTGCGCACCCTCCCCTACTGGGGGGTCGGGAGCGTTGGCGACCCCGTCCAGCAGGCGACGCGGGCATGGCTCCACGACGTGAACAGGTACCACTACGGGGGGCGGTTCGCCGGAGCGGGCGCCCCCCACTTCCCCTTTCCGTCGGGATTCGACCTGGCCAACAGGCTCCTCGACCATGATGTCTGCGACGGGGACCCCCTCGAGCAGCTGGTCGCCACGCCGATGGACCAGGGCCTGGCCTGCGAGTCGTGGGACGCCGACACGGGCATCGTCCGCACCGGGGCGGCCATGGCCAGCATGGCCGGCCTGCTCTCCTGGACCGCGTGGGAGCACCTGACCGGACGGCGGCGCTGGGACGAACCGCCGGGCGTACCCCCCTCGTCCCCGTGAGCACGACCTACGACGTCGCCGTCATCGGGCTCGGGGGCATGGGGTCGGCGGCCGCCTGGCACCTGGCCCGGCGCGGCCAACGGGTGGTCGGCTTCGAGCAGTTCGATCCCGTCCACGATCAGGGCTCCAGCCACGGATCGACCCGCCTGGTCCGGCAGGCCTACTACGAGGACCCCCGCTACGTCCCCCTGTTGGTACGAGCCTATGAGCTCTGGGACGAGCTCGGGTCGCTCACCGGATCGCCCGCGCTGCAGCGGACCGGAGGGCTCATGCTCGGACCGAGGGACGGCGCCGTGGTCACCGGGACACTGGCCAGTGCCGAGCAGTGGGGGCTCCCCCACCGGCTCCTCGACGCCGACGAGGTCATGCGCCGCCATCCCGCCTTCCGCCTGCGGCCCGACGAAGTGGCCGTCCACGAGCCCGCCGCCGGCTTCGTGGTCCCGGAACGCACCATCGCCGATCATCTCGACCTGGCGGCCGCCGCGGGCGCGGCGCTCCACTTCCGCACCGAGGTACAGGGGTGGGAGCTGACCGCAACCGGTGTGCGGGTGCACACCGGTACATCAGGGTTCGACGCCGGTCGCCTGGTGGTCTGTGCCGGCCCGTGGTCGACGCGTGTCCTCGCCGACCACGGCCTTCCCCTGGTGGTGGAGCGCCACCTGGTCCACTGGTTCGCCCCGGGTGGCGATCCGGCCAGGTTCGCGGCTGACCGGCTGCCCGTCTATCTGTGGGAGCTCGACGCCGGCTCCGAGCTCTACGGCTTCCCCGTCGTCCCCGGCGATCCCCGCGCCAAGGTCGCGTTCTTCCACGACGGTCGTGGCGCCGACCCCGATCATCTCGATCGCCAGGTGGGGCCGGAGGAGGCAGTGTCGCTGCGCCGGGCGCTCTCGGACCGGCTGCCCGACCTGGCCGACCACTGGCTGTCCGGCACGGCCTGCATGTACACCGTGACGCCCGACCGGAACTTCGTGGTGGGGAGCGTCGCCGGCACCGATGCACGGGTGACCGTGGCGGCTGGCTTCTCCGGGCACGGCTTCAAGTTCGTGCCGGTGATCGGAGAGATCGTCGCCGACCTCGCCACCCACGGCTCGACCGCCCTGGACATCTCCCTCTTCGACCCCCGACGTTTCGACCCCTCAGGCGTGGCCTGACATCCGGCCACGGGCAGGACCGGGCCCGGCTCGTGGCACTACCGGGTGCGGGTGACCTTCAACAGCCCGTCGGGCCGATCGACGTCGACGCCGAGGTGTCGTCCGGTCATGACGGCAAGGGCCTGGGCGGCCACCGCGGCCAATGCCGAGGAGATCCATGGTGCCGGCCCGCTCGGGAGGGGGATGCCGAACCGGCCCAACGCGCCGAGACCCCGGTCGTCGCTGATCACGACCAGGTCGGCCGTCCGCGCCAGCACCAGATCGGCGATCCGGCGCCAGTAGGCGGGTGCGAAGTCCGGGGTGGTGAGGAGCAGCACGGCACGGTGGCCCCGCAGTCCGGCGATCGGCCCGTGGAGGAGGTCGGGAGCTGCCCATCCCTCGGCGAGGATGCCGTTCACCTCGCGCATCTTCAGTGCAGCCTCCATGGCCGCCGAGTAGCCGAGGCCCCGGCCCACCACCGACAGTGACGGGGCCGCGGCCAACATCCCGCTGGCGTCTCCGGCGGCGAACGCCCGCTCCACGGTCTCGTGCACCAACGCGGGCAGCCGGGTCGCCCACGGGACCACGCCGGCCGGGTCGTAGGCATCGGCCAGTTCGACGAAGGCCACCAGGGATGCCAGGTAGGTCTTGGTCGCGGCGACCGACCGCTCCTCACCGGCGGCCAGCGGGACGATCACATCGGCGGCCAGGGCCAACGGCGACCCTTCGTCGTTGGTCACGGCCACGGTCGGGCGGTCCTGGGCACGGGCGGCCTCCAGGACCGAGACGATGTCGGGCGACTGGCCGGACTGGGAGAGCCCGATCACCCCCATGTGCCCCAGCCGGGGTGCCCGCTCCGGGCGGGCGAAGGCGCTCGGAGCGGCCAACGACACGAGGAGCCGGAGGCGGTCGGCCAGCAGGTACTGGCCGAATCGGGCCGCATTGTCGGAGCTTCCTCGGGCCGCCACCAGTAGGTGCTCCGCGCCCTCGGCCCGGAAGTGGGCGACCGCCCGCGCCGCCGCCTCGGCACCGACCGGTCCGCGCTCCTCGAGCATCGACGGCTGGGATCGGATCTCCTGTTCGAGCACCGACGACGGGCCGGGAGCGCTCACGTCGACGGCCTCCCCGACGGCCCGACCACCGGCGCGACCGCCATCACACGGACCGCCCCCGGCTCTCCCGGCCGCCCGGCTTGAACGGGCAGGTGACCAGGTGGTCGTCCACCAGTCCGACCGCTTCCAGATAGCTGTGGACGATGGTCGACCCGACGAAGGTGAACCCCCGTCGCCTGAGGTCCTTGCTGACCCGATCCGACAGTTCGGTGCGCGTGGGCAGTTCGGCCGGCGATCGCGGGCGGTTGACGATCGGCGCGTGGTCGACCCACGCCCACAGGTACTCGGCGAACGACCCGTGCTCGTCGCTAACGGAGAGGAACGCGCGTGCATTGGTCACCGCTCCCCGGACCTTCAGCCGGTTGCGAACGATGCCAGGATCGTCCAACAGCTCCGACACCTTGTCCTCGCCGTACCCGGCTACGCGGCCGGCGTCGAAGCCGTCCATCACCCGGCGGTAGTGCTCGCGTTTCGCCACGATCGTCGACCAGGAGAGCCCCGCCTGTGCGCCCTCGAGGACCAGCATCTCGAAGAGGTACCCGTCGTCGTGTGAGGGGACTCCCCACTCTCCGTCGTGGTAGCGGCACATGGCCTCGGAGCTCTCGGCCCACGGGCACCGGGAACCTTCGGGTGGTTCACCGCGGACCATGACCGCCCGAATCTACCATCGGGGCGGTCAGGTGGCCGGGTGTCCTGGCGCGATGATGGGGAATGGAAACAGCACTGGTATCCGTCGACACGAACGGCCTGACGATCGTCGACCTCACCGCAGAGCTCGGACGGTTCTGCACAGGCCGCGGCGACGGTCTGGTCAACGTGTTCGCCCCCCATGCCACGGCCGGACTTGCGCTGATCGAGGTGGGATCGGGCTCCGAGCGGGATCTGGTAGAGGCGCTGGCCCGCCTGCTTCCCCGTGACGACCGCTATCGGCATCGGCACGGCGCCGAGGGGCACGGCGCCGACCATGTGGTCCCCGCCCTGGTGAGCCCGTCGCTCACCGTTCCGGTCCTCGGCGGGAGGCCCCAACTCGGGACCTGGCAGAGTGTGGTGCTGGTGGACACCAACGGCGACAATCCGCACCGGCAGGTCCGGTTCAGCTTTCTGGGCGGGTAGCCCCGCGGTCACATGGAGCACGATGAGGAACTCGGCGGTGCAGTCGTAGCGCCGATCGTGGTCCGGCCAGTCGCCGATGCGGCGTTGCTCCTCGGCGTCGCCGGCGGTGGGGAGAAGACAGTGGACGTGCAGGCTCCATCGGTGGGGCTCTCTGACTTCGGTGGGCATGGCGGCCACGAGCGCCCGCTCTGCGTCGTTCGCCGGACGAGGCGGACGGACCGATGCAGACAGCTCGCAACGGCTCGGGGTCAAGGTTAACCCTATACAGTTGATCTGTTCAATCAGCTTTTGCTCCGGCAGGATGCAGGGCCCTCTGTCACTCGGCACACGGCCCCGTCAACGAGTGCGCAACCGGGATCAGCCGGGCGGGAACGGCCGCCCGTGGCCCGGGACGATCAGCACGGGCCCCAGGGCCAGCAGCTCGGCGCGGGACTGCTCGAGATGTCCCTGGTCGGCGGCCAGGGGATCGACCTCGGGCCCTTCGGCCGACCACCACAGGTGGGTGCAGGCCACCAGCCCCTCCTCGGTGCGGACCAGGGTGGTGATGTCCTCGGCCGTGTGGCCGGGGGTTGCCCGCAGGCTCACTGCCGGCGACAGCTCGAACCCGTCGGCCGGCCGGTCGAGCCAGACGTCGCCCCGGTAGATGGCCCAGTGGTCGTGGAAGCGGGCCTCCGGGAAGAGCGCGGCGTTCAGGGTGTGGTCGGGATGGTGGTGGCTGAACACCACATCGGTCACCTGGTTGGGCTCGACCCCGAGCTCCCTGAGCGGATCGAGGATGACGCTGCGACTGGCGGCCATCCCCGGATCGACCACGATGACCGCCTCGTCGTCGCGGATCAGGACGACGGTGCTCGCCACCCGCTCGTCGGCGTAGCCCACCGCCAGAACATCCAGTCTCGCTGTCATCAACACTCCACTGTCGCCGGTGCCTCAACAGTAGCGATACGGTGCGTCGAACCGTTCCTCGGCCAGTGCATCGGCGAGCACGTCGCGGCTGACGGCACGCACCACCTCCTCGTAGTCGCGCTCCGATCGGGCGACGAAGGGCGCAACCACCTCCTTGCGGAGATCGGTGTGCAGTGGGGGGCCGGTGTCGACCGGCGGCCGGGATGCGGTTGCCCAGGGTGTGCCCGAGATGATCGGCCCAGGCCACCTCGACCTCGGTCAGTCTGCCGTCGAGCAGGGCCGCGGATATTCGCTCCCGGCCGGCGTGAGTCCCCCGCCGACGTGAACGGAACCCCTCAGCCGCCGAGCTCGGCGCGGATCGCTGCCAGCCGCTCCCGACGGGCCTGGAGCTGCTTGCGATAGATGGGGTTGTCGGTGTCGGCGATCTCGCTGCTCATGTCGCCCACCACTTCCTCGAGGGTCTGGCGGAGCTCCTCGGCAAGCGACTCGGACAGGTTCAAGATCATCACGGCACCTCCATCGTCGTCCTGCGACCTGCCCCCATCTTCTTGCATCCCGCTTCGGCCGGACAAGGGCCGAAGGTCAGTTGTCGGCTCTGACAGCCGCCCCGGCCCGCCCGGCTGTCACGGTCCCCGGTGCCGTGGGGTCACCACCTGACCCGGGCAGAGCCCGGCGTGCCGGGGCACGTCTGCTAGAAGTTGGGAATGATCCTGCAGAACAAGACCGTACTGGTGACGGGCGTCGGTGGTGGCCTCGGCCGCGAGTGCGCCACCAGCGCACTGCGCGACGGGGCCAACGTGGTGTTGGCGGCGCGGACCAGGTCGAGCCTGGATGAGATCGCAGCCGAGCTCGACCCGACCGGCGAGCGGGTGGCCATCCACGTGACCAACATCACCGACCCCGAGTCCTGCGCCACCCTGGTCGACACCGCGCAACGCCGTTTCGGCTCGGTGGACGCGCTGATCCAGGTGGCGGCGTTCGAGCACGCGTGGGGCGGCCTCTATGATCTCAAGTTCGAGGACTGGCGGGCGGCGTTCGAGACCAATGTCATCGGTGCGCTGACCGTGATCCGCCCGGTGGCCAAAGCGATGAAGGAGGGTGGCGGTGGGTCCGTCGTGCTGATCGGTTCGCAGTCCATGTTCCAGCCCCAGATGCCCCAGGGCGGCTATGCCGCTTCCAAGAGCGCCCTGCTGACAGCGATGTACTACCTGACCGACGAGCTCGGGCCCGACAACATCCGCTTCAACATGGTCATCCCGTCGTGGATGTGGGGGCCGCCCGTGGAGATGTTCGTCAACGGCACGGCCGATCACCAGGGCCGCACCAAGGAGGAGGTCCTCGAGGGCATCGTCGGCAAGTTCCCGCTCCGCCGAATGACCGAGGACGGCGAGGTGGCCGACGTGGCCGCCTTCTTCGCCTCGGACCACGCCAAGGCGGTCACCGGCCAGTACCTGCTCGTCAACTCCGGCGAGATGCTCCGGTGACCGACGCAGCCAAGCGGGTGGTCGTCTGGGGCACGGGCTTCGTGGGGAAGATGGTGATCCCCGAGATCCTCCGCCATCCCGACTTCGAACTTGTCGGGGTGGGCGTGAACAACCCCGAGAAGGTGGGCAGGGACGCCGGCGACATCTGCGGGATCGGGCCGATCGGGCTAACGGCCACCGACGACGTCGCCGCGCTGATCGCCCTCGGACCCGATGCGCTCGTCCACTACGGTCCGACCGCGGCGGGTGCCACCGACAACATCCGCGACATCGGTGCGTTCCTCCGCGCCGGCATCGACGTGTGCTCCACGGCCATGACCCCCTGGGTGTGGCCGGCCATGTCCCGGAACCCTCCGACGTGGATCGACCCGATCACCGAGGCGTGTGCTGATGGAGGCGCTTCGTGCTTCACCACCGGGATCGACCCCGGCTTCGCCAACGACCTCTTCCCGATGACGCTGATGGGGCTGTGCGGGGAGGTGCGCCAGGTGCGGGCACTCGAGATCCTCGACTACATCAACTACGAGGGGGACTACGAGACCGAGATGGGCATCGGGCGGCCACCCGAGTTCATCCCCCTCCTGGAGCACACCGACATCCTGGTCATGGCGTGGGGTGCGACGGTGCCCATGATGGCCCACGCCGTGGGCATCGAACTCGACGGGATCACCAGCACCTGGGAGAAGTGGGTGACCGACGCCCCCATCGCGACCGCCAAGGGCCGGATCGAACCCGGTGAGGTCGCGGCCATCCGGTTCACCATCAACGGGATCTACCGCGGCGAGCCACGGATCTGCCTCGAGCACGTGAACCGGGTCGGGCAGGATACCGCTCCCGACTGGCCCCGGGGCACCCAGAACGACGTCTATCGCGTCGAGATCACTGGCTCACCGTCGATCACCCAGGAGACCGCGTTCCGGTTCACCGACGGGAGCGGGCGTGACGCAGCCGCCGCCGGCTGCCTTGCCACGGGCCTGCGCGCGCTCAATGCGGTGCCGGCGGTCAACGACCTTCCCCCCGGGTGGGTCACCGCCCTCGACCTCCCGCTCATCCCCGGCAAGGGGACGATCCGGTAGACCGGCACCGAGCACACGACCGTCCGGCTCGCAGTCCACGACACACAGAGGAGCAACGATGACGCCCGAGGATCTCGTCGAGATCGAGTTGATCAAACGGTTGAAGTACCGCTACCTGCGATGCCTCGATCAGAAGCTGTGGGACGACATCGAGACCTGCTTCACCCCTGACGCCACCGCCAGGTACGGGGGCGGGCTCTACGAGTTCGAGGGCCGGGACGCCATCATGGAGTTCCTCCGCACCTCGATGGGTGCCACCACCATGCTGAGCAGCCATCGGTGCCATCACCCGGAGATCGACCTGATCGGACCGGCGGAGGCCACCGGGGTCTGGGCCCTGGAGGACGTCGTGATCCTCACCGACATCGGCATCAACATCCAGGGCGCCGCGTTCTACACCGACCGCTACGTGAAGGACGAGGGGGCCTGGCGGATCGCCCACACCGGGTACCGGCGCACCTACGAGGAGCTGATGCCCAGGGCGCCGATCAAGGGCCTGCGGCTGACCGCCGAGTGGTGGGCCACCGACGGGCGCTCGACGCTCGGCTGACGCCACATGCCATGATCTGGTGGCGGGCCGGTCCGGCCCACTGTCAGGGAGGCCGATGATGAGTGAGACCAACGAAACGCCCGCCCGTGAGGACGCGCTCGAACTGGTGGAGGTCGAGACCGAGATCATCGACGACGAGGGGAACGTCGTAGTCGACGACCTGGTCGCCGCGGTGGACGGCGACGGCAACATCGTCGCCACCGGCGAGACCATCACCACGGTGACGCCGGATGGCGACATCGTCGTCGACGAGACCATCGCCGTCAGAGGTGACGACGGTAGGCTGCACGCCGTCGAGGAGGACGTCACGGTGTTGGAGGCCGACGACGAGGAGTGACCGGGAGGGACTCGCTCCGGCCGGCACGCTCGATGGGCACCATGTAATCGGACCGAGGGGCCTCCAGCGACGGGAGCACGCGCAGCCCCGTCACCGCGTGGACCACGAGAGAACCATGGTGGACGTACCTCTCGGTGAGCTCCTGGCTCTCGTGGTCATCTCCCTGGCGGTGACCGTCGGCGACATCGTGCTTCGGTGGAGGCTGAAGCAGCGATCCGGGTTTAGCGCGTCCTCAGGTCACAACCGGCCATGATGAGCACATGAGACGCTTCGTGCTCACCATCACGTGCCCGGACCGGACGGGAATCGTGGCCGCGGTCAGCGGATTCATCGCCTCGCATGGCGGATGGGTCGTTGAGGCCGCCCAGCACGGCGATCTCGCCACCGGGCAGTTCTTCCAGCGGATCGAGGTGCTGGCCGAGAGCCTTCCCTTCGGGCCCGAGGAGTTCGGAGTTCGGTTCGCCGACCTGGCAAACGAGTTCCGGCTCGACTGGCGCATGAGCGACACCGACGTCCGCAAGCGAGTGGTCGTGCTGGTCGGCCGGGAGGACCACTGCCTTGCCGACCTCCTTTATCGCTGGCGCAGCGGCGATCTCCGGTGCGAGATTCCCGCAGTGATCTCCAACCACCCCGATCTGCGCCCGCTGGTCGAGTGGCACGGCATCGATTTCCTCCACGTGCCCGTCACTGTCGAGCGGAGGTCCGAGGCGCTAGCCGAGGTCGCCTCGCACTTCGAGGCGCTCGACGGCGACGTGATGGTCCTGGCGCGCTACATGCAGATCATCCCGGGCGAAGTGTGCGCCCGCTATCCCGGGAGGATCATCAACATCCACCACAGCTTCCTTCCCTCCTTCGCAGGCGCTCGCCCCTACCACCAGGCATTCGAGCGAGGAGTGAAGCTGATCGGTGCGACCTGTCACTACGTGACATCCGAGCTCGACACCGGTCCGATCATCGAGCAGGACATGAGCCGCATCGACCACGCCGACACCGTGCAGGATCTTCTGCGCATCGGCCGGGACATCGAGCGCTCGGTGCTCGCCCGGGGACTGCGCTGGCACCTGGAGGACCGGGTGCTCCTGAACGGCAGGCGAACGGTCGTCTTCGCCTAGCCGATCCGGGCGCCCGGGGGCGGTCAGGCCACGGTGGCGCCGTCGATGAGGATGTCGGCCCCGTTCATGTGCGACGCCTCGTCGGATGCCACGTAGGCGATCCCCGCGGCAATCCCCTCGGGCGTTCCGAACCTCCCCATCGGCGACACCCGGTTGATGAGCGAGATGTCCGCACCTTCCGGCAGATGGAAGGCCGACGTGATCGGCGTGTTGATGGCACCCGGGCTGATGCTGTTCACCCGCAGGCCCCCACCCGCGTACTCGACGGCGAGCGCCCGGGTGAGGGCGAGCACGCCGCCCTTCGAGGCGACGTAGGCAGCCGCCCACGGTTGGCCCTTGTGGGCGGCGGTCGAAGCGAGGTTCACGATGTTGCCGCCGGTGACCAGCAGGTGGGGGATGGCCTCGCGGCAGACGAGGAACGTTCCTGTGAGGTTGATCGTGATCAGGCGGTTCCATTCGTCCAGCGTGTGCTCGTGGGAATGGCAGAACGACAGCACGCCGGCGGCATTCACCACCACGTCGAGCCTGCCGAGGCGGCCGACGGATTCGGCGACCATCCGTTCGACCCCCTCCTCGGAACCCACGTCGCCGACCAGGGCGGTGACGGAACCGGCCAGACCGGCCGCATCCGCCGAGAGCTGGCCGAGGAGTTCGGCGTTGACGTCGGCAGCGACCACCGCGGCTCCTTCGCCGGCCAGTCTCAGTGCCGTGGCACGCCCGATGCCCGACGCCCCCCCGGTTACGAGCGCGGTCCGTCCACTGAAGCGTGATGGGGTCATCGCCAGACTGTAGAACGGATTCTGGAGGTGGGTCGTGGCCGAACGGACGGAGTGGCAGACTGGCCGCGCCCGCCTCACCACCGGCGCCGTCACCGACCACCGAGCCCTCCATGCCCCTCGCCCGCATCAACGATCTCGACCTCTACTACGAACGGTCCGGCACCGGCCCTCGGCTCCTCTTCCTGAACGGATCCGGCGTGATGCTCGAGGACTCCCGGCTGCTGCTGTCGGTGTTCACCTCGCAGTTCGACCTGCTCGCCTACGACCAGCGAGGGATCGGTCGCAGCGGCACCGCCGAATGCCCCTACGGCATGGCGGAGTGTGCCGGTGATGCACTGGCTCTGCTGGACGTGGTGGGTTGGCCGACGGCCTGCGTGCTCGGCGTCAGCTTCGGCGGCATGGTCGCACAGGAGCTCGCCGTCACCGCACCCGGGCGCGTGGAGAGGCTGGCACTGCTGTGCACCTCGCCTGGCGGCATGGGTGGCTCGTCCTATCCACTGCACGAGCTCGACCAACGTCCGGATGGCGAGCGCAATGAGATCCGGCGCCGCCTGATGGACACCCGTTTCGACGACGCGTGGCTGGCATCCCACCCGAAGGACCTTGCCCTCGTGGCGATGATGGAGGGTCGGACGACGGAGCCGGACCCGGAGCGCAGGCGGGGCATGAGCGCGCAGCTCGAGGCCAGGCGATCCCACGACGTCTGGGACCGTCTCCCCTCGATCACCTGCCCCACGTACATCGCCGGTGGCCGTTACGACGACATCGCCCCACCTCGGAACAGCGCCGCCATCGCATCACGCATCGAGGGAGCCGAGCTGCACACCTACGGCGGCGGCCACGCGTTCTTCGCCCAGGATCCCCGCGCCATTCCCGACATCATCGGGTTCCTCTCTGCGCCCCGGGTCTCGACCGAGCCGCCGCCGGGTCACTGACGTCGACCGACGCGGTCTCCTCCGGAGTCATCTGGGAGCCGCGGAGAGCGGGGTGGTTGTGAAGTACTCGCTCAGGTACTTCTCCCCCTCGTCGCAGCAGATCGTGACGACCGTCGACACTCCAGGCGCTTCCTCGAGGAGGCGGCGTGCGGCGACCAAGTTCGCCCCTGAGCTCGCGCCCACCAGCAGCCCGTGCTCGCGCGCCAGCCGGCGTATCTCGGTGATCGCCTCATCGCTGTGCACGGCGATCACCCGGTCCACCAATGAGCTGTACCGCTGGTAGATGTCCGGCACGAACCCGTCGGCGATGCCCTCGATGCGGTGCATGCAGGTATCGCCGCACTGGATGGTGCACGACTCACTTGGCTCGAGGGCGACGATCAGCACGTCGGGATCCGCGGCCCGCAGGGCCTGGCCGACCCCGGCCAGCGTCCCCCCCGTGCCGACGGCCGCAGCGCGCCGGGCGTTCGACCTCCATCTGGACAGCCAGGGGCGAGGTGCATAGCTTGCACACCATGGGTCAGCGATCGGTGCGGCGTGCCTCTGCCATGTTGGCGCTCGTCGTGACCGCCCCGCTCCTGGTGGCGTGCAGTTCCGGCACCTCGGCGGCTCCCACATCGTCCCAGGTCACCATCACCCGGGACCATGCGGGCATCCCCCACATCCGGGCTGCGAACTTCACCGCGCTCGGCTACGGCGAGGCGTGGGCGTTCTCCCAGGACAACTTCTGCACGCTGGCGGAGGACTTCGTCACCGTCGACGGAGAGCGGTCCCGGTACTTCGGACCCAACGGGCAGAGCCTCAACTATTCCGCCGGGGCGTACGACTCCAACCTCGACTCCGACTTCTTCTGGCAGTCGATCAAGGACAGCGGCGTGGCGACGGCCCAGCTCAGCCAGTCGCCCCCCGTCGGCCCACTCCCCCAGGTGCTGGAGGTCTACCGGGGGTACATCGCCGGGTACAACGCGTACCTCCGCTCAGGGAACCTCCACGATCCGCGCTGTGCGGGCAAGCCGTGGGTCCGACCGATCACCCTCACCGACATGCTGCTGCGGGGCGTCCAGATCACCACCGAGGCGTCCAGCGCACAGTTCGTCACCGACGAGGTGCAGGCGGCGCCTCCCAGCGAGTCCTCGGCGGCCACGTCGGGCGACGAGCAGCCGTCTCCGACAGCAGCGGCCGCCTCGCTGGCCGGCGCGTCACTCGCGGCCCAGTTCGGCGAGTCCGGCGATGCCACCCTGGGCTCGAACGGCATCGGGATCGGCTCACAGGACACCGCGGCGGGCGACGGGATGCTGTTGGCCAACCCGCACTTCCCCTGGCAGGGCACCGAGCGGTTCTGGATGGCTCAGCTCACCGTTCCGGGCCAGTACAACGTGCTCGGCGGCACCCTCGAGGGCTTCCCTCTGGTCGGGATCGGCTTCAATCAGGACCTGGCGTGGACGCACACGGTCTCGACGAGTTTCCGTTTCACGTTCTACCAGCTGAAGCTCGTACCGGGTGATCCCACCAGCTACTACGTGGACGGACAGCCCCACAAGATGGGCACGGTCGTCGCCAAGGTCGACACCGGGCACGGCGTCCGGACGCACACCTTCTACACGACGCAATGGGGCCGGGTCGTGGTGGTATCCCAGGCCGGCTACGGCTGGAACTCCACGACGGCCTATGCCGTCGACGACTCGACGATGAGCGACGGGACCCGGGCCGCCAACCAGTACCTCAAGATGGGCCAGGCCACCTCGGTCCAGAACCTGTTGAACGTCGAGTCGACCTACCTGGCCATCCCGACCTTCAACACGATCGCCGCGGACAACACCGGGCACGTGCTCTACGGAGACGTGGGCAACACACCGAACGTGCCGGTCGCTCTGATCAACAGCTGCACCCCGCCGGGAGCGGCGGCGCTGGTCTATGCCGCGGCCGGTGTGGTGACCCTGGACGGTTCACGATCGACGTGCGCCTGGGGAACCGACCCCGGTACGCCGGTCCCGGGCATCTTCAATGCCACCCACATGCCGCACACCATCCGGACGGACTACGTCGAGAACTCGAACGACTCCTACTGGTTGGCCAACCCCAGTGACCCGTTCCCGGCGTTTTCGCCGATCATCGGCGACATCGACACCATCCAGGGCCTTCGCACCCGACTCGGCAACCAGATGATCGCCCAGCGGGTGGCCGGCACCGATGGGCTCGGTCCACCCAAGTTCACCATTCCGACCATCCAGGCCATGTGGCAGAGCGACCAGTCCCTCGAGGCACAGCTGGTGCTCAACTCCCTGGTCGCCGCGTGCCGCGCCACGCCGTCGGCGAAGGCGACCAACGGGACGACGGTCGACCTGACATCGGCCTGCTCGGCACTCGCCGGCTACGACAAGACCGGAAAACTCGACGCCACCGGCGGCTGGCTCTTCTCCGAATGGGCCGCCTACGCACCCACCGGCCCGTCGGCCTTCTGGGCCGACTCCTTCAATCCGGCCCAGCCGTTGACCACTCCCTCGCAGCTCGACACGGGCAACCCCGCCATCCTGGGGGCCCTCGCCGACGCCGTGCTCAACCTGCAGTCCCACGGGATCCCACTGGATGCCGCCTACGGCCAGGTACAGCATGTCACCCGCAACAGCGCCTCCATCCCGATCCCCGGCTGTGACACCGGCTGCTTCAACGCCATCTACGCCGCCGACGGCCGGGGCGGCCCGCTCGACGATTTCCCCTACGGCGTGGTCTATGAGGGCTCCTCGCTGGTCATGACCACGGAACTCGCACCCGGCGGGCCCGTGTCCCAGGGCATCCTCACCTACTCGCAGGCCACCGATCCCACGTCCCCGTGGTATTCGAACATGACCAAGCTCTACTCGAAGGGCCTCTGGGTCCCGCTCCCCTTCACCTCGGCCCAGCTGGCCCGGGACGGCGGCGGGACCACCACCACCCTCGACGCCTCGACCTGATCGGCGGGCACTGGGTGTCAGCTGACCGCAGGACCCATGCCCCGCAGCGTGGCCCGACCGGTCAGCCGCAGACCGTCCGGATCAGGTCCATGGCGTTCACGCCGAGTACCCGGTCCACCTCTGCCTGGGTGAGCCCTCTGGCCTGCAACCGGTCCCCGAAGGCACCGAACTGGCCGTACTCGGTCATGACCGGCCGGTAGTTGGCATCCATGTCGGTGCCGACCGCCACATGATCGACGCCGATGGCATCGATCAGCCTGGCAATCTCGTCGACGAAGTCGTCGAACGTCTCCGACGAGACCCCGGACGGCCACGCGCCGACGAGCCCGCCGTGCAACGGCGGTTCGGTCTGCAGGTCGCCGAACTCGTTCTGGCGATAGTGGACCAGCGTGATCGACCGGACCCCGGCGGCATGGGCCTCTTCCAGGCGCTCCGGGCGGTCCTCGACGAAGTCAGCGCCCTCGCAGGTGAGGAAGAGGGCGGCGGTGCCCCCACGATGGGCGGCGATGATGTCATCGGCGGTCCGGACGAGAGGCAGCCCGTGACGGCGCGCCAGGCCGTGCAGTCCTTCGAGTTGCCGGCGATGGTCGGCGTAGGCCTCGCCGTCATCGGAGGGCCTGACCGCGTGGAGTCCCCCGTCAGACTCGAACCCGATCACGCGTAGATCGGCGACGGGGGCGAAGCTGACGGCGGCCATGCCGGTCGATCGGATCTCGGCGACCGATGCGTCACAGGTGTCCGCTCCCA
The DNA here is from genome assembly GCA_052326605.1 of Acidimicrobiales bacterium. Lineage (GTDB taxonomy): Bacteria > Actinomycetota > Acidimicrobiia > Acidimicrobiales > RAAP-2 > Bog-756. Next base: position 23,228 of record JBKQMB010000092.1, on the reverse strand, counting down.
GCAGGGCGAGGAGTTGGTCTGCGGCATCGAGCCCTCGGAGGAAGCAGCGCCCCGGATGCCCATGCAGATCGACCCAGGGTCCGCGCGTCGCCAGATTGGCTGATCCGTCCAACTTGCTCCCCCTCCCCCACCGGTCCCGTGTCGCCGATGCCGTAGATCCTGCCAGGCCCGCGCTGCAGGGTGGACCCGGGCACGACCTGGCGCCCCGCCCCGGTCGGCGGCGGAACTACCTGCCCTGCAGTCCGGGGAACATGTGTCCGAACTCGTCCCGAATGATCGAGACGGCCTCGGCGCCCTTGATGTCGTCTTCCGGCTTGATGTCCGGGACGGGCTGCCCCAACTCCTTGCCGAGCGCCAGGAGCCCGAAGAAGAGGCCCTTCGGCAGAGCGCTCAACGGGGTGTCCATCGGCACGACGGCGACGTCGAACGCGGGAACCGGCCGGGGAGAGACGTCGGGCCACTCCTCGGGGGGCCTCGGGTCCTCCAGTGACAGGACCGGGGTGATGTCGCGGGCGATCGCCTCCCGGCCCGAGAATGGTGCGCCGAGCGACCAGCGTTCGCGCAGGGTCCGGATCACCGACGTGTTGCGGTACTCGGAGTTCACCACGGTCCGTTCCGGGGCCCATGCCGAGATCGCAATGGCCGGCACCCGCACGCCCGACCGGTCGAATGTGAATCCCCTCTCCCCCGGGGGGGCCGCCGGGTCGGCAGGCGGGGCCGGAGGCGGGGGCACGTGGTCGAAGCAACCGCCGTGCTCGTCGAAGTTGACCATCAACAAGGTGTTGAAGGCGTTCGATCCGCCGGCGGACGAGGAGGACCGCACGGCGTTGTAGACCTTGGCCAGGAGCGCCTCGCCACCGAGCAGCGAGGATGGCGGGTCGGCCGCCATGCCGGGGAAGAGGGCATTGCACGCCGGGTGCATGTCATTGTGACCGTGCAACATGTTGGGCTCGATGAAGGAGTAGGTCGGCAGCTCGCCCTTGGCGGCGTCCTCCAGGAACTGCTCGGTCGTGACGAAATTGGCCGCGCGACCGAGCAGTCGGGAGGCGTGGATCAGGCCCGTGAACGGCACGATGCTGTCGTGATCGCAGTAGACGCGCCAGCTCAGCCCCTGCGCTTCCAGGCGCTCGAAGATCGTCTCTGCCGTGTTGTGCACCGGGAAGGCATCCGTAGGGATCATGTTGGTGACGAAGCCGGACGCCGATCCGGCGTTGAAGAACGACCGATTGGTGAAGGTCTGTGAGGGGACCTCGCAAAACCAGTGGTCGAACGTGGCGAAACCACGGGCGAGTGCCGAGGTCACCGGCATCTGCTCGGGGGTGTAGCCGGTCATGATCTGCGCATACTCGTCGTAGGTCGGCTGCCTGCCGATCTCTGCGGTGAACGCGCTGATGTAGTCGGTCACGAACCCGTCCATCGTCGGCGTTCGGCGAGGGTCCCCCGGCGCGTTGTAGGGGGCAGCCATCTGCTCGGGCGGGATGCACCGGTTGCCGGGCGGATCGATGAGTCCGAACAATTGGGTGTTGACGTGCTGGTACTCCTCTCCGGGGTCGGGGTTGGGGGTGTCCATGTTCGTCGCCACCCCGTAGGGGACCACCCCCCGGTCGGCACCTTGCTCGGCCCACCCGGGGATCGGATTGCTGAACTCCCTGCCGATGACCCCCTCGAACGACTCCACCTCGCCGGGCTGGTACAGCCGGCCGAGCAGATTGTCGAAGGAGCGGTTCTCGAACATGACCACGACCACGTGGTCCATCGCATTGTCCCTGCTCGGATGTGCCATGTCGCAACCTCCCGCCTCGATGTGAGCGCCAGGGTCGGACAGATGCCGACATGCTGCGGGAACGGTGCCCGTACTCCCGTGGTCAACAGTAGGGACGCGATGGCAGCCCGGCAAGGACCTCTCGTCCCAAGACCACCGGTTCCGACCGCGACCGCTACCGGGCGCCGTTGGGCGGGGGGTGCCCAGTACGGTCGACTGCGTGCCGAGCGACCCCGGCACGCAGTAGCCAACGGCTGCAACGAGGACGACCGTCGAGATCAGGGATCGATGCCCGTTCCGCTCCCGGCAGCGAACGACGAGGTACTGGCACCGCCGGATGCCGTGGAGGCCCAGTTCCTCGCCCGGGGCGTGGCCACCGCCATCGCGCCCACCGGTGGCCTGACCCAGCTGCAGTGCGTCCTCATGTAGTCCATGTTCCAGGCAATGACCGGCCACGATGGCGACCTGGCACAACGGCCCATCGACCCGACCTCGTTGGCCGAGGGAGCTCGGGGGGGCGCATGGGCACTCTCCGTCGACGATCCCGAGCCCGCCGCATGCATCACCACCTGAGGGCGCTGACCAGGCGCGTTGGACGAGGCTCAGCACCGATCCGACCTGCGGATTCGACATCCCGGCCCTGGTGACCTCGTAGGGTTCGAGTCCGCTGGCGACCCCGGCCGGGTGGCACTACTCTGCTGCTGGCGATCACATAGCTATTGGCGGGTAGCAACCACCATTCGGAGGAGGGTGAGTTGGACGATATCCGCGATGCTCATGAGTGCCCCAGATGTGGCTCGGTGGATGTTCCCAAGCTGATCGTGCGCGGATCCGGGAACACCAAGGGAGGGCTGAGCTTGCAGTGCCGTTTGTGCGGCTGCGAGTGGTCCGACGAGGCGACCGACCGCCTCCAGGCGTCGTAGGTCTCCATCCAGGGGCTCCGGGCATCGTCCGCCGCTAGTCCGATGGCGATCACCGATCGGTGCCTCTGGCGGGCTGCCGACCATGCAGCACGAGGAGGCTCGATTCCCGGACGTGCCCGGAAGAACAGTCCTCCCATGGCAAGGACGTGTCGTCGCGAAGAGTTCACCTTGCCGTGACAGTGGGATTACCGGCGCGACGCGTAGTGACTCGAATCGCCTCGCCAAATGGCATCGGCCGAAACCCTGGGTCGCCGATCAACCAGAGGCCAGGCTCACCGCCACTGCGGCCGCCTGCGCCGGATCCTCCATCGGAACGATCCCCGCGTCCATCTCACCATCAGGGCGGGTAAGGGACCACGTGCCGATGCCGATCACGGGGATGCCCGAGCGAAGAGCCAGGGCGATCTCGGACAATGTCCCGTACTCTCCGTCGACGGCGATCACGGCCGCAGCGGAACCAACGACGAGGGCATTGCGCGTCTCGCCGAGGCCGGTGGGGATGACCACGTCGACCCAGGGGTTGGCATCCGACGGGTCGCGGCCAGGCAGGATGCCCACGGTGAGCCCACCTGCAGACTTGGCGCCCCGGCAGGCTGCGGCCATCACCCCTCCGAGACCACCGCAGACGACGATTGCTCCGGTGGACGCCAAGGCGGCGCCGACGGCCTCGGCCACCGCGATCGCCGGAGGTGGGGCCTGCCCTCCGCCTATGACTGCGATCTGGATCTGCATCGTCGGTCCAGCGTAGATCGGTGTCCCTCACCCGGCATGGCCGCGATTGCACCAGGCAAGCCGGCCGGCAGGCTGCTGGTCAACGCTGTCGGCAGGTCGGGCGTTCACACCACGGGTGCCTCGCTCGGATTTCGGAGCGAACCGGTGACCCCAACTGCTCGTGCTGCAGCGTGCATACACTGGCGGTGTGCATGGACCCAGCGGACATGCTCGGGGCGCAGTCCACCGAATGACCCGGTGAATGCGACCGGACCGGTGGGCCGTTCCACCGATGGCGAGCAGCGGACGAACAGTCCGACCGGCACGACCTTCGAGGCCATCGTGTTGGCTTGGGAGGGTACCGCAGTTGCGGATCTCCGGGCCGACGCCTCCGGGCTTCGAAGGCGTCTCGAGGCACTGAGTGCCGCGGGTGTGCACGTGCTGGTGGTGAGCGACGAAGCGGTCGAGCGGAACGACAGCCAATTGCAGGCCAGGCCACGAGGGCCCGGAACGCTGTACCTGTGCGGCAAAAGGGGCAAGGAGCTGGTCGCAGTGACCGGCAACGGGACACGGCCCGTGTTCGAGCGTACGGCGGACCCGGAGGAAAACGGGGCGCTGGATCGGGTGGCCCGACAGACGGGAGTTCCTCCGATCGCCGCTCCCCCTGCAGGTGGAGCCCATGCACTGCGGTGGGTGGCTGCCTGGCTCGCAGATCGGGGTATCACCGGTGAATTGACACTCATCATCGGCAGCGGCTTCGGATCGGACGGTGGGCGGGAAGGCCTCGACTCCCCGATGCTGGTGGAAGGCTTCCTCCGTGCCGTGGTCGTCTCGGTGGGCAACGCACCGGCCGGCGCGACCGACGGGGTGGTCCACCTCGGTGGCGGTCCCGACCAGGTCATTGCCCTCCTCGACCAGCAACTCGCCCGGCGAGCGGCCCACCGGGTGCCACACATCGATCGGGACCCGGCCTGGGTCGTCCCGCTACCCGGTGACCCCGGCCGGGAGCGGGTGGCCGAGGCACTCGGGGCCCTCGCCAATGGCCACTCGGGAACGCGGGGCTCATGGGAGGAGGCGGGCCCCGAGTCGACGCCGATATTCTTCGTGAGCGGTGTCTACTCCGAGGACGACCACCGCCTGCCTGGTCCACTGTGGACCGGGTTCGACCTCGCCGATCCAGCGCTCCCTCCCACCGGGCAGCGGGTGCTCGACCTGCGGGGCGGGACGCTCTTCCGGTCCGGTGACGATGCCACGGGGATCCGTTCCCTTCGATTCGTCTCGGTCGCGTCACCACAGGCCATGGCCCTGCGGGCCGAGGGCCCCGAGTCACAGCTCCTTCCGGGCAACCCCGTGCGCCCCCCGGCCAACGCAGAGGCATTCGTATCCGAACAGCGTGGCCATCGATCCGGGGTGACTACCGGACAACGTGGTACCGCGATCGCCGTCGCCGCACGGGACTGGGAGGTGACCGCCAGCGGCCACCGGATCGTGGAGCGCCTCGCCACCTGGGTCGCAGACCCCGCCGACGGAGCGAGATTGGACGAGGCGTACGAGCGACTTGTGGAGGTGGAGGCACTGGGCTTCGACACCTTGCTCGCCGAGCACCGGGAAGCATGGGCCTCGCGGTGGGCCGATGCCGAGGTGACGATCGACGGGGACCCAGCTGCGGAGTTGGCCGCCCGTTATGCCGTGTTCCACCTGCTGTCCGCCGCACCGGACAGCGGCGAGGCCGCTGTCGGCGCCCGGGGACTGACCGGAACTGCCTACGCCGGGCATGTCTTTTGGGATGCAGACGTCTTCGTGCTGCCCGCCCTGGCCGCGATCCGACCGCCCGCGGCGCGGGCCATGATCGAGTACCGCCTGCGGCGTCTGCCCGCTGCCCGTGCGGCAGCGCTGGCCGTTGGCCTCCGTGGCGCCCGATTCCCGTGGGAGTCGAGCGACGACGGAACCGATGTCACCCCGCACCAGATCGTCGGTCCGGACGGCGCACCCCTCATCGTCGCCGCGGGCCAGCACGAGGAGCACATCGTGGCCGATGTGGCCTGGGCGGCCGCCCACTACGCGTCGTGGACGGGCGATACCGGCTTCCTCGGCGGAGCAGGACGTCCGCTCCTGGTCGAGACCGCCCGCTACTGGGCCAGCCGCATCCAGACCGACACCGACGGCAGCGGCCACATCCGCTCCGTGATGGGCCCGGACGAGTACCACCAGGCCGTCGACGACAACGCCTACACCAACGTGATGGCCCGGTGGAACCTGCGGCAGGGCGCTGCACTCCTCGCGCGGTCCGGTGAGACCGACCAGGCGACGGAGTGGCGGGCCTTGGCCGAGAGCCTGGTCGACGGGTGGGACCCTCGATCAGGGCTCTACGAGCAGTTCACCGGCTACTTCGACCTGGAGCAGCTCCAGATGTCGGAGGTCGGGCCCCCACCGATTGCGGCCGACATGCTCCTCGGCGCCCAGCGGGTGGGCAGCTCCCAGCTGATCAAGCAGGCCGACGTGCTCATGCTCCACCATCTGGTCCCCGAGGAGTTGACGGAGGGGTCCCTCGGGCCCTGCCTGGACTTCTACGAGCCCAGGACGACCCACGGGAGCTCCCTCTCACCGGCCATCTCCGCGTCGCTGCTGGCCCGGGCCGGAGAGCCGGAGCGGGCACTCGCACTGTTCCGACTGGCCGCCCGACTCGACCTCGACGACATAACCGGCACGACCGTGGACGGTCTGCACCTGGCCACCATGGGAGGGGTGTGGCAGGCCCTGGCGTTCGGGTTCCTGGGCATGGCCTCCGAGCAGGGCGCACTGGCCATCAGGCCGAGCCTGCCCGGTGCATGGCGCGCGCTCGCCCTCAGGCTCCGGTTCGCCGGACAGCCGATCGGTGTCCGTGCCGAGCCGGACCACGTGACCGTCACCTGCCTGGCCCCCTTGCTCGTCAACGTCGGCGACCAGGGACCGACCTGGTGCACCCCTGGGACCACCACCGTCGCACTGGGGTCGTACCCCGGCACGAGGAGCCACCCGTGAGCTTCGTCCTCGCTGCGCTCGACAATTCCGCCAGTGCCAGAGCGGTCCTGGACGCGGCCGTGCGCATCGGCCGGCTCACCGGTACCCCGGTCCGGGCGGTCTACGTCCGGACCGATCCCCTGGAGCCGTTCGACGCGGTCGAGTCCGCGGCCACCCGGGCCCAGGTCCCGCTCCGTGTCGTCGAGGGCCCGCTGGAGCCCACGCTGATCGATGCGCTGGGTGACCCCGAGGTGATCGTCGCCGCCATCGGAGCCTGGTCCGGTGCTCCCCCGACGGGGCCCTATCCGACCGGGCACACCGCACGGGCCCTGCTCGAGCATGCCGACAAGCCGGTGGTCGTCGTACCGCCTGCCACCGGTTCTCGCGGGGTCATCCGGCGGATCCTCCTCCCGCTGGAGGGCACCGAGGGTTCCTCGCGCCCCGTACTCGAGCGGTTGCTCCCCCTGCTGGTCGACCAGGTCGAACTGGTGGTTCTCCATGTGTTCACCGACGCCACGGTCCCGGCCATGCTGGACCGGCCCGAGTACGACATGGACATCCTGGGGCGGGAGTTCCTCAGCCGGCACTTTCCCCATGCGAACAGTGTCGAGCTCCGGGCGGGCTCCGTCGTCGAACAGGTTGCCCGGATGGCGGCCGACCAGCACGTGGACCTGATCATCCTCAGCTGGTCCCAGAGCCCCTCTCCTGAGCGGGCCGGCGTGGTGCGAGGGGTGCTCGACAGTTCGGCACTTCCCGTCCTGCTGCTCCCGGTGCAATCTCCTGGCGACGCCTCGGCCGACGGCCATACGGTTGGCTCGGAGGGTCCGGGCATGGGACGGTCCCGGTCGGAAGGGTCATCGGGCTCCCCGACGACACGATGAACTGTTGCCCATCAAGGTGGAGCCGTAGCGGCTCTCCGGCCTGACCGGCTTCGGCGTAGGGCAGGGGTTGCGACTCGTAGACACCGTTGAGAACGAACCAGGTGCAGCGTAGGGCTCACCCTCGTCGACGTTGCCGCGCCGGCCGACGTTGCCATTGGACAGGGCGAGCAACGACTCAATCTGGGCCCGGACGTCGAGGGAGAGCCCGGTCTCTCTCAGGCACCAGGGTTCGACCGGGTAGGCCGGGTGCTTGATCAGGTCGGGTCCATCAGGTCGGCAAGATCGCCCACCACGATGTCAGCACCGTGGCGGGCCAAGTCCTCCGCCTGGCCGCTTCGGTCGACTCCGACCACGAGGCCGAACCGCCCCGCCCGGCCCGCCTCCACGCCGGACAGGGCATCCTCGAATACCGCGGCCTGATCGGGTTCGACGCCCAATGCACGGGCCGCCGCCAGATAGGTGTCGGGCGCCGGCTTTCCGACCAGATGGTCCTTCGCGATGGTCATGCCGTCGATGCGTAGCTCGAACAGGTCGGCGATTCCGGCAGCCTCGAGCACGGCACCGCAGTTGGCGCTGGAGGAGACCACGGCGCAGTGCACTCCGGCGGAGCGAACGGCCCGCACGTAGCGGACCGAACCGGGATACGCCTCAACACCGTCTTCCTGGATCCTCCGCAGGAAGATCTCGTTCTTCGATTTGCCGAGCCCTTTCACCGACTCCGTCCCCGCCGGGTCATCGGGATGACCGTCGGGTAGGTCGATATGGCGTGAATGCAGAAACGAGCGCGTCCCGTCATCCCTGGTCTTGCCATCGACGTAGGTGTCGTAGTCGGCCACCTGGTCGAAGCCGGTGAAGGCCTCACCATTGGTATCGGACCTTGCCTTCAGGTAGGCGTCGAACATCTCCTTCCAGGCGGCGGCGTGGATGGTGGCCGTCCCGGTCAGGACCCCGTCGAGGTCGAAGAGGCAGGCCCGTATCCGCTCGGGCAGGCCCAGTCCCGGGGCCGTGCTCACGTTGGGACCGCGACGGCGGGGCTGACGCCTTCAGCCCTCACCGGTGCATCCGACACGGATTCCTCACCTTCGGGAACCTGCAGCAGTTGCCGCCCGGCCGATCGTCGGGCACCACCCGACATACCGCAGCATGGGCGCAAGTCGAGCAGCTGCCTCACCTGTCGGGCGATCTCGAGGTCTTCCCTCGCTTCGACGACGAGCACCGCGGGACGGGCCGCTACCGCGGAGATCACGCCGTCGCCACTGAGGCCCCGATTGGTCGACGCGGCGATCTCCGCGCCGGGAAGGCCGAGACCTGCGCACGTATCGGCGCGCAGCCGAGCTGACGCCTCGCCCGCCTCGCCCGCGAACACCGGGCCCTCGATGCCTCCCATTGCCGCGACCATGGCAGCCACGTCCGTCCGGATCCGGTAGGCGTGGACCTCGTAGGCAAGGTGTGCTTCGTGGTCCCCGGCATCCGCAGCGCTGATCACCTTGCGGAGGTCGCCGGAGTCGTCCGAAAGCCCGAGCAGGCCGGACTTCCGTTCGAGGATCTGCCCGACTCCGTCCGCGGACAGGCCCTTGCATTGCTGCACCCAGAGAACGAGACCGGGGTCGATACTGCCCGAGCGGAAGGCCATCACGATCCCTTCCAATGGAGTGAATCCCATGGTGGTGTCGACCGAGTGTCCGCCCTCGACCGCGGCAAGTGACGCGCCAGCACCGATGTGCGCGGTGACCAGGGCAAGCTCTCCCCTCGAGCGGCCCAGGAGCTCGGCCGCTCGTCGGCTGGCCCGGTCATGGCTGAGCCCATGGAAACCGAAACGCCGGATGCCGCACTCCTCCCGCCACTCGCGGGGCACCGCGTAGGTAGCGGCTCTCGCAGGCATGTCGGTAGGGAAGCTGGTATCGAAGCAGGCAACCTGGGACACGCCCGGTCCCAGGTCGCGATGGCCTTCGGTGGCGAGGGTCGTGTCATCGTCATCGATCACCCGGAGCTTGATGCTGCTCGAACCGACACTGACCGCGAGGATGTTCACGTCCCCCACCTTGCCAGACGACTTCGAGTGGGGCGGTAGCACAGCCCTCCGAGGTGACCCTCTGTGCTGCGGTCCAGGAAGTGCCAGGAGGTGCCGGGTGACCCCCTCGAGCCTCCTCCTCGTTCGTATCGAAGCCGTGCAGATTCCCGTTGTGGGCCGCCCCGACACGGTGTACCTTCGTGGCTGCAGCACCGCATCGGGGTCTGTTGGTTTCAGTGGCTGATCGATCGTCGCTCTAGACCCTTGGTGGCACAGTCCATCGCCCAGGAGGGGCCCATGAGCGCCATGAACACCGACCCTGCGAAAGGAACCCGACGAGGCACCGGGGTGGCGGCGGACATCCTTGAGGGGCCGTCGGTGACTGCGTCATGAGTGCACCCACGGAAGAGACGACTGTTCCCCCGGCAGCCACCGCCGCTCGGCCACATGGGCCATCATCGCCCCCCGACCAGCCGATGTCACCGCGAAACGAGGAGAAGGCCCGGGCCCTGGGGCTGACCTCGGCGACCGCGCTGGTCATCGGCAGCATCGTCGGGACCGGTGTGTTCACCATGCCGGCCGTGCTGGCCGGTGCCGGCACCATGGGGATCGTCGTCCTGGGCGTCATCGCCGTGGGCGCGATGCTCCTCGCCGTGCTGTTCGGCCAGCTCACGAAGCGGGTGCCCCACAGCGACGGCGGGCTCTACGCGTACTCCCGCCACGAGTTCGGCGACTTCGCCGGCTACCTCGTCGGCTGGTGCTACTGGATCCAGTCGTGGGCGGGCAACGCGGCCATCGTCTCGTCCTGGGTGTTCTACGTCGACGCCCTGTTCGGCTTCAACCATCCGAGCGGCATGGAGAACTGGGGCATCGCCATGGTGGGACTATGGGTGCCGGCGATCGTGAACCTGGTCGGGGTCCGCCAGATGGCGTGGTTCCAGAACATCACCGTCGTCCTCAAGTTCCTTCCCCTGCTGTTCGTCGGCATCGTCGGATGGTTCTTCGTCGACAAGGCCAACTTCGGGCCCTTCAACGCCTCGGGCGGCAGCCTCTACAGCGGCATCGGGATCGCGGCAGGGGTGGCGCTCTTCTCCTTCATCGGGGTCGAGGCGGCAGCGATGACGGCCAAGCGGGTGAAGAATCCTCGCGTCAACGTCGGTCGCGCCTCGGTGCTCGGCACCGCACTGAGCGCCGTCCTCTACGTGCTGGTGACGGCAGCGGTGATGGGTCTGGTGTCCCACAACACGCTGGTCAACACCGGGTCGCCGTTCGTCAACGCCTTCCAGTCGATCTTTCCCCACGAAGCCTGGGCCGGGAAGTTCATCGCCGCCATCGCCGTCGTCTCGGGCATCGGGGCCCTGAACGGCTGGACCCTGATCGTCACCGAGACGTCGCGGGCCATCGCCCAGGACGACCTCTTCCCCCGGCCCTTCGCCTGGCAGGACCGAAACGGCACGGCCTGGTTCGGCATCGTGGTCGGGACCGCGCTGCCGTCGCTGCTCATGTTGTGGCGCTACAACACCAGCACCGGGCTCACGGTCTTCACCTACCTGGTCGACCTCACCGTGGTCACCGTGGCCATCCCCTACTTCTTCTCGGCCATCGCCCAGCTGACGTATCTCGTCTCACGCCGTCGGCGCGTGCAGGGTTGGCAGCTGGCCCGCGACCTCGCCGTGGCCGGGGTGAGCGTGCTGTTCTCGATGTGGGTGACGTTCGCCTCGGGCTACCAGGTCGTCTACCAGGCCCTGGTCGTGATACTCGTGGGGCTCATCCTGTATGCCTTCTTGAACGCCCGCCGGCAGCGTCTCGGTGAGGCCATCGAGCCGGTGGACCTCCCCCCCGAGGAGCCGGCGGTCGAGCTGTCCACGTCGGACTGAGCCAGCGGGCAACGAACGATAATTCGAACCCGACAGGAGAATCCCATATGACGTTCAACGTAGGTTCCGAGATCGGCCAGCTTGGCGAGGCCATCATCCACCGCCCCGGGCTCGAACTGTCGAGGCTCACACCCGACAACATCGGCGAGCTGCTCTTCGACGACGTGATGTGGGCGTCGAAGGCCAAAGAGGAGCACGACGCCTTCGCCGAAGCCCTCCGGGACAAGGGCGTGCTCGTCCACTACTACGGTCAGCTCCTGGCCGAGACGCTCGAGCTGCCCGAGGGCCGGGCCTTCGTGCTCGACCGCCTGTGCACGCCGGAGATCCTCGGCCCCTCACTGGTCGAGCCGGTGCGACGACTGTTCGAGGACCTCGACGGCGTGGAGCTGTCCCAGTTCCTGGTGGGGGGCGTGCTGAAGGCCGACCTGCATCCGTTACGGGCCCACAGCCTCAAGTGGGACATGCTGAAGGCCGACGACTTCGTGCTGACCCCCTTGCCCAACCATCTGTTCCAACGTGACAACTCGTGCTGGATCTACGGCGGGGTGACCATCAACCCAATGGCCAAGCCGGCCCGCCAGCGCGAGTCACTCCACACCAGGGCCATCTACCGGTTCCACCCGATGTTCACCGGGGCCGACTTCATCACCTACTACGGCGGGGACGACCGCAACTACCAGCCGGCCACCATCGAAGGTGGCGACGTCCACGTGATCGGAAACGGCGCCGTGCTCATCGGCATGGGAGAACGCACCACCCCCATGGCCATCGAGATGGTGTCTCATGCACTCTTCGCGGCCGGGCAGGCGACGACTGTCGTGGCCATCGAGCTCCCCCACAGCCACGCCTTCATGCACCTCGATACGGTCATGTCAATGGTCGACACGGCCACGTTCGTGCTGTACCCCTACTTCGACCGACACCTCCGCAGCTGGACCATCTCGGAGGGCGAGGAATCCGACCAGCTCACGATCTCCCGCAACCACAGCCTGTGGGACACGCTGGCCGAGATCCTCCAGGTCGAGGAGATCAGCGTGCTCACCACCGACGAGGACATCCGGGCGGCCGAGCGCGAGCAGTGGGACGACGGCACCAACTACCTGGCCGTGGCCCCCGGGGTGGTCATGGGCTACCAGCGCAACGTGGCCACCAACACCATGCTCCGCAAGCACGGGATCGAGGTCGTCGACATCGGTGGCGCCGAACTCGGGCGGGGCCGGGGCGGCCCCCGGTGCATGACCTGCCCGATCCAGCGGGATCCGGCCTGAGCGATGCACGCCATCGACGACGACCTCATGCACCTACACGGGAGGAACCTCCTGAAGGAGGTGGACCTGACCAAAAAGGAGTTCCTGGCCATCGTCGACCTGGCCGCCCAGCTCCGAGCGGAGAAGCGCACGGGAACCGAGCGTCAGCGGTTGGTGGGCCGCAACATCGCCCTCATCTTCGAGAAGGCCTCCACCCGCACCCGGTCGGCCTTCGAGGTCGGTGCCCACGACCAAGGGGCGCACGTCACCTACCTCGGACCGGAGGGAACCCACATCGGCCAGGGGGAGTCGATGAAGGACACGGCCCGGGTATTGGGTCGCATGTTCGACGGCATCGAGTATCGGGGTTTCGCCCAGGACTCCGTCGAGATTCTGGGAAGGTTCGCAGGGGTTCCGGTCTGGAACGGGCTTACTGACCAGTGGCACCCCACCCAGATGCTGGCCGACATCCTGACCATGCGCGACCACGTGGACAAGCCACTCGACCGGGTCGGGTACTGCTACCTGGGGGATGCCAGCAACAACACCGCCGACTCGCTCCTGGTCACCGGCGCCCTGCTCGGTATGGACGTGCGCATAGCCGCCCCCGAGGAGCTCTGGCCCTCCTCCGACGTCCAGACGATCGCGCGCGAGATGGCTGCTCTGTCAGGGGCGAGGATCCACATCGGCGCGGACGTGCTGAGCGGAGTGGAAGGTGCCGACTTCCTCTACACCGACGTCTGGGTGTCGATGGGTCAGCCGGCCTCGGACTGGGACACGAGGATCGAGCAGCTCCTCCCCTACCAGGTCAATGCCGACACGATGAAGGCGACCGCGAACCCCGACGTGAAATTCATGCACTGCCTCCCGGCTCTGCACAACACCGAAACCGAGGTCGGTCGGCAGATCTTCGAAAAGTGGCACCTCACCGCCCTGGAGGTCACCGACGAGGTCTTCGAGTCGCCGGCCTCCATCGTCTTCGACCAGGCGGAGAACCGGCTCCACACCATCAAGGCGGTAATGGTCGCCAGCCTCGGGAGCTGAGATGCGTCTCGTCGTGGCCGTGGGCGGCAATGCCCTGCTCGAACGCGGGGAGGTTCCGCTCGCCGAGATCCAGGAGAAGCATGTCGGCGTGGCCGTCGACGCCCTGGTTCCACTGGCCGGGGACCATGACCTGGTGATCACCCACGGGAACGGACCACAGGTGGGCATGCTGGCCAACGAGAGCGCACTCGATCCCGATCTGCCCTCTCCGTACCCGCTCGACGTGCTCGGCGCCCAGACCCAGGGCATGATCGGCTACTTCCTCCTGCAGGCATTCGAAAATGCCCTGCCCGGACGGCAGGTGGTCAGCCTGGTGTGCCAGACCGAGGTGGCGGCCGACGACCCGGCATTCGAGCGTCCGACCAAGTTCGTGGGCCCGGTCTTCTCCGAAGCCGACGGCCGCAAGCTGGCGGCGCTGCGCGGATGGCAGATTCGACCCGACGGCTCCGCCTGGCGGCGGGTGGTGGCCTCCCCCGACCCCCTGGCGATGGTCGAGCTCCCGACGATCCGCTTGTTGCTAGGCGATGGCGCCGTCGTCATCTGCGCCGGGGGCGGTGGCATCCCGGTGATCCGGGACCAGGATGGTCGGTTGCAGGGAGCGGAGGCGGTCATCGACAAGGACCTGGGCGCGGCACTGCTCGCCCGCGACCTCGAGGCCGACGCCCTGTTGATCCTGACCGACGTGGCCAACGTCGAGACTGGATTCGGCACGAAAACAGCAAATCCGATCGGGCGCACCACACCCGACCGACTGCGCGCCCAGCCCTTTCCTGCCGGATCGATGGGCCCCAAGGTCGAAGCTGCCTGCCGTTTCGTGGAGGCGACGGGAAAACCGGCGATGATCGGACAACTCGACGACGCTGCCGATCTGCTCCGAGGTACACGGGGCACGATCGTGGAGCCCACGAGCGACGCGGGACCCGCCGAACCGGCGACGGGCGCAATGGGAGCTTGATCTGATGAATGCCATCGGGGTGCCCTACCACCTGGACGAACCGATACCTGGCTTCGATTTCGGGGTCCCGGTGGACCTCGAGGTCATCGGAGAGCTGCCGCCCGCCGACTTCTGGCAGTGCATGGACGTCCTGGATGAGGAGGTTGCGCCGGCGGTGTGCAGCCATGAGCGGCCGGTGCTGGTGATCTCCGGACTGTACGACCAGCCTCGGCGTCTTGGCCGGGCTGCAGCGAGCGGGACGAGACGTGGGCATCGTGTGGGTTGAAGCCCATGGCGACTTCAATGCCGAGGCCACAACGCCGTCGGGTTACCTGCGGGGCATGCCCCTGGCTCTCGCCGTCGGTGTCGGCGCTCTGACTCTGACACTCCCTCTCGAAATGAAACTGCGTCCCGTGCCGGCATGACGGGTGGTTCTCGTCGGTGCTCGGGACATTGATCACGATGAACGTGTTCTTCTGGATCGGTCATCCATCGAACGAAAAGGGCCGGACCTCCGGGACACCGAACGTGTCTCCGCTGTCGGTCTTGCTGCGACCTGGCATCACAATGGCCGGGCAGCATCCCCGCAGCGCGCGTTGAAGCGCCGCATCAGTGAAGCAGCAGTGGGCTGAACCCGACCGTGGTCCAACTTGCATCGAGCGTTCGGGATCGACATGGGGGCACGGCGAGGACACCCCGCGGCGATGACATGGTGCGGTGGGGAGCAATTGCTGAGAACACTGCTCACTTCGTCGACCTGCCAGGTCCGGATCCCATCCAAGCGGTGGATCTTGATGCCAATGGCATGTCCGACCTCGACGACACCGGGTTGCAGGCTGTGCGAACCCAAGCGAACGAACCCGCGCAGCGGGAAGTGACCGTCGGTATCGCCCGGGCGTCACGCCTGGTCCACTACGACCTGAAACACGGCGCTCTCCTCGAGCAGCTCGGCCGGAACCATCTCCTCGCCTCCGTTGACGAGGCCGTCACCGCTCTCCAGCGTCACCCGTGAGGGGATGCAGCCCGGGCACGATGGCCCATCCCCCTGGTCGCCCGGACCGGGGGCCGTGCCGAAGTGGGCTACGAAGATCGACGCAACAGCCATGTGCGAAGCCAGGCTGCCGTGACGACAGAGGTGGGTCGACCTTGCTCGAGGACGATCGGTCCAGAATGTGTCCCAAAGCGCGTCGCACTCCGTCACGACCATCGGCCGATTCCGACGTCGCCGCCCATCGGGGCGTAGACGTCGGGCAGAGTATGGATCATGGCCAGTAATCGTGTAATCGTCGATCGGCTTCGCCAGGTCGTCGGCCCGCAGTTGATCGTCGATCGTGACGTGATCGCCTCGTACACGACGGACTGGACGGGGCGGTTCGGGGGCCACACGGTGGCCGTGGTGAGGCCCGGTTCCACCGAGCAGGTGGCGGGTGTTGTCCTCACCTGCCGGGAGCTCGGCATCGCTCTGGTGCCCCAGGGTGGCAACACCGGTCTGGCGGGTGGCGGAGTTCCCCTGCACGGCGAGGTGGTTCTCAGCCTTCGGCGCCTTCAGACTCTGGGGCCGATCGACACGCTTGCCGGTCAGTTGACCGCAGGTGCCGGCGTCACCCTCTCGGCGCTGCACCGAGCTGCTCGGGCCGCTGGCTGGGCCTACGGGGTGGATCTGGCGAGCCGAGATTCGGCGACCGTGGGGGGAATGGTCGCCACGAACGCCGGCGGGACGCACGTCTTGCGCTACGGGGACACGCGAGCACAGCTGCTCGGGTTGGAGGCCGTCCTCGGAACGGGTTCGGTCGTCTCCCACCTCGGCGGGTTGGTGAAGGACAACACCGGCTACCACCTACCGGGCCTGGTGTGTGGAAGCGAGGGGACCTTGGCCGTGGTGACCGCTGCTCGGCTGCGCCTCGTGCCTGCCATGCCGTTTCGGACCGTCGCCGTGCTGGCGTTCCCCACGGTCTCTGATGCGCTCGACGCGTCGGTGTCCTTCCGACGGTCGCTCCCCGCGCTCGAGGCCTGCGAGCTCTTCCTCTCCTCGGGCCTCGAGTTGGTGTGCTCGGTGACAGGGATGCGGGTGCCGTTCTCGGACCCACACCCGGTCTACCTTCTGGTTGAGGTGGCCGATCACGCCGACCCGACGGAGGCGCTGGCGCAGGCGACAGACTCGATCGACCACGTGTTGGACGTCGTGGTCGCCACGGATCTGTCACGACGCGCCGAGCTCTGGCGCTACCGTGAGGCACACACCGAGGCCATCAACTCCCTCGGCCCCCCTCACAAACTCGACGTGACGCTGCCACTCGGATCACTGGCCCAGTTCATCGACCGGGTGCCCGAGACGGTCCGGACGATCGCACCGGCGGCACGTACCTGGCTGTTCGGACACGCCGGAGATGGCAACGTCCACGTGAACGTGAGTGGTCTCCCGCCCGACGACGATCGAGTGGACGAGGGGGTCCTTCGTTTGGTCGCAGACTTCGGAGGAAGCATCTCTGCCGAGCACGGCATCGGTGCGGCCAAGAGACGGTGGCTCCACCTCTCGCGGACCGCCGACGAGATCAGGGCATTCCGGGCCCTCAAGCGGGCTCTCGACCCTGACGGCGTCCTCAACCCCAACGCGCTCTTGCCGCCGGGCGGGTCGTGATGCCCTGCTGTCCGAGGCGTTGGGTCTCGTCCGGGCAGTAGGCGAGGACGACGCCACAGCGGCTGTCCCCTTCCTCCGTCCCCATGGTGTGCCATCGTCGCCCGCCGATCAGATGACACCATGGACCATCGCCGGGCCAGCAAGCATGCCTCGGATTGAGCCGGGCGCACTGCGTCGCTGAGCCGGCGGGAAGGCGGTGGACCCAACGGGACCGTGTCATCGGTAGGGGCAGTTCACACGGGGCACAAGTCGGGCGAAGCGGTCTCGCTCGTGACCGGTCAGGCAGTGTGACTGGATAGCCTCGGAGACATGGAGACTTGGGACACCATCCGGGCTCGTCGCAACGTCCGTTCCTACGACGATCGGGCGATCGTTCCGGAGTACCTTGATCGGATTCTTGAGGCCGGGTGGCGTTCGCCTTCGGCGTCAAACCGCCAGAAGTGGGACTTCGTCCTCGTTACCGAGCCGGATCAGTTGCAGGAGCTGTCGACGGTCTGGGTCGGCGCCGGCCACCTGGCCACAGCCGAGGCGACCATTGTCCTTGTGCTGCCGGAACCGGCGGCCGAGCGCTATCGGACGATGGATCAGTACGACTTGGGACAGGCGACAATGGCAATGATGTTGGCCGCCGCGGACCTCGGCATCGGGAGCGGCCATTCCGCCGTCGGAGACCAGGAGGCATGCCGGCGTATCCTGGACACGCCGACGGACCACATCTGTGCCTACATGATCGCTTTCGGGTATCCGGCCGATCGGCCGCTGAAGCCGATCGCCAAGCCTGACAGACGGCCCTTCGACGAGGTGGTTCACCGCAATCACTGGTGACGGACTGCGCGCCTGTGCATGCAGCGCACATCGCCTGGCCCGACCCCAACCAACCGGCAGCGAGGCGTACCCGGGACATGAGATCTCGGACAACCCACACTGGTGCTGTGGAAGTAGGCACTCCGGAGAAGATCCATTTCGGTCCCGACACCTACCTTGAGATGGTGGTTGCTGAGGTCCCTGGCTATCAGGAGCTGAAGGACCGTGCCGCCGAGGCAACCAGGATGATCACGGCAACGTCGATTCTCGAGCTCGGTGTTGGCACGGGTCTGTAGGTATCGGGACTTTCGGCACTAACCGGGAGCCTGGCGCCGGCGTACGATCACACCGGGTGCTTGGGGGTGTCACATGCAGCGGCTCAGTGGTGCGGACGCAAGTTTCGTCTACGGCGAAACACCGAATTGGCACATGCACCTGGGCACGCTGGCTGTGCTCGACCCCTCGACTTCTCCCGGCGGTTTCAATGTGGATCGGTTGCGCTCGCTGGTCGAGGCCAGGGCGGGCCTGCTCGGACCATTCTTGCGCCGCTTGGTGGAGGTTCCCTTTGGTCTCGACCGCCCCGCCTGGGTGGACGACCCTCACCTCGACCTCGACCGCCAGATCCGCTCCGTGGGTGTCCCGGCACCGGGCGGCCCCCGTGAGCTCGGTGCATTGGTCGGCGATCTGTTGGCCTACAAGCTCGAGCCGGGTCGTCCCCTGTGGGAGGTCTGGTTCATCGACGGCCTCGAGGAAGGCCGCGTGGCTCTGCTCACGAAGATGCACCACTGCCTTGCGGACGGAGTTCGGGGCGCCCGCCTGTACGAGGTGTTCTACGACCTCGACCCCGGCGCCCCGTTCGACCGGCCCGATACTCCCGTGCCTCAGGGCGAGCGAATCCCCTCCGGATGGGAGATGGCCCTGCGGGCGCTGCCCAGACTGGCGGGCACCCCGCTGCGAGCCGCCCGCACTTCCGGCCACCTCAGCCGGTCCGCCTTGGGGGTGCTGCACGTACGCGGCTCCCCGGAATGGCCGACGGTCACGTTGCCCTTCCAGGCGCCGCGTACGTCGCTCAACCGATCCATCACCCCACATCGCGGATTCGCCTACTGCTCGGTGCCACTTTCCGGTGTGAAAGCCATCAAGAACGTGTTCTCCGTGACGGTGAACGACGTGGTGCTCGGCATCTGCGCCGGCGCGTTACGTCGCTACCTGGCCGATCGCGGCGAACTTCCCGACAAGCCGCTGATCGCCCAGATACCTGTCGCGGTACATGTCGACGACGGAGGCGATGCCTCCGGGGGCGCATGGGGCAACGCGACCACCGTGATGGGCGCCGCCCTGCCCACGCAACTCGATGATCCGGTCGAGCGGCTTCGGGCGATCCACGCATCGACCCAGAGTGCAAAGGCGATGCAGCAAGCGCTCGGCGACGACCTCATCCTCGATCTGGCCGATGTCGCTCCGCCCGGACTCCTCGCCGCCGGGGTTCGGGCCTACAGCCGGCTTCGTCTGGCCGACCGTCACCCGCCGGTCTTCAATCTGATCGTCTCCAACGTCCAGGGCCCGCCGCTGCCGCTGTACATCGCTGGGGCGCGGCTCGTGGCCAGCTACCCGATCGGCCCATTGCTAGACGGCGGCGGGCTGAACATCACCGCGATGAGCTACCTCGACCAGATCGACTTCGGCTATGTCGTATGCCCGGAGATCGTGGAGGACCCCTGGCAGCTCGCCGACGCGACGTCAGCGGCCTTCGCCGAGCTCGAGAAGGCGGCCGGATGACACAAGTCCACTGGGCTGACACTTCGAGGACTTGTCCATCAAGGGGGTCTGAGCGTTCGTAGGCTCCGAGAGTCTTCGAACTTCTTGCCCGGTCCCGGGTCGGATGCGCCATGGGGCACGGGGATACTGCGTTGGCGGTGGGCAGCAGCGGCACATTGTGCCCGTGGCTTCTGAGGCAGGCATCGGGGTTGCAATTGGTCCAGTCGTCGTCGACGATGTATCCGAAGCGCAGGCCCTTGATGCCGGCGCTGCGCCTGTTGACCAACGCCGCAATCGGTCGGGTCAGCTCGGTCTTCGACGGCATCCAGGTGAGTAGCTGGTCAGGTGCTCGAGCGGTTCTCCGAGGTGGGGGGCGCCGAGATGGGAGACGTGGCGCACCGCTGGAATAGATGGTTCATGGGTTTGCTCGCCGTAGTGGCAGGCGCTGCGGGCAACCAGGCCACCCATGGAGTGGGCGATGACGACGATCTCCTCGACTGGTGTGGGCCAGGCCGAGACCACTGCGGTGAGCGGGTCGGACAAACGCTTTCCGCTGTCGGAGATGTGAAGACCGGTGTTGTAGCGCAGGTACCGCGTCGTATTGCCCCCAGCGGCAACCAGACGTGAGTCATAGATGACCGACCCATCACCATCGTGGTCGTCGGCATGATCCCTCCAGGAGTTCTCCGTCTCAGTCAATCCATGGAGGAACACGGCCAGCTTCGGCGTGGCCTCGGGGTAGGCGGCTTCCAGCCTGTCACGTCGGATCCGGACGTCGCGGCCGTCGGAACGAAGAGCCATCCGGATCGCCAGGGAGCTGTTGGCGTCGCACAGCCGATCGCCGACCTCTGCGTTGAGAGCGGCGACCGCCAGGTTCGTTCGCTGCCTCATTGTGGCGGGCAGAGAAGAGACCTTCGAGGTCATTCCACCGATGAGCCAGCCGCCATGCGATGGTGGTTCTCTTCGATGCAAGCCACCGCACGCGCCACGGTCCGTCGAGTGGACCGACAGATGACCTGCGCATTCTCTGGTGTCGCAGGTGGCACACCCCTGATTGAGACGCGATGTAACCGGGGACTGGATCGGCAAGGTGAACCCAAGCTCAGGATCCTGCCGATCGCTGCTCGTGCACTTCAAGAGCGCTCGGCTGCCGGTCGATGGTCCTTCGCATCTGAGCAGATAGGTCTATTCCGAACGTGCGTGCCTTCCACGCCCGGCCGGTGTCAGGGACGTCATCGGGCGACCAGAACCTGCCGAAAGCCTCTGTCTTGGACCCAGTCATTACGGAGAACATGGTTGTAGCCAGAAATTGGCGAATCGAGGGCCTAGCGAAGGAGGACCTCATGGCCGATACAACGAGAAGGGCCCGGGACGACAGTGTGGATCGCATCATCGAATCGCTCGGGGGTGCGGAGAACTCGGCGCTCGAGGCGGTGCGGAGGTTCCTTGACACCGTCAACGATGCATTCCCGCACCTGGGCGAGGGCGGCGGCACGCGTCAGAAGATCATCGACTCGGCGTTCGAGATGACGGAAGAACTGGTCGGAACGTCGAACCAACTCGCGCAACGGCTGGTGAAGGTTGGCGGGGCCACGGCCAAGCGGGCACCGGCTCGCAAGGCTGCGGCGCGCAAGTCCACCGCTCGGAAGACGACGGCCAAGCGGGCACCGGCTCGCAAGGCTGCGGCGAGCAAGTCCACCGCTCGGAAGACGGCGGCCAAGCGGGCACCGGCTCGCAAGGCTGCGGCGAGCTGACTCTGGACGGTCGAGCAAGGCGAACACCTCGCGGAGTTGAGGGCGGAGCGGACCGTACTTGTCCGGTCCGAGCAATACGATTCATCACCCAAGAGTGCGCCCGCGGCGCCATCACTATGCCCTACTGCCGCACCCAATCGGCATGGCAGTCCCGGCCGACAGGATTGTGATCCTCCGACTTGCATGACTTCGAGCCGGCAACTGGGACCATTGGCCTCGTGAAAAGACGGGCCGATGAACGCCGAAGGCTGGGAACTGGTCGGCCTGTACGACCCCAGTGCCACTGGGGCCGACGAGCGATGGGCCCTTCTGGAGTACTTGACGGCGCGAGGTGCCACTCTGGAACAGATGGTGCAGGCCCACCGCCTGGGGATGCTGCCCGCGGTGGCAGGCGATCTCGTGCTGGAGCGGGAGTCATCGACGCTTTCGGTAGACGAGGTGGCCGACCGCTGTGCGGTGGCAGTCGAGCGGGTGCAACGGTTGCTGCTGGCTCTGGGCCTGCCAGTGGCCACCGACAGCAAGCTGCCCAAGGATTTCGAGACACTAATGGCGAGCTTCGAGCAAGGTGCCATCCTGATGGGTGAGGACGCCATCCTTGCCTTTACCCGGGTGCTGGGGGCGGCGGCCACCACCATCGCCGAGGCGGCAGTAGCCCTGTTCTATGCCGAGTTGGGTCCCGGGACGGGCCGCGAGGGACCAGACGAGGTGGCGCGAGCCCGAGTTTCCGAGAGGGCCACCCTCGCCTTCGCCACCGTCCCCGAGGTGTTGTCAGCCGCCTTAGTAGCCCAGTTCGACCGGGCCGTCCGCCGGGCCGTGCTGACCCGGGGCTGGGCGAGCCCCACCGAGATGCAGGACGAGGCCGGAGCCGTGGGCCGCGAGACGACCGCCTTGGGCTTCGTCGACCTTGTTGGTTCAACCGCCTGGGCCGAGGGGCTGAGCCTGCGCGACCACAGTGTGGCGTTGTCCCGGTTCGAGTCGGCCGCCTGGTCCAGCGCCGTCCTGGCTGGGGGGCGGGTGGTCAAGATGATCGGGGACGAAGTCTTTTTTGCCGCCCCGTCGGCAGACGCCGCTTGCCGGATCGGGACCAAGGTTTGCCGGGCAGCAATGGAGGACCCCTTACTGCCCCCGGCAAGAGGGGCGGTCGGTTACGGCATGGTGACGGCGAGGGAAGGCGACTACTTTGGTCCACTGGTCAACCTGGTCTCACGTCTGGTGCGGGTGGCCTCGCCAGGAGCGATAGTCGCTACCCAAGAAGCGGCAGAGGCTCTGTCGGCCGACAACTGGACCCTCCGGGAACTCGATCCCCAGTCGATCATGGGCCTGGGGTCTCCCGTCCGTGTGTTCGCCGTTAGAGGAGCCGACTCACAGCCGAGGTAGCGGCCGGTGCCCTCTGCCTGACTCCCTGTCGTGGCGCAGCGCTGTCCGGCGGGTTACATGGCTATCTGGACACCAGTTGGCCCACCGCGAACCGGCTGACAGACCTATCGCCCTTATGCCGAGTACAGCGACCTGTCCCACCTTCCGCGCAGCGTTTGGGAGAATTTGTCCGACGGGTAACGGCACTTCCGGCCCTGTCCAGTCGGATACGCATTGCGATTGGGACCAGGAGCCAAAGGCGCCGCGCGCGAGAAGGGAGAGGTCCCAGATACGTCGATCTGCGTGCTTGGCATTCCGATCCCACTTCTCTCAGGTAGGAACAAATGCTGCGATCTGCACAACGACGGATCACCCACGACCAGATTCGTTTGGTCGGGGTGCTCTAGTGCGGTGACATTCAAATAGCGCGCGATTCGCGCACTTGCTCGAGGGCGACCCGCCCACGCCGAACCTTGGCGATGATCTGGCCGGATGTCTTGGTCCACACAAAGGGATTGGGGTCCTCGT
>JBKQMB010000091.1:0-57840 GCA_052326605.1 Acidimicrobiales bacterium | reverse complement strand
GATCGAGAGTCCCGATGGGACCCAGCAACGCCGTCCAATCCCAATAATGGTCGGGGGATACGACACCGGCATGGACCTTCTCATCGAGGCTGCCCATGCCCTGGATCTGGCCGGCGAAGCCTGTGATTCGCCGGAGGATGCAGCTTGCTTCTCGACACTGGCGGGTCGGGTCCGCAGCTACCTGGCAGTGAGCCGTCCGACCACGACGCTCGGAATGCCCCGGATTCCGCCGGGCGGCCATCGGCTCACGGATGAGGACGTGATCCACCGGTCAGGAGCGGCCAAGCAGTCCCACATACGCGTCCTTCCGGACTGAAGGAAGACCGAACGCCGGTTCCACACCCGGCCGTTTGCCGCGGATCCCATCAGTGGACAGTGCGATCCGCCGCGGAAACCCGGTGGAAAGATCGCCTGAGGGGTGTCCCAGTAAGCCAGATGCCCGATCGGTTCACCCCTGTCACCAACCGGATATGTCCTGCCCCCGACCAGGCACTTACGGGCTGGCCCAGGGTGCAAGGGGGTTCCGCTCGGACCGCCAGGCATTTTCGGTCGGTCCGAGAGGTGAGCCGTGTGCCAAACTGAGCCGCAATGCTGCGTCGCCTGTTCACCTGGCGGATGAACCTCTACCGGCTCATTGTTGGCGCCATAGTCCTGGCCATCGTGATCCCTGCATGGGCATTCGGGGTACAGGCGATGTGGCTTGTCGCGATCGTGTGCGTCCTTGTCGTCATTGGCGCCGTCGGTGCCGGAACGCGTGTGCCGTCGATCCGAGAATGGTTGGGTCGTTGATCACTTGGGCTCCCCTGACGCGCCGTCCAGCCTGAACTCCATCGAGGCAGCCGATTCGAGCCAGGGTCGCCCCGATCGCCGGCTCGGCGGCGGATATCGTCCGTGGTCGGCCGATGGACCGGTCTTATCCTTCCGGAAAGGCTTGGGCGATTCGCACACTGATGAGGCGCTCTACGAGAGGCTTCGGCAGAGGCGAGTCGATTGGGAACCGAAGCGCCCCGCTCGACGTCTTGTAGTGGGCCACTTCGCCCTGCAGCGCTGGAATTACGGAACCACTATGGGGCAGGTAGCTGAGATGGTTCTTGAACGCCGCAAATCCAGCGATGACTTTCCCCTCCAGCCTAAATGCCGGAAGTCGATAGGAGATTCCTTCTTCAGCTTCAGGGACCACTTCAAGGATCGTCTGGCGCAAGCGCTGCAGGGTGGACCGTTTCGGCTCTTCGAGGTCTGCCAGGTATTCGTCAATTTCGGTACTGGACATGGATCCGATTCTTGGCCCACTATCGATCAAGGTCAAGCGACCTTGATCGACCGTGCCTGCCTCTGATCGCCGGGAGAGTGCCTCACCCTGCGGACCTGATTGACCTAGTCGCGAGTCGCCCAGCCGAGCACTGCGGCCATGACAGCCCCGCTGCTCAGGTCGTCCTCGAGGATGGAGTTGAACACCGAGTCCTGCTCCTCCGGGTTCAGCTTCAAGACGGCCGGACCGAAACTCGATCCCAGTATTCCCATGGCAGCCCGAGACGGCTCAGGCCAGGACAGAGGTAGCTCGACAGTGCGAACCGTGACGTCGAGGAAACTCCCACCCACTAGAAGCCCCTCGACGTCATCTTCTGACATGGTCACCGTGGACGTGTCGTACGCGTGGGGATACGGCTCAGCCACATCCAGTCCCTGGAGGATGCTCGCGTATGTGGCGAAGGGTTCGGGAGATGCCTGGTCAGACCAGACGGCCACAGCGACCGTGCCGCCCGGGCGGAGCACACGGTGCAGCTCGGCCATCACGGCCGCCCGGTCTGGCATGAACTGCAGCCCTTGTTGGCAGTACACCCGATCGACGGACTGATCGGGAAGTGTGATGGCATCTGCGGGGCACTCCAGGAGTTCGATGGGTGCCCGTCCGCCCGGTGGGATGGCGCCCGTCTCCGTGAGCATCAGTGGGCTGATGTCCGAGGCGATGACCCGACCGCTGGCCCCGACAGCGGCAACGGCGGCATGCGCCACCGCTCCAGTACCGGCTGCGACGTCGAGGACGACGTCACCACGACCGGGTGGCGCCACTGACAGGAGTTCTAGGGCCCAAGGGTCGAAGATCGCCGGCTGTAGGTACTTCCTGTAGCTGTCGGGTACCGATGCGAAGTTGAAGTGGCCCGAACCAGACCCAGTCATCCATTCATGATGGCATCTGGTTCGAAAGGTGTCCCAGAACCGATGAGCGGCGGTTATCGACTGTGGCCTATCGAATCCACTCATGTGACGCTGCCGGGCACGGAGGCCACCCGGTATCCGGCAATATCGGGCGGGCACCCGGTATCGACGGCGGGTCGCCCTGAAGTCAGTCGAATGCCTTCAGGTGACGGTTGAAGGAGGACACGATGCGCCGGCGGGCATCTGTCGCCGACGCCTCGTGGAGGCCGGAGGGCCATTGAACTTCCCCACTAGGACGACGATCGTCGGGGCCTTCACCGACGACGGTAGTGAGGGGTCGTTGAGGAACGAGTGCCCGGCGTCCGGGTACTCCTTGATGTCATGGTCCACACCGAGAGTCTCCAGGGCTCGGTCGAGTCTCTCGGCGGTCCCTCGATTGGCCCGGTCCTTGGTGCCATACCTGCCGACGATGGGAAAGGCGCTCGCCAGGATGCTCTCGACATACGCGTCCTTCGGCACGCCCACGCCATCGTTCACGCTGGAGGCTGAGAGCCCGTGGTCGAGGGCGAGCAACAACGCGAACCCGCCGCCGATGCAGAAAGCAGTGACCCCGGCCTTACCCGTGCAGCCATCCTGGCCGGCCAGCCAGACCCGCACGGCGTCGACGTCCTCGAATGCCCTTCCCCTCAGGGCACGCAAGTCGCGGCAAATGGAGAGGAGACATCTCATCTGCCGGCCCCATTAGAAGAGGTCGGGTGCCCGGCCAGGTAGCCCTCGCTCGCCAACCAGTCGGTCTGGTTGCGCAGGTCCTGGCTCATGCCCCCGGTGTCGTGGACGACCACAACCCCCGGACACGGTCCCTCACCCGATGGCGTCGCCAGATACGCAGGCACCTGTCCGCGAGCACTCGAGACTTTCGCCTCGGCCATCACGTCTCCTCAACGCTCGGGACCCGCCGGAGCGAGCATATGCCGAAGGGTGCACTTCATGCCGTCTCCGGGTCTCGTTATCCGCAGTTCGGATCAACCGGAGTTCGCTACCGCGCGCATGCAAGTGAATTGGCGAGGAGAAAACCCAGCCAAGGGATACTGGGAGCGATCCGACAGTCCCCGGCCGACTGTCCTTCCTGGTGAGAACGCGTCCTTCGATCGCTAGAGGCAAATGGCGACCGAAGGTTTGAATGCCGTCCCACTTGTTGGTGGGCTTGAATCGCCAAAATGCTTGGATTCAGGCCATTTTCTGGAGCGATCGGACGGTCTTGATCGGACACCCGAGGGTCAGTCGTTGTCCTTTGTCAAACCCGATTATCGGAACACGCAAGGGATCTCTTGCGGACGGTTCGAAAGCCGTCCCAGGAGGTCCGCTCGTCGTCAGCACCGCTGATGACTCCAGCGTCTGAGGCCCGATTCGGTGACCGAACCGTCCGGCACCGGGTCGGCTTCCTCTGGCTGCCCCGGCCCGACGGGCAGCCAAGTCAGCTCGAGGACTCAGGGCGCATCATCGGGAAGAGAATGACGTCCCGAATGGCCTCGACCTCGGCCAACAGCATGATCAGCCGGTCGACCCCCAACCCGATCCCCGACGTCGGAGGAAGCCCGTACTCGAGGGCTCTCACGAAGGCGAGGTCGGACGGGTGCGCCTCGAGGTCCCCCTTGGCGGCAGCCACGGCCATCGCCTGGAACCGCTCCTCCTGTTCCTCGGGAATGTTCAATTCGCTGTAGCCGTTGGCGAACTCCTTGGCGTCGATGCACAGCTCGAACCGGTCGGCCATGGTCGGGTCGCCGCTCGTGTGGCGGGCCAGCGGTGATACTTCGACGGGGAATCCGCAGATGAACATCGGATTGACGATGGCGGGCAGAAGGAGCGCATCGTAGAGCTCGAAGATCAGCTTCCCCGAGCCCCACTCCGGCAGGAATTCCATTCCGCGCTCGCGGCAGACCGACCTCACCTCTTCGACCGGATCCGTGGGGTGGAGTCGGCGCCCGACGACTTCCTCGAGCATTTCCAGGAGCTGCCTTCGGGGCCAGGGCGCCGTCAGGTCGATGGTCCGTTCGCCCAAGGTGACCGTCATCCGGCCGATGGCCGACTCGGCCGCCCGAACGACGAGCTGCTCGGTGAGCTCCATCCCTTCGGTGGTATCTCCAAAGGCCCGATACGCCTCGAGTGCGGTGAACTCGGGACTGTGTCGGGTGTCGACACCCTCGTTTCGGAAGTTCCGTGCGATCTCGAAGACGCGCTCGTAGCCACCCACCACCAGACGCTTGAGGTAGAGCTCCGGAGCGATGCGCAAGCTGAGGTCGATGTCGAGGGCGTGGGCGTGGGTGAAGAACGGCCGGGCCAGAGCACCGCCGGCCTGGAGCTGGAGTATCGGCGTCTCCACCTCGATAAAGTCCTCCGACACCATGTGGCGCCGCATGGCGGCAATGGCCCGGAACCGGATGTCGAACACCCGTCGGCTCTCCGGGTTGGCCAGGAGGTCCACTTCCCGTTGCCGGTAGCGGGTGTCGGTCTCGGTCAGCCCGTGCCACTTGTCGGGAAGCGGGCGAAGGGCCTTGGACAGCAGGTACAGCTCCTTGACATCGACCGACAGCTCGCCACGCCGGCTGGTAACGGCCTCGCCCTCGGCACCCACCCAGTCGCCGAGGTCGAACGCGGCCAGCACCGACTTCGCCTGATCGGAGAGGTTCGCTTGCTGCATGAGCAGCTGCACGGAGCCGGTCACGTCGTGGAGGGTGGCAAAGGAAAGCTTCCCGTGGCCCCGGATGCTGGTCAGCCGGCCCGCCATGCGGACCGTCTCCCCCGTCCCCTGGTCGGCCTCGAGCCCACCGTGGCGCGTGTGCAGTTCGGCGGCCGTCGCCGTCCGGTCGAACCGCGACGGATAGGGGTCGATCCCCTGTGCGGACAGATCCTCCCGCTTCTTGCGACGCTCCGCGCTCAGCGCATCGAGGTACTGAGTCGTTGACTCCTCGCCACTCGGGTCGGCCTCGATTGTCACGCTGACGTCCTCTTCCTCGGGTTCCCGTTGCCCGGCCACTGCTTCACTCTGCTGGGCCGTCATCTTAGGCAGACCGAATTCACGGGCCCCCCGGGGTGGCCGGCGGTCCATGTGCGTTGCCTCCGTGTGCGGCTTATGCTGCCCGGGCGCCCTTAGCTCAACGGTAGAGCAGCGGATTCTTAATCCGACGGTTGGGTGGTTCGAGTCCCCCAGGGCGCACGCCGGAGGACGTCACCCGGTCGAAGTCGACCGGTCGCCCCGGGAGTCGCGGACTGACAGCCACCGGCGGAAGCCAGCTGCATTCGAGTGCACGCCGTTCATCACCTCGAGCTTCTCCCGCTGCTCCTCGGAGACGCCGTCCAGGTCCGATGCGAACTCGGCGGCCAGGGCGGCGGCGATGTCCTCTCCCTTCAGGTAGGCCGACTCGGCCACGTCCGCCCAGTGCCGGAGCGTCCCCTCCGCCTCGTCGAGGATGTCGAGAGGTTCGGCGAGCAGCCCGTAGTGGGCAAGGGCCAGGGCGGTGGGGCGCCGCTCTGCGAACCGCTGCAGCGAATGGAGTGCCGAGGTGAGGTCGAAGTCGGGGGGAGGTGTGGACGGCCGCAGCACGCCGGCATCCGGCAGTTTCACGCCCACGGCATCGCCGGCGAACAGCACGCCGCTCAGCGAGTCGTGCAGCCCCAGATGGTGCTTGGCGTGACCGGGGGAGTCGATGGCGACGAGGGATCTGTTCGCACTTACCCGGACCGTCTCACCGTCCTCCAGCACATGGATCCGTTCGGACGGCGTGGGGTCGAGTCGACCGTAAAGAGAGTCGAGGAGCGGGCCGTAGACGCGGGCGGCCGAATCCACCAGCCTGGTCGGATCGGCGAGGTGGCGTGCACCCTTCGGGTGGACATAGACCGTCGCCTTGGGGAATGCCCGGGCGACGTCCCCGACGCCTCCGGCATGATCGAGGTGGATGTGGGTGACCACTACGCCGGCCAGGTCGTCGGCGGCAAGGCCGATGCTCGCGAGCTGTGTCAGGAGCGCCGGGACCGAGCTCTGGCTCCCCGTCTCCACCAGCACCGGGGCGTCCCCCTCGATCAGGTAGCCGGCGGTGACCCGCTCCCATCCCCCGAGCCTGGTGTCGATTTCGATGACACCGTCGGCCACCACGACTCCTGCGCCGGGGGCTGAGCGATCCTCCGGGTCGAAGGGGTGGGCGGAGGGATGGCCCTCGTGCGACGCCCCGGTGCCCGGTCCGTGCTGATGGGCGGCGCTCATCCCTCGGCACTCCCCTCGCTCTGGCTCACCTGCGTACGGCCTTGGTCGTCCCGGCCGCGCGCTTGGCGG
Source organism: Acidimicrobiales bacterium (assembly GCA_052326605.1). Classification (GTDB taxonomy): domain Bacteria; phylum Actinomycetota; class Acidimicrobiia; order Acidimicrobiales; family RAAP-2; genus Bog-756. Next base: position 51,356 of record JBKQMB010000091.1, on the reverse strand, counting down.
CGGGCTTGGACGGCGCCTCGTTCGCCGGCGTCGTCTTCTTCGCCGCTGCCGTCTTCTGCACTGGCACCTTTTGCGTTGGCACCTTCTTCGCCGTCGCCTTCTTCTGCGCTGGCACCTTCTGCGTTGGCGCCTTCTTCGCCGTCGCCTTCTTCGCCGTCGCCTTCTTTGTCGAGGACCCGGTCCGGCCTTGTGGCGTGGTGACCGCCGCCTTGATCAGCCGTGACGCGCCCCCCCGCGAGCCGGCATCTACACCACCAGCCAGTTTGGTCAGCAAGCTGCGCGCCGTGAAGCCACCCATATGGTGCGGTGCCCCGTTTGCGCTCTTGCCCCGGCTGTAGGCCCGCCGAGCCAGTCCCTGCACGACGTGGTCGGGGGTGGGCTTCTCGTGGCCGCCTATCTTCGAGACCGAGTTGACCAGGGAGACGTGCGAGAACGCCTGGGGAAAGTTGCCGACCAACCGGCCCGCCACCGGGTCGTACTCCTCGGAGAGCAGCCCGAGGTCGTTCCGCAGGTCCAGGAGCCGCTCGAGCAACTGTTTGGCATCTCGGTCGCGGCCCAGCAGCGACAGACAGTCGGCCAGCCAGAAGGAGCAGGCCAGGAACGCCCCCTCCCGACCGGTCAGCCCATCGACGTCGCCCGTGTCCGCCGTCCGGTACCGGAGGACGAAATCACCCTCCAACAGCTCGCGCTCCACCGCTTCGATGGTCCCCCGCACCCGGGGGTCGTGGGCCGGCAGGAACCCCATCAACGGGATCATCAAGAGGCTGGCGTCGAGTTGGTCGGAGCCGTAGTACTGGGTGAACGACCCCTTATCGGCGTTGAAACCCTGATCGCAGACCTGCTCGTGGATCTCAGTGCGGATCTCCTTCCACCGGTCGATCGGCCCGTCCATGCCGTACTCCTCGATGGTCTTGATGGCGCGGTCGATGGCAACCCAGGCCATCACCTTCGAGTGGGTGAAGTGGCGGCGGGGCCCGCGTACCTCCCAGATGCCGTCGTCGGGCTCGCGCCAACTCGTCTCCACGAAATCCATCAGTGAGCGTTGCAGCTCCCAGGCCGGGCTGTCGCTCGTATCGCCCTGCTGGGCGGACTCGTAGAGCGCCGACATCACTTCGCCGTAGACGTCCAGCTGGAACTGGCCCGAGGCCGCGTTCCCGATGCGCACCGGGCTCGACCCCTCGTATCCGGGAAGCCAGTCGACCTCCCACTCGTCGAGCCGACGCTCGCCGGCGGCGCCGTACATGATCTGCATCTGCGAAGGATCGCCGGCGGTGGCGCGTAACAGCCAACTCCGCCATGCCATGGCCTCTTGGTAGAAGCCTCCCCGCATGAGTGACTCGAGGGTCAAGGTGGCATCACGGAGCCAGCAGAAGCGATAGTCCCAGTTGCGCCCCCCACCCAGCGTCTCGGGGAGCGACGTGGTCGGTGCGGCAACGATCCCGCCGGTGGGCTCGTACGTCAACGCCTTGAGGGTGATGAGCGACCGGACCACGGCGTCGCGGTGCTCACCCTCGTAGGTGCACTGGGCGGCCCAGTCGTTCCACCACATCTCGGTGTCCCGGATGGCGAATTCCGCGGCCACCGGCCGGGGCGGGGCCTCGTTGGCCGGGTACCACGACAACGAGAACGGGATCGCCTGGCCTTCCGACACCGTGAATTCGGCGACCGTGGACATGTCCTGGCCCCGGGTGTGGACCGGGGTCCAAAGGGACAACGCGTCCGGGCCGGCAATGGCGGTGATGGTCCCGTCCACCTTGCGGACCCAGGGGACGACCTGTCCGTAGCCGAACCTGATGGTCAGGCTCATCTCCATGTCGACTTTCCCCCGGACGCCCTCCACCAGGCGCACCACTTCGGGGTGCTGCTGGCGGATCGGCATACAGTCGATCACCCGGACCGTTCCCTCGTGGGTGACGAACTCCGACTCGAGCACCAGGGTGTCCCCCCGGTAGTGGCGATGCGTCGCGCCCGGTGAACCTTTGGGGGCCAGCCTCCATGACCCGTGGTCCTCGTCGCCCAGCAGTTTGGCGAAGCATGCCGCCGAGTCGAACCGGGGGAGGCAGAGCCAGTCGATCGACCCGTCTAGCCCTACGAGGGCGACCGTGTGGAGGTCGCCGATGATCCCGTAATCCTCAATGGGGAGCGCCATCTTCCATGTCTAGTCCGAGAGGCGGGGCGGTGCGTCTCAATCGGGGGCACAGGGCCCGGTTCCCACCGGACCGGTCGCTCCGGCCGCCGTGGAGACCCGGGTCAGCACGCCCGGCGACGTCAGGGCGTACCCGATGTTCCCATTGGTGGTGGACCGGGAGAAGACGACACCGATCACCTGGCCGTCGGGCTCCACCAGTGGGCCGCCCGAATTGCCGGGACGCACCACGGCCTGGATCTCGTACACGTCGCGGATGGTCAGTCCCTGCCCGTAGATGTTCCGGCCCTCGGCCTGGAATTCGGCCATCACCCCCGCAGCATCGGCGGTGAAGGGCCCGCCGCCCGGATAGCCGAGCACAGCGGCCTCGACTCCACGGGGGACCTCGTTGGCATCGAGCACCAGCGACGGGTCGGTCAGGCCGGGCACCCGCATCACGGCCAGGTCATACGAAGGGTCGAAGGACACCACCGTGGTGTCATGGAGTCCGTTGCCGTCCTCGACCGAGGGGTGGGCGATGCCGGCCACGACATGGGCATTGGTCACCACCAGTCCGGGGGCGACGACGAACCCCGAGCCCTCTTGGATCTGCCCGCAGCCGTCACCGATGATCTTTACGGTGGACGCTCCGGCCCGGGCGACCGCCTGCTGAAGCTGTGCGTTGCCCAGCAGCGCCACCGGTCCGGCGGAGGCCGGGGCGAGCTGGGCGAAGACCGGCGGGAACCCCTCGGCGGACAAGAAGCCCTGCACCTGCGAGAAGACAGAGGGTGGAGCGGGCAGCACCCCGTCGAGCGATCTGATGATCCTCGACTGCGCGATCGATGCGTTGAGGGCGAGCGACGAGCTGCTGACCAGGGTATTGGCCAACAACCATACGGCCAGAAGCGTGGCGGCCACCGTCACCACGACCCCGAGGGCCGAGTCGATCGACCCAAGCACGCCTCGATGGACCCGCCCGAAGGCGAGATTTCCCACGATCCTCCCTACCGCCCCGCAGAGGATGGCCACCCCCACCATGGTCACCAGTGCCAGCGCGGTGCGTGCCGACAGGGCATCCGCCCACCGGACGGTGACCGAGGCCAACAGTGCGCCCAGGTAGAGGCCGACCAGGAAGCCGCCGAAGGTGAGGACCTGCACCACCCCTCCCAGCCGGAGCCCTTGGAACGCGGCCAGGGCGAGCGCGACCAGAATGACCAGGTCGACGATGTTCATGCCTGCAGACGCGGCGGGTTCCGCGCTCTGGTCCAGACTGGGGAAGGGGAGACCGACGCCACTGTGTCACGGTAGACGGACCTCACTCCGATCCATGGTCATCACCCGTCCGGACGCGGTCCACGTGGCAAGATCTCTGCAAAGTCCGGACGATGACCGCCGGCCAGAACCGAGCTGCCGCCGGACCGACAGGAATGCGGGGTAACCCATGAGTAACGTGACGCCGCCGCCCGAAGGCGACCAACCACGCGAGAGCTCGGAGCAAACCGGCCCGGGACTCCCGCCGCCCCCGGCCCCCACGGGATCCACCCCGCCGTCTGCAGATCCACCTGCACCCCCACTCCCCGGCCCTCCGCCCCAGGCTCCCCCCATGCAGCAACCAGGATGGGCCGCACCCCCCTACGGACAACCACCATCGGGCGCACCCTACGGATATGTGCCCGGACCGGTCGACCGCCTGGGCCGACCGTTGGCCGACTGGTGGCAGCGGCTGGTGGCCATCATCCTCGACAGCATCATCCTCTACGTCCCCAAGGCCATCCTTGCCGCCATCTTGGTGGGCACGACCGGCTCCAACAACGGCGTCTACACGACCGGGCTCGGGACCAGTCTCATCGTGCTCGGCATCATCTTCGCCATCATCGACATCGCCTACTTCGCCCTCTTGAACGGTAGCGAGAAGGGCCAGACCGTCGGCCAGATGGTGTTGGGCATTGCCGTCCGGGACGAGAGCACAGGTGGGGCGATCGGTCCCCAGCGGGCGGGCCTCCGTATCCTGGTGCTCGACCCCGGGCTCCTGGTGTCCTGGATCCCGGTGATCGGTCTGATCGCTGGCCTTTACACAGTGGTCGCCGCACTCTCACCCCTGTGGGACGACCGACGCCAGGGGTTCCACGACAAGGTGGCCAAGACGGACGTCATCAAGGTCCGCTGACCGCACGAGCATCTGTGAGCATCCCCGGAGACACCTCGAGCGGCGCGGGGTCGGCCCGTCTCTCGACCATCCGGTCGGCTGGGCGGCACCGGCCGCGCCGGCTGATGCACCCTGGCGTCGCGGCGACGACGGCAGCTGTGGCCCTGCTGGCCTGCGGGTGTGGGAGCGGAACCTCCCCGACCGCCACCGCCACCGCCACCATCGCCCCCGGATCGCCCTGGCTCGGCGCCTTCGCAGCAGTGGCCCTCCCGGTGCCGGTCAACTCGCTCCAGGCGCTGGACTGCGTCGACGCGTCCCGGTGCTGGGCGGTCGGATCCACCGTCGGCGTCGGCGGAGCGCCGAACGGAGCGGCGGTGATCACCACCACCACGGGCGGTGCCGCATGGTCCAGTCAGGTGATCCCCACCGCCGTCGGCTACCTGTCTGGCATCGGCTGCAGCGACCGCCGCCACTGCACTGCGGTCGGTCAGGCCGGTCAGAGCTCCAACGGGCCGGGAGCGATCATCACCACCTCCGACGGCGGGGCGATCTGGACCCAGCAGTCCGTGCCGGCCGGGCTGTCGGACGTCACCGCAGTGTCCTGCCTGGCCGACGGGCGCTGTACCGCGTTGGGCACGGTGCCGGGGGGTGTGGCTGCACTGGTCTCCCCGGGGTCGGGCTCCCCGTGGCTGCGACAGGGCACCCTGCCTGCGGCGGTCTCGGGGGCCACATCCATCTCCTGCACCGACGTCCTGCACTGTTGGGTCGCCGCCCGGACCACCGTCGACCTGAGCCACGTGGCCGGGACGGTCGACGTCACCCTCGACGGTGGCGCGACGTGGACGGCACTGCCGGTTCCGGCGGGAATCGGCAACCTCGACGGCGTCTCCTGCCTCGACGGGAGCACGACCAGCACGTCGTCTACCCAGGGCACCGCGACGTCGACCACCGTCCCCACCACGACCCCGCTCGGGGTGCCCGGCGTCGCCTGCGTCGTGGTGGGGACGACCGGCACCACGCTGAACGGCGCCCGGACCGGCCACGGGATCGTCCTGACCACCTCCTCCGGAGGGGCGGAGTGGTCCAGCCAACCGGCCACCCCGCTCGCCGCCGCCCTCACGGGGGTCTCGTGCACGGCACCCGGCTCGTGCGTCGCCGTTGGCAGCACCGTGGCCACGACGGCCCAGGCGGGCCTCGTGATGCTCACCGGTCCGAAGGGAGCAACTTGGAGGCAGGCGGCGGTGGTCGGCGCACCCCAACCGCTCACCGCCGTGAGCTGTGTGTCGTCCTCGCGTTGCGTCGTGGTCGGCGAATCGATCAGCGAACACCTCGACGGGGGTTAAGCAGTCCGGTGGCGCCCATGCGCCAGGAGGGCGCAGTCGCCCGATAGCCTCCTGGCCAGAGGAGGGATTTTCGATGTCACACCGGTTTCCTATGATCCATCACGTGTCCAGGCCGACCTCGCAGATGCTCTCCTCAACCGCCGATCGCACGGCGATCGTGCGGCGATGAGCAGCGTGGGGCCGATCAGGTCCGAGGCGCGTCGACGGCCGACGACCACGTCGGCATTCGGCGTCGGCCGTCGCGAGGCACACGACGCCTCTTCGTTCTATGCACGCTTCACCCCGCCCCGGCTCTCCGACGACAGCCGGGTTGCCCCCCATGCCGCACGCGACGAGATCTGGGTCGGCGACGCCCGGGAGATGGACCGCTGCGGGACCGTGGCCGACAACTCGGTGGCCCTGGTGGTCACGTCGCCGCCGTACTTCGCCGGCAAGGAGTACGAGGCAGTTCTCGGTGTCGGGCACGTTCCGGCCGACTACGCCGCCTACCTCGGCATGCTCCACGACGTCTTCGGCCAGTGCTTCGACAAGCTCGAACCGGGCGGGAGGATCGCCGTCAACGTGGCCAACCTGGGTCGAAAGCCCTACCGCTCGCTGGCACGGGACGTCATCGACCTGCTCGAACGACTGGGGTACCTCCTGCGCGGGGAGATCATCTGGCAGAAGAGCCACGCTGCCGGCGGCTCGTGCGCCTGGGGAACGTACCAACGTCCCGGCAACCCGGTACTCCGTGATGTCTCCGAGCGGATCGTCGTCGCCTCCAAGGGTCGGTTCGACCGCGCCCTGACCCCCCTCGAGCGATCGGCCCAGGGCCTTCCCAGCGAGGGGACGATGACCATGGACGAGTTCGTGGATGCGACCATCGACCTCTGGGACATCCCGACCGAGTCGGCCACCCGGGTGGGCCACCCAGCACCCTTCCCCGTGGAGCTACCGCGTCGTCTCATCGAGCTCTACACCTACCGGGGGGACCTGGTTATGGATCCGTTCATGGGATCGGGCTCGACGGCCGTCGCCTCGGTTCGGACCGAACGCCACTACGTCGGATTCGACACCGACGAGGAGTACGTGGCCCTGGCGGAGCGCCGGATCGCCGAGGAGCGCTCCGTTTCGGCCGACTCGGCCGGAAGCGCAAGGAGGGTGACCGTCCCGGCCGGTCGGTCGTCGGCCCCGGCTGCCGAGGGCACACCGGAGGAGTACTCGGTCAGCCTGGGGCGCAAGGCGCGCGAAGTGGCGCTCGAGGCCCTCGTGTCCTGCGGGTTCGAGCACATCGAGCGCAATGTCGCCTACGGCGATCTGGGCTTGAGTGTGGACTTCCGGGCCAGGGACGCGACGGGAGGGTTGTGGCTCTTCGAGCTCTCGGGTGCCTTCTCCACCACCCGGCCCGGCCTCCGCCGAGCGGACGTGCTGTGGAAGGCACTGGGCAAGGCGAGCGTCCTCCACGAGGCCCGCAACCGGGATCCGTACCGCGACGACCTGGGCCCGCTGGTCTTGCTGTCGACCGACCTCCCAGCGGCCAGAAGCGCCGGGGCCAAGGCCCTCCGGGCCGTGCAGGCGGACGACGCCCACACTCCCGTCCACGACGTCCTCGAACTGCTCGATCCCGGCGGCATGGACCGCCTCCGAGCGTACGGAGCAGGTGATCGACCGCGCGCATGACCGGACGAGACGACAGTCGACGACATGCCCGATGACCGGACGACGATCACGGAGCTCGGCACCGCACTCGGCACGCTCCCGTTCCCCGATCCGATCTCCGCGCTGGCCCGGCGCCCGAACGAGCTGCGGATCTCCGATGACGCATGGGACCTTCTCGAGTCGATCGCAGGCTCGGGTCGCTTCGCTGCGGAACTGGCCGGCGCCTTTGCCAACGGACGTTCCTTCCTCGAGGCTCCCGATGGCCTGCGGGGCCGGTCTCCCCTCGCCATCGAGTGGACCGGAGGACGCAGACCCCCCGGCGACGAGGTCGCACCCATCGACCTCCGGATCGACCACGTCTACCTGATCAGCTGCAAGTACGAGTCCGACATCCTGGCCAACGCCTCCCCGGCCCGCCTGTTCGACGGCTTGCTGGCGACGACGGGGACCTGGGAGCGGAGCGATTGGTACGAGACGGTTGCGCCCGTGGAACTCTCCACGCTGTACCGGGCCTGCGTGGCGGCGACCGGGCTCACCGGGTACCCCTCGACTCCCTCCGCGTGCAGCCGCGCACAGCTCGGCATCCTGCGGACCGCCCTGGCAGGACGGTCGTATCCGGACGGGCCGTCGCGGTCGGCCTACGCGGAACTCTGCCGTTCCGTCAGCCAGGCCTCCGCCCATAGGTGGAACACGCAGTTGGAGTCGGCGGGCATCGCACGCGAGACCATGCTGTGGCGCCTGTTGCGGATCGGCAGTGCCCCTTACTTCGTGCTCGGCAACGACCGGCGCACCGGCGAACCTGTCAGATTCCGGATCGCCGGCCCGTGGGACTGGCGGGACGAGTTCGAACTGGAGGATTTCACCGTGGTCCCCGCCACCGCCGGCCAGCCCCGGGTCGACTGGAGGTGCGCCTACCGGACCAGGCAGGACGGCGTCACCCGGACCGTGGCCGGGCATGTCGAGATCCGATGGAGCCACGGGCGGTTTGCCCAGCCCCCCGAGGCGAAGGTGTACCTCGACACCCCGATGGCACAGCTCCCGGGCTACCACCAGTTGGTCGCCCTGGAACAGCCACAGCTCACGCTGTGGCCCACCGCCTGATCCTGATCACGGGTCGCGCCCGGCACCTCGGGCCCGGGGACTCCCCGGTGGTCGGCTCCACCTCGGCCGTTCATCGGCCCCGGACGCGCAGTGCCGCCTGGTGGGACCGGGCACACCGGTCGATGGTCGACGTGTTCGGAGGCCCGGTCCACCGACGAGGCCGAGGGTACCGTTTCCGTCCACCGTGCCGCAGTGAGGTGTCCGGCAACCTCCTGACCTGCGCCTCCGGACCGGAAGGATGGCGCAGCATCTCTGCGATCATGGGGTGAACCACCGGAAGGGACCGTCATGCGCAACCCCATGTTCGTCTACGACGAACAACTCACCGACCTGATCCTCGAATACTGCAAATGGCGCCTCGCGCTTGATCCGGTTCCTCTCGACTTCGGCGGAGCCCAGGCCTCGTCCCTGGACGCCAGTCTCCGCGGGCTCATCAACCCCCACGGGACCGACCCACGTCGGATTCTGGAGATGTTCGATTTCGAGCTGGCCACTGCCGTGGTGTCGTGCGACAGCCCTCGATTCCTCTCGTTCATCCCCGCAGCGCCGACCAAGGCCGCCCTGCTGTTCGACATGATCGTGGCGTGCTCGTCGCTCCAGGGGACGTCGTGGATGGAGGCAGCCGGTGCCGTGGCAGCCGAGAACCAGGCCCTCAGGGTGCTGGCCGACCTGGCCGGCCTGCCTGACGGATCGGGTGGGTGCTTCGTCGCCGGGGGCTCGGCAGGCAACCTGTCCGCCTTGATGGTGGCCCGGGACACGGCCTCCCACCGGATGGGTGACCGCGCCCCCCGCCAACCGCTCATCGCCATCAGCGAGGAGGCCCACTCCTCCGTGGACAAGGCGCTGCGGATCCTGGCGGTCGAACCCCTCCTCGTGCCCTGCCAGGACCACCGGTTGACCGGGACCGGGCTCCGGGCGACGCTGGAGCGCCACCCGAGAGGCGACGACGTCGTCGGCGTGGTCGCCACCGGGGGAACCACCAATGCGGGGATCATCGACGACCTTGCCGGTGTGGGCGAGGTGGCCCATGAGCGGTCCTTATGGTTCCACGTCGACGGTGCGTACGGCTGCGGGGCGCTCTTCGCCCCCTCGGTCCGGAAGTGCTTCGATGGCATCGAGACGGTGGACTCCTTCGTAGTCGACCCCCACAAGTGGCTCTTCGCCCCCTTCGACTGCGCGGCCCTGCTCTATCGGGAGCCCCATCTGGCCAAGGCGGTCCACACCCAGGACGCCTCGTATCTAGACGTCCTCCACCGTCACGCCCCCGAGGAGTGGAATCCCAGCGACTACGCCTACCACCTGACCCGGCGTGCCCGCGGGCTGCCCTTGTGGTTCTCGCTGGCCGTGAACGGGACCGATGCCTACAGCGACGCCGTGGAGACCGTGCTGGCCGTCGCCCTGGAGACCGCCGACCTCATCGAGCGCACGCCGTACCTCGAGCTCGTCCGCCGTCCCGAACTGTCGGTGGTGCTCTTCCGGCGGACCGGTTGGGACCGGGCACAGTACGAGCAGTGGTCGTCCCGGCTGCTCGAGGACCAGATCGGCTTCGTCGTGCCCACGTCCTGGGAGGGGGAATCGGTGGCGCGACTGGCCCTCCTCCATCCCGATACCACCATCGGGATCGTCGAGGAGATCATCGCCACCATGGCGTGAGCCGGCAGGCACGGCGTGAGGCGGCGTGCTCGGCCCGGGCCGGCGGCCCGCACGTCCACGGAGAAACCCTGCACCCCGACCGGTCGGTTCAGCCGCTGTCACCGGGACGAACGTCGCTCAGTCGGGTGCCAGCGGATTGATCGCCGGAATCGGGCGCCCAGTCGGGTGCCTCGTTGTCGACGTTGAGCTCGCTCTCGGAGCAGTATGGACGACCCACGCAGACCCCTGGATGACGCGTGGCACTAGGGTACGTTGCGGATGCCGATCAGAGCAGTGTCCGGTCCCACCGGCGAGCCGCCATCGGGCCGGTTCGCCAAGGAGCTCCGGATCGGCCGAGAGGTCGAGGAGGACCACGTGACAGAGGACATCAAGCTCGACGGGCACCACCGGGTCACACTGGAGAAGATCTTCGGACACCCGTTGAGCCACAACATCCAGTGGCACGACGTGCTGTCGCTGCTGGAGAGCGTGGCCACCGTGGACGAGGTCCACGACGGTCGCTTCAAGGTGACCTTGGGGGGCGAGACCGAGACGTTCGACGCCCCCCGCAAGCACGACATCAACGAACAGATGGTCATCGACATCCGGCGGATGCTGAAGGGTGCGGGGATCACGCCGGACCACACGTAGTCGGCGACCGAGGTACGCCGAGCGGGGCACCGCCCCGTCACGGGCTCACCACGTCCAAGTTCGGTGCGTGGGGGCCTGCCGCGTCACTGCTGAGAGGAGCCCCGTTCGATGATCCGGTCCTTGCCGGCCAGGAATACAGCGGCGTCGAACCGGTCGGTCATCCAGCGACGGGACCACCTTGCCTCTTCGAGGTAGGCCTCGCCGTCGGAGCGGTGTCCGAGCGCGTCGTACATGGAGCGCAGCTCGCGGATCGTCGCCGGCTCCGCCTCTCCGACGGCGGTGGCGAGCTCCAGTGCCCGCGCCATCAGCCCTTCGTGGGGCACCACCTCGTTGACCAGCCCCCACTCGCACGATGTGGCGGCGTCGACGAAGTTGCCGGTCAACGACATCTGTCTGGCCCGATTGATGCCGATGAGCTGCGGGAGCCGGATCGTCATCCCCCCCGCCCGGCATCAGGCCGACCCGGGCGTGCGTGTCGGCAAACGAGGCCCGGGGCGAGGCGATCAGGAAGTCGCACCCGAGGGCGAGCTCGAGTCCCCCGGTGACCGCCGGGCCATTGACGGCACCGGTGCCGGGCGTCGTCGAGTCGGGCAGCAGCCCCCGGGGCTTCGTCCCGCGATCCGGACGCGCGTTGGTCACGTCGTCGTAGATCCGGGCCAGATCGTTGAGATCGAGACCGGCGCAGAACGCGGGATCCCTCCCCGGTAGCGAGCCGGGGGTCGTGGGCAGACCACTGTGGGCAACGTGCCCGGCAGACTCTTGTTGCGGAGGGCTTCACGGGGTCGACGGTGCCGGCCCCCGGTTCGGATACCCTCTTGGGCACGGTCGACCGGCGGGATCCACCGCAAGCACAACTGATCATGACCGCTGACCTCGAACAGCCGCAGCTGCCGGAACAGGCCGCCCCGCCGGGTTGGAACGACACGGAGACCCTGTACGAGCGCGCTTCGACCATCCACGAGGTGTTCGCCGACCGGGTGACCGAACGGCCTGACGCTGTTGCTGTCGAGGACGACCACCGTTCGCTCACCTACCAGCAGCTGGACGAACTGGCCACCGTGGTGGCCCACGACCTCGGCGCCGTGGTGGACGGCTCTGATCAGTGCGTCGGCGTGCTGGCCGACCGCTCACTCGAGGCCGTGGTGGCCCTCCTCGGTATCCTCAAGGCGGGCGCGGCGTTCGTGCCGCTCGATGCCGAGTTCCCGACCGAACGGCTCACCTTCATGCTCGAGGACACCGCTGCGCGTGCGGTGCTTGCGACTCCCCACCTCGTCGACCGCGCCCGCGAACTCTCGGACCTCCCCGTGCTCCCCCTCCGCGGGCCGGATGACGCGGTAACCGGCCCTGCCGTCGGGGCCTGCCCGGCCAGGTCGTGGGGGGGGCGGTCACTGGCCTACGTCATGTACACCTCGGGGTCCTCGGGACGGCCGAAGGGTGTGGCGGTGGAGCATCGGGGGGTACTCCGCTACGTCCGGGGGGCTCACGACCTGATCCCGACCCCAGAGGATGCCGTGCTCCACGTGGGTCAGCTCGGCTTCGACGCCTCCACCTACGAGCTATGGGGGGCACTGTGCAACGGTGCCCGGCTGGTCGTGCACCCTCCCGGACGATCGGATCCGGTGTCGATTGGCCGGACGATCGAACGCCATGGCGTCACGGTCGGGATGTTCTCCGCCGGGACGCTGCACCAGATGGTCGACACAGCTCTTCCCAGCCTCGGCAGGTACCGGTTGCTGCTTGCGGCGGGCGATGTCCTCTCGCCCGGGCACGCACGACGATTGCGCGAGGCGCACCCCGCCACCCGGCTGATCAATGCCTACGGCCCGACCGAGGCCACCGTGACAGCCTCCGTGTACGAGGTCGGAGAAATCCGGACGGGCCGGTCGGTCCCCATCGGCCATCCCCTGGCCAACACCGAGCTCTATGTGCTCGACGACGAGCTCCGGCCGGTGCGGCCGGGCGATTCGGGCGAGCTGTGCGTCGGTGGCGATGGTGTAGCCCGGGGCTACCTGAACCTTCCCGACCTGACCGCCGAGCGTTTCGTCCCCGATCCCTTCGGCCCTGCGGCAGGTGGCCGCCTCTACCGGACCGGGGACCTGGTCCGCATGCTCCCCAGCGGAGAGCTCGAGTTCCTCGGTCGCCTCGACGACCAGGTGAAGATCCGCGGTTACCGGATCGAGCCGGCCGAGGTGGTGGCCATGTTGAGTGGGCACCCGGCGGTCGAGGCAGCCGAGGTGGTGGCCCGGGACGACATCGTCGGCCACCGTCGCCTGGTCGCCTATGTGACGGCAACCTATGACATCGATGCCCAGCGCCTCCGGCGCTACGTCCGCAACCGGCTCCCCGAGTACATGGTGCCGTCCGCCTTCGTGCTGTTGAGTGAGATGCCACTCACTGCCAACGGGAAGGTCGATCGCGCCGCCCTTCCGGCACCGGTCAGGTCCGGGCCCGACCGTGCCCCCTCCACCGAGACCGAGCGGGCCGTCGCCCGGGCATGGGGCGAGGTCCTCGAGTCGGATGACGTCAAGGCCGATGACGATTTCTTCGATTTCGGTGGCGATTCGCTCCTTGCCCTGAAGCTCCTGTCACTGGTCCGCGACACCCTGGGAGTGGAGCTCCCTCTCGACTCGGTCTTCGAGAACCGGACGCTGTCGGAGCTGGCCGGGCGGATCGACCACCAGCGCCGGAGTGTGGCGGCCACCGGCGATCTCCAGAGATTGATGCCGCTGGTCGCCGCCGAGCACACCGGCGAGGTTCCCGCGTCGATCGCACAGGAGCAGGCATGCTTTCTCAGCGAATTGGCCGACGACGCACTCCCCTATCAGGCCCAAGCACTCATCCGCTTCACCGGGCGCCTGGACCATGCCTCCCTGCATCGGGCCCTGCAGTCAGTCGTCGACCGTCACGACGTGCTGCGCACCACCTTCCCCAAGATTCGGGGGAGGTGGGTACAGCAGATCCACCCCGAGGTCACCGTCGCGCTGCCGATCGTCGACCTCCGCGCCGAGCCGGATCCGGAGAGGGCCCTGGACGCGCTCACTGCGGAGCGGTTCCGGGAGCGGATCGATGTCACCGAACTCCCACTGGTGCGCTGGACCCTGGCCCTGTTGGCCGACGAACGCGCTGCCCTCATCCAGGTCGAGCACCACGTGATCCACGACGGCTGGTCCTTTGCCACCATGCTGGAAGAGATCGAGACCCTCTACCGTGCGTATGCGGCCGGCGGCCCGGATCCGCTCCCGCGTATCTCGGTGCAGTACGCCGACTTCGCAGCCTGGCAGCATGCCTTCGTCCGGAGCGAGGGTGGCCACCGTCAGATGGAGTACTGGACCAGGGCGCTGGCCGATCACCCCGCGCCCCCGAGGTTGCCAACGGACCGGCCGGCACCCGCCGTCCGCTCGTACCGGGGCAGGTCGCTTCGGTGGGAGCTCGATGCCGAACTCATCGACGCCCTGCGACGGACGGCTTCCCGGTCGGGCTGCACCCCCTACATGGTGATGGTGACGGCGTACCTCGCGCTCCTCTCGCGGCTCAGCGGGGAGACTGACCTGCTGATCGGCTCAGGGCTGGCCAACCGCAGGCTCACCGGCACCGAGCCCCTCATCGGCATGTTCGTCAACACCGTCGCCCTGCGGGTGGACCTCTCCGATGACCCGAGCGTCGAGGACATGCTCGCCCGGGTGAGGACCGCCGCCCTTGGGGCGTTCGCACACCAGGAGCTGCCGTTCGAAGAGGTCGTCCGGGTGCTGTCCCCGGAACGACGAGCCGGGCACAACCCGCTCTACGAACACCTCTTCTCCTTCCACGACACCCCCTTCCCCGAAGTGGAGATCGATGGCCTCGAGGTGGTGGCCCGCGACGGCCTGAGCAATGGCTCGGCCAAGGCCGACCTCAACGTGATGGTGATCAACCGGCGGGGCCGGAGCTTGAGCAGTGACCTGCCCGGCGGTGAGGAGCTCTCGGTGGTCTGGGAGTTCGCCACCGACGTCTTCGGCGAGTCGACCGGCGAGCGCTTGCTTGCCATCTACGGAACCCTGCTCGTCCAACTGGTCACACGGCCCGGCCGCCTCCTCTCCGAGCTCGAGCTGACCACGCCCGACGAACGGGCCCGCCTACTTGCCGCAGGGGGCACCACCTCGCCCTACGAGCGGGAAGCGACCATCGACGCCCTCTTCGCCGATCAGGCCCGGACGACGCCCGGCGCCGTCGCCGTGGTGGCCGGGTCCGATCAGCTGTCCTACCGGGAGCTCGACAAGGCCTCGGACCGGGTGGCGGCGCTGCTGGCGACCCACGACGTGGGCCACGGGAGCTGCGTCGGTGTGTGCGACGACCGATCGCCGGCCACGGTGGTGGCGCTACTGGCGATCCTCAAGGTGGGCGCGGCCTACGCCGGGGTGGACGGGTCCATGCCGGCATCGCGCCTGCGACGGTTGCTGCACGATGCAGACATCACTGTCGTGTGCCGTGCGGTGGGGAGCGCGCTACACCTCGATGACATGGGCGTGACCGTCCTCGAGGTGGGGGTCGATGGCGATGGCGACGAGCGGGTCACGATGGACGCGGGCGCCGACGACGGGGGCACAGCCGGGCCAACCGAACGGGCCCACCGCGCCACCGACGTCGCCTATGTCTCGTTCACCTCGGGTTCGACAGGCGAGGCCAAGGGCGTGGAAGTGCTGCACCGGGGCGTGGTCCGCCTGGTGCGGGGCTCCGACTTCGTCGACCTCGGTCCCGACGAGGTGGTCCTCGCAGCTGCACCGCTGGCCTTCGACGCCTCCACCTTCGAGATCTGGGCCCCCCTGCTCACCGGGGGCCGAGTGGTGCTGGCGCCACCCGGGGCACGCTCCACCGCCGAGCTCGCCGATGTGCTCACCGGCCACCACGTGACCACCGCCTGGTTCACTGCGGCGATCTTCCATCAGATGGTCGACCACCAGGTCGGAGCCCTGTCCTCGCTCCGGCAGGTGCTGGCCGGCGGCGACACGCTGTCGCCCGCTCACGTGAACCGCCTGCTCAAGGTCATCGGTGAGGGCGGTGCTGTGATCAACGGGTACGGTCCCACCGAGGGGACCACCTTCACGTGCTGCCACCGGATGGCCGCCGGTGGCCGGGTCGAGGGGTCGGTGCCCATCGGTACGCCCATCGCCAACACCTGGGTCGTCATCGTCGACGACACCGGACAGCCGGTGCCCGACGGCGTGCCGGGCGAGCTGTGGATCGGGGGGGACGGCGTCGCCCGTGGGTACGTCGGGCGGCCCGACCTGACCGCCGAGCACTTCATCGACAACCCGTTCGCCGGCCTGTCAGGAGCACGCCTCTACCGCTCGGGCGATCGGGTCCGACGGCGTGGCGACGGGACGCTCGAGTTCCTCGGCCGCATCGACCGCCAGGTCAAGGTGCGAGGCCACCGGGTCGAGCCGGCCGAGACCGAGGCGGCGCTGACCGGTCATCCGGCCATCGCCCAGGCCCATGTCCTGCCTGTCGAGTTCGGGCGCGACGACAAGCGGCTCGTGGCCTACCTGGTGGGATCCGGGACCCCGGAGATGGGCGCACCGGCCGCCGATGATGCCGGGGATGTTTCGGCGACCGCTGGACCGGTGGATGACGCCGACCTCAAGGAGTTCCTCGGCCGGGCGCTGCCCCGCTACATGGTCCCCGAGGCATTCCTCTGGCTGGAGCAGCTACCCCTGGGTACCAACGGGAAGATCGATGTGGGACGGCTACCCGCACCGCCGTCGGCCTGGTTCCCCGAAGGGCCCGGCGCGCCGGAGATCGGGCCCCACACGACGCTGGCCCGCCCGCTGCGCGGTGCCAACCGGATGGAGGCCACCCTGATCGCCATCTGGCAGGAGGTCACCGGGTTCCGCACTGTCGGCCTACACGACGACTTCTTCGATCTCGGGGGCCATTCGCTCCTGGCCGTGGAGTTGTTCGCCGCCATCGAGCGCTCGACGGGAGCACGCCTGCCGTTGGCCACGATCTTCGAGGCGCCCACCGTGGCGGAACTCGCCGAGGTCCTCCGCTCGGACGGGTGGGATGCCCACACCGGGTCGCTGGTCCCCCTCACCACCGGTGGATCGCGGCCCCCGATCTTCGCCGTCACCGCCGGTGACGGCAACGTGGTCGGCTACGGGCCGCTGGCCCGACGCCTGGCCCCCGACCAGCCGTTCTACGTCCTGCAACCGTTCGGACTGGACAGCTCGGCCCCCCTGCACCGCACGATCGAGTCGATGGCCCGCCACTACGTCCGCCAGATCCGCAAGGTCCAGGCCCATGGCCCCTACCTTCTGGTCGGGCGATGCTATGGCGCACTCGTCGCCTACGAGATGGCGGCCCGGTTGGAGTCAGCCGGCGAGACGGTAGCGCTCATGGCGTCGATCGATTCCATCGGTCCGTTCTGGAAGAGCCGCCACTTGGCCAACGGCGCGCTCTACGACCCCATGATGAACGTCGCTCGCCTGCACGCCACGGTCGAAGGGGCCGAACTCGGCGACGTGTTCTCCGACCGAGGGGCGGGCGACAGGTTCATCGAGTGGCTCAGGGAGCCGGTCGCAGCCCATGCCGGTGTGGAGGTCAGCCGCTACATCCATGCCGCCTACCTCTCGCGGGACGACATCCAGGAGGCGTTCCCCCTCGGTGACGACGAAGAACGGGGTGCGGTGCATGCGGCACTCGTCGAGTGGGCACGGGTCAACGGGCCGTCGCAGTTGGAGATGCAGGAATTCCTCCTGCCGAAGTCTGCTCCCGGGTCCACCGAGCGACCGGTCGCACCCTCGAAGTGGCACAGACGGCGCCAGGACGTCGCCGCCCGGGCCCTCGACTGGGTCAACTTCGCCACCCGGGGGGCCTTCCCCTCGCTCTCCGAACGCCGACGCGACGAGGTCCTGCGCATCGCGTATGCCAACGTGGTTCGGTACCGGGCCCCTCGCCTCCGCGCCACCGTGACCCTCCTGCTCTGCGAGGAGGACTCCAAGGGCCTCCAGATGGCCCAACTGGCCCGGTGGTTCGGGCTCGAGGTCGGCGGAATCGAACAGCACATCGTCCTGGGCTCGCACCACGGCATGCTCCGCGAGCCGGCTGTCGCCTCCCTGGCCGAGTGTCTCGACCGCTGCATCTCCTCGAGCCTGGAAGCGGCGGGCTCCCATGCCGCACGACTGGGATAGGGCCGAACCGGGCGGCATCCCCGCCCCGGGTCCGGGCCAGGTGCACCTGTGGCGGATCGAAGTCGACGGTCATGACGGGTACACGGTGGCGGGTGTCGCTGCCGACCTGTCGCCCGAGGAACGCCAACGGGCGGCCCGCTTCCGCTCACCGGAGCATGCCGCGCGCTGGGTGCGATCCCGAGCTGCGCTGCGCTCGATCCTCGGCGGCTACCTCGGGATGGCGCCGTCCGCGGTGGCCTTCGACCTCGGGCCGAAGGACAAGCCCGCACTGGCCGGTGCCGACTCTGCCCGACTCCACTTCAATCTCTCCCATTCCGGGGACCTTGCGTTGGTGGCCGTGTCCCCCGATCGCGAGGTGGGAGCCGACGTGGAGCGGATCCGCCAGGGGCTCGACGAGCTGGCACTGGCCCGGCGGGCCTTCGACGCGGAGATGATGGAACTCCTCGAGTCCACCGAGCCGGAGCTCCGCACCGCGGTCTTCTTCCGCCTGTGGGTGCGGCACGAGGCCAGGGTCAAGTGCCGCGGGACGGGGATGGGGGAGGGGCCCGAGGCCGCCGATCACCAGGGCGTGCTCGTCGAGGACGTGGCCGTCGCGGCGAACTACGCCGCTGCGCTCGCCGTGGAATCCGGAGGCCGTCCAGGAGAGCCCGGACTGACCAGCCGTTGGGGGTGGGACGGCCGGTCGCGCTGTTGACCGGTGCGCCGGATGTCGCCCAGCACGACGCACAATGACCGAGGGGTCACCGGTCGACGGCAGCCGACCATGTCAGACCGAAGCGTCCCCTTCATTTGCGTGCAGCCGGGCCACGGCCGCCTCGAGCCCGGTGATCCGTTCGGCGAGGGGGGCGCCCGGTAAGTGGACGATCCGGGCGGTCGGGGAGCCGTCCGCGGCAATGCTGTTCCACTCGGTCGGCAGGAAGTGGGTGCGCCGGTACATCGGCGTGGGCCGCACGAGGCGCACCGCAGGCGCCAGTTCGTACCCCAGCAGGTCCATGACGGCGGCGTTCTCCCACCACTTGTGTTCGATGTACGCGGTAGAGCGCCAGACGTCGTCGAGGAACTTCCGGGTCATGCGATGGGACCGCACCAGCCACACCCCACAGTTTGGAATCGGGTCGTCGCTCTCCGGCGTGGCGTGCGCCACCATGCCCATGAGGTCCCGCCCGCCGAGCAGATCGGCGATGTCGACGGATGGATCGACGACGGCGGCGTCGGCATCGATCCACAGCACCAGGTCGAAGCGGGAGAGCGCTTCCCGGAGGAGCAGAACCTTTGCCCACGGAATGGGCCTGTCGGTCGACGGGGCGACCTGACGCAGATCGAGGTCGTAGCCGTGGCGGCCTGCGTAGACGCGAAAGGTCTCGCCGGACAGCGCCAACAGCTCTGCATGTGGGCCGACGCCCATCGAGCACAGAACCTTCCGCACAGCACACATCCACGCCGACGCCAGGCCGACCGCGCAGCCGTCGGGCCGCACACATCATGCGCCGACAGGGCCTGCGCGCCGTTCGGGTGCCCCCGATGTGCTCTGATCTCGGGATGGAGGAGTATCGGCCGCACACCCGTGCCCCGGAGTGGTTCCGTCGCGCACTGGCCGTCCCCCAGGTCGACGTCGAGGTAGCGGTGGACGGGTGCGCGATCCACGCCCTGGCGTGCGGCAGGCCCGGCGCGCGCGGCCTGGTCTTCGTCCACGGCGGCGGCGCCCACGCCCACTGGTGGACGCACGTGGCCGCCCCGTTCAGCGACGAGTTCCGCGTGCTCTGCATCGACCTGTCCGGGCACGGCGACAGCGGCCACCGGGACCGCTACTCGCTCGAGCAGTGGACCGAGGAGGTGATGGCGGTGGCCGCGGCCGGACAGATCGCCGGGGCGCCGGTCATCGTCGGGCACAGCATGGGCGGGTTCGTCACTGTCGCCACCGCGGCACGCCATGGTGACCAGGTGAGCGGGGCCATCGTGTGCGACTCGCCGGTGACCGAACCCGACCCCGAGATCGGCGCCTACCGGCTCCGAGAGGCGTTCGGCCGTCCCCGCGTCTACCCCACCGAGGAGGAGGCCGTGCAGCACTTCCGCACCGTCCCCGCCCAGGAGCACTACCTCGACTATGTCATCGACCATGTCGCCCGGCGCTCGCTCCGGCCGGTGGCCGGTGGGTGGCAGTGGAAGTTCGACCGGGAGATCTTTGCCCAGTTCGGAGGCGGGATCCGCGGGATCGCTCTGCCCTACCTCTCGCGAGTGTTGTGCCGACTGGCCCTCCTCCGGTCCGAGCACGGCCTGGTGACCGCCGACATCGGGCGGTCGATGTACGACGAGCTGGGTCGGGTCACGCCGGTGGTGGAGATCCCCGAGGCCGGCCACCACGCCATGCTCGACCAGCCACTCATCCTCCTCACTGCGCTCCGTGCCCTGCTCGCCGACTGGGACCACTCCGAGCCGCACCGACGGCAGCCGGGGTAGCGCCGCGCTCCACGAGCTGCTCGCTTCCCCAGCGCTCGAGCTCCGCGAGCGCCGGCCGAAGCGCCTCCCCCCGCGGGGTCAGCCGGTACTGGACGGTGACCGGCGGCCCCTCGTCCACCTCCCGTGTGATCAGGCCTGCGGCGGTAAGCTCGTTGAGGCGCTCGGACAGCATGCGCTCGCTCACACCGGGCACGAGACGGACGATCCGGGAAAAGCGGGCGGGACCGTCGAGCAGGGTCGCGATGATCAGACCGCTCCAGCGTTTTCCCAGAAGAGAAAAGACCTGGGTGATGGCCCCGCACACCCCTTCTTCATCATCGGGAGGTGTCACGGTTATTAGCTTACTTGGACATAGTTACTATTGTTTCGTAAGCTGTTCGCTCTCAGCAGTGGCCCCACGTGGTCACGCAACCAGGAGGTTCCAGATGGGTAACGTCGGCCTACTCGCCACCCGAGCCGTGCTCGGTGGGTATCTCTCCGTGCACGGAGCCCAGAAGCTGTTCGGTGCATTTGACGGCCCTGGCCTCGATGCCGCTGGGGCAGGGTTCGAAGCGCTGGGCTTGCGGCCCGGGAAGGCAATGGCGACGCTCGCCGGGGCGAGCGAGCTCGGCGGCGGGATCCTCACGGTCACCGGCATCGCCGACCCACTGGGCCCGTTGGCCATCGCCGGGGCCATGGTCGTCGCCACCTCCGTCCACCGGAAGCAAGGACCGATGGCACAGAAGGGGGGCTTCGAGCTCCCGCTCACCAACCTTGCCGTAGCGCTCGCGCTGATCGGCTCCGGGCCGGGCCGCCTGCGATTGGGCCCGCATCTGTCGAAGTCGTTGACCCGGATCTCCGTGCTGGGTGCGGCCGCCCTGACCGCAGGCTCGGTGGCAAAGGTCCTGGGCGCGAAGCCACCGGCGCACGCGGCAGCCGAGACCGCCGCCGAAGCCGGCGACAACGGGTCCGCCTGACGCCGAGGAGGGCAAGGACTTCCGACTCTGGCCTTTCCCGGGCCCGTCATCGAAGCTGGGAGTCGTGAGCAGGGATCGACGACGCGGCGGGGGCACGTCCACCGCGGGCCACGCAGATGAGCCGGGTCATGCCGCGACTACACAGCCGGCCGCCGTTGTCGAGACGCACGTCTCCGTACTCTTCTTCCTCGGTGACCGGGTGTACAAGCTGCGGAAGCCCGTCCACTTCGAGTTCCTGGATTTTCGCCGGCCCGAGGTCCGCGAGGCCGACTGCCACCTCGAAGTGGCGCTCAATCGACGATTGGCCCCCGACGTCTACCTCGGCGTCGCTGAAGTGCGAATGGATGGGGAGCCCGTCGACCACATGGTCGTCATGCGGCGCATGCCCGACAGCCGTCGGCTGGCATCGCTCGCCCGGCGGGGGGATGAGCTCTCTGCTTGGCTCCGGCAGGTGGCCGGGACACTGGCTGCATTCCATGGCCGGGCAGCCCGGTCGGCGGACATCTCGGCGGCGGCCACCGGCCCGGCGCTGCTGGCCGCCTGGGAGGCGAACTTCTCCGAGACCGAGCCTTTCTTGGGAACGATCCTCGATGCAGGGGTCGACGAGGAGATCCGGTCCCTTGCGCTCCGCTGGGTCGACGGCCGTGGGCCATTGCTCGACCAACGGATCACCTCGGGTCGTGTGTGCGACGGCCACGGGGACCTGCAGGCCGAGGACATCTTCTGCCTCGACGACGGGGTCCGGATCCTCGACTGCATCGAGTTCTCGGACGCGTTGCGCTACGGCGATGTCACCGCCGACGCGGCATTTCTGGCCATGGATCTCGAGCGGCTCGGCCGTCCCGAGGCGGCCGCCCGCTTCCTCCTCGACTACCAGGAGCTTGCCGGTGACCGGTTCCCCGACACCCTCGTCCAGTTCTACTGCGCTTCTCGTGCTTACGTCCGGGCCAAAGTGTGCTGTCTCCGCTCGCAGCAGGCCACAGACGATGCACGAACGGCGGCCTCCCTCTTCCACGAGGTCGCGCTCAGCCACCTTCGACAGGCCCGGGTGGCGCTGGTACTGGTGGGTGGACTCCCCGGCACGGGCAAGTCCACACTTGCCGCCGGGCTCGGAGAGGCACGGGACTGGCGCGTCCTCCGGTCCGACGAGATCCGCAGGGAGGTCGGTGGAAGCACCAACGAACAGCGTCCCGGCTACGGCGAGGGCCGCTACGAGCCTGCGGCGACAACGGCCGTCTACGAGGAACTGATCCGGAAGGCCGAGCAGTCTCTCGGGTTGGGCGAGTCCGTCGTCCTCGACGCCTCGTGGGTCGACGCCGCCTGGCGAGATCTGGCTCGGGCCGTGGCCGTTGCGACGTCGAGCGACCTCGTCGAGCTGCACTGTGTCACGACCCCGGAGGAAGCAGATCGACGGATCGTGCGTCGGCTCGCGGGGCATGCCGACATCTCCGAGGCGACGCCTGGGGTGAGGGAAGCGTTGGCCCGCTCGATGGACCCGTGGGCATCGGCCACGGTGGTCGACACCACGGGCAGGACACCGACGGAGGTTGTCGCCGTGGCCGAGGCGATACTCGACCGGCGGCGCTCAGGATGACCCCGGCCAGCGGACCTACAACCGAGGGCTCGACGGCGCGCCGTGTGCGCAGGGCTTCGATCGACGAGGTGGTCCCGGTCGCCGGCCTCCTGGCCCGAGCGTTCGCCGAAGATCCCATCGAGCGGTGGTGTCTGGCGTGCGACGATCCTGCCGGGCTGATCGACCTCGAGCTCCTCCAGGCGACCCGCCAACTGGCGCGCCGAGGATGGTTGTGGGTAACCGGGGACAGGTCCGGCGCCGCCGGCTGGCTCCCGCCAGGTGCCGGCTACGACGACGAGGCCATCGACGCCGTCGTGGGGCCGGCTCTCGCCGCTCGGGGTGGCTGTCCCGAGCGCCAGATCCGATTCTGGAGCTGGGTCGAAGGCCACCGCCCCGCCGAGCCCCATTGGTACATCGACCTGGTTGCAGTCGACCCCGACCGGCGCGGGTCCGGCGTAGGGCGCCTCCTCCTGGCCGATGGCCTGGCCCGGGTGGATGCCCTCGGCGAACCGAGCTTTCTGGTGACCGGCAATCCCCGGACCGTGCCCTGGTACGAGCGCCACGGATTTGCAATCCGATCCGAGGCACAGGCACCCGAGGCCGGGCCCTACGCGTGGTTCATGTTTCGACGTCCAACCGCGACGTGAACGGAGAGGCGGCCGGTGGCACGTCCCTGGTCGCTCCTCTCGACGAACGCCACGAGCAGGTGACCTTCGGCCCTGTCGCGGGGTCGGGCATCGGCATCACACTGATAGTGAGGTCTAGGAGGCAGGTGCACGGCTCCCGTGCGGAGCGGAACCAGGCTTCACGACCGAAGGAGGCGTGATGGCGTCATATCTCCAGGACAAAATCGGGAGTCTCGAGCACCGGGAGCCGGTATTCGCCCGTCCCGACGAGACGCTGCGGGCAGTCGCGCACACCATGTGGGTCGAGAACGTCGGCGCGCTGGTGGTCGGAGACGAGCAACGATCCCTGGGCATCATCTCGGAACGCGATGTCGTGGCACTCGTCGCCCAGGGGGCGGATCTGGATGCCGTCACCGCCGAGGACGCGATGGTCAAGCACGTGGTCGCGGCGCGGGTGGGGGACACGCTCGCCGACGCCGGGTACCAGATGCTCGACGGCGCCATCCGCCATCTACCCGTGCTCGACGACCAGGGTCACGTGGTCGGCATGGTGTCTGTCCGCGATCTCCTGCGCCCGGCGCTGTCGGGCGGGGGCGGGGGAACGGATTAGCGAACACGACACCTACGGCTCTCCGGGTAGGTGGATCGCCCGGGTCCGGGCGGCGCTGCTACTGAGCAGTAGCGCTCATCACGTGCTTGATCCGCGTGTAGTCCTCGAGGCCGTAGACGGACAGGTCCTTCCCGTACCCGGAGTGCTTGAAGCCGCCGTGTGGCATCTCGGCGACGAGCGGGATGTGGGTGTTGATCCACACGCAGCCGAAGTCGAGGCGCGCCGACACCCGCATCGCCCGCGCGTGGTCCCTGGTCCACACCGAGGATGCCAGCCCGAACTCCACGTCGTTCGCCCACCTGACCGCCTCGTCCTCGTCGCCGAAGCGCTGCACCGTGACGACAGGGCCGAAGACCTCCTCCTGGATGATCTCGTCGTCCTGAGCGAGGCCGGTGACCACTGTGGGCTCGTAGAAGAACCCCCGATCGCCGAAGCGCTGCCCGCCCGTCTGGATCTCGGCGTGGTCCGGGAGGCGTTCGCAGAAGCCGGTCACCCGTTCGAGCTGCACGGCACTGTTGAGCGGGCCGACGTCCACGTCGGCATCGTCCGACCCGCCGAGCTTACGGCGACGTGCCGCCTCGGTGAGAGCGGAGACCAGGTCGTCGTGAATCCGGGGACCGGCCAGCACACGGGTGGCCGCGGTGCAGTCCTGGCCTGCGTTGAAGTACCCGGCCACCGCGATCCCCTCTGCGGTCGACTCCACGTCGGCGTCGTCGAAGACGATGACCGGGGCCTTGCCGCCCAGTTCGAGATGCACCCGCTTGAGGTCCTCCGCTGCCGCCCTGGCGATCTCACGCCCGGCGCGGACGCTCCCGGTGATGGAGATCATGCGGGGGATCGGGCTTTCGAGCAGTGCCGCCCCCATCTCGTGATTGAGGCCGCAGACCACGTTGAACACACCGGGTGGGAAGAACTCGGCGGCCACCTCGGCCAGGAACAGCGTGCTCGCCGGCGTGGTGTGTGCCGGCTTGAGGACGACGGTGTTGCCGGCGGCGATCGCCGGGGCGAATTTCCACACCGCCATCATCATCGGGTAGTTCCACGGGGTGATCTGGGCGCAGACGCCGACCGGCTCGCGGCGGACGAACGAGGTGAACCCCTCCATGTACTCGCCGGCGGACCGGCCCTCGAGGAGCCGGCACGCACCGGCGAAGAAGCGGATCTGGTCGAGGGTCGGCGGGATCTCCTCGGAGGTGGTCAGGGCCCGCGGCTTGCCCGTGTTGCGGCACTCGATGTCGACCAGCTCGTCCGCCCGGGCCTCGAGGGCGTCGGCGAACTTGAGCACCGCCCGGCTCCGCTGAGAGGGGGTCGTCCTCGACCACGTGTCGAATGCATCCTGTGCGGCCCGGAGCGCCCGGTCCACATCCTGGGGCTGGGACCGCGGGGCATCGGCGTACGGCTCGCCGGTCACCGGGTCGACGAGCTCGTAGGTCTGGCCGCCCGTCGCCTCGAGCGAGGCACCGTCGATGAAGTTCTTCAGCTGCACCTTGGCCATGGGGAGTGCTCCTTTCATCGAGCAGTCGGGAGCCTCGGCGTCGCCTCGGCTCCGGGTGGATCGTCGGCCATGGCCCTGTGCCGGCCGGGATGACCGTCAGGCCTTGGCGGGCGTGCGCTCGTCCAGGCCCCACGGGGCCCCGTGGCTGTTGACCAGGTCGAGGAAGGGGTCCGCCGGCAGGGCTTCGGGCCCCAGGACGCCCTGACCGGACCAGGCGCCCGAGTCGAGCAACTCGAGGGCGACAATCGGGTTCATGGCGGTCTGCCAGACCACGGCCTGGGAGTCGAACTCGGACATGCACCAGGCGTTGTCGACCACGTGGTGGAGGTACACCTCGCGGGGGCTGCCGTCCTTGCCGGTGCCGGTGACCCAGGTGCCGGCACAGGTCAACCCGGACATCCGGTCCCCGAGCTGGGCCGGGTCGGGCAGGCACCCGGCGACCACGTCCCGCGGAGAGACCTCGACGTTGCCGACGCGGATCGGGGTGGTCGAGTCGAGCCCCAGCTTGTGCAGGGTGGAGAGCACGCCGATGAACTCGTCGCCCAGCCCGTACTTGAAGGTCACCCGCTGCGCATCGACCCAGCGGGGGATGAGCAGCACCTCCTCGTGCTCCACGTTGACGCACTCGACCGGCCCGATGCCGGCCGGGAAGGTGAACGTCTCGGGCTCGCTGAAGGGCGCCGTCGTGAACCACTCCTTGCCCTTCTCCCAGACGATCGGCGGGTTCAGGCACTCCTCGATCGTGGTCCAGATGGAGAACGACGGGGCGAACTCGTAGCCCTCGACGACCAGGTTCGCACCGTCGCGGACGCCGATCTCGTCGATGGACGAGAACAGGTTGTCCGCCGCGTAGCGGGCGAACACGTCGGAGAGCCCCGGCTCCACACCGATACCACAGAGAGCCAGAAGACCGCGCTCCTTCCACTGGTCCTCCAGGGCGAACTGGTCGTCCCCGAGTTTGACCCCGGGCAGCCGGTACGGCTCCGTCGGATGCGGATGAGACAGCGACATGGCCATGTCGAGGTAGGTCACTCCGGCGGCGAACGCAGCCCGGAAGACCGGCATCACGAAACGGGGGTCGAGGGCGTTGAGGACGGCGTCCGCACGTTCGCTCCGGATCAGACCCTCGACGGCACGCTCGTCACCCGCATCAAGCTGGTAGGCAGCGAACCGGTCACCGTGGCCGGCGACCGCCTGCTGCGCCCGCCTGACGTCGTAGTCCGCCACTCCGACGTGCTCGAAGAGATCCCATTTTGCTGCCGTCTTGGCGACGGCGCTCCCCACGCCCCCTGCTCCGATGACCAGTACTCGCATGATTGCCTCCGTCGATCCCTGCCGCCCCGGGGAGCCGGAGCTGCACCGCTCTCCTCCACAGTATCCACACCCGGTGGCGGGCGCGACCAGTGCCGAAGGTCCCATCCCCCGGGGCCGCTCCAGGGGGCCAGGTCCGCGCGCCGTCGCCGGGTGGGAGCGCCGGGAGGGCACCTTCGGGACTTTCGACTCTGCCGTTTCTCCGCCGCGCATTCAAAGATGTGGAGATGACCCCCGGAACCTCGCGGCCCCGACAGGCAACGACCCGGGCAAGGGAGCACCTGGGCGAGGTCCTGGCCAAGGTCGAAGCCAACAACCCGGGCGAGGCCGACTTCCACCAGGCCGTCCGCGAGGTGACCAGGTCGCTCGAATCGGTGCTCGTCCAACGTCCCCGGTACATGCAGGACAAGATCCTCGAACGACTGGTGGAGCCCGATCGGGTGATCAGCTTTGGCGTCAACTGGGTGGACGACGACGGGGAGATCCACGTCAACCGGGGATTCCGCGTCCAGATGAGCAGCTCCATCGGCCCCTACAAGGGAGGGCTGCGGTTCCATCCCACCGTGAACGCAGGCCTGTTGAAGTTCCTGGCCTTCGAGCAGACGGTCAAGAACTCGCTGACCACCCTGCCGATGGGTGGGGCCAAGGGCGGCTCGGACTTCGACCCGAAGGGGCGGAGCGAGTCGGAGATCCGCCGGTTCTGCCAGTCCTTCATGACCGAGCTCTACCCCTACATCGGGGAGTTCACCGATGTGCCCGCCGGGGACATCGGCGTGGGTGAGCGTGAGATCGGCTACCTCTTCGGCCAGTACAAGCGCATCGCAAAGCGGTTCGTCGGCGCCATCACCGGCAAGGGGATCAAGTGGGGCGGCTCGCAGATTCGCCAGGAGGCCACCGGGTACGGGGTCGTGTACTTCGCACGGGAGATGCTGGCCACCAGGGACGACGTCCTCGGAGGCAAGACATGCCTCGTCTCGGGCAGCGGGAACGTCGCCCAATTCACCGTGGAGAAGCTCCTCGACCTCGGTGCCCACGTCGTCACCCTCTCCGACTCCGACGGGTTCATCCACGATCCCGACAGCATCGACCGCGAGAAGCTCGAATGGGTCAAGCGCCTCAAGAACGAGCGCCGGGGTCGGATCCGCGAGTACGCGGAGGAGTTCGAGCATGCGACCTACCACCCCGCCACGGGGGGCGACGAGAACCCCCTCTGGTGCGTGCCCGCGCAGTGCGCCTTCCCCAGCGCCACGCAGGACGAGATCAGTGCGAAGGACGCCGACAACCTGGTGAAAGGTGGGGTGACGCTGGTGGCTGAAGGGGCGAACATGCCGACGGTCTCCGAGGGCGTCGATCGCCTCACCGCCGCCGGCGTTCTCTATGCACCGAGCAAGGCGGCGAACGCCGGCGGGGTGGCGGTGTCCGGGCTGGAGATGGCCCAGGGAATGCAGCTCGTCCAGTGGTCCAAGGAGGAGGTCGACGGACGTCTGCAGGCGATCATGCGGCGCATCCACGACACGGTCCGCCAGACGGCTGAGGAGTATGACCGGCCGGGCGACTACGTGGCGGGTGCCAACATCGTCGGCTTCGTCAAGGTAGCCGATGCAATGCTCGATGAGAGCCCGATATGACATGACTTTCAACACGACGAACGCGGACGGGCCGGCGGAGGCACCGAAAGAGAAGGGGCTCAAGTCCGACGCGCTGAGCCTGGTCTCCAACATCGTGATCGGGATCGCGTCCACCGCCCCCGCCTACAGCCTGGCGGCCACCCTCGGCCTGATCGTGGTGGCGGTCGGCGTCCTGTCACCGTTGGTCGTGGTGCTCGCCTTCATACCCATGCTCTTCGTCTCCATCGGCTACAGCGAGCTCAACAAGGCGGACCCCGACTGCGGGACCACCTTCACCTGGGGGACACGGACCTTCGGACCCTGGGTGGGCTGGATGGGGGGATGGGGCATCGTCGCCTCCGACATACTGGTGATGGCGAGCCTGGCCCAAGTGACCGGACAGTACGTCTTCCTGCTCTTCAATGCCAAGGGCATCGGGCAGAACCCGACCAGCGAATGGGTCCTCCTCGTCGGCGTCCTCTTCATCGCGCTCCTGACCTATGTCTGCTACCGGGGCATCGAACTGTCAGCTGCGATCCAACGGGTACTCCTCTCGGTCGAGGTGGTCATCCTCGTGGTGTTCGCCGTCGTGGCTCTCATACGCGTGGCCATCGGAACCGCGCCCTCGACCCATATCACTCCGAACTGGGACTGGTTCAACCCGTTCCACGGCCCCTCGCTCTCGAAGGTCATCGCCGGCCTCCTCCTCATGCTCTTCATCTACTGGGGTTGGGACACCGCGGTGTCGATCAACGAGGAGACGTCCGATCGCACGCGGAACCCGGGACTTGGCGCCATCATCTCCACCGTCTTGTTGCTCGTCATCTACTTCATCGTCACCCTGGGTGCCCAGGCCTTTGCCGGCGTCGGCAAGACCGGTATCGGGCTGGCGAACCCCGCCAACTACAGCGATGTGTTCTCGAGCCTGGGCACCGCGGTGTTCGGCCACTCGACGCTCGGTTCGATCGCCGCCAAACTGCTCATCCTGATGGTGCTGACCTCGGCGGCCGCCTCCACCCAGACCACCATCCTGCCCACGGCGCGCACCACACTGTCGATGGCCGTGTACAAGGCCATCCCCGATGCGTTCGGACGGATGCACAGGCGCTACCTGACACCGACGGTGTCGACGGTGACGATGGGTGGCATCTCGATCGTGCTGTACGTGGCGTTCAATCACTTCGCCGGGGGCAACCTCATCCCCGACGCGGTAACCGCCATCGGGGTGTGGATCGCCTTCTACTACGGTCTCACCGGCTTCACCTGTGCCTGGTACTACCGGAAGGTGCTCAACCGCAGCAGGCGGGACCTGTGGATGAAGGGCATCTTCCCTTTGCTCGGAGGAGTGATGCTCTACTTCGCCATGGTTTGGAGCCTCTGGGAGGACTGGAACTACGACAACGTGCAGGCCCAGAGCTACACCTCGTGGCACATGCCATTTCCACCGCACTCCGACGTGGGCGGGGTCTTCCTCATCGCCCTGGTCTCGGCGCTGGTCGGTGTCGTGGGCATGATCCTCATGCGGTTCGGCAGCCCTTCGTTCTTCAGGGGAGAAACCCTGAACCGTTCGACCCCCACGCTCGTCCCGGAGGACAGCGGTGCGCCGATCGCGTCGGCCGCAACCTCCGACCCTCCCCCGCCATCGGCGCTCTGATCGGGCCCATGGTCACCGAGCCCGCTGTGGACACCTCTGAGAGCGCGAGCTACCGTTGCCAGCACACACCGTCGTGAGGGCAAGGAGGTCGCTTGCATGACGACAGAGGCAACCCCTGACCGTACCGACACGGCGCACCGCGAAGCATTCGCCGCCATCGCAGGCAATCTGCCGACGGGCTGCTACATCGGCGGCGAATGGCGTTCCTCCTCGGACGGCTCGCTCATCGCCGTCGCCGACCCCTCCACCGGCGAGACGCTCACCAGGGTCGCCAACGGCACTCTGGACGACGCCACACTGGCGGTCGACGCTGCCTCGGTGGCGATGCCCGCCTGGTCGGCCACTCCCCCGCGCGCTCGCTCCGAGATCCTCCGCCGGGCATTCGAGATCATGACCGAGCGGCACGAGGAGCTCGCCCAGCTGGTCGTTCTCGAGAACGGCAAGGCGCTCCCCGACGCACGCGGTGAGATCGCCTACGCCGCGGAATTCTTCCGCTGGTACGCCGAAGAAGCGGTCCGCAATACCGGTGAGATCACCATCGCGCCGTCAGGGGCGCACAAGATCCTCGTTGTCCGCCAGCCCATCGGTGTTGCCGTACTCGTAACCCCGTGGAACTTCCCGGCCGCCATGCTGACCCGCAAGATCGGACCAGCCCTCGCCGCAGGCTGCACCGTCGTGTGCAAGCCTGCGTCCGAAACACCGCTCACCGCCCTCGCCATCGCACAGGTCCTCGAACAGGCCGGGGTCCCTGGCGGAGTCGTCAACGTCGTCCCCTCGAACCGCTCGTCGAATTTCGTCGCGGCGCTCCTCGCCGACCCCCGGGTCCGCAAGCTTTCGTTCACCGGCTCGACCGAGGTGGGTCAGGAGTTGCTGCGCACCGCTGCCGAAAACGTCGTGAACTGCTCGATGGAGCTAGGTGGCAATGCCCCCTTCCTCGTCTTCGACGACGCCGACCTCGACGCGGCGGTCGCCGGAGCGATGCTGGCGAAGATGCGCAACGGCGGCGAAGCCTGCACCTCGGCCAACCGGTTCTACGTCCAACGAGGGATCGCCGAAGAGTTCTCGCGGCGTCTCGCCCATGAGATGTCCGGGCTGGAGGTGGGCCCCGGCCTCGGCGAAGGCGTCCAGCTCGGGCCGCTCGTCAACTCCTCGAGCCGCCACAAGGTGGCCGAGCTCGTATCGGGCGCACTCGCAGAGGGAGCCAAGGCGGTCGTCGGGGGCGAGGTGCCCGAGGGCCCCGGGTGGTTCTACCCGGCGACGGTGCTCACCGGGGTCGAGCCGTCGGCGGATATCCTCGGCACGGAGATCTTCGGACCGGTCGCCCCGATCGTCAGTTTCGACACCGAGGCCGAGGTCATCGAGATGGCCAACGCCAGCGTCCACGGCCTCGTCTCCTATCTCTACACGAGCGACCTCGGACGGGGCCTGCGCGTCTCCGAGGCGCTCGACAGCGGCATGGTCGGACTCAACCGCGGGCTCGTCTCAGACCCTGCGGCGCCCTTCGGTGGGACCAAGCAGAGCGGGCTCGGGCGCGAGGGCGGCCACGAGGGCATGCTCGAGTACCTCGAATCGAAGTACATCGCCTGCGACTGGTAGTCAGGCAGACCCACGCTCCATGCGTCGGGCTCGTCGACGCCCCTGACTTCCCCGAAGCCTGGAAACCCGACGCGCTGCGCCGCCGCATCACCGTCGCTTATTGAGCCAGGGAAGCAGCCGATGTGGACCTGCCGAGGCGCCGGATCCATGAGGGCACATTCGCCGAACGTTCGACTTACCCGGTCGAGCTCGCCCAGCAGTGGCGCAGCCAGAACGATCGGATACCCTCAGGGGAGGTGAGCGCTGGGCAGTCCGGCCACCACCGGACGCACCGCAGACCAAGAGGACCTCCACCGTGGCGCTGCCATCGAGCTTCGAACCCGACGGATCACAGACGGTCGAGGCCGACGGTGGTCAACTGGACCACCGCTGCTCGCTCGAGCACGGCGGGCGACTCGTGTTTCAAATGGCGAGACCGATGGCTACGCCAGCAGCGGCTGCAGCCAGTCCGATGACCACGCTGCCCATGACATTTCCGGCGGCCTCGCCCAGCTGCCCGTCTTCGATCAATCTGACCGTCTCGTAGGTGAAGGTGGAAAACGTCGTGTACGCACCACAGAAGCCCGTGGCAAGCAGGGCCTCGGGGATCGCCGGAAGGTGGTGTCCCAGCGAGAGACCCGTGAGGATGCCGAGGAGGAGCGATCCGGTCATGTTGATGGTGAAGGTGCCCCAGGGCAGATCGGAATCGAACCGGTTGGTGATGGCACGGTCGACCAGGTAGCGGGATGGAGCACCAACGAGCCCACCACCAGCGACGGCGACGAAGAGAAGGGGTCTCATCGCTCGGGTCCCCTCCGCATCCTGCAGTCAGACTTCGATGACTTCGACATCGTCGACCATGAAGACGACACCTTCGAGGAGGTCTTCCACACTGTCGAGAAACGACCCGATCCGATCAGGGTGATCCACGATCACAATGACCACCGGTGCGTCTTCGGAAAAGAGGTGCCTGCGGTGGAGCCTTCCCGAGGTGCCGTACCCTTCCTGCGCCTCGAACACGGTTCCGCCGGCAAGACCTGCATCACGGGCACGCTGCACGAGCTTGACCATCAGCGAATGATGATGGGCGTGGTCACGGATGGTGAGCAAGATGGAGAGCCGCGTTGCCTGATGGCTGGTGATCGACCCATCGAGAGCTGCCGCCATCACATGTCCTCCTGGAGCTGTCGTTCAATTTGCAGGAGGGCTCGAGCACCGGTCATCCCAGCCCAGACAGCCACGAGGCCGGCAATCACGCTGGCAGTTACGTAGATCACCGCCGTCGTCGGGTGCCCGCCACGTACCAGGTTCACGGCATCGACCTCGAAGGTCGAGAACGTGGTGTACGCCCCGACGACCCCGGTGCCCACGATCGGTCGAGTCAGCCTGCCCCTGGGGAATTGTTCCACCAATACGACGAGGAGGAGACCGAGGAACGCACTTCCCGTCACATTCACGACGAACGTGCTCCAGGGAAAGCCGGCGGTGGCAGTGGGAATGCCGAGCGACACCGCATACCGGGCCACTGCTCCGAAGGCGCCCCCGATGCCGACGGCGACCACAATCGCCATCTGCGACTGATGCTCACGAGAGCGCTCGGTGGCGGTGGCAGGCGGGTCGCCCGTCCGGAGCTCGATGTCCGGGTCGACGGGGAGACCATCGGCTTCGTCGTCCAACGATGGCAACTACGACTCCCTTTCACGCGGCCCACCACTCGTGGACTTGATCACGGTAGGAGTCATCAGCCTGTCGGCGGTTTCTGCGAACCCCATCGCCGACCGTCATCGTAGCAAGAGCTCGTCCGAAATTGCAGGTGAGCTCTCCGTTTGCCCAGGTGGTTCCCTGCACGATCGAGATAGTGTGCAGAGGCAGAGGACGGCAACGGTCACCGTCGGATTCGGGAGGTGGATGGTGGGGACTGAAGAAGATGGCTTGAGGGTCGTCGTGTTCCTGACCGAGGACGACCGAGCCGGCCACCGTGGACTTCACCAGGTGATCCTCGAGCGTGCCCGACACGAAGGAATTGCGGGGGCAACCCTTTGGCGGGGCATCGAGGGGTTCGGCTCGTCAGGCAATATCCGAACCAATCGGTTCCCCGATTCAACCACTGGGCTTCCCTTGGTTCTGGAGTTCATCGACTCCCCTTGGCGAATTGAGGCCTTTCTCCCCGCCCTGGCCGAGTTGGCACCGAGGTCGCTGGTGACCCGTGAGCCGGTGCACATGAGCCGAGTCGTGCCCAAGGGCTGATGCATCCCACGGTCGTCCGCAGCGTGCGTACAGGAGGGGCACCATGCCAGCGAGCTCGACGAGCTGAGGAGCCCAGCCGAGGAACCGGCGACAGATGGGTGCTCGGGGACGGGTGGGGTGGTTGTGACCTTCGACCCATGTGCTCGAACTCCGAAGCTGTGAGACTGAGAGGACCGACCAGGAGGAGGACACAAGATGGGTTTCACCGTGACCGGAGTCGAGGCCGTGGAGATCCTCGACTCTCGGAGTAGGCCCACCCTGGCAGTCACGATGACGCTCGGCGACGGCACCGTTGCCCGGGCGGGTGTGCCATCCGGGGCGTCAACAGGCTCTCAGGAGGCGGTGGAGTTGCGGGACGGCGACCCCAAGCGGTTCGGTGGAAACGGCGTACTCGGTGCGGTCGGCAACGTCAACGGCGAAATCGCCGATGCCCTCCGCGGCCGTACGTTCACCGACCTGGCCGAGTTGGACCACACCCTGATCGATCTGGACGGCACCGAGAACAAGTCCCGTCTCGGGGCCAACGCTGTCGTCGGCATATCGATGGCCGCCGCCCGAGGACTGGCCATCGAGGACGGGCTGCCGTTGTGGCGCTCCCTCAATCCGACGGGGGTCGCGCCGCGCTTGCCCGTCCCACACTTCAACGTGGTCAACGGTGGGGTCCATGCCCCGAACGACCTGGACTTTCAGGAGTTCATGGTGGCTCCGCTCGGCGCCCCGACCATGGCGGAAGCTGTCCGGGCGGGTGCCGAGGTCTATGCCGCCCTGCGAAGTCTGCTGGTGGCCAGGGGATTTGCGACAGGTCTGGGTGACGAGGGGGGATTCGCACCGCAGATCGGCCAACCTGAAGAAGTCCTCTCTCTGCTCGTCCAAGCGATCGAGAGTGCCGGTTACCGGCCTGGTCGGGACGGGGTAGCGATCGCTCTCGATCCCGCCGCCAGCGAGTTCTATCGTGACGGCGCCTACCAGGTCGCCGGGGAGACGCTGTCGAGCGACGACATGATCACGCGCTACGAGGAGCTCGTCGCAGCGTTTCCCGTGTGGAGCCTGGAGGATGGCCTGGCCGAGGGTGACTGGGACGGCAATGTGCGTCTGACCGAACGACTCGCCGACCGTATCCAGCTCGTCGGTGATGACAACCTGGTCACCAACCCGGCGATCATCGCCAAGGCGATCGCCCTTGGGGCCGATACGGCAGCGCTGATCAAGGTCAACCAGATCGGCACCGTGACCGAGACCCTCGAGGCCATGGCGGTCTGTCGAGCAGCGGGATGGGCGCAGATGGTTTCGCATCGCTCGGGCGAGACCGAGGACACGTTCATTGCCGACCTGGCCGTGGGCTCGGGGTGTGGGCAACTGAAGAGTGGGGCGCCGGCGCGGGGCGAGCGGGTGGCGAAGTACAACCGCCTCATCGAGATAGAGACGGCCCAATCCCTACCTTTCGGTTTGGCCGGTTGATCGCGCGGAGTTGGTCGTCGGCGCCCGCCTGGATTCCTGCGGTGGCGCTGCACTAGAAGGGGAGTCTGGGCACCATCGCTGCGTGACGTCAGCGAAGCGGATCGGGTCCCAAATGCGACGCCAGCAGCTCTGATCCGTGGTCCGGTGTTGACCTCCTGGGCCACCCCTTGGCTCGATGCTGCATCGGTGGTCCGTCCGCGCTGAAAGCCATGGGAGGAGCTGAGACTGAGCCTAAGTCTCATGATCGAAGCGCCTTGCATAAACACATCCGCATATGTTTATCTATTGGTGGTGTCGGTGAAGACGAAGGCCTTCGAAGGCGCGAGCGGGCTGTTGAAGGTGCTGTCAGCACCGGCGCGCCTCGCCATCGTGGTCGAGCTGGCCGAAGGGCCGCGAGTCGTACACGAATTGGTCGACCGGCTGGAGATGAGCCAGCCGCTCATCTCCCAGCATCTCCGCGTTCTGCGAGGAGCTCGGTTGGTCACCGTGGAGCGCCATGGGCGCGAAGCCGTGTACGCCCTCGTCGACCACCATGTGGCTCACATCGTCGCCGACGCCGTCCATCACACCAAGGAGCAGCCATGAGCACCGCCGAGCACACCGTCCACGACGATCATGCCCACGAGCACGGGCCCGGATGCGGGCACGCATCCGTCGAGCATGAGGGACACCTCGACTACATCCACAAGGGTCATGCCCACCACGCGCACGAGGGTCACTACGACGAGCACGCCCTCCCGCACGTGGAGCACTCCGACCACGGCCACGTGCATAGAGCTGACTGCGGTCACGAAGCGGTCACCCACGGCGACCACGTCGACTACATCCACGAGGGCCACCGTCATGCGGCCCACGACGGACACTGGGACGAGCATTAGCACCCGAATCAGAACGGGTCGGTGACGTCAATTCATGAAATGACCGACGATCTCCACGCCGTGGTCGAGGGCCGGCTACGCCACTTCGGCCAGCGCTGCACGGGGGAACGGCGTGCCATCGCGATCAGCCAACGTCCCGGGTCTGCTCTGCACCTGCCGAGATGGTTGGTGGCCCTTCTCCGGCCCACTGCTCCAGAGGTGGACATTCCCTAACGCGCTCAATCACTCACACTTCGCTGTAGCCATGTGTGTTCAGGCCGTGAATCGTCCGGACGGCACGATCAGCCCATAGAGTCCGTTCCAATGCTTCTCGCTCTGCCAAACAGAGGATCGGGCCAATGAACAATTACGAAAAGGTCCACCGAGCCCTGACCGGTAGAGCTCTGTCGGCCAAAGAAGCATCCAAGGAGCAGATCACGCCGGTGGAGGGCCTCTCCGCTCTCTCTCTGGACGCGCTCACGTCGGTGGCCTACGGGCCAGAGGCGATCTTGATCGTTCTGGCTGCGGCTGGAGCATCATCCCTTCACCTCATCTTGCCCATCACGATCGCCATCATCGTTCTCCTGATCATCCTGGTGATCTCCTACCGGCAGGTCATCGACGCATATCCCCACGGTGGCGGTGCATACGCCGTCACTCGTGACAATTTCGGATCTCAGGCCAGCAAGCTGGCCGGAGCCGCCCTCATCGTCGACTACACGTTGACCGTGGCCGTTTCCATCGCCGCTGGTGTAGGTCAGCTCACCTCATCTTTTCCATCGATAGCGCCGTACACGGTCCCTTTGTGCTTAGGCATCCTGCTGGTCATCACCGCTCTCAATCTTCGCGGACTCGGGGAAGGGGCACGCGCCCTCCTCATTCCCACCCTGGTGTTCATCGTCGGGCTGCTGGCCATCATCGCCGTCGGTTTGATCCATCCCCTCGGCCTGCATACGCCCCAGACCGGACGGTCACTGGTGGCGACCCACTCGGTGGAGGCGATCACCATCCTCCTCGTGCTGAAAGCGTTCTCAGCCGGATGCAGCGCCTTGACCGGCGTCGAGGCCATCGCCAATGGCGTCCCGCTCTTCAAAGAACCACGAGTGATCCGCGCCAAACGCACCGAGCTCATGCTGGGGGTGATCCTGGCCTCGATGCTGTTGGGCCTGGCCGTGCTCAGCAACAAGTTCCACATCCAGCCGAGAACGAACCAGACCGTCCTTAGCCAGATCATGGTGGATGCAGTCGGGCGTCACTGGGTCTACTACATCGTCTCGCTCACCATTACGCTGGTGCTTGCGCTCGCGGCCAACACCTCCTTCGGCGGGCTTCCCGTGCTCACCAGCCTGCTCTCGAGGGACAACTACCTGCCTCACCTCTTTGGTGTACGGGACAGCCGACTGGTGTTCGGCAACGGAGTCTGGGTGCTGGCAGTGGGCTCCGGCATCTTGCTCGTCGCGGTGAGTGGAAATACAAACGAGCTCATCCCGTTGTTCGCCATCGGTGTGTTCATCGGCTTCACGCTGTCCCAATCGGGTCTGGTGGTGCATTGGCGCCGGACCAGAGAGCAAGGGTGGACTCGGCGAGCCACGATCAACGGCATAGGGGCAGTCATGACCGCCGCCGCCACCCTCATCTTCCTGTTCTCCAAGTTCCTCGAGGGCGCATGGGTCGTCGTGGTCATCGTGCCTCTTCTGATCTTGTTGTTCACCCGAATCGAGGGCTACTACAGCCGCGCCAACAAGGAGTTGGGAGCCGGTCTGATCCCGCAGCCGCCCGATCGCAAGCGCACCCTCGTGGTGGTGCCGGTGACCCGGGTGTCTCGGCTCACCCAACACGCCTTGTCCGAGGCACTGTCGCTCGGGGACGAAGTCCTGGCGGTGACGGTCGTGTTCGACGGGGAATTGGTTGGTCTACCGCAGAGCGACGTCGAGCGTCAGTGGCGGGAATGGCATCCGGGTGTACCTCTGCGAGTGCTGCACACCGAATATTCATCCATCGTGCAGCCGATCGTGCGGTTGGTCGACGAACTCCGGGAGCGGAAGGACCGCCAGGTGGTCGTTCTCATCCCGGTGGTCATCCCTGAGAAATTCAGATACCGGCTGCTCCACAACCAGGTCGATTTGGCACTTGCCACCGAGTTGCGCCGCCGACCGGATGTCGTCGTCGCCCGTGTCCCAATGCCCATTCTTCCCTCCGAGCCTGCAGATCTGTGAAGGCAGGGTAGCCAGACGGCGCCGACTCCGAGCTCCAGGCAGGTCCCGCCCGACCTGACGACGGCGACGGAGCGATGCCTCCGTGCACGGGAGGGCGTACACAACGATGGCCCTTGTACTTACCGACGGAGTTCAGGATCGAGAGAGGGTGACCGGGCAGGGGATCGCCTCGGCCGTCGAGCAGTCCCTGGCGCAACCGGTCATGAAGAGTACGAGTTCATCGACAAGCTGACTTGTCGGCGGCTCCGGGGACTTCCGAACGGCAGCTAGAGATTCGCAAGCACGGTGACGAAGTCCCTTGTCCATCCGACCTGGTACTGGTCGGATGGACGGTTCTGCCCCGGAATGCCGGCGGCCAAGACCCCTCCCGGGGTTGACGCTGAGGCCAACTGCACCCATTCCGGGTTGATGTCGAGTTCCATGCCGGTCACGCCTCCTGCGCTGATGAGGGCACTGGCCAAGTCGTCGGGGACCGCGTCCATGCTGGCTGCGTAGATCAGATCGCCAGCTGTGTCCTCTCCCAAGGAGCTCCGAGCAACCGCAGCTCCACCTCCCAACGTGGAACCCCAGGCACCGATGTCGGCGATGCTGGGGCTGGGTTGGCCGTTGGCGACCAGTGGCGCCAGGTTCTGACGGACGCTGACGACCTGTTCGCCCGGGATGGGCAGTCCTCCACCCCAGATGCCGACATGGGCCGATCCGTTGGCATCGATGACCAGGCTGGCGACGCCAGCCTGTAGGGGCACGATCAGCCGGGAATCGAGCTCGAACCCTCCAGAACCGGAGCTGGTCTTGAACCCACCGTTGAACGCCGCAACGAGCGCGGGGGCTTCGTCAGGGCCGATTGCCGGTCCGCTGTCGGACCCGATGGTGCTCGCAGGAACCGGCGGATCCGAACTGCCCGCGTGGAGAGCGAACCGGGTTCGGGCTGCACGAAACCGGAAGACGGTCACGACATGGCCATCGGGCTCGTTCACCGCTTGGCTGTCGACGGCGATCGCTCCACCGACGGTCGATTGCGGAGTCCACCCCGGCTGCTCGGTCGTGGTCGTCGTAGTTGGCGCCACTGTCGTCGAGGTGGGTGGCGATGTGGTCTTCGTCGTCGTGGAGACGCTGGACGAGACGGTGGAGCAACCGGCCAACAAGAAGCCTGTCGCGACCAGGAGTCTCATCGCTTTGTTGGCAACTGATCTCACTGCGTCAGACCTCGGAGGACATGGTGTGAACGGCCCACGGCACGGAACACGGGAGTGCCCTCGTCCCGGGAGAGCCGCTCATCAGTGCTCTCGGGATAGACGGCGCGGAGTCCGATCATACCGTGTGATTGTGCAGCTTCTCGGTCAGCCGATCTCGCTCCTTCCAGCAAGGCCTGAGCCACTCCACCGGTGGTCTGCACGTCACGAACTCAGCGCTGACTACATGGTGATGAAGTCTCGTACCCACCACGACTCGAAGTACCGGCCCGGCGTGCCGACCATGTTCGGGAGAAGGTCCGTGCCGTTGGCCGGACCTGCCGGACCCGATGCGGTGGACGGCCTGTAGGTACTCAAGCTCACCCAGTCGGTGTCGATGTCGAGTTCCGTCACACGCACTGCACCGGCGCGTGCCAGGGGATTGGCCAGGTCGGTGTTGTTGAGCCCGGGTCGACCCACATAGGCGAGGGCGCCGTCGGCGTGACCCCGAGGCCCGAGCGCCAGACGTACACCCCGTTGCCCAGGGTGCCTCCCCACTGGGTGGTGTCGGTGGCGTCCGGGCCGGGAACAAGTTGGCCGTAGTCCACCAGCAGGCAGAGGTTCTTCCTCATGGGCACGACGGCGGGCGTCATGGTGACGTCACAGCCCCCACTGCCCGACTGTCGAGGTGCCGTTTTCGTGGACGACGAAGGAGCCCGCCCCCTGCCGGAGGGGCAGGATGGTCTCTCCGTCGGTGAAGTAGCCGCCGTGGGCGTCGGACATGAGGAGCCCGGCGTTGAAGGCTGCGGCCGGGCTGACCGCTGCCGAAGGTGGAGTTGGCCCAGTGTGTGCATAGGGACTACCACCGGAGATGTTACTGCCCGAGTACAGGCCGACCAGGGGCACCACCAGGACGGCCAGGATGAGGTCCGGGGCCAGGCTGGCAGCGATGGTCCTGGCGTGCGCCGGCTCCGTCCACATGGTGTCGTGTGCGACACAGCCAGTCACGAGGTGCGCTCCGTGCGGAATCGAGCAGGTGCCCCAGCACTTGGAGGGTCATGACGAAGAACCAGACGAGGAAACTGGCCCTGTGCAACACGAGCAGCTGGGAACGCCAGGACAGTGCACCGAGCAGCAGGGCGATCCCGGTTGCGAGGACGGACGCGGTCAGGACGACCACGATCGGCCCGAGGAGCCGGAGGAGAGGCAGCGGTGGGCCTCTTGCCGGTAGTCCGGAGCGCCCGTGCAGTACCGCGCGAATCGCCAGATCGTGCCTCCCATCTTCAACGGGGACCGACAGGACGAGCAGCATCCCCAGGAAGACGTGCGGCGTCAGCAGCAATCGAACCCGAAGGACGGTCACGCCCTCGACGGCCAGGACGATCAGCAGCACCGCGGCGGTCGAGGCGGTCGACCGACGCGGCAATGCCCATGGTCTTGACCCATCGCTCGATGCAACGAGGCGATCCTGACGGCACGATGACGCAGTTCGGTGCCGTCCGGGGAGAGTCGCCCTTGTTCCGACCTGGTCCGGGTCAGGCGCGCTCCTGTCGCTCTGTGGCGGTCAAGACGGAGTTCGGAACTCCGGTTTCATCGTCCGGCCGGCTTCCACGAGCCGGAAGTCGACATTTGCATGGGTTGAGGACCGAGTGCACCAGCCCGTATATCTTTCCGATCATGGGATTGGCAGAGGATCGGACACCGGCCCGACTCCCACATGGTTCGAATCGCTCACGACGGCGGGTCCTCCGTCGCCGATGGATCCTGGCTCTGGTCGCGACGTGCGCACTCGTGGCCGGCGTCGGTCTGGTGATCGCTCGCTCCCCCGCTGGGCGCCGATCAAACGACGCGTCCATTGCGGGGCACGCCGGCACAACCACCACTCAGGATCGCTCGCCCCCAACCACAACGACCACCCCGCCCCCAACCACAACGACCACCCAACCGGGTGCGCTTCCTCAGACCGGTGCCCTTCCAGCGAGCACCGATCCGACCTTCACCGCGAACATGCAGGCTCTGTGGAACGGTGTATCCACTGGCACGCCTCAGGCGGCACTCCCCGCGTTCTTTCCCGAGGCGGCATACGTACAGCTCAAAGCGATCGCAAATGCTCAGGCCGACTTCTCTGGGCGGCTGGTGATCGAGTACGAGGAAGACGTGAGCGCGGCACACCAGCTTCTTGGATCCGACGCGGAGGACGCCAGATTCGTCAGCGTCAACGTCAACGTCAACTATGCCCATTGGGTGCCACCGGGCGTTTGCTACAACAGCGTCGGCTACTTCGAAGTGCCGAACTCACGGGTGGTCTACTCCATCAATGGACAGGTCAGCTCCTTCGGGATCGCGTCGATGATCTCGTGGCGAGGAGAGTGGTACGTCGTTCACCTGGGAGCCATCCTGCGCTCGGGGAGTGGAGGCGAAGTCGATGACCCGCAATCCGGGCCTGGGAGCCCGACGTACTCATCAACCTGTTGACGAGCTGCACCGGCACCGATGGGACCGATCCGTCGCATGCTCTGCTGCAGACATTGCAGTGACCCTCAGGTGTCGACGGAACCCCCAGTTCGCCAGTCAGGCAGGGCTGGGCACGATCCCCTGCTGATCGATGCCGCTCTCAGCCGTTTCAGGGGCGAGCATCACCTGGTTCTTTGGCTTCCGTCTTGGCCACCGGAAAGATGACGCGTTGGTAAATGGCGAACTTGGCAAGCCAGAACAGGATGCTCACCACGAAAAAGCCGATGCCGACGACGGCAAGGTGGAAGCGGTGCCCGGGCGGCACGAGAGTGGCAATGGCACCTGTCGCGAGGCTCGTTCCGACAATGCAGGTGATCGAGGTGCTCCAGTACAGAACGACCTGACGGCCGACGCGCGTGCGAGCTGCTTCCTTCCAGATCCAGTAGCGGCTCATTAGGTACGAAGGGACCGTGCCGACGAGGTTTGCGATGAGCGCGGCGACGGTCGCGTCCACGACCCCGCTTCCGTACAGGATGAGAAGCGTCGCCTCGCTCACCCCAAAGGCAATTGCCGAGGTGGCGGCGTAGCGCGCGAGTCGTGCGATCCGGACGCGACGCTGTGACAGCGAAGCGGGTTCCCCGAACACGCCGCCCATGAGTGGACTGGGATGACCGGGAAGAAGGGAGCCGGAAGCGGTGCGCCCGATGGATTCGTCATGGCTGGCCATCCGTCAGCTCGACTCCCGATGGTCATCGAGTGGTGGCGTGACCCGGTCTCCACCAGACGCCGGCGGTCGGGTCGACAGGCGGAAGATCCCCGCGTCCCGCAGCCGTCGCGGAGGTGGGCCGTCGCCGAGCAGCTCGTGGAATGCGGCAAGGGTGTCCAAAACGATTCGGCGGTAGAGCCAGAAGAAGAACAGCGCCAAGGGGAGTTCGCCCCCGAACCCCGTGAGCAGGGTGAGCCACTGGTCACGATGGCCGATCGAGGTGATGATGTCGAACCACGCGTCACAAAGCAACAAAGTCCCGGCGACGATGGCGATCGACGCCAGGATCTGGCGACGGAACCACGCCGCCCACGCCGCGTAACCCAGGACGATGAGGAGCCCGACGTCGAACCCGGTCCACAGCACATTCCAATGTCCGGCGTCGTACTTGGGCGGGAGAGTCAGGCCAAGAAGGACCGTCCACGGAATCAACGCCATGGCTGCAACCAGAAAGATGGTCGATAGCAGCCGGGCGCGCCGCGAAAGCGAAAGGTGCAGGCGGTGATCCCGTAGGCGATCTGCTGGGGGTCGTCCGGGTCCGGTTCGATTGCGATCGTGTGCCACGGTGCCAGCGTCGCGCACTCCAGCTGGCTCTGGCAGGGCCTTCCGTCACATGGTGTCCATGGACGGAGACGATCGTCAGAGAGAGGGGGGCGAATGTTTGGCCGCGTGATCGGCCTGACGCCCGCCGGGGCCTCCGATTGGATGAGGACAGGTCCGAGGCTGAGCCGGTCGCCGGAAGTCGCTCGCCGAGGTGCGGTCATCCGGGGTCAGCCAGGGGCTGTCCGTGATCCAACTGCTGCGCATCGGCGTGGTGGTCGGGCCCGGTGACCTCCTTCTTGCAGCCGCGCCCGTGGTCGCGCCAGTGCACCCGGACGACGAGCCCGTCCCAGGTCGGCCGGGGTGAAGGTCCAGGTGGTTGGGTTGGATGCCGTCTCTGCTCGCATGCCCTCGCAATTCCCTTATCTGAGGTCAGCAGTCCCCGCGGAGTCCCGTGATGGTCCGCGATGTGAACCTCGGTGACGGCAGGTAAGCTGGTACCGATCCCAGCCTCGACGGAAGAGCCTCGCCGACCTCCGGCGACATGCCACGGAGCTGGCTGCGAGGCGAATCGAAGCGCATGGCGGATAGACGGTTTTCGCTGCTCGGCCGTGACATGGCCATCGATCTCGGCACTGCCAACACCCTGGTGTATGTGCGTGGCCGGGGCATCATCTTGAACGAGCCGTCGGTCGTCGCCGTGAACATCAAAGACGGGCGGCCACTGGCGGTGGGCGTTGAGGCGAAGCGGATGATCGGTCGCACCCCGAGTCACATCCAGGCCATCCGCCCCCTGAAGGACGGAGTCATCGCCGACTTCGAGATCTGCGAGAAGATGCTTCGCTACTTCATCCAACGGGCCCAACAGCGCCGCTTCGCCAAGCCACGCATCATCATCTGCGTC
Source organism: Acidimicrobiales bacterium (assembly GCA_052326605.1). Classification (GTDB taxonomy): domain Bacteria; phylum Actinomycetota; class Acidimicrobiia; order Acidimicrobiales; family RAAP-2; genus Bog-756. The sequence goes on along the minus strand of JBKQMB010000091.1, from coordinate 7,079 downwards.
CCATCGGGTATCACGGGTGTCGAACGGCGCGCCGTCATGGAAGCCGCCATGAGCGCGGGTGCCCGCAAGGCCTACATCATCGAAGAGCCGATGGCCGCTGCCATCGGGGCTGGGCTGCCTGTGCATGAACCCACGGGGAACATGGTTGTCGACATTGGCGGCGGAACCACCGAGGTCGCCGTCATCTCGTTGGGTGGCATCGTGAGCAGCCAATCGGTGCGAGTCGCGGGTGACGAGCTCGACGAGGCAATCATCTCCTACATCAAGAAGGAATACAGCCTCGCCCTGGGCGAGCGGAGCGCCGAGGAGATCAAGATCGTCCTCGGCTCGGCCTACCCCCTCAAGGAGGAGCTACACGCCGAGATCCGAGGCCGCGATCTCGTGAACGGCCTACCGAAGGTCCTCGAGGTGTCGACCGCGGAGATCCGCAAGGCGATTGCCGAGCCCGTTTCGGCCATCATCGACGCCGTGAAGGTAACTCTCGATAAGACCCCGCCCGAGCTCGGCGCCGACATCATGGAGCAGGGGATCGTGCTCACCGGCGGTGGGGCGCTACTCCAAGGGCTTGGCGCCCGGCTGCAGGAGGAAACGGGCATGCTGGTCGTCTCGGCGCGTGATCCCCTGAGTTGCGTCGCCATCGGGGCCGGACAGTGCCTCGAGGAATTCGACATCCTCAAGCGGGTTCTGGCCACCTCCGACTACTAGGCGGACCGTCGTAGTCCCTTCGTGCCCCGGAACAACACATGCCGTCGCATGTTCCCAGCTCAACGGCATGTGTTCACAATGTCTCGCGACGGGGTGAGACGGTGCCGTAGACGATGGAACGCAACCATCGTCTCGCGTGCGCACCGTCTTCTTCGGCGACGAGCGTGGACTCCTCCGCGTTGTCCAGGGCGAAATGCTGCACCACCACGAATATCCGGCCGTCCTCAGCATCGGGAAGGCAGTGTGCTAGCAGCTCGGCCGCTGGAATGTCGCCCACCGCGATGCAATCGATCTTCATGCCATTGAGCAGACCGTCAACGCCATCTTCAGCGACGGCCGACTCGACTACTGTCGGCTCGTCGCCGTGTTGCGTGCCGACAGTGTCGAAATCGTCCACTGCTCCTGGCGCTCCTTCGAGGCGTGCCAGGACTGCCGGTTGGCCGATGCCGAGACAGCGGAGACCCTGGCCCTGAGAGCGACACCTCCAGCGTTTCTCCAACTGGTGCGGGCCGCCAGGGCCTGTCTCCTGGCCGCCACGGGTCAGCCCCACTCCACGATGCGGGTGCTGGAGCAGTGGGGATCCTGACGGGACCCGACGTGCTTTGCTCCACGCCCCGGCCGTGTTCAATGATCTGGGAGTGACCTCGCGACTGGCCACCGTTGACCTCGCCTACCGACTGGGCCTCACCTGTCAGTCGATATCGACCGGACGCAGAGGTGCTCGCGACTCCCAGGGTTGAGCTGCAGCCCGGAGATGTCTGCCGAGCGAGCGATTCTCGGCGAGACATCCTGTACTGGTCCAAAGTCTCAACCCTGTGCTGCGGAGCTCGGGCGCCCGCTTCTGGCACGGCAACTCATCGCTGAAAGGCAGGAGATCACTTCACTCGACAGCACTTGATATGCGGGACACCGGGAACGAGACCCGGAATCCAAGGAAACGAACGCTCCACCTTCTAGCCTGTCGACAATGTCAGATTTCCCCCTGCTCGGCGAGACACCCGGTGCCAATAGCCCCAGCCAGGTGGGCCGTTGACCGTCGACCTCGTCCTCATCGGCTTGGCGTGCTCCCTCGAGCCCATTCCGCTCACCGGCTTCATCCTCACGCTCAGCACTCACCACGGGACACGGAAGGGCCTCTTCTTCCTGGCCGGTTGGGTGCTGAGCCTGGCGCTGGTCATCGGCGCGACCCTGGCCTTCACCGCCGGCAAGCCTCCTGCACCGAACACGGCGCCATCCGAGGGCATCTTGGCCGCCAAGATCCTCGTCGGCGTCGCCCTGATCGTCTTCGCCTGGCGCTACCGACGTCGCGCACCGAAAGAGACGGGCCAGCCGAGCTGGATGAAGCGGATCGACCAAATGTCCGTCTGGACAGCTGCCGTCCTCGCCTTCCTCCTCCAACCCTGGGGTCTGGTGGCCGCGGGCGCACTGTCGATCACACAAGCGGATACCTCGAAGCCCAGTGACGTGCTCGCCATCGTCCTGTTCGCGGCCTTGGCCACTGTGAGCCTGCTCGTGATGGAGGTGTACGCCATCGTCGCCCCCGATGCGTCTCAAGCCCGCCTGGCCGGCCTCCGCCAGTGGATGGACGTCCACCGGACCCAGGTAATCATGTACCTCTCGCTCATCGTCGGCCTCTGGCTGATCGGCAAGAGCACGTACTCCCTCGTCCAGTGAACGACGCGGTGGACATGGCATCGGGCGCCAGCGGAGCGGTGGATGGAGAAGGGACAGCGTCTGACCCTGGCGTTCACCATCTGATCGGCGAGGGGGGCTTCAAGCCGGGTGACGACCGGAGTCGGGTCGAGGCGTACCAGCACCGCTGGCAGATGCCGCTCGACCTGCTCGCCCTCGTCACGATCTGGTTCGTCGTGGTCCCGCCGGGAGTGATCACCACCGACCGCGGCGTCTATCTGGGTTTGCTGGGATTGCGCCTGACGCTCTCGGCGATCTACGCCACCGACATCATCGTCAGGGCCCGACTGGCGCCGCACCACTGGTTCTACGTCCGACACAACCTGCTGTCCTTGGCCACCGTCTTCTTCCCGTTCCTCAGGGTCGCATTCAGCCTCCGGTTGCTCCGCTCCATCTTCCAGCGCGGCAACATCGGGCGCTTCGTCCTGGCCGCCGGCCTCATGTTCTTGAATCTGACGATCGTCGTCTACCTGTTCGAGCGCCACGCCCCCCACGGCAACATCAAAACCGTCGGCAACGCGTTTTGGTGGGCGGTGGTCACCCTCACCACGGTCGGCTACGGCGACTACACCCCGGTGACGTGGCCAGGCCGCGTGGCGGCGACGCTTCTGATGTTCGTCGGCTTCGGTGTGTTGGCCACCGTCACTGCCCAGATCTCCTCTGCCTTCATCGATCAGGCGGCCCGTTCCCGGGCCAAGGAGGCTGGTGGCGCAACCTCGGAGGCGAGTGAGCAGGAAGCCCAGTTGCGGGGGATCGCCGATCAGCTGTCACGACTCGAGGAACAAGTGGGACGCCCCTCACCGCCCTCGTAGGATGCGTCAGAGGCACGTCATTTCCGTCTGACGTCACGGGGAGGTCAGCACCGTGGTCGAGAGCCAGCTGTGTACCCAGAATCCATTCGGCGGCTCTCCATGAAGCTACGGCATGACGATGGCGAAGTCGGAGTCGTGGGTTTCGTTGGACCTACCAGCCTTGCCAGCCCGGCGTTGGAAGCCAATCGAACCGTTGGCAGCGACCCCGATGGCCCCGCAGATCATCTCGATCCCCTGATGGCTTGGTGGTGTCAGCACGGCGGAGGCGTGCGCCCAGGGGACCTTCGGATCTAGGGCATCTGACACCCTGGTCCCACAATTCCGAACCAAGTACGAAGTAATGTTACGTCCTGGTAGCGGCGAGTAGCAGCAGGCCCACACTGGGGGTGGCGATCCGAAACCGAACCGCACGGACCCCGGGCCTGATGCGGCGTTGACTTGCGATCCGACAGCCGGGCGACCGGCACACGAGAGGAGATCCGGGTGGAAGATTTCCAAGCAATTCAGGAGTGTCCGCGCTGCAGCTCATCGGATGTGCCCTTCCTGATCGTGCGTTCGAGCTGTACCAACGACAAGGGGCTGAGCTGGCGGTGCCGCCAATGCCTCCATGAATGGTCAGACGTCTCTGCCACCGCACAGCTGCCGCCGCAGTGAGGAAGAGCCGCCAGTTTGTCGGGGCTGATCGGCAGGCAAGACCCAAGGCCTGAAACGAAGCAGTCGTCTCACCTGATCCACATCCCTGGTAGGGGCCGCATGACGACGAGGATCGTGGGTACGCCTACACCGTGGCGGCAGAGAAGGCCCCCACCAAGGCCGAGGAGCTGGGCCGGACCGTCATCAGCATGAAGGACGACTGGTCGACGATCTTCTGGATCTCCGAAGTCGGCGAGTCAGCACCGGGCCCGGATGAAGGCGTTGGCGACCGCTCCATCCACCTGGTCCCTGGCGGCGGAGAGGTTGATGACGCAGTTGGAGATGACCACGTCCACCGACTTGTCCGGCAGGGGGATGTCCTCGATCGTCCCGAGAGGGAACTGGACGTTCTCGACGCCTGCCCCGGCCTGGCTCCGCCTGGCGAGCTCGGGCACCTCGGGCGCCATGCCGAGGCCGGCCCCGCTCGATGTCGCCCGGCCGCCCTGGTCAGAGTACGGCGGCTGCGTATCCGTTCATGGCGCCGTTACCGGCACCAACCCACATGAAGACCACGAGATCCCCCTCGTTGACGCGGCCGGCACGGCGGTCCTCGTCCAGCATGATCAGGGTGCTGGCCGCCGAGGTGTTGCCGTAGTGGTCGACGGTGATCGGCACGCGGTCCGGCGGCAGCCCGAGCATCTCGATCGCCTGACGGACCACGACCCCGTTGGCCTGGTGCAAGTACCAGCGGGCCACGGTGTCGACGCTGAAGTCGGTCCCGGTCACGGGCTTGATAGTGGTCGGCCAGTCTTCCTGCAGCATTTCGAAGTCTCGTGCCATCAACGGTGGGAAGACCTCGGCCACCTTGACGCCGTCCATCAGGAAGACGTGATCGGCCACGTTGCTGGCCGAGGTGTGATGCAGACAGCCGCCACCGGGGTAGGAGACGAGGCCGATATCGGGGCTGGTCTCATAGCGCACCGACAACAAACCGGTAGGAGCTTGGCTCTGGTCCCGCGACACCGACCGCCATACCGACGCACCGGCTCCGTCGGCGAACATGAGTGGTGCCAACCACCCCAGGCCGCTTTGGTGCTCGTAGTAGTAGTCGTGGACCTCCGGACCGAAGTAGCCCGATGGGCAATTGCTGGCCACCACCAGGGCGGTGGCTGGTGCCGTCGAGACAAGCGAGCACGCGGCGGTGCGAAACCCCGAGGCCAGCCCGGCGCACCCGAGGTTGTGATGCACGAGATCGGCATCTCGGCGCAACCCGAGCTCGGTCACCAGGAACCGGAAGTGGTCCTCGCAGGCGATGAGGTCGGGCGTGGTGCTCACGTGGATCAGGACATCAACGTCGTCAGCCTCGATCCCAGCGTCGGCGAGGGCGCTCCGGCTGGCTCGCAGGGCCAGATCACCGTCGAACATCCCCCCTTCGGCCCGGGTCCGCTTGCGTGCGCCGCCGAACTCGTAGTCCAACCGGCGCTCATCGATACCGAGATGCCTCACGACCCACTCGGGGTCAAGGGGCCTGCCATCAGGGCGGACCGGATGCAGGTATTCGAGGATCTCCTCGTTGGGGACTCGGCGCTCAGGCAAATAGGACCCGGCTCCCACAAGAGAGACCGAGACCTCGGACGCCAACCTTGGAATCGCAGAACCAGTCATCGAATCACCCCGCAGTCGATCGAGACCACCATCTTCGCCAGCCAAACCTTCAGTGCCCAACATAGGACCTTCCCAGCGGGTCAGCCAGGGGCGAAGGTCCCAAACCGTGCTGCCTGTGCCGGCCGGGAGTAGAGCGTGTGGCTTCTGCCCCGGGGATCGGGGATCGCCCCGTCCTCTCGGAGCCGGGCGGCTGGCGGCTCCGAGGTCTCGTCATCCCCGCTTTCTTTTGACGGTCTCCAGCCCGCAGCGGCCCCCATGCAAAGGATGGCGGCCTTGAGCTCGGTGTTGTCGCTCCGGTCTGCGGCTGCGGCGCAGAAGGCACTTCCGGTTGGTCGGAGGTGCAGCACTCGACAGAGTGGTCGCCAGCGATTCGGTGGGTCGGATCGGACGTCAGCGTCGACGTCGTCTGTTGCTTCTCTGAGGGCGGCGGCGGGCGGCAGTTGGGCCTGCATGGAGCAGACCCTGCAAGCCGCGTTCGACCTCGTGGGCGAGGATGATCCCGGCTGCCTCTTGCGCAATGGGGCGAAGGGCATGGAGGGACGTGGCCAGTTCGTCCGTTGAGACCCGTCCGGCGAATCCGGTGGAGGTTCGTCCAGCGAACAGCACGATCAGGTCGTCGACGGCTCGAGCAAGCCTTCGACGAAGCAGATCCGTCGCCTGACCTGTCAGCTCGACGTCGATGCCGGCGTCTTGGAGTTGGAGGGCGAGGTCCAGCAGCGCTGGGCTGCGAACCAACCACGACCCGTCTGGTTCACGCTCGAGATAGTGGGACCGTTCGAGTTTGCTCCGCAGCCCTGCGGGTCGGGTTCCGAGGACGTCGGCGAGCTCGTCGTCGTCGATGACTTTCGGCCGGTCGTCGGACCAGGGACCTCGTAAGGTCTCGTCCAAGCCGAGCCAGTCGCCAACCGAAATGCCCGGGCTGGCCCGCCTGCCCAGCAGTTGGCGGATGGCACTGAGAGTAAGGCCACGGTCCTGTAACTCGGCGATGAGGCGGAGTCGTTCCAGGTGGTGCTCGTGATAGACGGCGGATCGTCCGTGCCGGTCGGGCCTGGGCAGCACGTCGGCGGATTGGTAGAAACGGATTGTCCGCGCCGGCAGGCCTGAGCGGGCGGCCAACTCGGCCAGCCCGTACGCGGCGGCCTCGTCGGAAGCGTCCACCGGTCCAGTCAATCACAGTGTGAGCAGCAATGACAGCAATCACTGTAATAATACCTTGACAGTAATAACTGTCACGGTCATGATGGACAGATGACCGGGAGATCGCGACTCGAGCAGACCGGCGATCGGGACCAATGCGGCGTCCGGCGTGAACTCGCCGACCGCGTCGACGCCTCGTCCTGCCGGTCGAACGATGACCCGATTCGATGTCCGCGGCTACCGGAGCCGGCGGACACCCTGAGTGCTCCAGCAGTGGGAGCGCCATGAAGGCCAGCGAGTTCCGTTCACGTACGGTCCGCATCCACGGCCACGACGTCAGCTACCGCATGGCCGGCGAGGGGCCGACGGTACTGCTGGTGCACGGGATCGCCGGCAGTTCGACGACATGGCGGGCGGTGATGCCGGCCCTGGCCG
>JBKQMB010000090.1:0-7441 GCA_052326605.1 Acidimicrobiales bacterium | reverse complement strand
CCACCGACCAGCCGAAGTGATCACCGGAGATGGTGTCAGAACCCTCGAGCTTGGCGGCCTGCTTCCAGCTGGTCCCAGTCTTGGTGAACACGTAGGCCCGGCCGGCAGCGTCGGCGCGGTTGGTTGCACCCACCAGCATCGTCGGACCAGAGATAGCCACCGAGGAGCCGAACTGGTCCCCGGGGAGGATGTTTGCGCACTTGAGCTCGGCGGCCTGCTTCCAGCTCTTCGGTGACTCGCTGAACACGTACGCCCGGCCGGCGTTCTTGGCGTGGCCATATGCCCCCACGACGGCAGTCGCGCCCGAGACGGCCACCGACCAGCCGAAGTAGTCGCCAGCTATGGTGTCTGATCCCTTCAGCTCAGCGGTCTGCTTCCAGCCGCCTGGCGTCTTTGTGAAGACGTACGCCCGGCCGGAGTGCTCGGCGTGGTCCCCCGCACCCACGATTGCGGTGGTGCCCGAGACCGCCACCGACGAGCCGAACTCGTCGCCCGCGACGGTATCGGAGCCCTGCAACTCAGCTACCTGGTGCCAGCCGGACCCTGTCATCGTGAACACGTACGCCCGCCCGGCATCCTTGGCGTGGTCGTATGCACCGACGATGGCCGTGGAGCCCGAGACGGCCACCGAAGAGCCGACGCCGTCGCCCGCGACGGTGTCGGACCCCTTCAGCTCCGCCAGCTGTTTTCCGATCGGGGACGTGGTCCGCGGACTTGCGGCGACCACTGGGGCGGTGCACGCCAGGAGTGGCAGCACGATCGCTCCTACCGCGACGAGACTGGCTAAGCGGGACGTACGCATGTGACCCCTTCGATCATCGGTGACGCCTCAAAGGCTTCAAAGACATCATTGTCAGGCGACAGACTCCTTGGCAACATGACCCACCTGCCCCTACGGGAGTGCAGAGCTGGAGTCCCCTCCGGCCAGCGTACGGACGGGGGCGGAGGGGGCGGAGGACGCACGGCGGCGCGGGGCCGCATCGATCAAGCCTGACCAAGCGACGGGAGCACGCGAGCCGCAGCCAGTATGAAAAGAAGCGACACACCGATGAGTCCCGGTGCTGGGCTGGCGGGGATTTCCCTAGTGGCGCACCGCTCCGGCAGCCGGAATCGACAATGCCCACCTCAGGTGTAGTTGGTGACCTTCCCGCTGGTCGTTATCCGCCCGATCGAGTTGTTGGCGGAGTTGGTGAACCACAGCGCCCCGTCCGGTCCGGCCGTAATCCCCACTGGGCCGTCGATGCCGATACCGGTGAACTTGGTGACCTTCCCGCCGGTGGTGATCCGCCCGATCGAGTTGTTGGCGTAGTTGGTGAACCAAAGGGCTCCGTCCGGTCCGGCCGTGATCGAGTCGGGCTCGTCGATGCCCGTGCCGGTAAAGAGCTTGCCGTTCCCGCCGGTCGTGATCCGCCCGATCGAGTTGCCGAGGTAGTTGGTAAACCAAATGGCCTTGTCAGGACCGGTCGTGATCCCGGAGGGCTCGTCAAGGTCGCTATTGGTGTAAACGGTGATCTGCCCGTCGGGGTTGAGCCGGGCGATCGAGCCCTTGGTGGTCTTGGTACCGGCGTTCGTGACCCACAGATCTCCGTCGGGGCCAGTCGTGATCCCGGCTGGATCGTCGATGTAAGTGCTGGTGTGGATGGTGATCTTCCCGCTGGTGCTGATCACGCCGACCGAGCCAGGGTCGTACGCGTCGGTGAACCAGAGCACATGGTCAGGGCCGTTCGTGATCCCGATCGGATTGGCCACCCCGGTGGCGGTGTAGGTGCTGATCTTTCCTCTCGTGGTGATCCGCCCGATCGAGTTACCGGCGGAGTTGGTGAACCAAAGTGCGCCGTCGGGCCCGACCGTGATCTCCGCGGGCGCGTCGATGCCGCCACCGGTGTAGATGGTGACCTTTCCGTGGGTGGTGATCCGCCCGATCGAACCGTGGTTCGTCTTGTTGCCCAGGTTGGTAAACCAGAGCGCTCCATCCGGTCCCGTCGTGATGTATGCCGGCACGCTCAGTGTTCCGGCAGAGCCGGACGCAGGACGACCTCGCTGGTTGATAGCGGCGCTCGCAACCGAGCCAGCTAGCGGCCAGCCGAGCAGCAGCGCGAGGCAAGCAACGGCTGACAATCTGATCAGGCTGATCAGGCGCATCAAGTCTCCTTCATCAGGTCCCCTAGGTCCCGTTGAAAGCGAGCTGCTAGGCCCCGTGCCCCCCGGAGTGGCCGAGGGGCACGGAAATGGCACAACTATGCCTTTTCCCGATGCCCACGGCTGGTAGCAGTGATCCTACCGGAGCGAGCTGTCCGGCGTTCGCACCGCCGGACCTCAACAAGAGTCGGGATAGCCTCGATCGAGAATCTGTCGGACCAACCGGGGGGGACTACCGATGGGCATTCGGATCGCACTCACTCACGAGCAGCACGAGGGGAACCGCTGGTGGCAGCGTTTCACGAGACGCTCGATCGCCATTGCCCTGGCGGCGACAGTCGTCATGCTGGCTGCCGGCGGCGTGGCCATCGCTTCAATTCCCGACGCAGGAACCGGGGTCTTCCACGGCTGCTACTCCACCTCTACCGGAGCGCTGCGCCTGGCCAACCCCTCAGCCAGGGAGGTCTGCAAGAAGGGCGAGCACGCGGTGTCGTGGAACCAGGCTGGGATCACCTGGGAAGGGACCTGGAGGGCGACGACCGCCTACAGCGTGCATAACGCCGTTGTCTACGACGGCTCGAGCTACATCGCCAAGTTGGCCAGCACCGGGAAGAAGCCTCCGAACAATCCCCACCACTGGTCTCTCCTGGCCGCGGCGGGCACGCCGGGTGCGCCTGGTGCCCCCGGTGCGACCGGTGCCGCCGGTCCCCAAGGTCTGCCGGGATCCCCTGGTGCGGCCGGTGCGGCCGGACCCCCCGGGCCACCAGGACCTGGTGCCACCCCGATCGACTGGCACTCTCCCGTCACCGGTCCAGACTCCTACGTTTCGGTCCTGATCTTGGGCGGGCTGACGCTCTCAGCCACTTGTTACGATGGGTCCGACGATCTCGAGGCGGAGTCGAGTGTGAACCACGCCACCATCCTTGCCTGGGGTGTCAACGTCTCGTTTCAGAATTTCAACTTCGGCACCAGTTCAGAACAGGAGCTGGGGAACGCACAACAAAACGCCTTCATGACGATCGTGTACACCCTTCCGAGCGGGGGAAACGTGGTGGCCGTAGTGAGCCTTTGGCAGGATGGTCTGAAACCCCTCTATGGCGGCAGTGACTACTGCGCCGTCGAGGGTTACGCGCTGCATTCCAGCTAAGCGGTACCCCTCGGCCGGGTGGATCTCTGATCAGCCCCGATATGCGCCGGTTCGTGGAGGAGCATCGCCGGCCGGAGGTCGGTTAGCGGCGTATAACCCGATGTATGAATCGGACAAACATCTACCTCGACGAGGGGCAGGCCCGCTCGCTCGACGAGGCTGCCCGAGCACAAGGAATCTCTCGCGCCGCGTTGATCCGGCGGTTGATCGATCGGGGGCTCGACCGGACCGACAGCGACCTGGAATCTGATCTTGCCGCCATCGAAGCGTCCTTCAACGTGCTCTCCGGCAAGGAGAACTTCCTCGAGCGAGGCACCGACGATCGTTCTCGGCACCTCGACAAGGTGCGCGGCGGACGGTGATCCTCCTCGACTCCGACGTACTCATCGCGCATCTCCGGGGTGAGCGCGAAGCGAGAGACTGGATGCTGGAGGCCCGGCGGACGACAGGACCACTCGCAACGAGCGTCGTGAGTGTCGTCGAAGTGGCGGGAGGAATGCGCTCGCAGGAGCGTCGGGAAGTGGGACGGCTCTTTGCCTCGCTGCGAACTTTTCCGGTCAACGAGCGGGTCGCGTGGCGAGCGGCCGAACTGATGCGTACCTATCGACGAGCGCACGCAGGGATCGGCCTTGGCGACTAGTTGGTTGCGGCGACCGCGGAAGTCGAAGGTTGTGAACTCGCGACGTTGAGCGTCCGACAATTCCCAATGTTCACTGAGCTGCAGCCCCCCTTCTCACTCTGATTCCGGTCAAGAGGGGCGAGAAGGGGCACCATGGACCGAGACATGGGCGGAGCCTGGCGAGCGAGGTACCTGATCGGGCGATCAAATCGGCGTTGACGGCTTAATGGACCTTGCCTCAACCGAGATATTCGATCTGACACCGCGGGCTTGGTGCTTGCGCCAAACGACCGTCTGCGGTCACCAGGGTCGCCTCAATCGTCTCAGCCAGGGCCACATATGCCGCGTCGTACGGCGTGATGCTTGGATGCAGCTCCCATATCCGCACCAATAGTGGTCTGTGGCTTACTCGTTCCAGATCGAGGTCTGCGAGGTCTGCGAGGGCAATGGCGGCTCGGCGTTCATCAAGCACTCCAGCGAAAAGCGCCTTCCGGATAACTGCGACCACCTCGAGGTCGAGCAATTCCGGCGCCGCGAGACGTTCACCTTGTAGACGTTCGCGGGCGCGGTCGCCGTCTGCGTCATCGTCCGCGAGGGCCGGCGCGATGACCGACGCGTCAACCACGATCAACCGGCGTCCCTATCCTCGCGAACCGCCTCTCTCGCGAAGCGGAACGAAACGTGCCCACCGCTTCGCTGGCTGGCACGGCTCAGGAGGTCGTCGAGACTGGGTCGATGTGCCTCCTCGACGAGACGGCCGAGCAAATATTCTTGGAGCGACTTTCCCTCGTTCGCTGCGCGCCGGCGTAGCTCTGCGTGGACGTCTTCAGGAACGTGCTTGATCTGGACACTTGGCATGTCCCTCACTGTAGCGCCATTCTGGCGCCACAAGGGGCCTACTGGCGCTAACGGCACCCTGCTCCCCAGCCGCGCCAGCCAGGAGGCGACCCTGGTCAACACCTCCGCGTTCTGGCGAGCGATCTCGCTCGCTCCGAAGTCGCCTCAATGAACCGTCGCCTCTCATGGCACGGCGCGGTCGTATCAATGCCGACACGCCTTCCTCCCAAATCGCCGCCGATCCTCATTCGCTCATTGACCTCCATTGACCACTGCTTACCGTTTCGGATTCCGCCATTTACAAGGATTCTCTCGCCTGTCATAACTGATCCTCGTGCTTCCTTCGCCAGACACTGCTGCACTCGAGGTGCGCTCGGCATGGGCGCCGCTTTTAGGAGCGTCGCGGCCGTGATGAGCCTGACGAAGCTCGGTCGCTCCGGCTGGCGCTACTTCGCCGAAAAGATCGCGACCGGTCGCGAGGACTACTTCGCCCGCTCCGCGGAGCACGGTGCACTTGCATGGCAGTGCTCTCCAAGCGGATGTACCTGCCTGCCTCCTCATTCCGGGCGGCCACGAACCGCCCGTCCGACTAGAGAACGACCAGGATTTGAAACCCGCTGTCAACTGTGCTAACGGACCATCCACGCCCCTGTGACGACTACCCACTGGAGCTGCGGTTCTGGTTCGGCGTCCTCGGGTAGCCGGGGAAGGGAGGTGGGGAAAGAGGGTTCTTCGTACGTCCTTGCGGGAGCGGACGAACGTCCCAGTCCCGTAGCGACGAGCCTTGACGGCGGCTCAGGGCCTGGGTCCTTCCTGCCCACTTGGCGCAGGTCCCCGTGGGGCGAATGCCCGGCAACAACTCCCAAGAAAGCGAGGCCTATCACGATGCACATCTCCGTCATCGGTCGGCCGGTGGGTATGGCTACAAGGGTTGGCGCACACCCTGCGACAAGAGGTGGTGGCCTTCTTCAGCACAGAAGGAAGGCGCGGTCTCCAGGTCTGGCAGCATGTGGGGGGCTGCTGCTCATAGCAATGATGACCGGTGGCGTCGGGCCGGCCAGCGGGGTCGCCTGGGCAAGTGCTCAAGGGAGCTGCGACTCCTGAGTGGGCCCGGTGACAGGGACAGTCTCTGGGTCCATCGGCAGCTACTGGTCCCTTGGGGGTCCCCGCTAAGGGCGTACCCGTGTGCATCAACAAGGACGGCACCTACACCGTCGTCATGAACAACCAGCCACACGCCTTCGTCGAGGTCGGAGAGCTCCAGGTCGGGGCTGCTTCCGGCAACCCGACCCTCGACGTGACCGGCGTCAATGGCAACGTGGCGTTGTACCTCGATGCTGGGGCGACTGTGGGGGGCCACGGCACCAAAGGCACCCTGGTCCTCGACGCCAGCGCCAAGGGCTCGGTCTACCTTGAAGGCGCCAAGGGCGCGTCGCTCACGGTTGGCTCGGGCGGGAAGCTCTCGGTGTCGGGCTCCCGCCCCTCGGGCTCCCCGGTGGCGGTCAACGTCGCGGTGCCGCTCACGAACCAGGCCGGTGGGAAAGTTGACATCGCCGCAGCCACCGGCTTTGCCGACGGCACCCCAACGGCCAACTCGGGCGCCTTCGACATCGTCCACGGCGGTCAAGTGGTACTGAGCGGTGGAAGCACGTTGACCAACAAGGCGACAGGCACACTCGGGGTCACCGTGGACGCCAGCACGAACACGGTGTCCGGGATCACCGGGCCCGGGGTCGCCCTGAACGGCACGCTTGCTGTCACGACGATGGGCTCGCCGGCCGTGGGCTCCTCCCATGTCGCCATCGGAGGACCGGTGACAGGCAAGTTCTCCGCCTACTCCTTCGGCCATCAGCACTACTCGGTGCGGTACACCTCTGGAAAAGCGAGCACCAAAGAGGTCCTCTTGACCTTCAAGGGATAATGGTGGCTCCGGGTCGGCACCTTGCTACAACGTCGGGGCGGCACCACCTGTCTGGGCGCGCCCGGGCGGCCGATGTCAGCCACGGCACCGGCCTCCTCACGCCCTTGGTCTATGGCGCACTCAGAACCACGGGTTCTTGCGTCCACCACGAACGAAGTGAGACCGGGCCGAACCAGGGCCATATCGAGTGGTCAGCACCGGACACGGATAAATGGCGATCTACCTGCTCTGACGCGATGACCGCGATGTAGTGGACTCGGGCCGATCTGAGCGCGCCCGAAAAGCGCGGGATCACCTTCGATCGCGGGCGTTCTTCCTCGAAGCTCCGCTCGATGAGGTTCGTCGTCCGGCAGGCGAGCCGATGATGAACCGGCAGGCGGTGGATCGCCAACGGCGCCTCGAGATCGTCCTCCAAACAGGCAATCGCGGAAGGAAGCTCGCGGGCGAAACGGGTGCGCACGCGATGAACCTGGGCACGCGCCGCCTCGAGGTTCGGGGCATCGCGGATCGCGCGCACCTCGGCCATGAGCTCCGGTGCAACCTCTTCGGGGATCTTCGAGCGCAGATTGGCCATGCGGTGGAACCAACATCGGATGCGGATCGAAGAGGAAAAGACCGACTCGATCGCCTTGATCAGTCCTGGCGCCCAGTTGTCCTGAGGCTATGGCGTGCCCGCCGGCCCTACAGCGAGTTGAGCGGTCAGCCGTCGTCCCGGCAGAGGCAGAAAGGGTGGCCGGCCGGGTCGAGCAGCACACGAACATTCTCTTGTGGTTGGTGC
>JBKQMB010000089.1:0-13041 GCA_052326605.1 Acidimicrobiales bacterium | reverse complement strand
TACCTGCCACCCAATATCCGGCGCTCTTGCGCTCGAGCTCCCCCCCGAAAGCAGTGAAGCTGGACCTCGGACCTACACGGATGGTACGACCGCAATGGCTGACGAACCAGGGCCAAAAGGCACATCTTCGGCGGGGCCGAGCCGGCGCCGGGACGTGCAAGAACAGGCTCCCTCGAGCGGTCCGGACCACATGTCGTCGCCATCGTGGCGGCAGGGGAGGACGCTGACGCTAGCAGCGAAGGCATGTCGCTTCCGGCGGGAGATCTCTGCGCCCGACAGATCGACGGTGGACCGCGGCGTTCGCCATGGCTACACGGACCGGTCTCCTGTGGGCAACCATGTCGGTGCCTCCCGGACCCGGCGAGGGGCGAGCGGTTGACGCGATGACCACCGCACGGTTAGCTTGCCCACGGCGGTCGCGGAAAAGGATGCGTAAGCGGGAAAGGTGTGACCAAGATGTCAACCGAACCAGCAGGCAACGCCGAATCTGCGGGATCCAGACACAGGATTGTGGTCGGGGTGGACGGCTCGGAAATCGCCATGAGAGCCTTGGATTGGGCGGCAGCCGAGGCCGACCGCACCGGTGCGGTTCTGGAGATCCACACCGCCTACGAACCCGGCCACGAATTCATCACCCATGACGAGGTTCAGATGAGCATGGGGCGACGCGTCGAGGAGGCTGTGGCACGCGTGGCCGAGGTGGCACCTCGGGTGACCACGACGAGCGGGATGCACGAAGAGTCACCGGCAGAGGCGCTCATCGAGGCCAGCGACGGGGCAGACCTACTCGTCGTCGGTTCGCGGGGCCTCGGCGGCTTCAGGGGACTGTTGCTCGGCTCCGTCAGCCAGAAGTGTTGCCTTCACGCGCGCTGTCCGCTGGTCATCATCCGCTAGCGGTGCCCGATTCGGCGCGCCGCCCGGCGGGCCCCAACCCAGGGGGGTGTCACACCCCCGGCCGATGATGACCGGGAGTTGGGATCCACCCCGGACACCGAACCCAGGAGGCCACGCCATGCCGTTCAACCCCGTGCCGACCGACAACGTCCTGACGGGCCCTGCGCCGACCAGTGCTCCGCCGTCACCGGTTCCCGTACCGACGCCCGTCGGTCGGCCTTCCCGCCCTGCGACATCCCAGCAGGCGTTCACCATCGACTGCGCCGACTGCCGGCACCGGCAGACCTCGGTCTGTGACGACTGCGTGGTCTCCTTCATCGTCGGGCGTGCACCCGAGGACGCCATCGTCATCGACGCCGACGAGGCCCGCGCCGTCCGCCTGCTCGAACTGGCCGGACTGGTCCCGGGCAGCCGGCATGCACGGCAGGTGGGCTGACCCCGGGTCGGACGGCGTCGGCAGTCGTCCGGAGCGGCATCGCGTCCGGGCAGCCTGCTGCGCCGTGCAACCATGGGGCGTGCCCCGCTCAGCCGATTCACCCACGCGCCCTCCGGCGTCGACGGATGCGACCGCGGCCCTGAGCCGGGAGCTGGTGCGGCTCGGCCTGGGTGGAGGCCTCTCGGCCGTGGGCATTGCCACCGCTGAACCCTTCGAGGACACCCGGGCCGACATTGTCGAGCGGAAGCGGCGCGGGCTCCACGGGTCCATGCAGTTCACCTACCGGAACCCCGACCGTTCGACGGACCCGCGACGGATCCTCCCGGGCGCCCGGTCCCTGGTGGTCGGTGCCTGGAGCTACCGGGAGGGGGACCCGGGCGACGGAGAGGCCCCCCTTTCCTCCCGGCCCTCAGGTCGGGTCGCCCGCTATGCGCGCCGCGACCACTACGCATCGCTGCGGCAGGCACTGGGCCAGGTCGCCGATCACCTGAAAGGGCGGGGGTGGCGTGCCACGGTCGTCTGCGACGACAACGCCCTGGTGGACCGGGCGGCGGCCCATCGTGCCGGCCTCGGGTGGTTCGGGAAGAACTCCCTCGTCCTGCTGCCCGGCCTCGGTTCTTGGTTCGTGCTGGGGACCGTGGTCACCGACGCCGCGTTGAAGGGTGATCCGCCCCCGGTGCCCGCGCCCCACGGCGAGGGGTGCGGGAGTTGCTCGCGCTGCATGCAGGCGTGCCCCACGGGTGCCCTGGTGGCGCCCGGAGTGCTGGATGCCCGCCGCTGTCTGGCCTGGCTCCTCCAGGCGCCCGGTTCGTTCCCCGAGGAGCACCGGGAGGCACTGGGCGCCCGCATCTACGGATGCGACGAGTGCCAAACGGTCTGCCCCGTCAACCGGCTTGTCGACCGCAGGCACCCGCCCCACCCGCCGCCGCCCGGCAGCGAGCCGGCTGTCGACGTGCTCGGCCTGCTCCGGGCCTCGGACGAGGCGCTGCTGGCCGCCCATGGCCGTTGGTACATCCCCGAACGCGATCCGCGCTACCTACGGAGGAATGCGCTCGTCGCCCTGGGGAACGTCGGCGACGGCCGGGACCCGGAGACCGAACAGGTGCTCCGACACTGGCTTGGCGCGGACGATCCCCTGATCGTCGAGCACGCCCGCTGGGCGGCCCGGCAGTTGGGCCGCGGGGACCTGATGGTGCCGTCGTGACCCATCTGTTGGTGACCAACGACTTCCCACCCAAGGTAGGGGGCATCCAGGCCTATCTCTGGGAGCTGTGGCGGAGATTCGACCCGGAGACCTTCGTGGTGTTGACCGCGCACTCCCACCCCGATGCCGCGGCCTTCGACCGGGAGCAGGCGGCCCGGGGCGTCAGGATCGAGAGGGTGCCCGGCCGGATCCTGGTCCCGACCCCGCAGTTCGCGCAGCGCATCCGCGAGACGGCCCGGCGGGTCGGCGCCGGCCTGGTGGTCGTCGACCCGGCCTTTCCGCTCGGCGTGGTCGGCCCCCACCTGGGCCTCCCCTTTGCCGTCCTGCTCCACGGGGCGGAGGTGGCGTTTCCTGGGCGGCTTCCGGCCAGCCGTGAGCTGCTTGCCCACGTGCTGCGCCGCAGCTCCCTTGTGGTCTCGGCCGGTGGCTACCCGGCAGCCGAGGCGGCTCGGGCCCTTCGCGGACGGGGTATGCCGTCCGTGGTGGAGATCCCCCCCGGTGTCGACCTCGACCGGTTCCGGCCCCTCTCGCCTTCGGAGCGCAGCGAGGCCCGTCGCGACCTGGGGCTACCGACCGAAGGCCCACTGGTGGTCAGCGTCAGCCGGCTGGTGCCGCGCAAGGGGATGGACGTCCTGGTGGACGCCGCCGTCCTGCTGCGGGCAGACCTGCCCGATCTGACCGTGGCCATCGCCGGCCGGGGCCGCGACTCGGACCGGCTGGCCGGGCGGATCGCCGAGCACGGCGCACCGGTGCGTCTCCTCGGTGGCGTCGCCGATGCCGACCTCCCTCGCCTGATGGGAGCGGCAGACGTGTTCGCCATGCTCTGCCGCAACCGGTGGCTGGGCCTCGAACAGGAGGGCTTCGGCATCGTGTTTCTCGAGGCGGCAGCGGCGGGCGTGCCCCAGGTGGCCGGGGCCTCCGGAGGTGCCGGCGAGGCCGTGGCGGACGGGGTGACGGGCCTGGTGGTGCGCCGGCCGACGGATGTGCGTTCCATCGCCGCCGCCCTGGCCCGCCTCCTAGGGGACCGGAAGCTGCGCACGCAGATGGGGGCGGCGTCCCGCCGGCGCGCCGAGGCATCCTTCGACTACGACCGACTCGCACCTAGGCTGGCTGCGTCGCTTGCCGACGTGGGAGGCTGAGGATCTGCGAGGCCAGAGCAACCGAGTCGAGAAGGAGGGCGGATCGTGGCGGAACATGCCACTGAGCGAGTGGTCATATCGGCCACACCGGACCGATGCTTTGCGGTCAGTGCCGACCTCGGCGCCTACCCCCGATGGGCCGCGGACATCAAGGAGGTCATCATCGACGCCCGCGACGAGCAGGGCCGTCCCCAGCTGGTCACCTTCCGCGCCGCTGCGTTCGGCCGCAGCACCAACTACACCCTCTCCTACGACTACAGCCAGGCACCGAAGGTCCTGGCCTGGGTGCTGACCGAGGGCGACATCACCTCCAAGCTGGACGGCCGTTACGTGTTCGAGCCCACCGGCGACGGGAGCACCCAGGTCACCTACCACCTCGAGGTGGAGCTGAAGGTGCCGTTGCCGGGCTTCATCAAGATGCGGGCCCAGAGCCGCATCATGTCCATCGCCCTCCGCGACCTGAAGGCCCGGGTCGAGTCGACGGCGTGACGGGGCGCGCTGCACATTCCGTGCGGGCGCGGGCATGAGGGTCGGCATCACGCTTCCCCAGTTCCGTGACGAGGCGGACACCGCTCTGGACGTGGCCCGCCGGGCGGAGGCCCTGGGCATCGACGGCGTCTTCTGCTTCGACCACCTGTGGCCTATGGGGCAGCCGGGCCGACCGGCGCTGTCGTCGGGCCCGCTGCTCGGCGCCCTGGCCGCGTCGACCTCGACCATCTCCCTGGGGACGCTGGTGGCCCGCATCGGCCTGGTCCCCGACGAGGTGCTGGTGGAGGTGGTCTGCAGCCTGCACGAGCTCAGCGGCGGCCGGTTCATCGCCGGTCTCGGGACCGGCGACCGGTTGAGCCGCCACGAGAACGAGGCATACGGGCTGCCCTTCGACCCGGCCGACGAACGGCGGGCGCGGCTGGCCGCAGTGGCCGCGGAGGTGGTGGGTCGGGGCATCCCGGTCTGGGTCGGGGGTGGACTGCCGAAGACGGTGGAGCTGGCCCGGCACGTCGGGACGGCCGTCAACCTGTGGGAGGGTGATCCGCTCCGGTTGGCAGAGCTGACCGCCGTCGGCATGGAGGTCACCTGGGGAGGGCCGGTGGGGGAGGCAGCGTCGGAGGTCACGGAGCGGCTCTTCGAGCTGGCAGGCGCCGGTGCCACCTGGGCCGTGTGCGCCTGGCCCGACTCGCTCGAGGTGATCGCCGAGGCGGCCGAAGCGGTGCGGGGCACCACGGCCCAGGCCGGCCGGTGACCCGACGCCCCGGACCGACGCGGTGGACGGGCCGGCCCGTGTCCCGCGTCACCGGGGTGGGGCGGTAACCTGGTCCATGGAGTTTCGCCGGATCAATGGCCTGCCGCCTTATGTGTTCGCCACCATCAACGACCTGAAGGCGGACGCGCGTCGGCACGGCCACGACGTCATCGACCTGGGGTTCGGCAACCCCGACCTCCCCTCTCCCGACGTGGCCGTGGAGAAGCTGGCCGAGGCCGCCCACAACCCGCGCAACCACCGGTACTCGGCCAGTCGGGGCGTCCCGAAGATCCGCCAGGCCATCGCCGACCTCTACCTGCGCAACTTCGAGGTGGAGCTCGACCCGGACACCGAGGTGGTGACGACCATCGGGGCCAAGGAGGGCTTCTCCCACCTGATGTGGGTACTGGTGGGGCCTGGCGACACGGCCCTGGTGCCCTCGCCTTCCTACCCCATCCACATCTACGCGCCGCTGTTCGCCGGCGCCGACATCCGCCACGTCCGCCTGGACGGCCCGGGCGACGCCACCGGCGCGAGCCCGGGAGAGGCTTTCTTCGACAACCTGATGGAGGCCTGGGAGTCGGCGTGGCCCAAGCCCCGGGTGGTGGTGCTCTCGTTCCCCCACAACCCGACCACCGAGTGCGTCGACCTGGCCTGGATGACCCGGATCGTCGAGTTCGCCCGCGAACACGACATCGTGCTGGTCCACGACTTCGCCTATGCCGACATCGCCTTCGACGGGTACACCCCGCCGTCGATCCTGCAGGTGCCGGGGGCCAAGGACGTGGCCGTCGAGCTGTACACCATGACCAAGTCCTTCTCGATGGCCGGGTGGCGGGTGGGCTTCCTGCTGGGCAATGCCGCCATCGTTCAGGCCCTCACCAAGCTGAAGAGCTACCTGGACTACGGAACGTTCCAGCCCATCCAGATCGCGGCCATCGTGGCGATGAACGAGGCACCCGGCTACCCCAAGCTCATCAACGAGACGTACCAGGCCCGCCGGGATGCCCTGTGCGACGGCCTGAACCGCATCGGCTGGGAGATCACCCCGCCCCGGGGGACCATGTTCGCCTGGGCCCCCATTCCCGAGCCCTACCAGGAGATGGGATCGCTCGAGTTCGCCAAGTTCCTGGTGAGGGAGGCCGATGTGGCCACCTCCCCCGGGGTGGGCTTCGGCCCGGGCGGCGACGGACATGTGCGCTTCGCCCTCATCGAGAACGAACAGCGCATCGCCCAGGGCGTGCGCAGCCTGCGCAGGGCGTTGACCCGGCTCCGGTAGGGGCGTTCACCCGCCTCGAGGAGGAGGCCTTCTGTCGGTGAGGCGGGAGGTCACGCGATCCTCCTGGTCAGCGCCGAGGCACCGGTGGCCACGTATCCCTGGCGGCAGAAGGCGATGGCGGCTTCGGCAACCCGGTCGGCGTCCTCGCCCTGCTCGAGCACCAGCACCCGTGCCAGGTGGGAGGTGACCCCGAGGATGGCCATGGTCAGCACCACCGGATCCTCTCCCCGGAGCAGCCCGGCGGTGATCCCGGCGCTCACGTGGGGCAGTGCGTCGGCCACCGTCTGGTCGTCGCCCTGGCGCATGATCGGGGCGAAGCGCTCCTCCGCCCGGGCGAACTCCATCAGGACGAACAGGTGCCGGTTGTCGTTCAGCCAGCGCAGCGAGGCCCTGATGCCCTGCTCGATGCGCCGGCCGGGGTCGTGCTCTCCTGCGATGGCCTCCCGCTGGGCCTGGCGCATGGAGCGCAGCCCGTCGGCGAGGATCTCGGTCAGCAGCCCGTCCTTGGAATCGAAGTACCAGTAGAAGACCCCCTTGCCCACGCCGAGGCCGTCCACGATGCTGGTCACCGAGGTGGTGTGGTAGCCCTCGGCGGCAAAGGTCCGGGCGGCCAGGTCCATCAGCTCGCTCCGCCGTTGGGCACCCTTGGGCGTGAGCCGACGATCCATGATGCTCCAGACGCTAGGGGTGGGGCCGGGCATGGTCAACCATCGGTACGTCGGGCGGCCAACGGGAAGCGTCGCTCCCAACCTCAGCGGGGCGCCTCGACCACCTCGGCGGCGTCGAACGACGCCCGCATCCGGGCCGACGACGAGAAGAGGGCCCTCTTGGGAAGGCCGAGCGAGCGCAGCTCGTCGGCCATGGGATGGGTGCCGAGGACGAGGGTGGCGCCTCCGCACCGCCCGGTGGCTCCCTCGGCCGACGTCGTCCAGGTGGTGCGCCGGAGGATCCCGTCGCCGAAGGAGTAGCTCGGGGGCGCCTGGGCGGGCAGGGCCAGGCGCCCACCTTCGGCGACGGTGAGCGACAGGATGTGAACCCCGGCGTCGACCAGGCGGACCGTGGTTCCGGTACCGGGTCGGTTGTCGCCGGGCGCGGCCTCGTCGATGTCGATCTCCGTGACCCATTTGGGGAAGCCCCAGATGTTGCGCCCCGCCACGCAGGTGAACTCCTGGTCCACCGGGAGCCGGTGGATGTAGGCGCCGATGGCGCCAGTGGCGAACTCCTTGGCGCGCTGCCCGGCGCTGGGCCGGGGAGGAGCGTCATGGGGGCGGACCACGAAGCTGACCGCCACCTCGTGGTACGGGTCGAGGTCGGTGTCGTCGTACCGGCAGACGGCCAGCGCCACCAGCGCCCTGCCCGGGATCGGCCCGGTCACCTCGAGTCCGGTGGGGGAGACGAGGCGCTGGGCGGCGGCCATCGGCACCAGGTACTGCACACCCCACTGGCGGGCCTCGCGCACCTCGACGGGGAGTCTCACCGTTCGCCCGAGCACGGTCCACGAGCGGGGGTCCGGGGCGTCATCTGCGGCCGGCGATCGGGAGGACCGATCGAGGGCCGCGGGGGCTCTGCGGGACATGGGAGTGCAGTACAGCACATGCGGGGATACCGTTGCCCGGTGGCCTACTGGATCATGAAGGCGATCATCAGCCCGTTCCTCTACCTGCTCTGGCCGGTGAAGGTGGAGGGCCGGGAGAACGTCCCCACCCACGGGTCCGCGGTGCTGGCCGCCAATCACCAGTCGTTCTGCGACTCCTTCTTCCTTCCTCTGGTCGTGCACAGACGGGTCACCTATGTGGCCAAGGCCGAGTACTTCGACAACTGGAAGATCGCGTGGTTCTTTCGGGCCGCCGGGCAGATCCCCATGAACCGCTCCGGGGGGGACGCTTCCCAGCGTGCGTTGGACACGGCCAAGGAGGTGCTCGACTCCGGGCAGGTACTGGCCATCTACCCCGAGGGGACCCGGGCCCCCGACGAGCGCCTGCACAAGGGGAAGACCGGCGTGGCCCGCCTGGCCCTCGGCTGCGGTGTCCCGGTCATCCCGGTCGGCATCACGGGCACCCGGGCCGTGCAGCCACCGGGGAGCATGGTGATGCGGCCGTTCCGCACGGTCACCATTCGATTCGGTCCCCCGCTGGTCTACCGCCACGACGGGACGGAGATCACGACCGGCCGGTGTGGCGAACCCGCATCGGGTGCCGGCGGCCGACCCGACGCCGATCAGGTCGAATTGAGGACCTTGACCAACGCCTTGATGGCGGAGATCGCCCGCCTGTCGGGCCAACAGTACGTCGACCACTACGCCATGCGGACCCACGCAGCCGCCGCCCCGACCCAGGAGGGCCCCGCCGGCGGGATCCCTGCTCCCGGGGCCGGCGCCTGACTCGGTCGGCACCGGCCGGCACGGGTGCGGAGGTGTAACCAGGTGGAAACATTCCGTACACAGTGCAGATCTAGCCTGGTGGCGTGCTCAACCTCCTGATCCGGGTGCAGCTCCCCGACCGCCCGGGCGCCCTCGGGGCGGTGGCCAGCCGCATCGGGTCGGTGGGCGCCGATGTGGTCTCGATCGACATCCTGCAGCGGTGCGGCGGCATCGTGGTGGACGAGTTGGGAGTCGTCCTGGCCGGTGACCACCTGGTCAAGCTTCTCCGGGACGAGATCCTGGAGGTCGACGGCGTGACCGTCGAGTCGATGCGGCCTGTCGAGGGCCCGCTGCCGGACCGCTACGCCGACCTTCTCGACGTGGTCGCCGACCTCTTCAAGCACGCGCCCTCGGACGGGCTCCTGGACCAGCTGGTGTTCCGGGTGCGCCGGAGCCTGTCCGCCGCCTACGTTGCCGTGCTGGGCGCGGAGGGGGCCACTGTTGTCGCCTCCGAGGGTGCACTGCCCGATCACGAGGAGCTGATCGCCCTGGCCTCCCGGGCGGCGGCCCCGGTGTCGGACCCGGCGGGTTGCGACCACGTGGCGGGTGGGACGGACGCGGATCCGGCCGCGGCGCAGTCCCCGGTGTCGGTGGCCGTGGCCATGGTCCGTGCCGGCCTGGTGCTGGCGGTGGGGCGGACCGATCCGGTGTTGCGGACACGCGAGCTGCGGTGGGTCTCGATCATTGCCGAGTTGGCGGACCACGGCTGGTTGGAGCCGGCCTAGCGCGGACCGGCCCAGTGCCGCGATCGGTCGACGGCGCGCAACCAAGCTTCGTGGACGGCAGCGGCGTCCGGCGCCCCGACTACCGGGCCGAAGCACACGTCCTCGCTCCACAGAGCGGCCAGCTCGTCCAACGAACCCCAGACGCCTTCGGCCAGCCCGGCCATGGTGGCCGCTCCGATGGCGGTGGTCTCCACGGATCGTGGTCGAACCACGCGAAGGCGGGCCTGGTCGGCCAGCAACTGCAGCAGGAGGTCCATCACCGAGGCCCCGCCGTCCACGCGGACCACAGACGGCGCCGTTGCCGTGCCGGCCATGGCGCCCAGCACGTCGCTGACCTGGAAGCTCATGGCCTCGACCATGGCCCGGGCCAGATGCGCCCGGCCCACGCCCCGGCTGAGCCCGATGATCGTGCCCCGTGCATCCGGGTCCCAGCAGGGGCTCCCGAGGCCGGAAAAGGCCGGCACCACCACGACGCCATCGCTGGACGCCACCGAGCGGGCCAGGGGCTCCATGTCCGCCGCGTTGCCGATGACGCCCAGGCCGTCGCGCAACCACTGCACGCCGGCCCCTGAGGCGAACACCGACCCTTCGAGTGCGTAGGCCACCGGGTGCCGGTCAGCGGAGGAGCCGGCGTCGGGGGCGGTGGCGACGACGCTGTCGGCCCCGAGGTCCCAGGCCAGCGTGGTGATCAGCCCGTCGACCGGCTCGGGGCAGGTCGTGCCCGCGTTCATGAGGACGAAGCTGCCGGTGCCGAAGGTGACCTTGGTCATCCCCCGGTCGAAACAGGCCTGGCCGAACAGGGCGGCGTGCTGGTCCCCGGCGATGCCGCTGACCGGCACACCGGAGAGTGGCGAGTCCGCACCCACGGCGGCGTTCGACACCAGACCGAAGTGGCCGCACGACGGGAGCGCCTCGGGGAGGGCGGACAGGGGGACGTCAAAGAGGTCGCAGAGCTCGGGTGACCACCGCCGCTCCACGATGTCGAACACCATGGTGCGCGAGGCGTTGGTCACGTCGGTGGCGAAGACGCCATGGTCGGCGCCGCCGGTGAGATTCCAGAGCACCCACGAGTCCACGGTGGCCAACGCCAGGCCGAGGTTGTTCGGGATCTCGCCCTCGTGGAGCAGCCAACGCATCTTGGTGGCGGAGAAATAGGGGTCGAGGACCAGGCCGGTCCGCTCCCTGACCAGGGGGAGGTGACCGGCGTCCTCCAGTGCGCGGCACGCGGCGGCGGTGCGCCGGTCCTGCCAGACGATGGCGCCATGCAGGGGGATCCCGGTGCGCCGGTCCCAGGCCACCACCGTCTCCCGCTGATTGGTGATGCCGATGGCCCGGGCCGCCCGGCGGCGGTCGCCGAGGCGGTCGGACACCTCGGCCAGCGTGGACCGCACCAGGTCCCAGATCTCGGCGGCGTCGTGTTCGACCCAGCCGGGCCGGGGGTAGTGCTGGGTCAGCTCGCGGTAGGCGATGTCGACCACCTGGGCCCGCTCGTCGACGACCAGGGCCCGCACGCCGGTGGTCCCGGCGTCGATGGCGATGGTCACTGGGGAGAGGGAGGCCACAGGGGGACTGTAGTGACGCTCGAGGGCGGGGGACGGGTTGTAGCCCCTCACCGGCATCGGGGATCGGCACCGGTGTGGGACGGTCGAAAAGCGCGCTCGCGGCCAGCAATCATTTGCAATTCTTCGCGAACGCCTCTCGAACAGGGGTTTCGGCGTAGGCTGCTCCCGCGATTCCTCGATCAATTCGTTGACAGGGATGTAACTACGCTGCTGTAATAGACCCACTATCTCGTACCCGGGGGAGGAACAACCACAACATATAGTGTTTACACCGGCGATTGCGGCGCTCCGGGGGAATCGGAGGCAGCGGTAGAGTCCGGTGGATCCGATTCGGTGAGGCGGCCGGACGGGTCCTTGTGCACCTGTCGGACCCGGATGCAAGGCTCGGCTCAGCGCAGTCGAGGTCGAATCCCAGGGAACTCCGGTCGGTCCCTCCCGAATCAGCGGCTCGACCGCCTACTCGGTCAGCGAACCGTTCACACAGCACCCAGGAAGCAGCCAGGGCCGGACACGCCGATCAGCATCATCGAACACAGACTCTCGACATTCAGCACCATCGAACACCCACAACGAGCCCATCCAACGGGCAGAGCGACCAGAAAGAGGACCTCCACATGGCCATTGCCCCCCAGCGCACCGGAATCGGTCTCCGACGTCACTTCACCACCGCCGGCATCCATCCCTACGACCAGGTCGTGTGGGAGCGGCGTGACGCCCGGATCACCAACTACCGCGACGGGACCGTGGCCTTCGAGCAGTTGCAGGTCGAGGTCCCCGAGAGCTGGAGCCTCAACGCCACCAACATCCTCGCCCAGAAGTACTTCCGCGGCACCCCCAACACCGATGAGCGCGAGTCCTCGCTGCGCCAGGTGGCCGACCGGGTCGTCGACACCGTCGCCTCGTGGGGCATCAAGGATGGCTACTTCGCCGACGACGACGAGGCGGAGATCTTCCGCGACGAGCTGAAGTACCTGATCGTCCACCAGATGGCGGCGTTCAACTCACCGGTGTGGTTCAACATCGGGGTGGCCGGTGTGCCCCAGCAGGGATCGGCCTGCTTCATCCTCTCGGTCGACGACACCATGGACTCGATCCTCAACTGGTACACCGAAGAGGGCGTGATCTTCAAGGGTGGCTCCGGCGCCGGGGTGAACCTGTCGAAGATCCGCTCCTCCCACGAGCTGCTGAAGGGCGGAGGTACCGCCTCGGGCCCGGTCAGCTTCATGCGCGGTGCCGACTCCTCGGCCGGCACCATCAAGTCCGGTGGCAAGACGAGACGGGCGGCGAAGATGGTCATCCTCGACTCCGACCATCCGGACATCGAGGACTTCATCTGGTGCAAGGCGGTCGAGGAGCGCAAGGCCCGGGTGCTGCGTGACGCCGGGTTCGACATGGACCTCGACGGCAAGGACTCGATCAGCCTGCAGTACCAGAACGCCAACAACTCGGTGCGTGTGACCGACGAGTTCATGGAGGCGGTCGTGGACGGGCGCGACTGGGCACTGACCACCCGTGGCGACCACGAACCGGTGCGCTGGGTGCCGGCGCGTGACCTCTTCCGCCAGATCGCCCAGGCCGCATGGGAGTGCGCCGACCCCGGCATGCAGTTCGACACCACCATCAACCGGTGGCACACCGCGTCCAACACGGGGCGGATCAACGGCTCGAACCCGTGCTCGGAGTACATGCATCTCGACAACTCGGCATGCAACCTGGCCAGCCTCAATCTGATGACCTTCCTCCACGAGGACTCGTCATTCGACATCGAGGGCTTCCGTTCGGCGATCGAGGTCATCTTCACGGCCCAGGAGATCATCGTCGGCAACGCCGACTACCCGACCGAGAAGATCGCCGAGAACTCGCGTCGCTTCCGTGAGCTGGGCATCGGCTACGCCAACCTCGGAGCACTGCTGATGGCCCAGGGGCTCCCCTACGACTCGGACCAGGGCCGGGCCTGGGCCGGGGCCATCACCGCCCTGATGACCGGCCATGCCTACACCACCTCCGCCCGCACCGCGGCCCGCATGGGGCCGTTCGCCGGCTACCACGAGAACGTGGAGCCCATGCTCAACGTGCTCCGGATGCACCGCGATGCCGTGGCCGGCGTCGACGAGGAGGCGGTGCCCACCGACCTGCTCTCCGC
>JBKQMB010000088.1:0-8061 GCA_052326605.1 Acidimicrobiales bacterium | reverse complement strand
TGAGTGCGATCAGTTCGCGCGCCACGTCGAGTTTGGGACCGCGCGCCACTTCGACCTTGCCGCCGGGCCAAATGACGGTCAGCGCATTGTCATCGCAATCGAACGCAATGCCGTCGCCGACTTTGTTTCAGGTGGTCGTTCGGTCGATCCAGGCTTAAGCGCACGACGTACTCAGCTCCGCGGCTGAGAATGCCTTTGATTCAGTCCTCAGCCTTCCAAGCTGAGTACTGGTTTCAATGGATCAATGGTTCCATGTTGGGGCGAGAGGAGCCGTCTTCTGCTTCAAGAGCGGAAGACACTCGAGTGCCGTCCGGCTCGATGCGCATGGCAGTCTTGGTGCTCGCGGAAGTTACCTGCCCCACAACGGCAAATGTGGGCGTGTGGAAAAGTCGCTGGTATCTTCAATCAGTGCTCACACGAACGCCCACTGAGCGAAGCGCTCGTACGAACCATCGCCTAATTCGGTCGCTCGTAATCCAATCGTGTGGCCTGGCCATCGGATTGGTGATCGCTGTGCTCTGTGCAATCCGTGGAGACTGGATAGTGACGGCCGTCGTTCTTTTGCTGGCTATGTGGCCGCTGACGATGATTGTGGCAGTCGTTCATGCCAGGAGGAAGCTCCGGCCCTGAGCCAAGCTGCCCCAGACCGCCGGGAGCAAGGCGTCTACGGCGTTGAGTGGCCACCCTGGAGACTGCCGAGGTGGAGTTCCTTCTAACCCTGGTGTTCGGAGTCCTCTTCGTGGTCGTCGGGGTAGAGACACTGACCAATCATCGAGGTATGGGAACCCGATTGGCCGAGCGCATCCCTAGGCGGCACGGATCAGTTGAGACGTACCGAACCATCGTCGGATCCGGCTACTTGGTACTTGGAGCCGTCATCTTGATCGTGAGCCTGGCTCTGCTCATCTGAGGACCGGCTGGGTGCCCCACACCGGCCGTGAGACATCCTGGTCCGATGGAACTGGATCGCAGGCCCGGATGTTTCTTCGACGTCACCGTCCGAGTCGCCATCAAACGATCTCGGGACTCGGCCGCCGAGGCTCGGCGACTGCTGGAGGCGGGCTTCCCCGGCCCGGCCTACGTCTGGGCGGTGCGGTCCATCGAAATCTTCGTGAAGGAGGTCATGCTGCTACCTCTCTTCCTTATCGAGATCGAGGGAAAGCCCGACGAATTCGACCGGGTGTGGGGCGAAGCGCGGCAGCGGATTAGGGACTCGTTCGGCAGCGGACGGTGGGACGGCGCCCTCCGCAAGGTGGACGAGGCCTTCGGACCGCTCGCCCCTATGCGAACCGACGATGGCAAGGACGTCTGGAGCGAATGGAAGTCGAGGGTCGTGCCCCGCCGAGGCGATACCGTGCATGGTCGACCGATTGAGAATGGTGACCCCTCGCCCGCCGAGGCCGCGCAGGTGGTGCAGTGGGCGGACCAGATGATGGATCAGCTGACGCTTCGCCTCATCGTCACGGGAACCCATCCCCTGCACGATCTGTTCGTTGCTGCGTTCGACAGCGCGGCGGAGGCGTACCGAGCGGCGGAGGCAGCCAGGGTCGAGCAGGGAGCGATTGGGTCAGCGCCTCCCATTTCAGGGTGAGTGGCTGCCATCCCCCTGCCCCCGAACAGTGCTGTAGGTGCACTGCTCCGGGCCGAAATCTGGAAGCTACGGTGGATTCCGACGATAGGAGCCTGGGTTGAAGGGTCGACTTGGCGCGGTGATTCTGCTTTGCATTGGCCTCACCGTTTCGGCCTGCACAACTTCCGCGGCCCCCGGGCACTCTGTCGTCGTACCGAACATCATCGGCATGAGCCAGGATGCAGCCGCCAGTCGCCTCCGTGAGGCTGGCCTTTCCCCCCAAGCGATGGGAGGTATGCCAAGTTCTCGGTTTCCCGCGGGCACGGTGACCGGCTCCAATCCATCTGCTGGAGTATCGGTGCCAACTAGGGCGCCGGTAAGTCTGACGGTTTCTGATGGCGGATCGGCTCCCCCTACAATTCCAGTCGCCCCGTCCAATTGCGCATCTGGAAGTGTTGCGCTCACGGAGTCTGCGGATACCGGTTCGCTCTGCCTAAGGATCGGTTCCACTCTCACGGTCACGTTCGTCTCCAGCAGAGGGTGGAGTGGATACGGTCAATGGGGTAACTGGCCGCCCACTATCTCCGACAGCTCGGTCTTGCACGGGATCTCGTGGCGGCCCTCGGGCAAAACGGCTACGGCGGTGTTCAGGGCGGCGGGAACAGGCATGGCCACCGTCGTGGCTTCGTTCCAGGTGACCTGCGCCCCAGGCGACACAACTCCGTGCACTGTCCCTCCCCAGGCAAATCAAACGTTGACGGTGACAGATGACCCGGCATAGGGCGTATCCTTAGCTACCCGGCCAGCCTGCTCCAGATCACTGGGAGAGTGACCCCCTGTGGCACGAATGGGGCAGGGTTGCGCGCTTCCGAAAAGACAGCCCCGGTGGGTCCTCGATCTAGTTCGGCCACGGGTCTTCTACGACCCCGAGTTGGATGAACAAGCCGAGTTTGTCGGCCCCAATCCATTCGCTGACGACCCTGTCACCCTCGAAGTGCATGATGTCGACCACCCACTCCTCAACGGCCCGCCCGGTCGGAGGCCGTCCAAGATATCCTCCTGTATCGGTCCCTCGGAATGTCATCCTGAGAATCACTGTGTCGCCAGCCAGGATGAATTCTTCGATGTCTAGGTGCAAGTCGGGGAACGCCTGGTGATATCGACGGATGGGCTCGACTCTGGCGGAAGGACCTGTCCCAAACGGATTGACGTAGTTCTCGCTGAACAAGTCAGAGGCCGCTTCGTAGCTTTGCCTATTCCAGACCTCCTCGACGAAGTTCCGCACCTGCATCTCGCGTTCGGCCACGTCCATTCCCCACCCCAATCCGCTCACTGTTTGAATGGTCGAGCCAGCCTAGATCGGCACGGGGAGCGCGGCATAGGGCAGTCAAGGTCTGCTGCCTGTCCCTGACCATCGGTTCAGTAACCATTTGAATGTGGCGGCCCCGCCAGTATCCGTTCGAAGGCGGCATCAATGCCGCCTCTCCACCATCCAAGCTTTTCGATCCACCAGGTAAGGCCCGCTTCTCCATAGTCCGGATAGATCTCGTTCAGATCCTCCGGGTCATCACTCATTCCTTCCATCACCACGTCGAATCCACCCCAATCGACTCGACAGCTCACGACGTAATCAACAATTTGCCGGAGTTCGACCGGACTCATGAAAGAGTCGTGGCCATAGTCAGAGTGCGTCGGCATCACACCATCGAATCTCGCCGAGCGCCGAAACGGACGCAGATTGGGCCATCGCGCTCCGACCCAGATGGGTGGATGCGGCGATTGCACCGGCTTCGGTAGCAGCTCAAATCCATCCACGGTCAACGTCTCACCTCGAAAGTGAACGGGGCCCTGAGCCCACATGGCCCGGATCAGATCCAGCGCCTCGTCGAGGTGCTGACCTCGTTTCACCGGATCCGGATCCAGTCCGAATGCTGAGTATTCGTCTGCTCGGGAGCCAAGACCCGCTCCGAAGATGCACCGTCCTCGGGAGATCAGATCAATGGTGGCCACTTGCTGCGCCAGGAGAGCCGGCTGGTGCCTCGGAACAGCGGTAACCAACACGCCGATCTTGATCGCCGAGGTCAAGGCACCTATCGCCCCGATTACGCTCCACGGCTCCACGGCTCCGGCCTGTGGTTCGGGGTACATCAAATGATCCCAGAGGAAGAACCCGCCCCAGCCTGAACGCTCGGCGCTAGTGGCCAACTCGATGAGCAACTCGGGATCGGCAAAGATGCCAACGTTTGGAACCCCCACGCCGAAGTTCATCCACATATGAAATCAGCAACAACTGGCTCGGTGCTCAGGGTGCCACCTATCACCGGCTCGGAGGCGGTTATCCGCGTCCACGTGCTTGGTGGGCGCGAGCTGCCCCACTCCGCCACGACTGTGGCACCCCCTTGACCCACACGCGAAAGACCCCCGGCCGAAGCCGGGGGTGATGGTTCGGGGATCCGACACTCGCTTTGTGAGAACCCCCCGTAACTCACCCATCACCATCGGCGGCGTCCACGCTGCTGGGTAGCTGCGAAGGGGCGGGCGTGCCCGTCAGGGTCGTCGACGGATGGACGGGCAACAACTCGGGTGGCCGAGGCGCCTGGTTGAAGTCGAAGTCCGACATGAGATTGCCAAGGATGCGCTCGTTCTCTCTTACATCTGGCCTCGGATCGGGTCGTCCGTCGGTCTTGGGATCTAGTCGCTGACCCCGGAGGAAGTCGTCCTCTATGAACTTGTCGTAGGCGTCGAAGCTAAGGGTCTGGTGGTCGATGTACCCCGCCTTGGCGTACGGGCTGATCACGATTCCGGGAACGCGCAGGCCGTAGCCGTTCTCGTCCACCGTCGGGGGTGCGGCATGGTCGTAGAAGCCACCCCAGTCGTCCCAGGTCAGGAAGATGGCGGACGACCGCCAGTCGGGGCTGCGCATGACAGCGTTTACCAGGCTCGTGACATAGCTCTGGCCATAGCTGATGGGGGCGTCTGGATGCTCGCTGACCTCACCGGAGGGCACCACCCAGGACACCGCAGGCAAACGCCCACTCCGGGCTGCCGCATAGAAATGGTCCACTGACTGGATATTGCCGAGTTGCCCGTCGGCCTTGACCGTGTCGAAGTAGGGCAGCGGATTCCAGATGCCCGGTGTGTTCGCATTCTGGGGCACGGGAGCGCAGGACATCGCAGCGTCGTTCTCGCAATCCGGTTCGGACCCCGTGACGACGTAATAGCCCCAGGACACCCCATTGCGGTGCAGCAGATAGGTCAGATCGGTCCAGGCGTAGATCGGTCGACGTCCCTGCGACAGACCGAAGTCAGGAGGTGCGTTGAGGAAGACTTCATTGTCGTTCTTGCAACTCGCCGGGTCATGACTCGCACATGAAGCTGACCACTCGGAGAGCTCGAAGAGGTGAGCGGGAAGACTCCACGAAGCGGTCGGCTCGAACATATGGTCCTGCAATACGAAGTCCTTGGCATAGGTCCAGTAGTTCGGAATGTCGCTCTCGGTGTGATACCCCATGACATCTGGAGTTGACGAGAGTGCACAGATCGGATTTGTATCGTTTTGGCATCCCCGGGTGCCGGCCTCAGCTTGACTGATGAAGCCATCCATCTTGTCGCCGTTGATATCGGCAGTGGCATTGAACTGAGCGTGCGGTCCGCCACTGTTGACGTCGGCGTGATCAACATATGGTCGGACACAGGTGTCGCGCTGCGGATCGGAGACACACACACTCGGACTCCCATTCTGCATGGGTATCCCATCAGCGCCGGGAAAGGTCCCGAAGTATGAGTCGAACGACCTGTTTTCCTGCATGATCACGATGACATGCCGGATCTCGGAGATCGAACTGCCTTGCGCGCGTGGGGTGGCAGAAGCGCATCCACCGAGCATGAACGCAGCCAGTGCCAGGGGCAGCAGCTTGTGGGCCCGATTCATTCGTTTTACGCCTCCGCTAGTGAAACCGCGGAAGTGAGGCGGTCGACGTGATCGTCATCGGCACAGCTCCCTCTCCGACCCTCTGCCGGGGCACTTCGTCCCGGATAAAACTAACCCATCGCCATTCATCAGAGGTGTGGCCACCTGGCGCCCCGCCGCAAAGTGACAATCCGGCGTGATGAACCTGCCCCAGTCCTGCAGTGTTAGACGGCCGTCAGCGTCGGGTACGCCGTAGCACCCAACCGTGGTCCTTCGGTGACGGCATGAACGCGATTGATACGGCTCTGCCAGGATCACAGGTGACTGATCACCGGTTGGGTGGGGCACATTTCTGCCCACCGAACGTGGGGTGCTTACTGTCAAGCGACCATCGGACCCCCTCATTTCTGGAGTGCCAGAAGACCCGAGTCGGTCGGTCGCCGACCACGTTCTCAGCTTCGCACGCTGAGGACGCCCAAGATCCAATTTCCAGCCTTCAGATCTGAGGGCGAGATCCGGTTAGTTGGCTGTCGCCACGGCACCGATCCACGACTTGTTGTGCTCGCGATTGCACGCACATGCCCATTGTTGCGGGAGGGCTGTCCCGCCGACCCGATGTTCTGGTCAGTCCCGGCTCACGCTGAAACCACCACATATCGGTACTGCCGACAGGTTTCCTGGCGAGATCGGCCGCCCGGATCCGAGCTGGCGTCAGGCAGGGTTCCCGTACGTACGCCGAGGGACGATAAGCACGGCAGCGCTGCGCTCTTCAAGCATCACTCGGTCGTATTCGGGCCAATCCTCGTGAGTTCCCCCAGCGGCTACGAAGACCTCCCGAAGCAGTAGGCGCAGCCTTTCGCCATCCACATCCGGATGCGGATCGTCTGGTCCAATGACCTCGGCTTCCCCTTCGACGGCCGCCCATCGCCAGCCGACCCGAGCGACAATGGTGGCCCGGGGATCGTTGCGCAGATTTTCCAGCTTGCGAAGGCCGCGGGCGACGAGGCCCACCACGGGCACGTCGGTGACCGGGTGCTGCAAGACCCCAGCGTTGACGACCGAGGCTGCCACGCTGCCATCTCCACGGATGGAGCTGAGGACACACAGCCCGTGGTCGAGAGGTATGAGTTCACTGAACACGGAAAGATCTGCCACCAGGACGTCATCTCCAGTTCTGCGCAAGGGTTGCTCGCGCCTCGACCTAAGCGTACGCGCGGCTAGTGCGATCCACGATCATCGCAAATTGTTGGGTCTCGGTCGTCCGGGAATGACCAGGTGAGGACTTGGCTGGCTGGTCACAAATCCGGACTGAGACACTCGTGCTTCGCCTTGTCGGCACTGTCAATATGGTCGCTCGAACGACATGGTTGCCCGTCGTCGCCCCGAAGCGCTTCCGGCGCAAGTCGTTCGGTCTGGACGAGGAGTAGTCGTCGTTTCTCTAGAGGTCACGAAAGGCGCTGGCGAGCGGCTCGAGTACTCCGGGATCCAGGGGCGGTCGGAGATAGACAATGCCCAGCTCGGCGCCGACCTCGGCCAGTGCGGCGGCCTGTTCGGCGGTGGCCTTCGGGTCGCCGGCGAAGATGACGTGGCTGGAGAGGAGGATTTCCTTCGGTTCGCGGCCGAGGTCCTCGCAGTGCTGATAGAGGATGTCGCGCTTGCGGGCGAACTCCTCCGGCGTGCCACCCACGAAGTTCCAGTGCTGGGCGAACCGGGCTGCGGTGCGGAGCGTCCTCTTCTCACCGCTGCCGCCGATGCAGATCGGCGGGTGGGGGCGTTGGACCGGCTTGGGCTCGTTGCGGGCGTCGGTGAGCTGGTAGTACTGGCCCTTGAATGTCGTCGTCTCCTGCGTGAGGAGCCCGACGATCACCTCACACGCCTCCTCGAAGCGGTCGCTGCGCTGGGCCGGCGTGCCCAGCGGGATCCCGTAGGCCCCCGACTCCTCCTCGTTCCACCCGGCCCCGATGCCGAGCTCCAGCCGCCCCCCGGAAACGATGTCGAGAGTGGTCGCCATGTTGGCCAGCACCGCCGGGTGGCGATAGTGGATGCCGGTCACCAGGGTTCCCATGCGCAGGCGGGTCGTCGCCTGGGCCAGCGCCGTCATAGTGGTCCAGCCCTCCATGCAGGGGCCGGTGCTGTCGGAAAAGATCGGATAGAAGTGGTCGAAAGTCCAGCCCGACTCGAACAGCTCGATGTCGTCGGCCGTCTTCCACGCGGCCAGCATGTCGGTCCAGGTCGTATCCTGCGGTGAGGTCTTGAAAGCGAAGCGCATGGGCGCCACGCTACGCCCGGCCGGCCGCGAACGCGGGAGGGCAGTGCTCGTCGACGGTACGGTCCGTCGTCCCACCGGGCCTTGGACTCCGAGCGCACGTAGTATCGACAACGATGCCCGAGGGTGCCAACGACGCCTCCGGGCCTGTTCTCGTCACGGGAGCATCGGGGTTCATCGGGCGGGCTGTCGTGTCTCAGCTGGTCGGCTCCGGCCGGGATGTTGTGGCCCTGGTACGTCCGCTCGGCCCGGACTCTCGGCCGGGTACCACCCGCCGAGCGCCGGTGGAGGGACTGACATGGATCAGCTGCGACC
>JBKQMB010000087.1:0-11729 GCA_052326605.1 Acidimicrobiales bacterium | reverse complement strand
GCCCCGTCGAGCGCCTCGAGCGCAGAATCGGACAGGAATCGCTGGAGGTGGGGCAGCTTTGACTCCACGAACTGGAGGTTCGTCCCGATGAGACGCGAGGGCTTGACAACGGGATCGTGGATCTTGACGTGGTAGCCCTTGCCGAGGAGCGTCTCCGCGAGTTGCACGTTGGGGCTCTCTCGCAGATCGTCGCTCGACGCTTTGAAGCTCAAGCCGAGCAGTGCGACTCCGAGTCCGCCCTTGATGGTGATTCGATCGACAACCTCGTCCACCGTGAGGTCGTTGGAGACCAAGGTCCCCCTCAACAGAGGTACGTCCACATTGTTCATGCGCGCCATGTGCAGGAGCGACCGAAGGTCCTTCGGCAGACATGGTCCACCGAACGCGAATCCGGGGCGCAGGTAGCGAGGAGAGATGTTCAGACTGCGGTCCTCACAGAACAGCTCCATCACCTGCCGTGAGTCGATGTCGAAAAGCCGGAACAGCCGTCCGAGCTCGTTGGCGAACGCCACCTTCGTGGCATGGAAGGCATTGCACGCGTACTTCAGCGCCTCTGCCGTCCGTACCTCCACCACCCGGACTGGAGCGTCGAGGAAGCCAAGGAGCTCAGTCATGGCACTTGCCACGGCGACGCTGCTCGTGCCGACGACGGTAAAGGGCGGATCGAAGAAGTCGGCGACTCCGGATCCCTCTCGGAGGAACTCGGGGCACATTGCGGTGCCGTATGCAACTCCGGCGGGCCCGAGCGTCCGCTCGATGGCCGGCGCCACCAGGTCGTCAACGGTGCCGGGAGGCACAGTGCTACGAACGACGACGCTGCGGAAGTCCTTGGGCGTCGGCGTGTCCCGTAACGCTTGCGCGATGTCTTCGACCGCTCGCATCACATAACGCAGGTCGGTGCCACCGCCCGGTGCCGACGGCGTCCCGACGCACACGAGAGAGACGTCCGCACCGCGCACCGCCTCGGCGACGTCAGTCGAGGTACGCAGTGATCCGCTCGAGACGGCGGCCGCGACCAGCTCGTCAAGGCCGGGCTCGATCACCGGGCTGCGACCACTCGCGATCATCTCCACCTTGCTGGCATCGATGTCGGCGCCGCAGACGTCGTGCCCGCGAGAGGCCAAGGCGGCGGCCGTAACCGTACCGACGTACCCCAAACCGAGCACAGCAACTTTCACGATTTGATCTCCTCTAGAGCGCAAAGTGGGCACGACACCATGCACGACACGGTCTCCCCCAGGCAAGTTCATCATAGTTGACCGCAGGAAACGCCCTGACCGCCGGCGCTCGGTGGCCGTCGGGGTCAAGCGCCCGGAGACGTCCTCGTCACGTCAGCTCGCGAAGTCGGGGGAGTTGAACACGCTTCCTGCGTCCTGGTTGTACGGGGCGTGCCTCCATGTGGCATAAGAAGCCGTGGCTCCTTGTGACCGTATGTCGAAGCGCCACGTCCCGCTGTAGGTGTTGTCTTTCCACACGTTGCTCGCGAGCTCGGAGATCTCGGTCTCCGTCGTGTAGCGCGCATAGGGCGACGGCCACGAGATCCCGGACCCGTACAACGAGAAGATGCCCATGTATCCGCAGAGACTCGCGACGCTGCAGTCCCTGACCGCTGAGGTGTTCATGTCGAACTGGTTGTACTCGACCGTGACATTGCGCGAGCTCCAGTAACAGTTGTCGTAGTAATCCTCCACCGGTGATCCCGTCGTCTTGCCTCGAGACGAACCGATCAGGTCGTAAGGCCCGCACCCGCCCGCCGTGTAGGTGTCGATCGTCAGCCCTGTCCCCGAGCCCGTTGCGGCCAGTGAGAGCGTGATCGAGTGGTCACTCGCCACAGCCGCGACGGTGTCGCCGGCCGGGATGTTCGGGCCGGAGACGGTCGCACCCACACTCGGTGCCTGCGCAGTCGGAGAGCTCGACCTGGTTGTGTACGGCACCTCGAATCCAGCCGCAGAGGTGACTGTGGTGGTCCCGTTTTCGACGGCGTCCGTAGCTTGGTTCGCGGGGTTCGAGTAGTAGAGCGAGGATTTGTCGAGCGTGCAACCGGCCTGCCACGGCGAGCCGCAGAAGCGGTCAGGGTTGTCGTAGAGAATGATCCCACCGAAGTTGTTCCTGAAGAGGTTGTTCTCGACCAGCAGCTCGCCCGAGTAGCTGCTCGCGATATTCGGGTCTCCTCCTGACTGGTTCAGGTAGATCGCTCCATAGGGGAAGTCACCAGCCCCATTCTTAGGACCCTCGCCGTTCGTGCTCGGACTCGGCCAGGCACCTTTGGATGCCCATCCGTTGCCGACGAAGGCGTTCTCCGAGACATCGGCGTTGGAGTCGCACTCCAGGGTGAGGCCGTTGCCCCAGTTCCTTGCGATGTAGTTGCCTGAGACGTCCAGCCCGACGTTGTTGAAGTCGGCCCAGATCCCTGCGCCGTAGTTGCCGTACACGTAATTGTCCGTAATCGTTGCGTCCCACGACCAGAAGATCTTGCCGCCCGCCGCGCAGCCACAGTTGTCCGGGTAATCGCCGAGACCGTTCGCATAGATCGTGTTGTTCGAGATGACGACGCCGCGGAGCAAGGCTCCCTGCCTTCCGCTCGCGTTGAAGCCGCCCTCCGAGTTCTGGATGATGCAGTCGTACTCCACCTTGTCGTCGGCTCCTACGCCGACGCCGTACCCGTCGTAGGAAGCCCGGCCGTTCGGGTTGTTCGGGCCGATCGTGTCGTGCTCGATGGTCCATCCCGGTGCCGCGTCGGCGTTGACGACGTTCTCACCCTCGGGCTGCCAGTAGTTCTCAATCGTGAGGTACTCGATCGTGACGCCCGTCGCCGTCTGGCTGAACATCGGGTTCTCGGTGCCCCCGCCGTCGATGACCGCTCCCGGCGCCCCGATGTAGGTCGAGTTGTTGCCAGGGATGACCTGCGACTCGATCGTGTGCATGCCCGTGGCGAAGTAGTAGGTCTTGCCCGACCCGTCAAGCCCGCCGCTTGCGACGAGACTGGTGTTGTCGCCAACGGGAACCGTCACAGCTCCTGGCGGCGCGACCGTCGGTCCGTCAAGAACGCTGGAGTTGTTGCAGTTGCTCGAGGGCGGAACGGAAGGGGGGCTTGGCGGCTGGAGGGCGACGGTCCCGACGACAGATGCACTGAGGGGCGGGATGTGGAGCCAGGTCCGGGCAGTCGCAGACCGGGCATCAACGGCAGTTTGCACAGCCATCCCGACCTGGGAGCTTCTCGCGTCGTTCACGGCGGCTCCTCCGCGGGCACCCCTGGGAGCCGTTGGGTGAGCACCCGAAGAGTTGCTCCCTTCGGCCATGACCAGCACCGCACCCGGCGAGTCGGTCGCCACGAGAGGCGAGATGACCCCCGCGCGGGCTGCAGCGCCGTAGGGGAGACGAGGATCGGCGCCCGAGAACGCCATGGTGATCATGGACACCTGGGACGGAGGTTGCACGATCGCAGAGGGTCTTGGCTGGTGCGGCTGCACGGTGGTGACACAGGCCACCAGCCGCACTTGACCCCTTGACGCAACGTCGAGCGCGCGGTCCCACTGCGGGCCACAGCGAATCGAGGTGAAGGCGTAGCTCTCCAGGAATGCCACGAGCACGTCGCCGGGCACGACTCCATCGGGTAGCGCCGTCGCTGGCGCGCTGGCATCGCCCCAGGCAGCTCCCGTAGCCCTGCCAACCAGGACAATCTGAGGTGATCTGGCAATGTTGAGCGCCGCAGCGTGCGGTCTCAGCTGCGCTGCCATACATGATGGGCCAACGCACAAACAAATGATCACAACGAACAGTGAGCCCCACCGGCTTCTTCTCAGAAGTTCCATCGGTTCGTACAACTTAATGGCACGCGCGCCTGGAGTCTCGTATCCTCACCGGAGTTCCGGGACGACCAGGGCGGGGGAGCCTGTTCTCCGAGAGGCTGCGGCGGATCACTGCGGCTCCGAGAGGCTGCGGCGGATCACTGCGGCTCCGACCGCAGGGCGGGTCGCCCCCGTCCAGCCGCCGTACCAGGCTGAACACTCTTGGACCACCTCGATCCGATCGAGATCGCGCGATACTGGACTCACTGAAAGTGCCCGAGCTTGGGGGGGGCCGGCGATGTCGAGCACGTCCTTCTCCCAGTTCAGGAGGCCCTTTTTGCGCGGATAAGCGAGCCACTTCAGCCCCGGTCAATCGGTCGACCGGGGTTAAAATGTCGACCGCAGGGCACCGACCCGGGAAGAACACGAGATGCCAGGCGACACCGAGCACGACGAGCCAGACCTATCCCGAGACGATGGCTCCCCGACGCGAGCCGAAATGGGCGTCGACCGATCGACTCTCGATGACGTAAAGCGAGGACCCGCCCGCTCGACCCGAGACGCCGCGACTAAAGGGTCGACGCGGCCTCGCGAGATCACCAGAGCCCTCGTGCCATCGGTTGCGCTCATCCTTGTGATCGCCGTGCCAACCATGGTGGTCGAAGAAGAGTGGGGAGGTCGTCCGATGATCGAGCAGGGCAACCTCCTCTGGCTAGTGCCTGCCGCACTGGTAGTCCTCGCCTTTTTCCTCGGCGGTCGCCTCGTGGGGAAGCGGACGCGATCACCGTCCTCGGCCCCGGTGGCGGGCGCGCTGGTCGGCATCGTGGCGACCGCGACGTTGCTTCTCGGAGGCTATGTGCGCCGCCATTGGATCTTGCACGAGGTGTACTGGGCTGACGTACTCCGCCTCTGGATCGGCGGAACGATCGCAGCGGTCGCGGTTGCTGTCGCGGGTGCTTGCCATGGGCGGCGTGGCGCGTCCCGCTTGCGGCAGTCCCAGAGGAACCCGTGGAGCGCTCGCTGATGCCGACGGAGCGACCGGAAGCCCCGCCTCCGGTCCCACAGGCTCGGGTCCCGCTCTCGTGACGGCGCACGAGCTCCTGAACCGTCAGCGATGAGCCACAAGCCGACGCCGGCGAAGCGACGCGGCCGAATCCATTTTCCCAACGTCGCCACTCTCGTCGGCATGAGCCCAGAGGCGGCCAGGCGAGCGGGCGTCACCATGGCCGACCAGTGCGTGGCATCGGGATCCAACTTTGTGGTGGGCGTCGCCGTCGCTCGCATCGCTGGAGCCGCGGGACTTGGTGCGTTCTCGCTCGCCTATACCTGCTGGATCCTGATGACCAACACTCACCGATCCCTCATCACAGATCCCATGGCGATCTTGAACGACGTTCGACAAGAAGACGCCCCAAGGAGACTGAGAGAAGGATTTGCGGCCGAAGTGGTTCTCGGCGTTGGTGCCTCCGCCGTCTTCGCGGTCGTCGGTGTCTTCTTGTTCTTCCTCGGCCAGCGAGCGTTCGGGGTCGCCATGATCGCGATGGCGCCGTGGATCACCTTTCTGGACCTACAGGACTACTGGCGATGGATCGGGTTCATGAGCGGGAGACCCGGCAAGTCGCTCCTCAATGACACTGTGTTCAACTGTGCGCAAGCTGCTGCGTTCGTGGCTGTGTTTGCGAGCGGCGCTTCATCGGTCGCCGGTGTCGTCTCGGCATGGGGTTTTGGCGCGATGGCCGGTGCCATTTTCGGGCTTCGACAGTTCTCGGTCCGGCCTAGCCTGAGAGGCGGTCTGGGAATGCTTCGCGCTCGATGGCACATGTCCAAGTGGCTTGCGGGCAACGGGGCCTTGGGATGGGGCGGTACGCAGCTCTACCTCGTCGTCGTGGCAGCGATACTCGGCCCGGCAGCCCTCGGCGGATTGAAGGCGGCACAGAATCTGGTGACCGGCCCCTCCTCGGTCGTCGTTCATGCCGGTGGGAGCTTTGGGCTCCCCGAGGCGTCTCGTGCGCTCGAAGACCGAGGATGGGTCGGTCTGCGACGGGTCTCCCGGCTGATCTCGGGCGCGGGCCTGCTCAGTATCGGCTTCTTCGGGGCCATCGTCATCATCTGGGGCCGAACTCTTCTCAGCGCCTTGTACGGGCCGTCCTTCGCTCAGTACGAGCCTGCGGCAAAACTGTTCGCGATCGCGTTTGTCATCTCCGCGTTCGGGTTAGGCCCCATCCTCACGCTGAAAGCGACCAAGCTCACCCGTCCATTGCTGTACTGCCAGGTAATCAGCCTGATCGTCTCGGTCCCGACGGTGGCGGTATGCGCAATCGCCGACGGCGTAACTGGCGCTGCAGCAGGTGCGGTCTTCACCTCTGCCGTCGGCCTCGCGGCGCTCCTGTACTACCAACGATCCGCGCGGCGGTCGGTGCTGGCGCCGACCGGACCGGCCGATCGAGTGGAGTTTGTCACCGAACTGTTCACTTTTCCGGAATCCAACTAGACAAGCGAAGGATGGGAGTCTCGAGGTGGCACCCAAGGCTCGGGTGACCTGGAGGTGGGGCGGACGGAATCGAGAGCTGCGAGATCGAGTATCCTGACCGACGCAAGATTGTAGAACTTTGTATCTAGTTAGCTCCTTTTCGACTCTCGAGTCGTACGTCACGCGATGGAAGGGCGAGGAGTCGAGGGAACGATGACAGCCACCGAGTATCGGATAATGGGTAGCGTGTGCCGGCCCGGCGATTGCCGACGGTGGTGATCATGCTCGCGCGGCACCGACGTCGGGGACGGGCAGGCATCGACGATTGCGGTCCTGTGCCGGTGTGCCCGATACCTCCGTCCGACCACCGAGCGATAAGTTGCAGCTCTCGTCTTGTCCGTCGAGCTGAAGCGGGACGGCAGCTGTGAGCTTGCATCCTTCGAACCACACGCCGGGCGGCGATCCCGACCCGGACGAACCGCAGTCCCCTGCGACGGTGACAGGTGGTCTCGTAAGCATCAGGTCGATCGTTCGCGAGCTGCGACGGCGACGACGCATCTGGCTCGCCATCGCCGCAGTTGGCCTTGCCATGGGCCTCGCACTACCGATCGTGCTGCCGCTCAAGTACTCGGCCACCACTATTCTCTATCTGAGCCACAACCCCGCGGCCGACCCCGCCGACGCCATGGCCAACGATGTCGTATTGGTCCAGACGGAGGGCGTCGCTGCCCAAGCTGTCGGTCGTCTTCACTTGCACGAGACCGCCACGCAGTTCTTGGCGAAGTACAACGGGACCTCGCTCAGCAACGAATTGCTCCAGATCACAGCCACCGCTCCGTCGTCAAGCGAGGCCGTGCGGAACGCAAACGCTGTCGCAGCGGCTTTCCTAGAGGTGCGCACCCGCCAGTTCGAGCACCAGAGCGCCGCGGTGCAGAGCTCGCTCTACGCGCTGACGGCACCGCTGCAGAAGCAGGTCGCCATCTTGAAGAACGAGATCGGGACCGCGAAGGCATCAGGCGGCAACTCGTCGGCGCTTACGACGCTTCTCGGCTCAGATGTCAGCCAGCTCGCCACGATCTCCCAGACGCTCCAGCAGAACGCCGCGGCGCTTGCCAGTGTCGTCGCTGGCAGCACCGTTCTCCAACTGGCTGAGACGAGCACCCGGTCCCACCTGAAAACCTTGGTGAAAGACGGCGTCGTCGGCCTCCTCGCCGGCTTGATCCTCGGTTTGGGCGTCGTGGCCGTCTCTGCGGTCACTTCCGATCGCCTGCGCCGGCGCGACGAGTTTGCCGCGGCGCTCGGAGCTCCGGTCGAAATGAGCGTGCGAGACTTCAACAACCCGAGATACCTTCGGCTCTATCGCCTCCGGCGCAAGCTGCGCCGCCCCGACGGTGTCGTTCGGTTCTCGACACGGTACCTGCGCGAGAAGCTTCCCCTTGGCGACGGCAGGGCGATATTGGGAGTGGTCGCGATTGACAGCGTCGAGCCCGCCGCGGTGTTCGTCGCATACCTCGCTGCTCGCCTTGCTAAAGAGGGGACACGAGTCGGCATCACCGACCTTTCAAGGGGTGCACGGCTTGCCCGCTTGATCGGGGCGCGCGACCGCGGGGCCTCCACGGGAAAGATCACCGGCGCCGTCTGGCCGATTTCGGTGTTGGTCCCTCCCGATGAGTTTCCCTCTGGTCCCGAAGAGCTCGGGCGCTCGGGCGACCTGCCGTTGGACTTGTTGTTCGGTGATCGGCCGGACAAGATGCCAGCGTCGGTGGAAGTTGTGCTTGTGCTGGCAACGCTCGACCCGGCACTCGGCGCAGCACAGCTCGCCACCTGGGCCGACGAAGTCGTCGTCGTCGTGACAACGGGGCGATCGAGCGCCCTCAAGCTGCACACGAACGCGGAGATGATCCGCGCGGCCGGCTGTCGGCTCGATTCGGCCCTGCTCGTCGGAACAGACAGCGACGACGACAGTCTCGGCCGGTTCGACCAGGACTTGCCGGTAGTCGGCCACGAACAGTTCTCGGAGGTTCCGACCGCCTACCCACCGCGCGTGCCACTGTCGTGAGCACGCTTGCCCCCGCTCTCACCGGAGCGACCGGCGAAGCGACGATCGAGCGCTCCGTGCGCCGCCGGATCGGCGTGATCTGGGCGTTGTTGTTCTTCAACGTGTTGACCTATTCCGCAGGACTCCCGATGTTGATCACGATCCCCTCGACGGTCGGCAAAGCGATGACCCAGGGTGCGTTGTGGGTTGCCCTGATGCTCGCGTTGACGCTCAACCGCCGGGTCGTGATCCGACCTAACGCCTTCCTTCTGATCTTCACCCTGCTGGCGGCCCTCTCGTTGCTCAGCAGCGTCCGGACCGGTCATTTGGGGTCGACCTATCGGGCAGTTCGCCTCATCGGGTTCCTCGCCACGCTCTGGTTGCTGACGCCATGGTGGGGACGCAAGGACATGCTGCTGATGCGATGTCAGCTCCGTTGCTTGGTGGCAGTCATAGTCGCAGGGGCTGCGGGCATCGTCATCTCGCCGCACAAGGCGTTCCAGACCGGACGCCTGTACGGCATCATCTGGCCGATATACACAACCCAGCTGGCCCATTACGCGGCCGTCGCCTGCGGGCTTGGCATCGTGCTGTGGCTCTGCGGGCTGATCAGCCGCAATCGGGCCCTGCTCCTCACGGGCTTCTCACTGCTCCTCCTGCTCCTCACCCACACGCGTACCGCCTTGGTCGCGATGCTCGGCGCCATCGCGGTCGCGGCTGTGAGCCTCTTCTTAGGTCGTCGCCGGGTCCGCAGAGTGTTCGCGGTGTGCCTTGTCGTCGGCGCGGTCGTGGCCGTGGGCTTTACGCCGGCATTAGTGCACTGGTTCGAGCGCGGGGAGGCCGGGACGAGCTTTACCGACCTGAGCGGCCGGACCCTCGTCTGGCACGACCTCTTGAACATTCCTCGCTCCAAGCCGCAGGAGCTCTTCGGCTTCGGACTCTCCAACTCGTCGTTCCAGGGACTCTCGATTGACAACAGCTGGCTCGCCATCTATCAGAACCAGGGACTGATCGGGGACATCCTCGTCGGGCTTTCGCTGCTGGCATTGTGGGCGTCTGCCATCACGAGG
This sequence comes from Acidimicrobiales bacterium, assembly GCA_052326605.1. Taxonomy (GTDB): domain Bacteria; phylum Actinomycetota; class Acidimicrobiia; order Acidimicrobiales; family RAAP-2; genus Bog-756. The sequence continues at coordinate 2,363 of JBKQMB010000087.1, read as the reverse complement.
CCCCGAGGACCTTCGCGGGCGCTGGCCCTGTTCATCCTCACCTACTGCGTCATGGCCTCGTACACCGAGGTGGGGCTCGGTGACGCGTCTGCGTACATCTTGGACCTGGCGGTCGCAGCGTCGCTCTTGGCCCCGCCGGCATGGTCTCGTCCCCTGGAGCGCGCGCGGGCCTCATGAGGGTGGTCGTCGTCCACAATCGGTACCGCTCGGCTGCGCCGAGCGGCGAGAACCGCGTCGCCGACCAGGAGAGCGCAGCGTTGCAGGCCCACGGTCACGAGGTGGAGCGCTTCGAGCGGCTCAGTGACGACATCGGGACGTGGTCGCCGCTACGCAGGTCACTGGTTCCCCTCAACGTGATCTGGAACGGTGAACCGCGGCGGTCCTTGATCGAGCTCCTTCGCCGCTTCCGTCCCGATGTCGTCCAGGTCCACAACACCTTCCCGCTGATAAGCCCCTCGGTGCTATATGCCTGTCGAGACGAGCATGTGCCGGTCGTCGCAACGATCCACAACTACAAGCTCCTCTGCGCGAGCGGCGACCTCTTCCGCGATGGTGCGCCCTGCCACGACTGTGTCGGCCGGCGTTTGCCCACACCGGCTGTAGCACACAGCTGCTACCGAGGGTCCGCGACCGCGACGTTGCCCATCGTGGCGTCGATAGTTGTCCATCGCCGCGCGTGGCGCGAGCTCGTTTCCGGGTATGTGTTCTTGTCGGAGGCGCAACGCCGCATCTTCGCTGCACTCGACTTGCCTGCGCAGCGGACATTCGTGAAAGCCAACCTCGTCCCGCGCGGCGCTTCCGCGGGCGTGCCGAAAGAACACCTCGTCGCATATCTCGGCAGGCTGGATGCGGCCAAGGGCCTTCCTCTCCTCATGGCAGCTTGGGACCACTTCGAATCCCAGCCAACGCAGGGGCTGCGCTTGGTGATCGCCGGCAGTGGACCACTTGAGAACCAAGTGTCCGAGTGGGCGGCAAGCCGGCCAGCGGTAGCTGTGGTTGGCAAGCTCAGTCCTTCGGACTGCTCCCGCCTCGTCGAACGGTCCCGGGCCGTCGTGCTGCCATCACAGTGGGAGGAGACGTTCGGACTGGTGGCGGTGGAGGCGATGGCCGCTGGCGTGCCGGCGGTTGCGCCCGCCCACGGCTCGTTTCCCGAGCTCATCGGTGTCGGTGGCATCCTGTTCGAACCTGGACGCGCCGACGCGTTGAGCGAGGCACTGCAAGTGGTCGACACAGATCCTTCCCGCCTCGAGGGACTCGGCCTGACGGCGCGGCAGATCTATGAAGAGCGTTTCGACCCGGAGGTCAACCTCCAGCAGCTGCTCGACATCTATCGCTTCGCGATCGAGCATCCGGTGGTGCGTGCGGAGGGATGACTCGATGCGTCGCCATCAGATCTGGGCGGGCGAGCCGCGAGCCTCGCTTGGCGCTTCCTCCTCCAGAGCGCAGCCGGCACCGTCCGCGGCCCCTCAGTCGATGACCACCGCGAGCGGACCCGGCAGATTGAAGGCATCGATCTCGACCCATGACGGCACATCGGCAACCGACGCCGCCCCGTACTCGGCTGTCATAGTCGCCGACTGCCCCGCGAAGAGGACAAGGTCGTTCTCGTTCCAGATCACCGGGGCGACGGGCGCCCCGCCGTGCGACTGCAGGGAGGCGTGGATGCCCAAGGCGGGAACGCCGGCGGATGAGGCGTTGCGGATGGTGACCGAAGTGTGTGCCCGCCCCGAGCCTCTGGTGGACGTGGCGGTGACCGCGAGCTCGGGCGGAGCGAGCCTCTCGAGCCCGCGCAGGTCGGCGAATTCGGCTGTCGGCGTGTACTGCCATGTCGTGCGCTCGAGGTTGAGCACATCGGCCGCGCTGGACAGCCAGTAGACGTTCCGGCTGACAACGGTACCGTCGCCGGCCGCGCAGAGGGCGAGCTCGAGAAAGTACGTTCCGCTGGCACCGGCGGGAGGTGCAAGCGTCAGCTCCGCCACCGTCACCGTCTCGCCTCGTGCCAGGCACGGGATCTCCCTCCGGTCGGAGCAGACGACCACACCGTCCACGGAACGAACCTGAGCTGTGACCACGAGCGCACCAGTGGTCGCGAGCGTCCGGTTGACAACCTGCACCACCCGATCGCCGTAGTCGTACTGGACGTGAAGCGGCTCGTTGGCCTTCTTCGTCCCGAAGTAGGCGCCTGAAGGATCCAGGTAGTGGTCCCACAGCTGCCAGTTGAGGCTCGGCCAGGCGCTGTTGAGCATCCAGTAGACGACTCCGGTGGCCGGCTCGCTCCGGTGCGTCCGGCTGCCGTACGCCTCGAACTGAGCCCGCGTCGCCTCGTAACTGGCGAGTTGGGCCATGGCGAGAAAGTCCCGGAG
>JBKQMB010000086.1:0-15468 GCA_052326605.1 Acidimicrobiales bacterium | reverse complement strand
CTCGCCCTCTCAAGGTGGAGACACGGGTTCGAACCCCGTTGGGACTGCCCGGTGTTGTCGGTGGTCAGGAGTGTAATGGTGGCATCGGCCCCATCATGACCTGATTCGGTTGTCCGCGGATTGTCCGCGGCACTTTTCTTCGGCTTGGGCAACGGGATGACTCCGGCATGAAGCGCCATGCCCGCCAGTGCATCTACAAGGGCCTAGTCCCGGTCCTCGGTGGCGCGCTGGTACCGGAGAGCCGCAGTCGGACTCTCATGGCCCGCTCGGCGCATCACCTCAGCCAGGATGGCCCCAGTTGCTGCTGCCCAGGTGAGACCAGAGTGCCGAAGGTCATGAAGGCGGAGATCCGGCCGACCAATAGCATTGCGCGCCTTCGACCGGATCCGGGTGAGGGTTGGGGGAGCTACGAGAAAGCCGTCTTCTCCATCGAGCAGCCACGCCTCAGGCTCCTTGCCGCCGTCTCCACGTGAACCTTGATTGGCCACTGGGCTCCGGAGCGCGCCCGTCAGCCAATCACGACCCCCCACGGGACTTCACTATGAAATGGCATTCCGGTCTTCATCACCTTCTAAACGGCGGCCGTCAGGACGGTCGTTGTGGAATCTCACAATGCCGTTGTAGTAAGCCATGGCGTCGTCGATCTCGGGGCCATCGATGAAGAAGGCTTCATCAGGCCGGAGGTTCTTGAATGAAAGGGTGAGTTGCATCCGCCTGACTTGAAGGAACTGCCGGGCTGTGAATAGTGCCCTCGAAACCTCTCCGTACTTGATTGTCAAGTGCGATTGACGGGAAAAGTGCTTGCGGCTACTCACAAAGAGAAGTCTGTGGTCTGTGAAGATCAACGCTCCGTTGTTGACGACCTTCCGTTCGGTCCTCACTCCGTTCCGTGGTTGGGCCTTGGACGTGGCCCCCCCACTCCGTGCGCCGAGAGGTCCGAGCAGTGCCCCGCCGAATGCGGCTCTGCCAACAACATGCTTGCGACCGGGTTGGGTAAGAGACGTTTCGACAACTTTCAGTCGGCGTGCCCCGTACTGGACAATCGCGTTTTCGCCTTCCCACAATGGAGTGTTAGCTGTGATGACTCTCAAGTGGCCGCTTGCAATGACCCCCCTTCTGAGTTGATCTGCTAAGGATTGCTGATGCTTCCAGTCAGCCCCACGCAGGCGTGTGGCAGAAGTATCAGCTTCCGTCCGATGGTGAACTCCGGGCAATGGCTTGCCACCGGGTTGCGTGAACCAAGTGCATACGAGAGGCGCTTCCAACGCTTCGCCATCCGGTTCGAGTTCGATGAACCTCGCAGCTGCCCCATCCCTCCCAACCGAGCTTCTATCCCAGCTCTCGACAGGAGGCTTGTCCGTTCCACTCCGATCCCAGACTCCTACGAGCTGCGCATCGACGCTTTCCCCGAGCAGGTAGGTGCCACCGCCGAAGATGAAGACAGCGCTCCATGCCGTTCGCTGCGGCACTTTCGCTGATGATGCGTCTTGCCAGCCCTCACTGCTTCGAGAGTCAAGGTACCCATCCGGGGAAAGTCGGTTTGGTTGATCAGGCCGATCAGCGGCTGCGGTTCCCGTTGAATGCTCGGTGGGCTGTTGAGGCCATCCATCTCTTTCGGGGACTGAGGCAGATGTGATCTCCTCTTCATGCCATCCCGTGCAGTCCCAGTAGCGAAGACGCGCTGAGTCGGTCGGGTCGGTGTACCAGCCCTCTGCCGAGTCGGTAGAGGTGGCTGGCTGCGCACCCGTTGCAACTGATGCCGGTGAGACGTTCTCAGCCGGTTTCAGACGCCCCTGGATATCGGAGGATATGTCGTTCGATACCACGCCGCCGCTGCTTACCCACTTCGAAGGCGCGCCTTCGAAGTAGTACCGGAACTCATGCTGCCCGGTCGGATCAGGCTGCCAGCCCTGCAGCTTCGTCACGCCTCGCCTTCCTGCCGTCTCACCGCACTCGATCCTGACCGAGGTCACCTAACACCAAGATGAACGTTTCGTGACGCCCGACCGAGTCCGACCACATGGTCGAGTTCCGTAACCGAGAACTCGACCAGCTTGAGCTTCGAAGTTCAGTACCAGGTCGTACCGGCCTTGAAGATTCAGGTGGGATCGTTCGGTGGTTCCGGAGTAGCGGGCCATCCGAAGAGCCGTGTCGGCGGTGATTCGCCGGTTTCCGTGCACGATCTCATTGATACGCCGAGGTCGAACCCCGATGGCGATCGCCGGCCGGCACTGGGTGACGCCGAGCGGCTCGAGGTCCTCGTGCACGAGCGCCTCGCCAGGGTGGATCGGAGACATGATCGGGGGAGTGGTCATGGGCTTTCCCTTTCAGTGGTCGTCGACGAGCTCGATGTATTCGGGACCCGCGTCAGTCCGTCTGAAGCAGATCCGCCATTGCTGGTTGATGCGAATGTTGTGCTGCTCAGCACGATCGCCTTTCAGTTTCTCGAGCCGATTCCCCGGCGGCACCCCCAGATCACCCAAGGCGTCGGCTGCATCGAGAACGAGCAGCTTGCGGAGAGCCATCCTCTGGGTGGCCTCGTCGAGCTTCCGCACTCGCTACCTTTGCCAAACGCGTTCGGTGTCGTTGTCCCGGAACGACCGGATCACATCGACGACAATAACGGGAGCCGTCAATAACGACAAGCGGTGTGCATCAGAGAACCTGACATTCCGTCCAACAATGCCACCGCACGGCGTCCCCGGCGGTCTCGCCGTCGTCCGTTGCTCGGCGTTGGCACCCGCCGCTGCCTGTCGAGCTGCGACGAGGAGTGAAGCGATGGGATCTCTCGAGAGAAACCGGACCGCCCTCTCGAGGCGGAGACGCGGGTTCGAACCCCATTTGGACTGCTCGGTGTTGTGGCTGGTCAGAGGGCGCCAGAGCCCAGTCGCGACCCCACTCCCCGGGTCGGCGTTCAGCCCAAACCATGCAGAGCAGCGGCAGCGCGTCGCTCAACGTTCCCGTACCCATTGGCAGTTGCGGCGGCGTGCGCCTTGGTGAGAAGGTCCTGAGCCTTTACGGCATCACCCGGAGCCTGGCGCTCGATGAGCATCTTTCCCCACGAGAGGTCAGTTCGGGCTGCGAAGAACTTCGCACCGATCCGGTCGCCCATCGCGGCGGACTGGGCGAAGTACGCCTCCGCCTCGTCGTAGCGGCCGAGGACAGTGGCGAGGCCGCCGAGGTGGTGGCTGACCGGACCTTCAGCCGCAGCGGAGCTGAAGGACAATCGATGCGCCCACGGAGCGAGCCGGTCGAAGAGCGGTTGGGCATATTTCGTGTCTCGGCATTCGATGCCGGCCTCGGCATACATGGTCATTCCGGTAGTCCAAAGCATGTCCAGCGGGAGTTCGAAGCCTTTGGACGCCAACTCCTCCAGCCGGCGACGGGCTTCGTCGGTGCGGTCTGCCTCGGCGTGGGCTGCCGCCAACACCGCAATCGCTGTGGGAGCCGCCCCGGGATTGTCGGCGGCCACCTGCTCGAGGAGTGTGACGAGGTCGCCCATGTTGCCGCGTTGGAAGCTCACCGTCAGGAGCTGCGCGCCGAAGATGGACGCGGCGTCGGGCTCACCGCCGTCGGTGCCGATCTGCAGGGCGTCGGTCGCCAGCCGTTCTGCCCGGTCGGTGTCCCCGGCGATCGCCGCTCGCGTGGCGTGCTCGAGTGTGTTCAGCCAGTCCAGCGTGTGCTGGTTGAGCTGCTCGGCCAGCGTCCCCATGATCTCGAGGCAGCGGTCCGTCTCTCCGATGTCTCCAGCACTTGCGGTGAACGCGGCGCGCCGGGTGGCCGCGAAGAACAGCAGGAGCGGATCGCCGACCCGCTCGGCGCGAGCCAGGGCGTCGGCCGTCCAGACCAGCGCTTGTTCCACCAGGGGCGGCGCTTTGAGTCCCTGCGAAACGTGGTTGAGGACGCGCACGATGATGGTGTCGTCACCGAAGGACCGCGCGATGGCGATGGCCTCGTCGGCCAGGGCCTGGCGGCGCTCGAGCGGACTCCCGAAAATGAGTTCTTTGCACAGGGTGGCGAGCACGAGCGCCCGGTCGGGGTGATCGGCAGGAAGGCGTGCGAGGGCGGTTTCCAGGAGCTCGACTCTGTCAAGATCTACGATCCCGGTCATGCTGAACAAGCCCCGGTCGTTTGCCAGGGTGGCGGCCGTGAGGCGGTCAGTGTCACCGTTGTCGGCGGCGCGTCGGGCGGCGTCGAGGAGGGTGTCGCGATACTCGGGGTTCCCCGTCTGGCGTTGGGCCGTGCCGAGCCCTATGCCCAGGTCGATTGCCAGGAGCGGATCGGGATCTGCCGACTGGGCGTGAAGGTCGAGGGCTTGTGTGTAGTAGAGGAGGGCGTCGCCGGGTGCCAGGGCGTCGAGGGCGGCGTCGGCCGCTTGGCATGAGTAGTCGAGGGCCTTGGCCAGGTCTTTGGGCTGGGTAGCGCTGTACCAGTGGCGGGCCAGCTCGCTCACTCGGAACCCGGGCTGGTCTCCGCAGAGGTCCTCCAGGGCTTCGGCGACCACTCGATGCGCCCGGGCCCGGCGGGTAGGACCTAGATCCGCGTACATGGTGTGTTGGATGAGGGCGTGGGCGAAGCTGTAGTGCCCGGGCGCCGCCGGACGCTCACGCACCAATGCGGCAGCAGCAGCAGCGTCGAGCACGTCGAGTGACTCGTCCTCCGAGGTGTCCGAAGCGCGGGCCAGGACATCGAGGTCGAAGTCTCGACCGATGACCGGCGCCAGCGACAGGACCCGGCCGGCACTCGTTCCCAGCCGGGCGATCCGGGCGCCGATCACCTCTCTGACACTGGCGGGCAAGCCCATGTCCTCGATGCTGCTGGTTGCCACCCACCGCCCCGTGGTGTCCTGATAGATCGTTCCGGTTTCCGACAGGTGGCGCAACACCTCGCCCACGAAGAACGGGTTGCCGTCGGTCTCGTGGTACACGGGTACACGGCATGAGCGAGGCTCACCGCGGCTTCATCGAGAGCGTACCCGGCCGTGGCTTCCATCAACGCCACGACCCCGGCGTCATCGAGCCCGGTCAGCTGGACACGGGCCACCCTGAGCTGTCGATGCATTGCGGCGAGGGTCTCGAGGAGCGGATGGGCGTGCGTCAGCTCGGTGTCGCGGTAGGCCCCGAGTACGAGAATTCGCGCCGGTTGATCCGACCTGGTCAGGTGACACAACAGCTGCAGGCTCCCGGCGTCCGCCCACTGCAGATCGTCGAGGACGAGGACGACGGATTGGTGCTCCGATAGGGTCACCAGCAATCCCACCACGGACGCGAAGAGCAGGTATCGCTCGGTGTCTGGGTCGGCGGCCTTCAAAGGCGGGAGGTCAGGGATTCTGGTGGCGAGTGCCGGTACCAACCGGGCCAGCTGGGATCCGTGGACCTCCACATGTGCGATGAGCTGGTCCTCGGTGGCGTGACTCACGTAGTGGCCGAGCGCCTCGGCGAAGAGTTGATAGGGGGTGGCAAGGTCCTCTTCGCAGTGCCCGAACAGCACACAGGAACCGCTGTCGAACGCGGCCCGGGCCGCTTCGGCGACAAGCGTCGTCTTGCCCAGGCCGGCCTCACCCGAGATGACGAGTACCTCCCGCCCCTCACCCCCGGTGACTCGCTTGGTTGCGTCTGCAATCGCCTCCAGCTCCGACTCGCGCCCGACAACGCCGATGGAGGGGCGTACGGTCAACGGCACCGGCAGGGCGTGTGGAGCGAGCGAACGCAGAGGAGGGAACTCCGACCTCAGGTCGGGGTGCACCACCTGCCATACCCGCTCGGGAGGGCCCACAGTCCGAAGTGGCGCCATCCCCACTTCGACGAAGGTGGACCGGTCAGGTAGGTCGACGCCGCTGCATGCCGCCGTGCTTTCGGACACGAGGATCTGACCGCCGTGGCCGAACACCCTCAGTCGTTCGCCCTCGGGGATCGTCCCACCGACATAGCGGCCGGCGCCGCGTAGCCGCGCCTCGCTGGTATGGACCGCCATTCGAACCGGCAACCACGGTAACTCGGCCGCCAGCCGCTGTTGCGCCGTGACCGCGGCCGCCAGGGCATCGCCGGGCCGGGCGAACGTCCCGATGACGCTCTCGCCTTCGCCTTGCTCCACAGGGCGCACGCCGCCGGCGCCGGTGATCGCCTCGTCCAACAGCTCGTAGTGGCGCAGGACCGCCGTGCCCATGTCGACTCCGTACTCCTCCCAGAGTCGCGCCGAGCCGTCCAGATCCGTCAGCAGGAAGGTCACGGTACCTGCCGGGAGCACGATGTCGGGTGTAGTGGAGGTCGCGATCGTGCGCTCGAGCGCGACGATGTCCCCGGATGGCTCGATGCCGGTCTCCTCGATCAGGAGAGACCGATAGGACTGGAAGGCCCGGAGCGCCTCCATTCGTCGCCCGGAGTCGGCGAGGGCGCGCATCAGCAGCCCGCGCGGTCGATCCCGAAGAGGATGTGCGGCGATGAGAGGCTCGAGGTGCAAAATCGACTCGGTCCACTCGCGGAGTTCGAGAAGGATCTCGGTGAGTTCCTCGATGGCTCCGGCATGGGCCTCGGCGAGCCGCCACGATTCGGTGATGGCCCACGGCTCGTGGGTGAACTCTGCGTAGGCCTCCCCTCGCCAGAGCTTCAAGGCGGCTTCGAATGCCGAACGGGCGTCCAAGGGCTCCTCGCTCGAGCGGCCCAAGGCGACGAGGTGCTCGAACCGCTTCGCGTCGACGGCTTCGGTGCGCAATTCGTAGCCCGGTGCGGCAGTGACAAGGGTGTCGGAGCCCACGATCTTCCGGAGTCGGCTGACCGATGTTCGCAGCGCTCCGGACGAGAGTTCAAGGCGGTCAGCCAAGAAGTCGGCCGACACCGCCGCGCCTGCGCGCAGAAGGAGCAGGCTCATCAGGCGGCGCTGTGCCGTGCTGGCCAACTTGATGTAGGTGCCGTCCGCCCCGATGACCCTGAGGGGTCCGAGCACTTGGAATTCCATGCACCATCCCCCCTGGCCGACGGGTACCCAACCCCTGGCCCAGAAGCACATTAGGTGAAGCCGACGGGTCGTGCCATCAGAAGTGACGCGCAGCTGTAACAGCGGATCGGCAAGATCTCACTCACAGTCGTTCCCCAGACCGACACCCGAAGGGACACCAGAGACATGATCTTCATCACGACCTACAAGGTGAAGCCGTACCTCAGTAAGCAAGAGACCAGAGAGTTGATGGGCGTGTTCGCCAAAGAGGGGGACGGGCCGGGCGTGACTGGGCACTACCTCGCAGCCGACGGTAGCCACGGGGTGGTCATCTCCGAAGCCGACGACCTTGCGTCGGCATACCGAAACCTCCTCAACTACACCCAGTAGGTCGAATACGACACCAGGGCGATGCTGACGATCGAACAAGCTGTCCCGCACGTCCTGGACGCGCTCGGGTGAACGTCGGAGCGTCCGAGCCCCTACACCATCGGCATCGAACCCAGAGGAGAATCCGTTGAGTCATCTGCAACTCGCTCGTACCAAGGTCGTCCAGGAGGCCTGGCGGGACCTCACCGACGAGCAGAACGATGCCCAAACGGCAGCGATCTACGAGGTGATCGGGAAGCACGGCGGCGACGCGAAAGTCATCTCGTTCGCACCCAGTGACGTCACGCTCGTCTCGGTCATCGAGTATCCCGATGAATTGTCGGCCAAGCGCAGTATCGCCGGGATCTTGGCGCTTGGAACCCTCGAGTACGTCTCGGTCGAGGCGCTCTGGGACGTCGTCGAATGGGTCGGGATCGTCCGGGAGGCCGGCGCCACCGGCTGACGACGACCCAGGTGTCCGTGCCAATGGCCCCCGGTGGGCGGAATCGGGGCCGTTGGCGCGGAGCAACGTCTTGGCGAGCAAGGTCGAGGTCGGCCTCGGGGGGCGCCGAGAGTCGAGCCCGGCTTCATTCGTGAACGCACTGCCGAGGGCGGTCGGGCTCATGAGCTTCGTACGTCTCGGTCCGTTAGACGTCGAAGAACTGGGCGAAACGATGAGTACCAACCGCTACTGTGCTCCAGCTCAATCTGAATTGTCGCTGGTAATGGGATTAGCCTCCAGCCCTCTCTCGGGGGGGGAGATACGAATGGAAACCTGTTGGGACTGCTCGGAAACACCAGGCCAAAAGGGCAAGCGCCGCTCGGCGTGACGTACCGTCATTGCTACTACTGAGCAAATACAGCCAAACGGGCCTGGCGGATTCCCGGTCGGGGAGTAAGCGGCCGGCCCTTCTGGGGCGCGAGTCGGTGGCTACACCTGCCTTGTCCGGTCATCTCTTTGAGAAGTGGGCAATGTTCGCCAAGACGGGCATCGCCCTGTGCCTACGAGGCGGTTGACCCGCTGTTTCTTGTCTTTCGACCGCTTCCACGAGACATGGGGTAGCTGATTCCTGAGGAACCTTCGGACCGAGGGGATGGCGGTGGAGTATGGCCCACGCCTCAGTGGCTGTTGAGTTGATCAATCGGGACCACAGCTGAAACATGCTTCATCCAGGTACAGCGTCACGCGCTCGGATCGCGCCACCGGCTGGCGTCCAGTGCCGCCCGGGCACGGGCGCTACTCTGCCCCTGGGTCCGAGCCAATTCGTGACGCCTGTCGGTACCCTCGGGGGAGACCGGAAACGCACCGTGGAACACCGCAGCGCGAGCAGAGTGAGTCGATGGAGCGCCGTCCTCCTGATCGTCACCGGGACCCTGGCCGCATGCGGTAGCGCGGCCACCTCCTCCCCGACGACGTCAGCAGCGGAGCCGACCGGTTGGCGGGCACCTGCGGTGTTCAGCACGCCGTCGGACACCGGACACATCATCGAGCCCGTGTCCGCCAATCCCACCGATCTGGCCGCCCACGGCTACGTGGAGCAGGAGTACTTCGCCTCGGGCACCGCATACTCCTTCGCCAGCCGGTCCACGCCCTCCGACGGGAAGTGGACCATCGCCGTCGCGGGATCGGCGCCCTACCGGACGCGCATCATCGTGCGGCGCCCGAGCGACCCGGCGAAGTTCGACGGGAACGTCGTCGTGGAGTGGATGAACGTGTCGGCCGGCGAGTCCGCCCCCGACTGGGACTACCTCGATCCTGCCCTCATGGACTCGGGCGCCGCCTATGTGGCGGTGTCCGCGCAGGCGCTCGCCGTCAACGGCGGAAAGGCGCTCCTCGGTTCGGGGTCGAGCCCCGGGCTGCAGCAGAAGGAGCCGGCCCGGTACGGGAGCCTGAATCACCCCGGCGACCAGTACTCCCTCGACATGTTCGCCCAGATCGGTCAGGCGCTGCGGGCCGCCGCCCCATCGGTCCTCGGGGGCCTGCGACCGTCGCACGTGGTGGCCATCGGCGAGTCCCAGTCGGCGTTCTACCTCACCACCTATGCCGACGCTATCCAGCCCCTCGACCACGCGTACCAGGGCATCTTCATCCACTCCCGCGGGGGCGGGGCCGCTCCGTTCGACAGCCAGGACGTCACCTCGGCGATCGACGGCGATGTGCGAATCCGCACCGACCTCGACGTCCCCGTCTTCATGCTCGAAACCCAGACGGACCTCATCCAGCTCGGCTACGCGGCGGCGCAGCAGCCGAACACCTCGAGGATCCGAACGTGGGAGGTGGCGGGGACCTCCCACGCCGATGCCTACGAACTGGGAGTGGGCGCCGGCTTCCTCGGCTGCACCACCCCGGTCAACTCAGGGCCTCAGCACGAGGTGGCCCAGGCTGCGTTCGTCGCCTTCCTGCACTGGGTGGACGACGGGAAGCAACCGCCCTCGCCGGAGCCGTTCACCTTTTCGTCCACCGATCCTCCCGAGCTGGCCCTGGACGCCCACGGGAACGTGGTGGGTGGCGTCCGCACCCCCGCCGTGGAGGTGCCGGTATCGACGTTGAGCGGTGCGCCACCGCAGGGCAGCAGCGAGCTTTGCGGCCTGTTCGGGTCGACCGTGCCGTTCAGTCCACAGACCCTGGTGGTGCTCTACGGGTCGAAGGCCGGCTACGTCACCGCCTACACCGCCGACCTCGACCGGGCCACTACCGCCGGGTACATCCTCTCCGCTGATCGGGCTTCGCTCCTGGCGCAGGCGGCGCAGGTGTCGTTCCCTTCCTGAGCGGGGCGCCTCCTGCCGATTGCCGATCCTATAGGTGGTTGCTCAGTTGGCGACATCCTGGTGTAAGCAGGTAAAGCACATATCAGGGACGAACAACCACTGTCCGGAAAGCATTGCCCCGGTTCCACAAGACGGCAGGTGATGTACTTCCCTGTCAGCGATGCGTGTGGATCGTTGACCACATTCCCAAAAACATCGGCCTGATCCGTCCACCCATCTGGATTCCCGTGCCGGGTACGGGCGAACGTAGGTAACCTTTCAGCAGACCTCTCTGAGCTGCGGTTTCACTCCCCGAAGCCGTGTTTCGTACCCCGCTCACGAACCATGGGGTAACTGAATGCTGAGGAACCGCAGCGTCGAGGGGATGGCGGCGGAAGATGGCCCATGGCTCAGTGGCGGTTCCCCACCGCGGGCCGGTGCTCCCTTCGCAGCACTTGAACGGACCTGCGGCGCATGCGACCCGATTGAATCAGGCAGTTTCGGGATTCCTACCCGGCACATGTTCGGGTGCCCAATGTTGGAGACCTTATGGAACGTCGCACACTGAAGACATGACCTGCGGCCTGAGTGGGCCGGACGGACTAGGGGCACGGTCACTGGCACTAGCCGGGGAGCGTCGTTGCGTAGGCCGCGTGAGCTCCTACGTGAACCCGTTACGAGGACCAGCGGCGACCCCCGCGGGGAGCTCGCTGTTCCCGCTCCGATACCGCAGCCATTGACATTCGGAGCTTCCAGATCAGTTCGGTCAGCTTGCGAACGTCGTCGGACTCCCAGTCCTTAACGAACAACGCAAATCGCTTGAGTCCGAACTCGGTCAGACGGCGACGCTCATCGGATCCTGCTTCGGTCAAGGACACAAGGCAGGATCGCCTGTCAGCCGGATCGGCAGTGACGGTTACCAGACCGTCGTCCTCAAGTTCTCGCACCTGGCGCGTCACCAACGATGGATGGACTGCCTGAAGGTCAGCGATCTCCGAGGGTCGGATTGCTTCGTGATCGCCGATCACCTGGAGCAGGCTGAGGGTGCCGGCTCCTTTTCTCTGACGACGAGCGCGGTCGAGTCCGGCGTTGAGCGTGAAGATCGCGGCCACCATTTCCTCGACCTCGCGTTTCCTCGGTGGCATGCGCCTCCCACTACTAGTTGATAGAGTCAATCAATGGTAGATGCCCGGAAGGGCGAAGCCAGGGATCCACCTTCGAGAGAAAGCGGCGACGACTTGTCAGTTGCGAGACGGCGTTGGCTCGTCGGTGCTGAGCCCATCTTCGAAGGAGGGTGGCTCCACAAGGGTGAGCGAGCGAAGAGTTGGAATGTGGAGAGCGAGATTGTGGCTCTGTCTCTCCTTGGCGACGTGATCGTCGACCTTTCGAATTCCAAGAGCATGCCTTCCGAGGTTCATCTCAAGGCTTACGCGATCGGACGCGACATTAACGTGCTCGTTGGACCCGGAACGCACGTGGAGCTAACGGGGCGGTCTCACAACGATCATCTCAACAACGAAGTGCCATCGGTCTCTGAGGCACAACGCACCCGGGTGCTTCGGATCGAGGGCCACACGTGGCTCGGTGACGTAGTGGTGCGGGTCCACCCCGATTTTCAGGGGGCCTGAGGACGACCACGGAGAGCGGTCAGAGGATCCTTCCTCGAACTCTGTTTACGCCTCTGAGCTGGGACTTCAAGGCTACGAGGAGCGCTTCGTGCGACCATCACAAACCCTGGTGTAACTGATTGCTGAGCAACCTCAGGACCGAGGGGATGGCAGTGGAGGATGGCCCACGGCTCCGTGGTAGTTGCATATCGCTCGAATCAATTCCTCATCACACTCGGTACCGCCGCTCGCGAACCTCGCATGCGCCCGGAACAACACCTCGGATGCATGCCCCACTTGGATATGGCACTGTCAAAGTGGGACGCCTCTATGGGAACGTTGGAGTTGAACGTGGACGTACGCCGTTACCTCCGTCACGATCTGGCAGCCGTCGGCAAGATCTTCGGCACCTCCGAGAGGCGTTTCAACGGACCCGGTGCCCGCGAATGTTCACCGACCCAGAACGGCCCGATGCGGGCATCCATCTCGCTCGGCCGGTGAACATTTGAGTGCATCCTTGGCTATTCCCGTCAGAATCCCCGGCTTGCTCGCTCGGCGTTCGAAGGTTGGAGATACGACCGCATGCGGACGTGCTCATCCTGACCCAGCGCGCCAAGCAGTGTGTGCAGAGCGACGAATCCCGCGTCCCCAAGCTCGGAGCGCAACTGGCGTTCTACCCCACGAGCCGCCTTTCGGTAAGCCGCGAGGTACTCGGCCCCTCGGGGGGTGAGAGTCACGGACTTCTCGCGCCCACTCGTCGCCGAATCGGCGACCGACACATAGCCACGATCGCATAGATGGCCGACAACCCTGCCGGCCCCCTGACGGGTGATGCCCAGCTCCCGCCCGATCCCCGAGATCGTCGATCCGGTGGGCCCCGAACACAGGCGGAGTACCCGCCCGTTGGGAAACTTTCGCTCGCCGAATCCCGCGACCGTCATTGCCTCATCGAGGCGCACCTGATATCCGAGCCAGGCCAGGCGCAAGGCCGAGCCGAGTCCCACCGAGCCCTCCTGCGGAGACGGCGCATCGGCAACGGCGTCCGCATCCGAAGGTGGGCTGCCCTGGTCCATGAGCAGAGATGTTATCAAATTGTAAACTGAGTTGACAATCAGGAGTGGCCAACCCATACTGCGACGATGGGTCAACCGGTCACTCCGTCAGCTGTCGCAGAGAGGCCGCGCTCGAGGGTGCGTCTTCGGTGGACGTGGCTCCTCGGGCTGCCCATGGCGGTTCTGCTCGCCGCCTGCGGCGGCACCGGTACGGTCCCTCACCAATCGTCGGGCACGGTCGTCTCCCGGTTCGGCGTTGTCGGGAACAGGGGGGCAATCGCCCAGCTCGAACTCAGCACCCCAACCGTCGTCTCCGGAATCAGTGGCGAGGTCGTCCAGATTGCCACCTCGAACTCCGACGGCTACGCGCTGACCTCCACCGGCGCCGTCTGGGCCTGGGGCGTGAACGTCTACGGAGAACTCGGCGACGGCACGGCGAGCCCCTTCGCCACCCGGGCGGTGAAGGTCGACTTCCCGGCTGGGGTCAAGATCACCTCGCTGGCCAACCCGATGCCCTTCGACGGCGCACTGGCGATCGATTCGTACGGTCACGCCTGGGGCTGGGGCCTCAACCTCGAAGGTGACCTCTGTCTCACAGGCCTCCAGGAGCTTCGGCCAGGTCAACTCCCACTGAGTGGCGTCACGCTGGCCACCGGTGCGCTGACGCATTCGTTATTCGACTCTGATGGCCAGATCTACGCCTGCGGCAGTGGCACGTACGGGGTGCTCGGCAACGGTACGACGACGGGGAGCCCGACGCCGACGGCGGTTGTCGGTCTTCCGAGTTCCGCACGTGTCACCGCACTCACCTCATCGTGGGGAGGTGCGGGAGCCCTGCTCAGCAACGGCAGCTATTACAACTGGGGCTACAACGACGCCGGACAGCTCGGCAACGGCAGCACCACCGACAGCGATCTGCCGGTCCGTGTCGGGCTAACCGCCGGTGTGCGGGAGGTGTTCCAGGGTGGAAGCGGCCCGACAAACGGCCAGACCATCGCCATCTTGACGAACGGATCGGTCTGGATGTGGGGGAACAACGCCAAGGGCCAGCTCGGCAACGGCAGCAGGGTGAGCTCCGACGTCCCGGTGAAGGTCGACGTGCCATCGGGGGTCACCTTCGTCAAGGTCAACTCGGGCGGCTACTCGTCCTATGCCATCGACAATTCGGGAAGGCTCTGGGCCTGGGGTGGCAACCAGAACGGACAATTGGGAACGGGTACAGGCACGCGCATCGAGACCCACCCGGTCGACGTCGGCGTGCACCTGACCCAGGTGTCGTCGACGGCCAGCAACGTCGCTGCGTTCGAACGCAATTCCAGGTAGGAAGGGCTTCGTTCGCATCGTCGAAACCATTGGGGCCGTTCAATGGCATAGTCACAGGTTCCGCACAGTGACGAAACTGGCCCCCGCCCGGATCAGCTCGGTAGGTGGCACTTCCTCTGGGTTTATCTCCAAAACGAGGTGCCCGTACGAGTGGATCAACTCGAAGCGGGGATCAGTGCCCCAGTTCACCGCATCATTCTGCCCCGCGGCCCGCTGAGAGTCGGCGATCGATCTCGGCTCCCATGATCTTGCAGTCTGTTGCCGGGTGGTCGAAGCGGCAGAGCAGCGCACCGGAAAGGTACGCCCGGGCCTGAAGCAACGTTGCGATCTCCTCGTCGAGCGCCTCGAGTCGGCGCGTGGCAATGGCCTTCCATTCGCTGACGTTCGAAGCGTCGAGGATCCCGGCGATGTCAAGGAGGGCGAGCCCAGCGTCCTGGAGCATGCCTATGAACATAAGCTTTCGGAGGGTCGCCATGCGGTAGCGGCGCTGCCCGGACATTCGGGCATCGGCGACGAGCAGGTTGAGGCGTTCGTACTAGCGGATCGTCGAGGTGGCAACGCCCGCTCGTTCGGCGACCTCCCCGATGGTGAACAGTGGTTCGGACACGCGCCCACTTGACTTGAAGTCAGGTTCAACTGTCAAGGTGAATGCATGGAGGAACGGCAGGCACTGCCCAATCACCACGCCGACTACCCAGGCTTTGCCGGGGTCGCGGGGCTCGTCGCCGCACTCAGCATGGCCTTCGGGCGCCAAGGCGACGCACAGCTTGCAGTACGACTGAGCGGCATGGGATCGGGCGACAAGGTCGTGGACGTCGGGTGTGGTCCTGGAGTCGCGGTCCGCTACGCGGCCCAAATGGGTGCGATGGCCACCGGAGTTGATCCGGCGCCCGTCATGTTGCGGGTCGCCAGGCTCCTCACTCGGCACCCCGGCGAAGTAAGGTACGTCGAAGGTGCCGCCGAGGCGATCCCGCTGCCTGATGGTTCCGCGTCGGTCGTATGGTCGATCGCCACCGTGCACCACTGGTCGGACATCGACGCCGCGCTTCGAGAAGTACGCCGAGTACTTCTCCCCGGCGGTCGTCTCGTTGCCATGGAGCGGAGGACTCAACCAGGGGCTCGAGGTCACCAGAGCCATGGCTGGACCGACGAACAAGCCACCGCCTTTGCGGATCGATGCCGCGAACACGGCTTTACCGACGTTCGTCTGGAACGGGCGACAATCGGGCGGCGTTCCACGGTCAGCGTCGTAGCCAGCGCGCCCTGATGCTCTGGGTTTGACCCGATTCCATGGACACGGGTGTCTCCATTTGTGGCTCTCCTGCTCAATCCGTGGGTGCCCTGACCCACCCCTGACGCGAGCAACGCCAGTCTCCGCCTACGTTTTCTGACTGCTTGAAGGTCAAGAGAACGAGGCAAGGAGAATGGCGTGCTCG
>JBKQMB010000085.1:0-6006 GCA_052326605.1 Acidimicrobiales bacterium | reverse complement strand
AAGCGAACGCTGTGGCGACCGCTGCCTCGTGCGCGGCCAGAACTTGATCGGCAGTCTGTTGCTCCGCGAGCGCCCACAGCGCCGAGACACTCTTTGGTGGTGAGAACGTGAGGGCGAAGCCCGCGACGGCGCGCGAGTCCTCCGGCGAGAAGCTGCGCCCGAGTGGAGCGCCGTCGCGGGGATCGGTGCCGTGGCCGAAGAGACGCTCCAGCGCGACGGCGTCAGCCTCTCTGCCCGAGACCCCGAGGGACGCTGCGCCGCGACCGACAAAGCGGCCAGAACGCTCGGCGCTCCGTGCGTAATAGTCCTCGCGTCCCTGCGCGATCTCCTCGGCGTAGTAGCGCCAGGCCGATGGCGCCATCGGCGTGAGGCTCATCATCGGAGCGACGCCCCGGTGACTCCCCGCATCGGCGATGCAGTGATGTCTGGCGCTGGGGTCACGAGGGACAGTTATGACAGGCAAGAAAGGCCTTGTAAATGGCGGAATCCGAAACGGTAAACAGTGGTCAATGGGGGTCAATGAGCGAATGAGGATCGGCGTCGATTTGGGAGGAAGGCGCGTCGGGACTGATACGACCGCCCCGTACCATGAGAGGCGATGGCTCATCGAGGGAACTTCGGAGCGACCGACATCGCTCGCCAGTACGCGGAGGTGTTGACCACGGTCGCCTCCTTCCTGGCGCGGCTGATGCTCTTGACCGCCGTCGTGTGCGTCTCGGTGGTAACTGTGGTGGGACTGCACGCCCATGTCGTCGTCGCGCCCAACCTCTGGGTCCACCATCTCGGGGTGGGAGGTGCGGCCGGTTCGCTCCGGCACCTCATCGTCATGGTGACGGTCGGCTTCATCGCCGTGACACTCGAATCATTCGTGCTCTGTCGCGATCCGTTCGTTCGCGGGGAGCCGGGAGCCGTCGCCACCGTGCTCGCTACCGCCAGACGGCTCCTCCTCGGAACCTGGCGCGCGGAACTGCTCATCGTTGATTCGGCTGCGCTACGACCTGCAACCTCCGTCGAGCGCGATCGGGACGGCGGCATCCTCCGTCAGCTCCGCTCCGCTCTCTCGATCGCGCCCGTGGGTCCTCCCACGCTCCTGGCTCTCGGCTCGGACCCTTGGGGTCTCTTCGGACAGTCAGGTTATCGAGCGGAGGTCTGCACAGCCGCATAACGGCTTGGCCACCTCCGCTCTCAAAGGGGAGGTGGATCATGGAGCAGTTGCAATTTCCGGAGCTGGTCGACATCGAGACGGTGGCGAGGCTCCTCGGAGTTGGTGAGCGATATGTGCGAAGGATGGTTTCAGAGCGACGAGTCCCGATTGTGAAGGTCGGGCACTACGTCCGGTTCGACCTCGCCGACATCCGCAATTGGGTCGAGCACCAACGTCGCCCGGACGCGTCGTAACCCGAAGTAATGAGAGATCGTGGTGGCACTATCGACAGGTGCTGTGTCCACCACGGGGATGGGAGGCCCAGTGAGTTCAATCACGCGAGACAAGAGCGGGGCTTGGCGTGCTCGGTACCGAGACCCTGAGGGGAAGCAACGCAGTCGGAACTTCTCCCGACGTCGCGACGCTGAGCTGTTCCTGACGAGCACCGAACATGCGAAGGCCTCTGGCTCTTATGTCGACCCGGTACTCGGCAAGATCACGTTCGATACGTGGGCGAAGGAGTGGCGTGCCGGCATCGTTGATCTCCGTCCATCGACGCTCGCTCGGGACGACGGTTATCTCAAGCGGTACCTGCAGCCGACCTTCGGCAAGAAGCGCCTCGCCGAGATCGACCACGTCATGGTGCGCGCTTGGGTCGCGGGCCTTATCGCTCGCGGCCTCGCACCGTCAACCGTCGTTCTTGCCGGATTGCTAATGCGGAAGATCATGGCCACGGCGGTCGCCGCCGGGCGGATTCCCGCTTCGCCGTGCAACGGGATACGTCTCCCGAGAATCGAACGTGAGGAGGCTCGATTCCTCGCTCCCGCTGAGATCGGTGCGCTCACCGATACCATCAACGAGCGCTATCGCGGCCTCGTCATGCTCGGCGCGTTCGGCGGACTGCGGATCGGCGAGATGCTCGGGTTGCGCGCAAAGCACCTCGACCTTCTGCATGGTCGCGTCAATGTCGCGGAAATCCTGGTGGAAGTTTCCGGCCAGCTCTACTTCGGCCCTCCGAAGACGCGAGCCGGACGCCGAGCCGTTCCTCTTCCCCGTGTCGCCATCGATGCTCTCGATGATCACTTGCGCCGATACCCGGCAGCGCAAGACGATCTCGTATTCAGTGCTCCCGAGGGCGGACCGGTTCGGCTCGCGAGTTGGCGGCGGCGGTTTTGGAAGCCTGCGGTTGAGGCGTCCGGGCTGTCACCGCTGCGACCGCATGACCTCCGTCACACGGCAGTCGCGCTTTGGAAACTGGGCACTGTTGCAGCAGATGCATCATTCGACAGGGTGAATAACTCAGGTTCTGCAAGGAAGGCGGCTCTTCTCGCTTCTGCGTGAGGTCTGAGCAGGTCGTGTAATACCCCTGCTCCGGGGGACCATCCGCGCTGCGCGTTGCGTTTGCTGCAACGATGCTGCACCCAGCACGAGCCGGGCGGAGAGGCGGAATGCTTTGACTGGACCGGTTGGCTTAGCAGGATCGGCGCGCCTGGTGCTCGTTGAGGGGGCGGCGCTGCTGCATCCCGAACCGGCGGTGTTCGAGGCGATTCTCACCGGTTGGCGTCAACAACAGCAGAGCCGTTTGTTGGCCGCCCCGACGGTCGACAGCCGAGACAAGACACTCCGTCGCTTCCAGGCCTTCACCGGTGAGTACCCGTGGCAGTGGGGCCCGGTCGACATCGAGCAATGGTCGGTGTCGTTGCGCTCGGCGGGACGGTCCGGCTCGACGATCCGGGCCTATCAGAACGCGGTGGCGATGTTCTGCGACTTTGCCTGTGACGGCCGCTATGGATGGGCCCTCGAGTGCGAGCAGCGCTTCGGCGAGCACCCGAGCCAGATCTGCCACGACTGGAACACCGCCGATCACGTCGCGGACTACGAGGGCGACCCCGCCCGGAGGCCCTTCAGCAGAGAAGAGCTCCAGGGGTTCTTCGACTACGCCGACGAGCGGGTTGCCGCGGCTCGGGCACACGGCCGCAAGGGCGGGCTTGCGGCCTGGCGGGACACCGCGATGTTCAAGGTCACCTATGCCTGGGGGCTGCGTCGCCGGGAGGCGGCGATGCTCGACACCACGGACTTCTCGACCAACCCGGCCGCCCCCGAGCTCGGTCGCTTCGGCATGCTGTCGGTGCGCTTCGGCAAGGCGATGCGGGGCAGCCCGCCCCGCCGGCGCAACGTCGCGACGGTGATGCCCTGGGCGGTCGAGGTGCTCCAGGAGTACCTGAGCGAGGTGCGCCCCTGCTACGGATCCTCGAGCCCCGCGCTGTGGCTGACCGAGCGCGGGGGGCGGATCAGCACGCGCCACATCAACGAGCGCTTCAGTGCCTACCGCGAGGCGATGGGCCTTCCGAGCGAGCTGACCCCGCACTGTCTGCGGCACTCCTATATCAGCCATCTCGTCGAGGACGGCGTGGACCCGCTCTTCGTCCAGCAGCAGGCCGGCCACTCCTGGGCGTCCACCACCGCGATCTACACCTCGGTGTCCAATGACTACAAGAACAAGATGATGCGCCAGGCACTGGCGCGAGCCTTCGAGGAGGAGGACCGATGACCCGCACCGTTTCCTATCGCTGGCACCTGCGCCAGGTCATGGCGCAAAAGAACATGTTCGCGACGACAGAGCTCGGACCGCTGCTAGCGGCCCGGGGCATCGTGTTGAGCCGCGAGCAGGTCTACCGACTCGTGACCGGCACCCCCGAGCGGCTCAATCTCGCCACACTCGCCGCTCTGTGCGACATCCTGGCCGTGACTCCCGCTGATCTTCTCGAGATCAGCGCCGAGTCCAAAAGAGCCGTTCAGTCAGTGAGAGCCACCGCGCCTTCCCCGGGGGGCGACCTGCGACCGCGCCGCGCCCGCATCGTGCGCAACCAAGCCTGACAGAGAGGTGAGGATGGGCGCGTCCAAGGAAACGGTCTGTGATCGCTGCGGTCGGCCACGAAGGATCATCTTCCGCTCCGGTGGCAGGTCGCTGTGCGGCTCTTGCTACAACGTCTCTCCCGACCGGCCACGGCGTCGCTGCGGGCGCTGCAACAAGGTGGCGGCGATCTGTGTGCGAGCGACGAGCACTTCGCCCGACATCTGCGTCGACTGCTACGAGCTGCCGTTCGCCACGTGCTCGTCCTGCGGTCGTCACCGACCGTGCCAGTTCGTCGCGCTCCGAAACCCGACGTGCAAGAGGTGCCTTCCCAGAGCGACATCGATTTGTGCTCACTGCGGCGCGGACCGACCTCCGACCGTGAACTGGGCAGAGGGCCCGGTGTGCGACACCTGTTACACCGCCACTCTGCGTCGGCGGGGAATCTGCAAGAACTGCGGGGAGGAGCGGCGCCTCGTCTCGCCTCCAGGGCCGGGATCGACGATGTGCTGTGACTGTGCCGGTCTTGCTCCGATGCCGGCGCACATCTGTCGGCTGTGTGGTCGCGAGGACAAGTGCTACGAACGTTCGCTCTGTGATCGTTGTGTGCTCTCGCGCCGCAGCGCGGAACTGATGGCCGGTCCGGACGGCAAGGTCGCGCCTGCCCTGCTCGGGGTTCACAACGCGATCATCTCCTCGGCGACGCCGCGCAAAGCGCTGAACTGGCTGCGTCAGGGAGCCGGCGCTCCGATCCTCGCGGCGATGGCGGCCGGGACCATGGCGATGACCCATGAGGCCCTCGATGCCCACCCGCAGACGGGCGCGGCGAACTACCTGCGCAACATGCTTGTCGCGAACGGCGCCCTCGAGCTTCGGGACGAGCAGCTTGTCGGCCTCGAAGCTCGCAACAACCGGACCGTCGCCGAGATCGAGCGACCGGAAGACCGCAAGATCGTCGCCGCGTTCGCGAGATGGCACGTGCTGCGTCGCCTGCGGCGCCAAGCTGGGCGCAACACGACCGCTCGCACCGCGATCCGTCACGCCCGGATCCAGGTCCTCGGTGCCGCCCGACTGCTGGACTGGCTCGCCGCAAACGGTCTCGAGCTCAAAACGGCGACCCAGGGCGATGTCGATCGCTTCCTCGCGACCGGACCACCGTCTTGTTATGACGCTCGGCACTTCGTTTCCTGGGCCACCGAGCGAAGGCTCAGCGCCAAGCTCGAGGTGCTCTCGAGAAGGTCCCACCCCGGTGTTGTCCTTGACGGCGAGCAGCGCTGGAACATCGTGCGTCGCCTTCTCAACGATCCCGACATCGATCTCGCCGACCGGATCTCGGGGAGCTTCGTTCTTCTTTATGCCCAGCCGCTCAGTCGCATCGCGGTGATGACTCTCGACCAGATCACCGTGACCCCGACCGGCGTGGCGGTCCGTTTCGCCAGTGCCGAGCTCGCCGTCCCGGATCGGCTCGGCGCGCTCCTCGCCGCCCACATAGCCACAGGCCGCTCTCGCAACGTCGGCATCGGCGCCGTCCCGAACAGCTGGCTCTTCCCCGGCCACCTCCCCGGGCGGCCGATCACCGCCTCCTATCTCGGCCAACGTCTCGGCGCGTTCGGGATCGATGCCCGAGCTGCGCGCCGCGCAACTCAACAGCAGCTTGCCGGCGAAGTCCCCGCCGTCGTTCTCGCCGAAATGCTCGGTGTGACAATCACCACGGCTGTCGCCTGGGTGCACGCCGCTGGAGGTGACTGGGCCAACTACGCGGCGCTTGTCACCGAAGACAACGCCCAGTGCTGACCAGTGCTCAATGCTCCCGCCAGATGCAACACCTGTAAGCCAGAACAAGGGCATTCGACATGGTTGGAATATCGGTGTCTACCAGTTTCAATGCCGGCGTGCCTCAGCACGTTGTCCAGCGCGTTCTCGGGCACGCCAGCCCTGGCATGACATCGATCTACGCCCACCTGCATGACACCACGGTCCGCGAGGCCTTCGAGCGCTACCAGCAGAC
>JBKQMB010000084.1:0-37377 GCA_052326605.1 Acidimicrobiales bacterium | reverse complement strand
GAGCCCATCCGCCGGGGCCGGATGCGCTCGTTCACCGAGTGGCGGGCGTGGCTGATGACCTCGGCCGCCTTCCTCGCCGTGGTGGCGGCCACCGTGGCGGCCACCCTCCCGTCCCCGGCCGAGGCGGCCGGCACCGTCCGGGCGGTCGGTGCCCAGTACTCGGGCCCGCCGGTCAGGATGACGGTGTTCGGCGACTCGGTGGCGTGGCGGCTGACCTTCGCCATGCTGGCCAGTCAGCCCCAGGAGAGCTACGACGTGGACATCGACAATGGTGCCTTCGTGGGGTGCGGGGTGCTGCGCAGCACCGAGTACTCCTCCCACGGGGTGCCCGGCCCGGTCACCCCGGAGTGCAACACGTCGGCACCCAGTTCCGCACAGTGGCCGGCACAGTGGAAGGGCGACCTCGACCAGTTCCAACCCAATGTGGTGGTGTTCCTCGCCGGCCGGTGGGAGGTCATGGACCGGCTGATCGACGGGCACTGGATACACATCGGAGAGCCCGCCTTCGACGCCGACCTGAAGCGCTCGTTGGAGCAGGCCGTCGCCGTGGGCACCTCCACCGGCGCCCTCATGGTGTTGATGACCGCCCCGTGCTTCGACTCCGGCGAACAGCCCAACGGCCAGCCCTGGCCGGAGGACACGGCCGTCCGGCTGGCCGCCTACAACCAGCTGGTGCGCCAGGTGGCCGCCGAACATCCGTCCACGGTGCAGGTGGACGACTTTGGTGGCCTCCTCTGCCCGGGGGGCACCTACACCACGTCGTTCGACGGGGTGCAGATTCGTGACGGCGACGGGGTGCACGTCGTCCCGACGCCCGCAGCGGGCCAGTGGCTCGATGCCCGGGTTCTCCCCGAGATCATCCGGGTGGGCCGACTGCAGATAGCCGGCCGCCTCCTGACCCCTGTCACCACCCCGCCGACCACCTCTCCGACGACGGCCCCCCCGGTCTCGGCGCCAGTTGGCCCGTCCCCGCCCTGAGCCGGCGAGGTCCTCACCGTCGCCCGATGCGGGCCGTTCACCGGGGTCCGGGTAGTCGGAGTGTTCAGGTGCCGGACGGTGCGGGGATCGAGGAGGGTGGGGGCGCCTGGTCGAAGATCGGGTTGGTGGCCATGCTGCACTCGGCTTGGAGCGAGGGCACCAAGGTGGCCTCCGGTACCCGGTCGCTCTCGGACAGCGAGGTCATCAAGGCCTGCCATTGGCCATCGTGGTAGGCGGCTTCGGCGGCGATGGGCATCGCCGCCCGGAGCGCGTCGTAGGCCTGCTGGTCGAGCCTCGTGCCCTCGTACACGGCGGGCTGCTGCTGTGCCTGGTGGAGAAGGGTGATCGACCGGTCGACATGGGTGCAGGCCTGGCGGGCCAGCGTCAGGCCTGAATTGCCACAGGCGCTGAGCACGGTGCCGACGGCAATGATGGCTACGATCCCCGTGGCGAGGCGCGCAAAGCGTCCTCGCCCCCGCAGGCTCTTCACCCCAGCCAACTGCCTGCGGAGTCGAGGAGGTAGCGGCTCACCGATAGGCACCGGTCGAAGACCTCGCACAACATCTCCTCGCCGGCGAGCACGCGGGCGAGCGAGACGGGGGAGCGGGCGACGATGTTGAGCCGGCGCTCGGCGGCATCGGTGGCCGACGCGTAGGAGTCGATGGCCGAGACCTCGAGGGGCAGTTCGATGCCACCCACCCCGGCCAGATCGATGGCCAGACGGAGGAGGTCGGGCCCGTTGGGAAGTGGGGGGAGGGCCCAGGTGAAGGTCAGGGGGAAGTGGTACTCGTCGGGCGGCTCCTCGTCCTCGGGCAGGACGAACACCGCATCTTCGAAGGAGAGCAGGGTCCTCGGGTCGACTTCGAGTGCCAGGTGGAGGTCGAGTGGGCCTCCGCACCCGTCTTCGGGATGGAGCTCCACCTCCCAGACCTGCCGGAGGGAGTACGTCTCGACGAAATGACGTTCATCGTGCACGTGGAAGCCATGGTCGACCGAGTGATCCTTGAGGTCGGCTACGTATCCGGCCACATCGATGACTGCCACAGGATCACCAGCCTACCGGTCTCCGGCCACTCCGGTATCGTCGGCCCATGGACGACGATACCCTGCTCGAGGTCCTCCACGCTGGCGCCACTGCCGTCTCCGAAGCGCTCGGTGGCCTCAGCGATTGGGGTCCCGCCGGCACCCGCGACGGCCAGTACCGGTCGGATCTGGTCGCTGATGCCGCAGCGGTGGGGGTCCTCGACGGCGCCGGGCTCGGCGTGCTGTCCGAGGAGTCCGGTCCGTCCCGCCTGGAGCGCCCGGTCGTGGTGGTGCTCGATCCGGTGGACGGTTCGACCAATGCGGCGCGCGGGATCCCCTGGTACGCCACCAGCCTGTGCGCCGTCGACGCCGAGGGACCCCGGGTGGCGGTGGTGGTCAACCAGGCCTCAGGCGTACGGTTCGAGGCAGTCCGGGGCGGTGGGGCCCGACGGGACGGTAC
The DNA here is from genome assembly GCA_052326605.1 of Acidimicrobiales bacterium. Classification (GTDB taxonomy): domain Bacteria; phylum Actinomycetota; class Acidimicrobiia; order Acidimicrobiales; family RAAP-2; genus Bog-756. The sequence goes on along the minus strand of JBKQMB010000084.1, from coordinate 34,916 downwards.
CCCGATCCGAACGTCGGCCTGCGAAAAGTTGAGCGAGGCGATCGTCGGCTTCTCGGGGTATCCGCCCCGCTACTTCGGTTGGTCGCAGTACCGGGGCCTCGGCGCGGCCGCCCTGGACCTGTGCGCGGTGGCCGAAGGTGTGCTCGACGCCTACGCGGTCGTGGGAGGGTCGATGCTGGGGAGCTGGGACTACCTGGGCGGAATGCTGGTGTGCACCGAGGCCGGGGCCGTGGTGGGGGAGGCACACGGCCAGGGGTTGGTCACCCTGGAGCACACCGATCGGAGGGCACCGCTGGCGGCATCCACCCCGGCCTTGTTCGAAGCCCTTCGCGACGCGGCGGCAAACTAGCGTGGCAGCTCCGGGCGTTTAGCTCAGTTGGTCAGAGCAGCTGGCTTACAACCAGCAGGTCATCGGTTCGAGTCCGATAGCGCCCACCGAAGCTGTGGGAATTGCAACGTGTTCCCTGGCAGATGGCGGTTTCCGGTCCCGGCTTCGTCGACCGAGACAACTGGCGATGTCCGGACCACTGAACCGGCAGATTCGCCCCGACTGCATGAGCGATCCCGGGTGAGGAGGCAGGTATGTCGATGCCTCGATGACTGCAGATCCATTTCGGTGGGGGACGGTCGGTTCAGCGACTCCGAAGCCAGGCGGTGATGGCCTCCCCGATTTCGTCGGGGCTGTCCTCCTGGATGAAGTGGATGCCTGCAACCGTGGTCTCGGTCTGGTTGGGCCAGGTTCGGCAGAATTCCCGTTGGGCACCTGTGAGGATCGAGCCCGGCTCTGCGTTGATGAAGAGTTTGGGGACGTCCGTGCTGGCGAGCCAGTCGGCGTAGGCCTGCACGATCTCGACGACCTCGGCCGGCTCGCCTTCGATGGGGATCTGGCGGGGCCACGTGAGTGTGGGGCGACGGCCCTCCCCTGCTTGGGCAAAGGGTCGCCGATACTCATCCATTTCGTCCGCATTCAGGTGTCGAATAATCGAGGCAGGCAGAATCGTCTCCACAAAGAGGTTGCGGTCAAGGATCAGTTCTTCCCCTGCGTCGGATCGCATCGCCTGAAAGATGCCGCGAGCGCTCTCGGGCCACTCGTCCCAGGTGATGGGTCGGACGATGGCTTCCATGTAGGCGACGCCGGCGACGCGATCGCGGTGGCGGTTGGCCCAGTCGAAGCCGAGCGCCGAGCCCCAATCGTGGACGACGAAGGTGACGGCATCGCCGAGGTCGAGCTGGTCGATGAGCCCGTCGAGATATTGGCGGTGCTCGACGAACCTGTACGAGTCGGGTCTGGGAGAGTCGAGCTTGTCTGAGTCGCCGTGGCCGATCAGATCGGGAACGATGCAGTGGGCCTGCTCGGCGACATGAGGGACCACGTTCCGCCAGAGGTAGCTCGAGGTGGGATTGCCATGGAGGAAGACGACGGGGTCGCCGACGCCGGTCTCGTGGTACGCCATCCGCTTGCCGTGGACGATTCGGTACGCCTTGTCGAGCGGCTGGGCGGTCATTTCGGTGAGTTTGGTAGCGTTTGCTATCGTTTGTCAACCCGTCGTGCAGACCTGGAGAAGCCATGGCGCGTCCAGCCAAATTCGAAGACGTGGAGGTGTTGGACCGGGCGACCGAGCTCTTCTGGCGCGACGGCTGCGACGCGGTGACGATCCGTGATCTCGAGGTAGCCCTCGACCTGCGGGCTCCGTCGATCTACAGGCGCTTCACGACCAAGCACCATCTGATCGCGTGCTGCGTCCAGCGTTACGTCGACCGGGTGGTCCGCGGTCGCGTTCATAGCATCCTGGAAGCCTCCGACGATCCGGTCGAGGGTCTGAGGTCGTTCTTCACATCGGTCCTCGAGCCATTTCGCGATGAGCGCGGCCCGCGGGGCTGCCTCCTCACGGTCATCGCCGGCCAGGCCGCGTTTCACGACCCCGAGATCGGGGCATCGGTGAGGGCTGGCTTCGAGGTTCTCGAGGCGGCGTTCCGCGTCCAGCTCGGACGGGCCCAGGCCACCGGTCAACTGCGCGACGGTATCGACGTCGGCGCGCTGGCTACCGGGCTGCTTGCGTCCTTCGAGGGACTGCTCGTCCTCGCTCGAAGCGATGCGGACGGCCTGCACGCCGGTATCGACGCCACGTTCGCTGTTCTCCTCTCTCTGAACTGACCGCTCACCGACCAAAGGAACTCCACGATGTCCGACGCTGCACCGGTCCACTTCATCGCCCACTTCACCGTCAACGACCCCGACGGCTATCGCCAGTACGAGCAGGGGTTCTTCCCCATCCTGCGGGCCCACGGCGGCCACTTCATCACCTACGACGACAACCCCGTTGTTCTCGAGGGTCAACAGGCCGAGGGCCGCACCGTGCTCATCGGGTTCGACTCCGAGGACGCGTGCCTCACCTGGTGGAACTCCCCTGAGTACATAGAACTCGCCAAGTTTCGCCATGCCGCCACTACCACCCACTCGATCGCGATCGTGCACGCACCCCCGCCGCGCTGATTGGGGTGCCGGCGGCTCGGAATCTCGCGCCAACTGGTCGCGTACTGTCGGGACGGGGCAGATTGGGTAATCCCGAGCGTCCGATACCCCCCTTCCATGCACCAAGTGCGGCACGATGGGAGCCCAGATGGGCGACGGCCGCCGCATGGTAGGGGACGCTTTCACAGGTGTCATCGCGATATCGGGGCGACGATGACAGCGAGGCGAATTCTGCCCAACAATTGACCCAACAATTCGGTCCTTCTGTGTGGCAACCCGATGGACGACGTCTCAGCCACTCTTCAGCGCACCGGCCTTGACCTGGGCAAATGGGACTGCCAGCGACCGGACCGGACCCTGCGCGACATTCGGGAACGCACTTGTAATTCCACTGGGAAGGTCTCACCGAATGTCGGCTGGTTCCGGTGGCAGAACTTGGCGCGTCATCCGAGCCTGATGGTCGGACCCGAGACAGATGGACTCCGGTTCTTATTGTGTCCCCCAAGGTCCACTGGGAAAGTCCGGGAGCGAGGGGCCAGGGCAGGGAGGCGGCGCAATACCGCCGCGCAAGGCCCTCCGGCGAGCGCCGAGCACCAGGGGCCGAGCCGGGAGCCTGCTGGCGGATGGTCAGCCGAGGCCTCGGCTACCGGGACGATACGGCCACCCATGGCCCGGAGCCCGTGCGGTGGGGGGGGGGACGGGAGGCCAGCAAGAGACGAATGCGCCCTTGGTCCTGCGAGGGGCACGCCGAGGAGCTTGAGGATCTCCTGGCATTCGGCTCAGCAGGGTAGTCCCGACCTGGCTACGCTTCGACGAGCCGTCAGAAGGACGTTGGAAGGTGCCGCTCATGAGTCTGGAACTCAAATATGACGACTTGAAATACGACTCTTCGATCACCAGGGCGGCGCTTCGGCCCAATGGCAGCGACTGGTATGTCTGGCTTGAACATGCCGACGCCACGCCGGTCCACCTCTTGGTCTTCACCCACGATGACGTTGGCAATGCCGTTGGGGACGACCGGCTCTCGGATGAGGAGGTCGTGATCGAATACATCGAGCAACGCCTCACCGCGGCGGGCTACTCGGCAGCTCGCGAAGACGGTCCCCTGCCTATGCCGTTCATCGGGGCTTGGACGCTCGGGCCGCCAAAGGGGTAGTCCACGCACTCACCCTGTGGCCCCGGAACATCGGAGTGTGGGGCAAGGTGCGGTGCAGTCAACTTCGGGCGGGAGCGCCATGCCGGTTGAACCGGTAGGCAAGCCCTACGGAGGGGGTCGCTACGGGCCCTCGTCACCCCACGGCCGGTCTCGAGGTCGATGAGGGCGTTGTCGCAGTTGAGATCCTTGTTCAACCTGATGACCGTGAGGGTGTCCTCGACGTCTTCGGGATCCGGGATGGGATGAAGATCCCTACCGAGCGAGACATGGCCGTACTGGACTCCAACGCTGTCAGACGGCCGCCATGTGCCCGCTTCGCCTCCGGTCCATCGTCACGGCGACCCCGGCGAGTTCCAATAGGACATGACGTGCAGGAGGGCCAGAACCAGATCTGTCATCATCCACGCTCCGAACAAGACCAAGACGACCCGGCCGAACACCTCGGCAGTGGGCCGGAGCACATGTGCAACGTCATGCAGCCGTTCGTCACTATTACGCACCATGTCCCCCCACCTGTCTTCGCCATGATTGTGAGCCAAGTCACATAGGCGATCTCGCCGTTCACTGTCCATACGAATCCTACGCCTGCACTGCCTCGCTGCCTACCCCTGGCGCATCCTTTCGCTACCGTCCTCCCGTGGACTGCTACGCCAATGCCCTCTCACGCATCGATGGCCAGTGCTTCCGGCCTGTTCATGGCTGGCGAGCCTTGACGGGCAGGAGCGCCGACCCACTAACCGCACCAAGCCGTGTAGCGAGGCAGCTTCAAGGATCGGAAGGGGAAGTGGCACGAGGTCCAGTCCTGGGTCTGGCATCGAAGGAACCTGGCCAACTGGCGACCGGCGATGCCCGGGAGGCGTGGGGGACCGCCTGGAGCAGTGCAGGTGGGTCCACCATGACGAGGCCGTCGGATAGCAGCCAACTGGGCGTTTTCCGCGTTGGCGCAATCGGCTCGAGGATCAACTCCTGGGGGCCGAACTCCCGGGTCTGGTGTCTATGTCAGAACGCCTGGTGGAGCAGTTCGAGCACCTCCGCTGGATCGTAGACCGGGTGTGCGTTGAACAGTGTGGCGGTGTCGGCGAGCGCGTGCAGGGCGGCGGCCTCCAGCGCGTCCTCAGGGACACCGATTTCGCGCAGGGTTATTGGGTGCTTGATTTCCCGCATCAGGGCCTCGACGGCGTCGGCGGCAGCTAGCGCCGCGTCGTGATCGGTCATGTGGGTGGTGTCGACTCCGAGTGCTTGCGCCGCCATGGCGAGCTTGTCGGCGGCGTGTTCGGCGTTGAAGCGCATCACCTTGGGCAGCACGATCCCGCATACGGTGCCGTGGTGGGCGTGGTGCAGTGTCCCGATGGTGTGCGCCATGGAGTGTGCGAGGCCGACCTGCGCCGTCGAGAAGGCCCAGCCCGCCATGCACGCCGCCACCGACACCTGAATGCGCGCCTGCTCGTCCTCGCCGTTGGACACGGCCCGCGGCAGGAATTCCTTCATAAGGCGGAGCGCGTGCAGGGCCTGCCCGTCGCACACGGACTGCGCGAGCGTGCTCGTCAGCGCCTCGACGGCGTGGGTGATCGCATCCATGCCCGTCGCCGCGGTCAGGCGCGCAGGAAGGCTGATCGTCAAGCGCGGGTCGAGGATTGCGACATTCGGGATGATGTTCGCGTCCACGATATACACCTTCCGGTCCAGCTTCGCGTTGTGGATGACCGCGACGTTGGTCACCTCGCTTCCCGTTCCGGCGGTGGTCGGGATGGCGATGTGCGGTGTCTGCGGCTCAGTCAGGCGCATGAGCGCGATGTGGTCGTTCGCCTCGCCGCCGTTCTTGAGGGTCACGCAGACGGCTTTCGCGGTGTCGATGACGCTCCCGCCGCCGACGCTGACGATGCAGTCGGCGGCGAGCTCACGGGCCTTCATTGTGGCTGCATCGACCGTGGCCAGATCGCTGTCCGCCGGGATGTCGTCGAAGACGCCCACGCAAAAATCGCAAAGCGCGTTCTGGACGAGTTGGGTAAGCCCCGCCTGGCGGACGCCCGCGTCGGTCAGGATCATCGCCCGGCGACAGCCGAGGCTGACCACCGCTTGCGGGAGCCCGGCGAGTGTGCCGTGCCCGGCCAGGACATTGGTGGGGGCCTTGTACTGCAGCGTGTCGACCCGAGGGTCGTCCGAGAAGAGGTTCATCGTGAAGTTGGCCGTGCGCGAGGCGGCGGCGTTCATGTGAATACGTTTGACCTGGGTGTACTCCGCCAGTCCCACGCCGCCGAGTTCGCGGCCGACGCCCGACTGCTTGTAGCCGCCGAACGGGGCGAAGTCGGCAAAAATGTGGAAATTGTTGATCCACATGGTGCCCGTACGGACCTGGCGGGCTATCCGCTCGGCCCTGGCATTGTTGTTCGAGAAGACGCCGCCCGCCAACCCGTACATGGAGTCGTTGGCGATGGTGACTGCTTCTTCATCCGAGTCGAACCGCTCGACACAGACCACCGGCCCGAAGATCTCTTCCTGGGCGATGCGCATGTCGTTGCGCACGTTCGCGAAGATTGTCGGCGAGTAGTAGAAGCCGCCCTCGAAACCCGGTGGCTGGAGTCGTGTACCGCCGGTGACGAGTTCAGCGCCCTCGTCGATTCCGAGCCGGACATAGCCCTCGACGGTCGCCAGTTGGTCGGCGCTGACCAACGGTCCCTGATGTGTGCCCGGGAGGAGCTGGTAACCCACCCGCAGCTCCTCGGCGCGCTTGCGCATGCGCTCGACGAACTCATCGTAGATCTTGCCGGCGACCAGGACACGGGTACCTGATTCGCAGACCTGTCCCTGGTGGAAGAACGTGCCGAAGATGGCTCCCTCCACGGCCAGATCCGGGTCGGCGTCATCCAGGATGATGTTGGCCGACTTACCACCAAGTTCGAGCGTGACCTTCTTCACTGTGTCGGACGCCAACCGCATGATGTGGGCGCCGACCACGGTGCTGCCGGTGAAAGCGATCTTGTCGACGTCGGGATGGGTACAAAGCGTGTTGCCCAACTCGGCGCCCGGGCCGGTCAGGACGTTGATGACGCCCGGGGGAATACCGGCGGCCTGGGCGGCCTCGGCCATGATGAGCGCGGTCAGCGGGGTGACGGACGCCGGCTTCAGGACGATTGTGTTTCCCATGATGATGGCGTGGGCGATCTTCCAGGACGCCATGCTGATCGGGAAGTTCCAAGGGATGATGCCGACGCAGACCCCGATCGGCTCGCGGCGGATGTACTCGCGAGCGGGTGCGAAGACGTTGCCGGAGAAGGGGATCTCCTCCTCCCAAGGAAACTTTGTGGCGGCGTAGTAGCCGAGATTGCGCAGCGTCCCCGAAGCGAGCATTCCCCAGAACTTGCTGAGTCCGATGATCTGGCCGGAGTCCATCGACTCCATCACGGCCAGTCGAATGCCCTGGGCCGCGATCTGGTCGGCAAAGTCATAGCACTTGCGCGCCCGCGCTTCCGGCGCCAGACCGCTCCACTCCCCGTGGTCGAAGGCGCGGCGCGCCGCGGCGATGGCCGCCTCGGCATCGGCCGCGCCCGCCCGCGCCACCCGAGCGATGACCGCGCCGGTCCCCGGGTCGATCGACTCGAACGTCTCGCCGCTCAGCGCGTCGACGAAATCGCCATCTATAAACAGCTTGTACGCATCCATGCCGCCCTCCAATCGCAACCGATCTGTTCACCCTTGTGTGGAACCTGCGGCACGCCCAGAGCCGAAAGCCCTTTCTGGACTCGATTCGACCCCTTCAGCCTATGCCGATCGGCCCTGTCGCCGCCCCCCCGCCCCGCCCGTCATCCCCAACAAGGAGAGAAGAAGTGTCGGGGAATGGCCAATCGGGGGAAAGCCACATGTCCCCGTGCCCCCGTGGTGGGCGCTCACCTCGAGGGCACGGGCTGAGTTCCGGGCGATTGTGGTCGCCAGAGCCAGGACGAGCGGGGTTCTCCGCACGGTGCCACCTCGAGGTATGGGTACGAATCGGTGGGATTCCCCCCTCATTGCCGGGCGCCCACTCGTATGGCCCGATCCAGGCGGTCCGCCCGGCGACTTCAATCGCCGGTGAACCCCGGCGCCGAGTCCGTGAGCTCTTGCCCGAGCGGAGGCTGGAGGTCGACGGCCCCTTCGATCGAACACCGCCCGACTTGTGCGTGGTCCAATGGCGGATGTGCCGATGCCGAACGACCTCGAAGCGCTCGCCGCGCTGCTATCGGGCGCCGGGTTCGTCGCGGCGGACGAGGAGGCAGACGAGCTGCTCGCGTGCGCGGCCGGCGATGCCGAGCTCCTCGACTCGCTCGTCGGGCGTCGACTCACGGGCGAGCCACTCGCCTGGATCACCGGGAGCGTCTCGTTCTGCGACGTGGAGGTCCGCGTTGATCCCGGTGTCTACGTACCGCGGTGGCAGAGCGAGCCGCTCGCGCGTCGCGCCGCCGAGCGCCTGCCATCGACCGGCGCTGCGATCGATCTCTGCACCGGGGCGGGAGCGATCGCCAGGACCTTGACCACGGCCCGGCCCGGAGCGCGCGTCGTGGCTTCCGACGTCGACAAGCGTGCCGTGACCTGCGCGGCAGCCAACGGCGTGGAGGCCTACTGCGGCGACCTGTTCTCCCCGCTGCCGCGCATGCTCGAAGGACGCGTCGACGTCGTCGTTGGCGTCGTGCCATACGTGCCTACGCCCGCGCTGGCGCTGCTGTCGCGTGACACCCTCGCGTTCGAGTCGTGGCTCTCCTACGACGGCGGCCGCGACGGCACCGAGATCCTCCGGCGCGTCGTGGCCGAGAGCCCCCGCTTCCTCCGTCGCGGCGGTTCGCTCCTGCTCGAGCTCGGCGGTGAGCAGTCCGACGCCCTCGCCCACGACCTCGCTCGCCTCGGATACGTGGGTGTGACGACACTCTTCGACGGAGACGGTGACGTCCGCGGCATCGAGGCGACGCTTGAGGAGCACCGTGGCCGTTATCTGGTCGACCACCGGCACGGATAGCCATCGGTCTGCCCCCCACGTGTCGCCGACGGAGATCGGCCCAGATCAGAAGTCGAACCCCGATTCGAGATTGGCGAGCGCCTCGTCCATCAAAGTCGCGAGGTCAGCCGTCGGGTCCTCTCCCACGGTGAACATCACGGCGATCGCCCCGCCGACCACCGCGCCGGCCAGGCTTCGCACCCGGGGGTCAACGGCCCCACGCCCCGTCCGCTCGCCCACGACCTCGGCGAGGAGTTGCATCGCGTCGGCGAACTGATCGAGCATCGCAGCGCGCAGCTCGGTGACCGAGAGCATGAGGCAGATCCGTTCGCTCAGCCCGAGGCGCTCCTCGGACGACAGCTCGGAGAACACATCACGGAACGCGGCGCGGACGGCCTCGAGGGTGGTGAGAGCGAGCGGCTGGGCCTTCAACGCCTCGACGAGCAGCGGGTCGTAACCATCGTCCAAGGCGACGGCCGCCTTGGTGGGGAAGTACCGGTAGAATGTGCTTTCCGAGATGTCGGTTTCCTCGATGATCTGGTCGACCGTGGTGGCGTCGTACCCCTGTCGGCGAAAGAGGTCCAGAGCATTAGACTGGATCGCCTCGCGGGTCTTGGCCTTCTTGCGCTCGCGTAGCCCACCGGCGCCGCGGTCAGCGGGCGAGGTCAAGCTCCCCCTCCTTCCCGGATGCCATCTCAGCCGGGCGAGGGGAGCGCTGGCTGGGCAGGAACGCAACGGCGAGTACCAGGCCGACGACGGCGGCGCCGGCCGAGAACGCGAGCGCCACGTCCACACCGTGGAGGAAGGAAGTCCGGACCGATGCGAGCAACACTGGCGATCCTGCTCGATGGGCCACGGCCACGCCCTCGAAGACGCTCGCTCGGACGGCAGCGGCGGCGGGAGCGGGGACATGTGTCAGATCGAGGCGGCTCCGGTAGGCGCCGAGGAGCATGCTGCCGAGGACGGCCGAGCCGAACGGCGCCGCCGTCTTGTTGGCTGCCTGCATGACAGCCGATCCCACGCCGCTGCGCTCCTCGGGCACTTCGGTCATCACCGCGGACGATGCGGTGGCCATGGCCAGTCCCATGCCGAGTCCGACGATGCCCATCCACCCGGCCACGAACCCGGTCCTCGAATCAACGCTTGTCGTGGCCCCGAGGAGCAGGCCCGCCGCCAGGATGGCGAATCCGATGGCGACGGTGACCTTGGCCCCGACGACCCGGGCCACCCGGTCGGCGGGCACGGCGCCGACGATGAGCCCCCCGATGAGGGGCAAGAGGCGCAGGCCCGATCCCATGGCGTCGGTGCCCACCACCCCTTGAAAGTACTGGGGCATGGTGAAGATCACACCGATCATGGCCACGACGGCGACGGCGGTGAGGACCACGCCCCAGGTGTACGAACGCGAAGAGAACAGGGTGAAGTCGATGAGCGCCTGACCACCGGGTCGAGCGTTGAGGTGGCGCTCCCAGAAGATGAAGCCGACCAGGACGCTGACGCCGACCACCATCATTGTGAGCGCGGCGGTGTCGGTCCAGCCGTTCTCACCGGCCTCGATCAGCCCGTACGTCAACGCCACGAGGCCCATGACGGAGCTTGCGATGCCGACGAGGTCCACACCGGGGCGTAGGGGAGATCGTGACTCGGGGATCAGGATCGCAGCCGTCACCAGCCCGACGGCGGCTACCGGCACGTTCAGGAGGAAGACCCAGCCCCACCAGTAGTGGGTGAGCAGCCAGCCGCCCAGGATCGGCCCGATCGGCAGGGCTACGAAGTTGGCGGCGGCCCAGATCCCGACGGCTTTGGGGCGCTCCTCTTCGGTGAAGAGCACGGTGAGTGCCGAGAGCGCCATCACGATCACGGCCGCCCCGGCCAACCCGAGGAGGACCCGGGCGGCGAGGAACTCACCGGTCGACGTGGAGTAGGCGCAAGCCGCCGACCCGACCCCGAAAAGCGCCAGCCCGGCAAGGAGGACCCTCTTCCGCCCGTAGCGGTCGCCGAGGAGCCCGGCGGGGAGCATCGCCGCCCCGAGCACCAGCAGATAGCCCGAGGAGAACCATTGGAGGTCGGTTTCCGACGCGTGCAGGGCGTTGGCCAACGTCGGCAGGGCCACGCTGAGGATGGTGCCGTCCAGCCCGACGGCGAGGACGGCGAGGGTGAGTGCCCCGAGGGCCCACCACTTGTGCTTGGAGAGGTCGCGCATGATTGTTTCCCGCTTTAGAAGGATACCTTCTCTTGAAGGTAACTGTCACATTCGGACGGGCCGGCTGGAGTTGAACCTGGGAGCCCGCACCTGGGATGGTGGCGGTGTGAGGGACGTTGCTCCTGTCCGGACCGCCGACCGGATCAGCCCGGCCGTACCGGTTGACCGGCACTCTCCACCTGGAACCCGACGCTCGGACGCAAAGGAACGGTCATGACCCGAATGACATCCAGTGAAGCCTTCGTCGAGACCCTGGTGGCCCACGGAATCGACAACAGCTTCGGCATCGTCGGCTCCGCCTACATGGACGCGCTCGACCTGTTTCCTGCGGCAGGCATCCGCTTCCTGTCGGTCGCACACGAGCAGAATGCCGCCCACATGGCCGACGGATTCAGCCGTGTCACCGGGCGGCACGGCATGTGCATCGCTCAGAACGGCCCGGGGGTCACCAACTTCGTGACCGCCATCGCCGCTGCCTTCTGGGCCCACTCGCCGGTCGTGGCGATCACGCCCGAGACCGGCACGATGGGCCAGGGCCAGGGCGGCTTCCAGGAGACCGAGCAACTCCCCATCTTCGAGAAGATCACCAAGTACCAGGTGCAGGTCAACCGCATCGAGCGGATCGCCGAACTCACCCACCGCGCCCTGACCCTGGCCATGGTCGAACGGGGCCCGGTCCAGGTGAACATCCCCCGCGACCTGTTCTACGGGGAGGCGGACTACACCATCCGCGAGCCCCAGTACGCCGCCCTCGGGGCCGGGGCGGCCGACGAGCTGGCCAAGGCGACACAGCTCCTGGCCGAGGCCCGCAACCCGGTGATCATGGCTGGCGGGGGCGTGCTGATGTCCACGGGAACCGGTGAACTCGTGGCACTGGCCGAGCACCTCCAGGCACCGGTGATCACCGCGTACCTCCACAACGACGCGTTTCCCGCGAGCCACCCGCTGTACTGCGGGCCCATCGGCTATCAGGGTTGGAAACTGGCGATGAACGTGGTCGCCGACGCCGACGTGGTGTTGTGCCTTGGGACGCGGCTGGGGCCCTTCGGAACGTTGCCCCAGCACGGGCTGGAGTACTGGCCCGCAAACGCCAAGCTGATCCAGATAGATTCCGACCACCGCACCCTCGGCCTGACCCGCGATGTCGCGGTGGCCGTCAATGGAGACGCCCGCGCCGCAGCCGTCGATCTCTTGGAGCGCCTGCGCGCCACCACCGTCCAGTCGTCGGCAACGGCAGCAGCGCGACTCTCCGATGTGGGCAGGCTTCGGGCGGCCTGGGAGGCTGAACTCGATTCGTGGTCATCGGCAGGGGGAACACCGGTCGCGCCCCGGCGGGCGCTGCGCGAGCTCGAACAGGCGATGCCCGCCGATGCCATGGTGGCCACCGACATCGGCAACATCTGCTCCGTGGCCAACAGCTACCTCCGTTTCGACCGTCCGAACTCCATGCTCGCCCCCATGATGTGGGGGAACTGCGGATACTCGTTCCCGACGGCGATGGGGGCGAAGGTCGCGGCACCCGAGCGTCCGGCCATCGCCTATGTCGGCGACGGGGCCTGGGGGATGAGCCTCACCGAGATGATGACGTGCGTGCGGGAGAACATCGGCGTGGTCGCCGTCGTCTTCAACAACAGCCAGTGGGGAGCCGAAAAACGGAATCAGATCGACTACTACGACAGCAGGTTCGTGGGCTCGGACCTCCACAACCCGTCCTTCGCTGCGATTGCGAGAGCCATGGGGGGTGAGGGCATCACCGTCTCCAGCCCCGGCGAAATCGGTGATGCGCTGCGCACCGCGGTGACCTCCGGCCGACCGACAGTCCTCGAGGTCATGTGCACCGAGGAATTGAGCGACCCGTTCCGGCGTGATGCGCTGCAGCACCCCGTTCGGCTGCTGGACAAGTACAGGCATCTCAACGCCTGATCCCCCGGGGGACCCGCCTGCGTTGGTGCGGGGGCGAGCAGTGGCGCCCTTCCTGCACTCGTCAGGACGTCGTTACGCGTCCTCGCCGGGCCAGGGAGTCGATGGTCACCGCGGCCAGCAGCACGAGAGCCGTCACCATGTACTGGTAGGAGGCGGCCAGCCCGAGGAGTCCCATGCCGTTGTAGATGGTGGCGATGACCAGTCCCCCGAGTAGGGCGTAGACCATCTTGCCCCGTCCACCGAAGAGGCTGGCGCCGCCGATGACCGCTGAGGCCACCGCGTAGAGGACGAGCGTCCCTCCGTCGATGTTGTTGGAGATGGAGCCGAGCCGCGATGCATAGACGATCCCCGCCGCACCCGCGGTCAGTCCGGTGAGCGTGAACGCCCAGAGACGGTTCCACCCCAGGCTGATGCCGGCCCGGCGGGCGGCCTCGGCGTTGTTGCCGATTGCGTACAGGTACCGCCCGAAACGGGTCCGACCGAGCAGGAAGGTCCACACCGCCAGGAACCCGAGGACAACGAGCACGACGTAGGGGACGCCCTCGAGGGGGACCAGCACCCCCCGGTCGGTGTTGCAGATCAGCACCAGGGCGATGCCGGCCGCGGCCATCACCGCCACCTTCACCAGGGTGACCGCCAGCGGCGGCGCCTCCAGCCCGCTCTTCCGGCGGTGCCGGTCCCGCAGGACGGTGACACCGCCGAACCCTGCGACGGCGAGCACCATCAGGATCCAGCCGGCGACTCTGCTCATGTTTCCGTTGGCCAGATCGAAGAGGATGGAGTTGGTGATGCGGATGGTCCCACCCGTCCCGTTGGCATTGACCAGGTACAACAGGAGTCCCTCCATCCCGAGGAGCCCGGCCAGGGTCACCACGAACGACGGGAGACGCAGTCGGATGACCAGGGTCCCCCAGACCGCCCCGATGGCGGCAGTGGTGAGCATTCCGCCGGCGATGGCCAGCCACCACGGGAGGTTGTGGGTCGTGGACAGGATTGCAGTGATCGTGCCGCCGATGCCGGCGACGTAGCCGACCGACAGGTCGATCTCCCCGAGGACCAGCACCCAGATCTCCGCCATCCCCAGCAGGATGAACACCGAGCCCTGGACCAGCAGGTTGACCAGGTTGCCGGCCGACAGGAAGACGGAGTCCTTGGCCTGGAAGATGATGACCAGCAGGATGAGGCCGCCGATGACCGGCAGCACACCGCTCTCGCCACTCCGGATGCGCATGGCCCACGCCCTGACGTACTCGCCGAGGGAGCCGCTCAGCTCGGGGGCCACGGCGCCGAGCGCCACCGGTGTGTCGCTGCTCGTCTCCGCTGCGGCGGCGCCCGGGATGTCCGTCGGCGGCGATGGTTGTTCGGACGTGGTCGACCTGTCTGGTGGTGCCATCGGTTCAGCCCTCCGGGTCCGTGCTCGTGCCGCTGCTTGGTGCGGGTGGCTGGGCGCCCGAAGCGCTCCCGGTGGTGATGATCTCGACCGCCCGCTGCGTGTCGTACTCGGCGATCGGCCCGCTGCTGACCAGCCGGCCCAGATAGAGGACCGCCAGTCGATCCGCGACGGTGAAGACGTCGTTGAGGTTGTGCGAGATCACGATGACCGCGATCCCCCGCTCGCCCAGGGTCTTGATGAGGTCGAGGACCTGGGCGGTCTGGGAGACGCCGAGGGCGGCGGTGGGCTCGTCCATGATGACCAGCCTGGCGTCACGCATCACCGCCTTGGCCACCGCCACCGACTGGCGCTGGCCGCCCGACAGGGATCCGACCGGTTGGCGGACCGAGCTGACCGTGGTGACGGACAGGTCGATCAATGTCTGTTTCGCCACCAGTTCCATGCGCGTCTCGTCGAGCAGACGGTGCGAGAGGTCCTCGTGGCCGAGGAACATGTTCTGCACGATGTCGAGGTTGTCGCACAGGGCGAGGTCTTGGTAGACGGTGGCGATCCCGAGGTTGTCGGCTTCCTTCGGCGTGCGGATCGACACCGGATTGCCGTCCCAGTAGATCTGCCCGGCGGTCGGCAACCAAATGCCGGCGACGGCCTTGATCAGCGTGGACTTGCCGGCCCCGTTGTCGCCGACCAGGGCGGTGATCTGTCCGTTCGGGATGTCGAGGTCGACATCGCTGAGAGCATGCACGGCCCCAAAACTCTTGGAGAGGCCGCGCACGCTCAACAGCGGATGGTCATACTCCTCGGGCACCCCCGTTCGGCCTGCCTCCGCGGTGATGCTCATCTCTGCGGAGGGCCGGCCGATCGGGGAGGTGCCACGGGGGTCAGTGGATGCCGTAGGTGGTGCAGTCGGCTGCGTAGGCTCCCGTGCACAGCTGTGAGGCCGGCACGAAGTTGTCCGCGATGACCGTGGACTCCATGTTGACGGGAGTCACCCATTCGGGATGGAGCAGCGACGAGGGCACCGACACGTTGGCCACGGTGTCCTTGACCGTTCCGTTCACCAGGCCCGCAGGCGGAACCTTTCCGGCCCGCATGTAGAGGGCAAGCGCTGCGGCTGCCTGTGCCTCGAGGTAGATCGGCTTGTACGCCGTACCGCACTGGTAGCCGGAGATGATGTTCTGCAGCCCCACCAGGGTGGCGTCCTGTCCGGTCACCGGGAACTTCTTGGCCGGGATGTTCAGCGTCTTGAGGTACGAGATGATCGGTGCGGCGTTTTCGTCATTGGGAACCAGCACGGCGTTGATGCTCGGATGCGCCGTATAGGCCTGCTGGAACTCGGTCAGCGCAGTCGGGGGATCCCACGTGCCCGCCGGCGATGCGGCCAACGTGTATGAGCCCGAGGAGAACAGCGGCTTGAGTATGGCGTCGTACCCCTGGGCGAAGAGTGTCGCGTTGTTGTCGGTGGGGGATCCGACCATCACCGCCAGCGTCGGCTTGGCCACCTTCCAGGAGGCCACGCACGTGACCATGCCCTGGCCGATGAGCGTTCCGACCTTGACGTTGTCGAAGCTCACGTAGTACTGCCGACTCCCGCCGAGCACGAGCCGGTCGTAGTCGACCACCGGGACGCCGTGTGCCTTGGCGTAGGTCTCGATCGATGTGCCGACACCCGAGTCGAGCGGGTCCACCACCAGCACGCTGGCACCGGAGGTGATGTCGGACTGGGCGTCGGTGAGCTGGGTCGAGTCGCTGCCCTGGGCGTTCTGGATGATGGTGTCGGACGTGCTCAGTCCGGCGGCGGCGAATGCCTGCGCCAGGTAGGGGGCATCGAACTCCGTGTATCGGGCAGAGGAGACGGTATCCGGAAGGATGACCGCGATCTTGCCCTTGCCGGCAGCCGTCACGCTCTTCAAGTTGGCCATCGTCGTGAAGTTCTTGTTGAAGGTGGTCACCGACACCGTGCCGGAGGCCGACGAACTTCCCGAGGTCGTGGTCGTGGACGACGAGCTGCTGCTGCCACAGGCGGCTGCGAGCAGCCCTCCCGCCAGCAACATCGGCACTAGTGCACGTCTTGTGTTGACTCGCATACTGTCTCCCCAATCTGGTCAGCTGTGAACTGCCGCTTTCATTGGCGATGGCCACGTTGGCCATCGCCCGCCCGGCGAGAGATTGCATCTCCCACTGAACGCCCTCAACGCAACTCCCCCTTCCGACGTCGGATGCCGGAGGCAACCCCGCCGGATCGAACCGCGTCTTAGTTGCGAGTATATGTACATTGGATGACAGATTGCTTGGAAGTCATCTCTGCGGCGAGGACACGATCCAGGCACTGCCAGCCCGGATTACACGATGGCCGCTCAACCGGCATTGGGCACCTTGGCGCCCTTGGACCGCGTGGCGCCCTTGGACCGCGTGACGCCCCTGGACCGCACGGCTGCCTTGGACCGCACGGCTGCCTTGGCGCCCTTGGACCTTAAGGTGCCCTTGGATCTCTTGGCTCCCTTGGACCTGATGGCGCCCTTGGCGCCACCGCCCGCCATTCCCACCACGTCGATCACGTTGGTCATGACCTCTCCGAACGCATCGGGGTCGGAGATCAACCAGCTGTGGGTGCCCGCCACGGTGACCACCTCCGGCTTGCCCAAGGTCGTGCACAGATCCTCGAAGGAGTCGCGGGTGATCAACTGGTCGCTCTGGCCCCACAGGACCACCACCGGCAGGCCGCGATTGCGTAGCTCCTCGAGTTCCGTAGTCAGGTCCGCCTTGCGTGCCAGCCCTGCGGCCTCCCAGAACGCCCTGGGATCGCGCAGAAGGTTCGGCACGGCCTCGGCGATGATGACCGGCAACACCCGGCGAGCCTGGCGAACGGGCAGCAGATCGGCCGGGAAGTGGATGCCCCAGTCCCACAGAGGCCGCTCGGCCATCGAACGAAGCGTCGAGCCCCGCCGAGACCAGGCGGAACCACCGATGGAGTTGATCAGGACCAGAGCGCGTACGCGCTCCGGTTGATCGTGAGCCAACTTGATGGCAACCCCGCCGCCGAACGAATGCCCCATGACCAACGCGGGCTGGTCGATGCCGACGGTCCGCAGGAACTCCCCGGACCAGTCCGCATACCCGGTGAGGCTGGTGGACTCGCGTGGCAGTGACGGAGTCCCACCGAAGCCAGGCATCGCGGGGGCCAGTACGCGGACCCCGGCTGCCGCCAGCCGCGAGAGCGCACGCTTGTACACCTTGTGATCGAGTCCCCAGCCGTGCAGGAAGAGGACCGGCGGCCCTTGGCCCGCCTCCCCGTAGAGAGCAGACCGACCCCCGACCGTGGTGCGCCTCCACGTCAGCCAACTGGCGTCCCGGGGAACCCCGGCGCCAGCTTCCCCTTCCACGCCTCGGGCGTCACCGACACGTTCCATATCCCCACGATGGGCCGCCCGAGCGGTCGCAGGACAGGGCCAAAGTGCCCTATTGGGCCCAGCAACCGGGCACTTGTCGGTGCGCCCGGCGGGGCCGATGGTGCGGCGAACAGCGACGCCCGACGCCCTTTGGGGTCCGTCCCCTCGACGAACCGTGCCGGAGGCCCTCACGCGGCTCTCGTCACCGCAGAGCTCGCAAGGGCGCAGCCGACCGCCCTGCATACGGGGGTAGATCGTGGTAGCTCTTGATCCCCGGTTCGGCAGCCACCACGGAGGGAACGGCGCTGAAGCAGTGTGTCGCCGGGGCCACGATTCCTGGGTTGCGGACCAGGTCCTCGGCCCGATCTGGGAAGCTGCTTCGATGAGTGGGTCTTCTCGCCATTCGCTGTGGCGGCATCGGGACTTCCTGATGCTGTGGGGTGGCCAGTCGGTCAGCCGCCTGGGGAGCCAGGTCAGCCTTCTGGCCCTTCCGCTGCTGGCCATCGCGACGCTGCACGCCACCACCCTCCAGGTCGGCCTCCTGTCGGCGTCGGAGACGGTGCCGTTCCTGTTGGTGGGGTTGCCCGCCGGTGTGGTCGTCGATCACCTGGCGAAGCGACGGGTGATGATCGCCGGCGACGCAGGCCGGGCACTCGTGCTCGCCAGCATCCCGGTCGCCTGGGCGGCCGGTGCGCTCACCATGGCCCAGCTGTTCGTGGTTGCCCTGGTGAGCGGCGTGCTCACCGTCTTCTTCGACGTGGCCTATCAGTCCTACCTGCCGGACCTGATCGCGGCACCGCAGCTGGTCGACGGCAACGGCAAGCTGGCCACCACCGAATCGCTGGCACAGGTGGCAGGCCCGGCTGCGGCAGGGGCGCTGGTCCAGGTGGTCGGCGCGGCACTCGCCGTGCTGGTGGATGCCGTCAGCTTCGCAGCATCGGCGCTCGCACTCCTCGGAATCCGGGTCGAGGACCGTCGACCGCCCGCACCGGAGGTCGGGGGCGCCTCACGACCTCGCCTCCTGTTATCGGAGATCGGCGAGGGACTCCGCTTCGTCTTCCGTGAACGCCACCTCCGTTCGATCACCGCCTGCACGGCAACGGCGAATCTCTTCGGCGGCATGACCGCCGCGATCATCGTCCTGTACCTGTACCGATCGCTGCATCTCCGCCCCGCCGTCATCGGGACCGCATTCGCCATCGGCAGCGTCGGCGCGGTGGGGGCGTCATTGGTGGCCGGCCGCCTCGGGATGCTGATCGGCATCGGCCCGGCCATCCTCTGGTCGGCGGCCATCGGCAACTGTGGCGATCTCCTCTTGCCCCTGGCACCGCAGGTGCACCCACTGCCCTTCATCGTCGCCGGGTTGTTCGTTGCCGGAGCGGGAGCCGTGGCCTACAACGTCAGCCAGGTCAGCCTGCGCCAGACACTCTGCCCGCTGCAGCTGTTGGGTCGGATGAATGCCAGCATCCGGTTTCTGGTGTGGGGGACGCTTCCCGTGGGAGGCGTGCTGGGAGGCATCCTCGGCACGGCGCTGGGGCTGCACGCCGCGTTGTGGGTCGGTTGCGCCGGAGGCGCCACCGCGTTCTTGTGGATCGCGTGCTCGCCCGTCCCTGGCCTGCGCACCACGGCGGAGACCGGAGCGCGCCTGCAGTTCGGCGAGGTCGGTGGCCCCGTCGAGGTGGAGGGACCCGAGCCGACGGCATGAAGCGCGCCGGACCCGGCCGAGACGGTCATCGGGGGCCCGGGACCGATTGGTAGCATCAGGCCCGGTGGAGCACCCATGAGCCAGTCCGCCGGGCAGCGTGCCGAATTCTACGACCCCGAGGGTCCTGCTCACGGCGATGGAAGTCGCTCCCTGTTCCTGACCTCCGAGGAGCGCGTGGTCCAGATGGTCCGGGACTTCAACGATCCGTCCCAGGAGTGGCGACGCCTCTGTGCGGAGCTGCTGGGCACCTTCTTCCTCGTACTGGTGGCAGCCGGTGGCCCGATGATTGCCAAGGCCATCCCGGGGTCTGTCGGTCGGGCGGCGGCGGTGACAGCCCCGGGGATGATGGTCCTGGCCGTCATCCTCTTCATGGGGAAAGTGTCCGGGGCCCATCTCAACCCCGGAGTCAGTGTTGCGTTCGCGCTCCGCGCCGACTTCCCCTGGCGGCGGGTCCCGGGATACGTGGTCGCCCAGATGGCCGGGGCCGTCCTGGCCGCCCTGTTCCTCCAGTCCGTGGTCCATGTCTCCGCCCAGTACGGGTCGAACTACCCGGCGCCCAGCAGTTCGTCCGTCGACGCCTTGTTGATGGAGGCGGTGCTGACCCTGGGGTTGGTGAGCGTCATCTTGGGGACGGCCTCGGGGGCGCAACAGGTCGGGCTGTTCGGGGCGATCGGCGTCGGGAGCTACATCGCGTTGGCCGGGCTCTGGGCCAGCCCGATCTCCGGTGCATCGATGAACCCGGCCCGGACCCTGGGACCCGATTTGGTCTCTTTGGACTTCACCAGCTTCTGGGTCTACCTCGCGGGACCACTTGCCGGTGCGCTGTTGGCGGTCGGGGTCGCGTTCGTGCTGCGTGGGCCCGGTGGGGGCCGAACCGGCTCCTTGGCGGCCCAGGGGACGATCCGCCCCGAGATCGAGTTGCCGGACAAGGCGTGACGGCGGAAGGCACGACGTTCAGAGCCTGACGCCGGCCCCCCTCAGCCGCCGACGAGCCGTTCGAGTGCCCGGGCATGCCAGGTGGCACGTCCGGCCCTGTTCTCGGCGCGGTCGGCGATGCCGGCCAATCGGAGACCGGCATTGATCCCGAGGTAGCGCAGGGGCTCGGGCTCCCAGCGCTTCGAACGGTGGCCCACCCAGGGCAGGCCGGTCAGCTCCGTGTCCTGCCGGAGGATCAGGTCGGACAACGTCCGCCCGGCCAGGTTGGTGGTGGAGACCCCGTCGCCCACGTATCCCCCTGCCCATGCCACGCCGGTCGCCCGATCGATCCCGACCGAGGAGAACCAGTCGCGGGAGATCCCCAGCGGACCGCCCCAGCCGTGGGTGATCCGGGCGTCGGCCAGTGCCGGGAAGAGCTCGACCAGGGTCCGCCGCAGGGCCTCGTGGACGCTCGGGTCGCGGTCGAACTCGGGCCGGATGGCCGAACCGAGGTGGTAGGGGGCGCCGCGCCCGCCAAACGCCATCCGACCGTCCTCGGTGCGCTGCCCGTAGATGACCAGGTGGCGACGGTCGGCGAAGGTCTCGCGCCTGGCCAGGCCGGCCTCGGCCCAGAACCCGTCGGGCAGTGGCTCGGTGGCGATCATGAGCGAGTAGACGGGGATGAGCGTTCGCTCCTCACCCCGCAGCGTCCTGGTGTACCCCTCGGTTGCCCTGACCACGATGGGGGCGGTCACCGTGCCGCGGACGGTCTCCACTGCCCCGGACCCGATGGCCCTCACCTCGGTCTGCTCGTGGATGGTCACACCCCGCCGCTCCACAGCGTCGGCGAGGCCCCTCACCAGGCGGGCCGGGTCGACGGCAGCGCAGTGCGGGGTATAGGTGCCACCGAGCACATCGGTGGCACCGACCATGGCGGCTGCCTCGGTCGCTGACAGCATCGCCAGGTCGTCCTCGGTGATGCCGAGCGCCCGGGCCGCAGCGATCTCGTCGCGGGCCCGCTCCAGCTGCGCCGCGGTACGGGCCAGCACGACGGTGCCACCGGGGGCGAATCCGCAGTAGATGCCCTCGGACCCGACGACCCGGCCGACCTCCCTGACCGTGACCTCCATGGCGTGGCGCATGGCTGCGCCGGCGCCTTCCCCGACCACCCGGTCCAACCGCCCCTCGGAGACGGCGAACAGCGCCGAACACCAGCCGCCGTTGCGTCCCGAGGCACCGAACCCGACCACGTCCCGTTCGAGGACGGCGATGCGGAGGGTGGGGTCGGCCCCGGCCAGGTAGTACGCGGTCCACAACCCGGTGAGCCCTCCGCCGACCACGACCACGTCGGCATCGATGTCGCCGGGGAGCGGGGCCCGTATGCCGATCCGGCCGGGCAGCCCGTCCCACCACAGGGAGAGTCGCCGGTAGCCCTCGCCTGACGGCGGCGTCAGATCTGCTTCCACGCTTCGGTGAGCACGGTGCGCAGTGTCGATGTCATGAACTCGAAGTGTTCCTCACCGCAGGTCAACGGCGGGGCCAACTGCACCACCGGGTCACCCCGGTCGTCGGCCCGGCAGATCAGGCCGGCCTCGTAGAGCGCCCCGGAGAGGAAGCCGCGGAGAAGCCGGTCGGCTTCGTCGTCGTCGAAGGTCTCCTTGGTCTCCTTGTCCTTGACCAGTTCGATCCCGTAGAAGTACCCCGCGCCCCTGACGTCCCCGACGATGGGTAGGTCCCTGAGGGTCTCGAGCGACGCCCGAAACAGGGGCTCGTTCCTCTGCACGTTGCCGAGGATGTCCTCCTTCTCGAACACGTCGATGTTGGCCAGGGCCACTGCGGCGCTCACCGGATGACCGGCAAAGGTGATGCCGTGGAGGAAGCTGGCGCCGTTGAGGAAGGGCTCCACCAGGCGGTCGCTCACGGCCAGGGCACCGAGGGGGGAGTAGCCGCTGGTCAACCCCTTGGCCATGGTGACCATGTCCGGCCGGTAGTCGTAACGCTCGGCGCCGAACCAGTGGCCCAGGCGGCCGAAGGCGCAGATCACCTCGTCGGACACCAGCAGGGCGCCGTACTTGTCGCAGATCTCGCGCACCCGTCGGAAGTACCCCGGGGGAGGGGGGAAGCAGCCCCCGGCGTTCTGTACGGGCTCGAGGAAGACCGCGGCCACGGTCTCGGACCCCTCGATCAGGATGGCCTGTTCGATGGCGTCGGCGGCCCACTGCCCGAACGCGTCGATGTCGTCCGCGAAGTAGGGGGCCCGGTAGAAGTTGGTGTTGGGGACCTTGAGGGCCCCCGGCACCAACGGTTCGAAGGGGGTCTTGATGCCGGCCAGCCCCGTGATCGAGAGCGCACCCATGGTGGCCCCGTGATAGGCGATGTTGCGGCTGATCACCTTGAGCCGATCGGGCTGACCGGTGACCCGGAAGTACTGCCGGGCAAGCTTCCATGCCGACTCCACTGCTTCGGACCCGCCACTGGTGAAGAAGATGCGGTTGCAGTCCGCCGGGGTGATGCCGGCCAGGCGGTCGGCGAGCTCGACCGCCATCGGATGGGCGTAGCTCCACACCGGAAAGTAGGCCAGCTTGGCGGCCTGACGGGCGGCCGCCTCGGCCAGCTCGGTCCGACCGTGGCCGATCTGGCTGGTGAACAGCCCGGACAGGCCGTCGAGGTAGCGCTTGCCGTTCTGGTCGTAGACCCACTCGCCCTCGCCCCGGACGATCATCGGGATCTCGTGGTCGGCGCCGCCCTTCATCTGGGTGAAGTGCATCCACAGGTGTCGGCGTGCACTCTCCTGCAGTGCCTCGTTGGAAAATTCGCTCATCGGGTCCCCCATGTATAGGTCTGCTTGGTCAACTTCAGATACATGAACGTCTCGGTGTCCCGCACCCCGGGGATCTGACGGATGACCCCGTTGAGCAGTTCGAGGATGCTCTCCTCGTCCTCACACACCAGCTCCACGAGGATGTCGAACGACCCGGCGCACATCACCACGTAGTCGATGTCGTCGACGGCGGCCAGCCGGTCGGCCACGGCCCGCGCATCACCGTCGGTCCGGATTCCGACCATGGCCTGGCTGCTGAAGCCGACCTGCAGGGGATCAGTGACCGCCACGATCTGCATGACCCCCGCGTCGCGCATCTTCTGGACCCGCTGGCGGACGGCGGCCTCCGACAGGCCCACGGCAACGGCGATGGATCCGTAGGTACGGCGGCCGTCCTGTTGGAGCTCTTCGACGATTGCCTTGTTGACGTCGTCGAGCAGCCCGTTGGGCGGTGGTCCCGAGCTCGACGAACTCATCCCCGGAACCCCCGTGGGCGCACCTGCGAGCAGGAGCACGTCGTCGACGCGCCCGTTCTCAAACTGTTCATAGGCTTTCCGTTATAGCAGTTACCGCAGAAAGTTGGGAGAAATTCGATCGAATCCGTGGCTCGACGGAAACAAAATTCAGAAAAACCTTGTCTCATGGGAATTCTTCGGTCACTATGACCTATCAATACGTGACGAGTACGTGTTGGTGCTGCCTGTCGGGTGGGCACTCTGGACGAGTGATCGGAAACCCAGGGGAGGGACAGTGGGCAATCAGCAGTCGGGCCAGGCCACCTCGAGTCGGCCCCTGTCGAACTTCGTTGGCGGTTCCCACGTCTCGACCATCGACGGCTACACCGCCATGCTGGTCGATCCGAGTTCCGGCGAGCGGTACCTCGAGGCACCGGTGTCCGGGGCCAAGGACATCGATGCTGCGGTCGCTGCGGCGGCCGGCGCATTCCCCGGGTGGCGCGACGCCACACCGTCGGAACGCAGCCTCGCCCTCTTCCGTATCGCCGACGCCCTCGACGCTCGGGCCGAGGACCTGGTGACCGTCGAGAGTGCCAACACCGGCAAGCCGGTCGCCCTCACCATGTCCGAGGAAGTCCCGCAGATGGTCGACCAGGTCCGATTCTTCGCAGGGGCGGCACGCCACCTCGAGGGCAAGTCGGCTGGCGAGTACATGAAGGACCACACCTCATTCGTCCGCAGGGAGCCGATCGGCGTGTGCGCAGCGGTCACACCGTGGAACTACCCGATGATGATGGCCGCGTGGAAGTGGGCCCCGGCGCTGGCCGCCGGCAACACCATGGTGCTGAAGCCAGCCGACACCACACCGGCGTCCTCCGTGCTGATGGCCGAGATCATGGCCGAGTTCCTCCCGGCGGGTGTCTTCAACGTGGTGTGCGGCGACCGCGACACCGGCCGGCTGCTTGTGGAGCACCCGGGGCCGGCCATGGTGTCGGTGACCGGGAGCGTCCGTGCCGGCATGGAGGTGGCCACCACGGCGGCCGCCGACCTGAAGCGGGTCCATCTGGAGCTCGGGGGCAAGTCCCCGGTGGTCGTCTTCGACGACGCCGACATCGCCGCAGCTGCAGAGGGCATCGCCGTCGCCGGGTACTTCAATGCCGGCCAGGACTGCACGGCGGCGACCCGGGTACTGGCCGGACCCGGGGTCTACGACGAGTTCGTGTCGGCCCTGACGGAGCAGGCCCAGTCCCAGACGGTCGGCGGCCTCGACGTGGAGGACGCCGACTTCGGGCCGCTGAACAGTGCGAACCAACTGGAACGCCTCACCGGCTTCTTCGACCGGCTGCCGACGCACGCCGAGGTGGTGACCGGTGGTGCCCGGGTCGGTGACCGCGGCTTCTGCTTCGCCCCTTCGGTCATCGCCGGCGTCGACCAGGGCGATGAGGTGGTGCAGGAGGAGTTGTTCGGGCCGGCCATCACCGTGCAGCGCTTCTCCGACGAGGACCAGGCCATCGCCTGGGCCAACGGCGTCCGCTACGGGCTGGCATCGAGCGTGTGGACTCAGCACCACGGTCGCGCCATGCGCATGGCCAAGGCGCTCGACTTCGGCTGCGTGTGGATCAACACCCACATCCCGATCGTGGCCGAGATGCCCCACGGGGGGTTCAAGCACTCCGGCTACGGCAAGGACCTGTCCTCGTACGGATTCGAGGACTACACCCGCATCAAGCACGTCATGAGCTACATCGCAGGTTGAGCAGCACCAGTTGAGGAGCACCAGTTGAGCAGGGCCAAACGAGGGCACCTTCACCGACCGTTCCAACTGCAAGGGGAGAGCACATGAGCACGGACGTCGTCGACAGCACAGGTTCGCCGCCGGAGGTACCAGGTCCGTTCGGGGCGCCGGTGCCCGGTGCCGAAGCCGGCCCCACCTTGCGGGCCGACACCCTCAACCTCTTCGACTCGACGGTCGTGGCCGTGTCGTCGGTGGCCCCGGCTTACACGTTGGCCGCCACCATGTTCCTGCTGTTCAGTATCGTCGGTGTCGCCTACGCCGGGCCGGCCATCATCTGGCTCAGCTTCGTGCCGGTGCTGTTCATCGCCATCTCCTACTTCCACCTCAACCGCCGCGACCCCGACTGCGGGGCCTCGTACGCGTGGCTGTCCAAGCTGGTCCACCCGACGGTGGGCTGGTTCAACGGTTGGGTGCAGGTGGCGACCAGCGTCCTGTTCTGCATATCGGCACCCCTCGTCGCCGGGGCGTACACCCTCCAGCTGTTCAACGAATGGGGCTGGGTCTCCTCGTCGACGGCGAACGACATCGGCACCCAGGCGGTCGTCGCTGGGGCGTGGCTGGCCGTGATCACCTTCATCTGCATCTGGGGGATCCGCTGGACCGTCGACTTCCAGTGGGTGCTCCTGACCATCGAGTATGTCGCGGTCATCGGCTTCTCGATCTGGGGCATCGTCAAGGTGGCGGTCTCCCACCCGGCCGGCTCCACCAGCTTCCATTGGTCGTGGCTCAGTCCGATGTCCGTCCACGGGTTCGCCGCCTTCTCCGGCGGCCTCGTGCTCGGCGTCTTCTTCTTCTGGGGGTGGGACACCGCCACCAACCTCAACGAGGAGTCGAAGAACGCCACCAAGACCCCGGGCCATGCCGGCATCATCGCCATGTTCCTGCTGCTGTTGATCTTCGCCATCAACATCATCGCCGCCCAGATGCTCCTGCCCGCCAAGGAATGGAACGCCCACGGGGCGACCATCCTCTTGTACTTCGCCCAGCAGGCGGCCGGCCACTGGGCCGGGTACGTGATGATCATCGCCGTGCTGTCGTCCACGGTGGCCACCACCCAGACCACCCTGTTGCCGGCGGCCCGCATCACGCTGTCGATGTCCCGTGACCGTGTGTTCCCCAAGGTCTTCGGCACCATCCAGGGCAAGCTCAAGACTCCGGCCGTGGGGACGCTCATCCTGGCCTTCATCTGCATGTTCGGCATCGTGATGGTGAGCAACGTGTCTTCGATCAGCACGGTGTTCGGCGACCTGATCTCGAACATCGGCGTGCTGATCGCCTTCTATTACGGCGTGACCGGGGTCACCTGTGCCTGGGCCTACCGCAAGGTGGCCTTCAAGGAAGTCCGGTTCTTCTTCACCGGGATCCTCCTCCCCTTCGTCGGTGGCGTCGTGCTGCTGGCCGTGGGCGTGAAGGTCATCGCCGTGGCCGGGTGGAGCGGCGGGTATGCCGACATCATCACGCTGGTGCTCGGCGTCCCGCTGGTGATCCTGGCCCGTCTCACCACCAAGGGCGACTTCTTCAAGCAGAAGCCGGTCGCCTACACAGAGATCGGCGAGTGAGGTTGGAATGATCGTCGGAGTTCCGAAAGAGGTGAAAGCGGACGAGTACCGAGTGGCTATCACCCCGGCCGGGGTGCGGGAGCTCACCGCCGCCGGCCACACGGTCCACGTCGAGAAGGGCGCCGGTGTGGGGTCGTCCATACCCGATGCGGACTTCGTGGCCACCGGGGCGAAGATCCTCGAGGACCCCGACGACATCTGGGCCGGGTCCGAGCTGATCCTGGGGGTCAAGGAGCCGATCGCCGAGGAGTACCCGCGCCTCGGGCTCCACAAGGACCAGGTCCTCTTCACCTACCTCCACCTGGCTGCGTCGCTGCCCTGCACCGAGGCCCTGATCGCCGCGGGCAACACCGCCATCGCCTACGAGACGGTGCGGCTGCCGGACGACTCGCTGCCCTTGCTGACCCCGATGAGCGAGGTCGCCGGTCGCATGGCACCGCTGATGGGCGCCCACCACCTGATGCGCCCCGGTGGGGGACGGGGGGTGCTGGTCTGCGGGGTGCCCGGCGTCAGATGCGCCAAGGTGGTGATCCTCGGGGCCGGCGTGGCCGGTATGGCCGCGGCCACCCTGGCGGTGGGCATGCACTCCGAAGTCTTCATCCTCGATCGCAACCTCGAGCGCCTCCGCCAGGTGGACCACCACTTCCGCGGCGCACTGGAGACGGTGGCCTCCAGTACCCATGCCATCGAGGAGACCTGCGTCGATGCCGACATCGTGATCGGTGCCGTGCTGGTGGTGGGGGCCAAGGCGCCCAAGCTGGTGTCCGACGAGCTGGTGGCCCACATGCGCCCGGGCTCGGTGCTGGTGGACATCTCGGTGGACCAGGGGGGGTGCTTCGATTCGACCCGGCCGACCACCCACTCCGACCCCACCTACGAGGTCAACGGCTCCGTGTTCTACTGCGTGGCCAACATGCCCGGCGCGGTGCCCCATTCGTCCACCCACGCCCTGGTCAACGCCACACTGCCCTACGTCCTCAACATCGCCAACCACGGATGGCGCGACGCGGTCCGGCTCGACGCGGCACTGGCCGAGGGGGTAAATGTCGTCGATGGCACCGTGGTCTACGAGCCCGTGGCGGCCGCCCACCGGATGCCCTCCAAGCCGCTCGCCTCTGTCCTCGACTGATCGGGCCGTGCCGCGTGTACCGGCCCGGACTAGGACAGGTCGTGCCGCGAGATCGATCCCGGAGCCGGGTTCCTGTCGGACAGGTGGGCCGGGGTCCGGATGCCGGCTCGGAGAGTGGGGTCGGCCACCGGGTCCAACCGGACGGTGCGCAGGGGAATCTCGCCGGCCCAGAGGCCGAGGTCGGCATCGGGCCCGTCGCCGTCGTCGGGCGGTCCGCTGCGGATCTTGACCGAGGCCTCATCGAGCGCCAGCCGCAGCACGGTGGTGGCAGCCAGCTCCCTGGCCGAGGGAGGCCGCGCGTACTCCCACTGGCCGGGCACGACCTGTTCGCTGATGGCCCGCAGTCCCTCGAGCTTCGCCACCGCGTCACCCACGACGTCGGGAACCCCGTAGACCACGGCGCACCGGTAGTTCACAGAGTGCTCGAACAGCGACCGGGCCAGCACCAACCCGTCGATGTGGGTCACCGTCACGCACACCGGCGTGGACACCTTGGCCGCCCGCAGGCTGCGGCTGGCCACCGAGCCGTGGAGGAAGAGCAAGTTGCCGGACCGGCCGTAGGTGGTGGGGACCACCATCGGCCAGTCGTCGACGACGAGCCCGAGATGGCAGACGAATCCGGCGTCGAGGACGGCGTGGAGGTCGGCCGTGCAGTGGGATCCCTGCTCGGGCAGCCGCCGGAGGAGGGTCCGGTCGGTCACCTCCATCTGTTCTGCCCCGTCGGGTGGACCGGTCGCCGGCATGGGACGATTGTGGCACGTGCCCGTCGCCAGCCAGCGGGGAGCACCCGGACCGGTCCGCCTCGGGCGCAGCGATCGGCCCGCACGACCAGCGCCGGCCGGGCCGCACCGACCACCGGCATCCACCCGCACGATGAGGAGACGGACTCCTCGAGGAGAGTCACCCAGTGAAGCAGATCGGAACCTCGGTCGAAGGGCCCCAGGCGAGGACCACACCGGTCTTCGACCCCGCAACCGGCGTGCGGACCGGCGAGGTGGTGCTGGCCTCCCGGCGCGACGTCGACTTGGCCGTGGCCGCAGCGGCCGACGCGTGGACCGGTTGGCGCGACACGTCGCTCACCGCCCGGACCCGGATCCTTTTCACCTTCCGTGAGCTGGTCGACCGGCACCGCGACGACCTGGCCCGGCTGATCACGGCCGAGCACGGAAAGGTGCTCGAGGATGCCCGCGGCGAGGTGGCCCGGGGCATCGAGGTGGTGGAGTTCGCCTGCGGCATCCCCCACCTGCAGAAGGGCGAGTTCTCCGAGGACGTGTCCACCGGGGTCGATGCATCGTCGATCCGCCAGCCTCTGGGGGTGGTCGCCGGCATCACCCCGTTCAACTTCCCCGTGATGGTGCCGATGTGGATGTACCCGGTGGCCATCGCCGCCGGCAACACCTTCATCCTGAAGCCCTCCGAGCGCGATCCGTCGCCCTCGCTGCTGATCGCCGAGCTGTGGGGTGAGGCCGGGCTGCCCGACGGGGTGTTCACCGTGCTCAACGGCGATGCCGAGGCCGTCAACGCACTGCTCGACCATCCGGGCGTGGCCGCAGTGTCGTTCGTGGGCTCCACGCCGGTCGCCCGCCACGTGTTCGAGCGAGCCACTGCCTCCGGCAAGCGTGCCCAGGCCCTGGGCGGGGCCAAGAACCACGCCGTGGTCTTGGGCGACGCCGATTTGGGCTCCACCGCCGACGCACTGATCGCCGCCGGGTACGGTTCGGCCGGTGAGCGGTGCATGGCCATCTCCGCCGTGGTCGTGGTGGGGAACGGGGACCCGCTGGTGGACGCCCTGCGCGACCGTGCCCTGGGGCTCACCACCGGGCCGGGCACCGACCCGGCCTCGGACATGGGGCCACTGATCACCGAGGTCCATCGGGACCGGGTCGCCGGCTACCTCGACTCGGCCGAAGCCGAGGGAGCCGACGTCGTGGTGGACGGCCGGGAGGTGAAGGTCCCCGGCGGCGAGGCCGGGTTCTTCCTCGGGCCCTGTCTGGTCGATCGGGTGTCCTCTTCGATGCAGGTCTACCGGGACGAGATCTTCGGCCCGGTGCTGTCGGTGCTCCGGGTCGACACCCTCGACGAGGCAATCGACCTGGTGAACGCCAATCCCTACGGCAACGGTACGGCGATCTTCACCCGGGACGGGGGTGCCGCCCGGCGGTTCCGTCGCGACGTGCAGGTCGGGATGGTCGGGATCAACGTCGCCATCCCGGTACCCATGGCCTACTACTCGTTCGGCGGGTGGAAACAGTCGCTGTTCGGCGACGCCCACGTCCACGGCATGGAGGGCATCCGCTTCAACACGCGGCTGAAGTCGGTCACCACCCGCTGGCCGGCGGCGGTGTCCGCTTCCGCCGACGCCAGTCCGATCGAGCTGCACTTCCCCTCCGGCGACAAGCGCTGAGGGACCGTCCGGGGGAGGAGTGCCCTGATGCACATCGACAGTGGTGGTGTGGAGATCGAGTTCGGGGTCACCGGCGATGGCCCCCCCGTCCTCCTGCTCCACGGCTTTCCGGATTCTGGACGGTTGTGGCGCCACCAGGTGCCGGTGCTGGCCGAGGCCGGGTTCAAGGTCATAGTGCCCGACCTCCGGGGTTTCGGGTCCTCGGGGAGGCCGGCCGACGTAGCGGCCTACGTCATGTGGATGGCGGGTGCTGACATCCTCGCCGTCCTCGACCACCTCGGTGTCGAGCGGGCCCATGTGGTGGGCCACGACTTCGGTGCGGCCCTCGCCTGGTACCTGGGCATCTCGAACCCCGACCGGGTGGACCACCTGGTGGCCCTGTCCGTCGGGCACCCGTTGTCCTTCCGCTCGGCAGGGTTCGAACAGCTCGGGAAGTCGTGGTACATGCTGTTGTTCCAGTTCGAGGGCGTGGCCGAGCAGTGGTTGTCCGACGACTCGTGGGCCAACTTCCGGACCTGGTCGAACCATCCCGATGCCGATGCGGTGATCGCCGACCTCGAGCGCGACGGCGCGCTCACCTCGGCCCTCAACTGGTACCGGGCGAACGTGCCCCCCGAGACCCTCCTCGGTCCCCCGATGGAGCTGCCGCCGGTGGGGGCGCCGACCATGGGTGTGTGGAGCACCGGGGACTTCGCCCTCACCGAGCAGCAGATGAGCGGGTCCTCAGCGCATGTGGCCGGGCCCTGGCGCTACGAGCGGATGGAGGGGCCGGGGCACTGGCTCCCCGTCGAGGCACCCGACGAGGTCAACCGCCGTCTCCTCGACTTCCTCCCGCACTGACGCCGGGTCACGCCTCCGCCCGCGATGCCGGTTCCGGCGGAGGGCCCCGATAGCATTGGCCGGGTGAGCTCACCTGCGGGCACCGGCATCCGGTCCCTCGCCGTCGACATCGACGGCCCAGTGCACTACGTGGACATGGGAGGGCCGGCCGGTGGTCCGCTCATGGTCGCCGTGCACGGCCTGGGTGGCTCCCACATCAACTGGTCGGCGGTCGCCCCCCGCCTGACCCAGAGGTCGCGCCTGTTGGCCCTCGACCTGGTGGGGCACGGGCTGACCCCGGTGGAGGGACGCACCCCGGACATCGAAGGGCACCGCCGCCTGCTGAGCGGGTTCCTCCAGGCGGTGGCCGGCTCGCCGGCCATTCTCATCGGCAACTCGATGGGTGGCCTGGTGTCCGCGTTGCAGGCGGTCGCCGAGCCCGAGACGGTTGCCGGCCTGGTGCTCGTCGACCCCGCCCTGCCCACCGCCCGCCCGGGACTGGTCCATCCGCGGGTCGTCGTCAACTTCGCCCTGTGCGCGGTGCCCGGTGTGGGCGAGCACTTCCTTGCCCACAGGCGCCGCCTGACGACGGCGGAAGAGAGCGTGCAGCGGGTGCTCGGTGTCTGTTGCGTCGACCGCTCCCGCGTCCCGGCCGATGTGGTCGCCGCCCACGTGGCCCTGACCGAGCAGATCGACCGTGCCCGTGGCGATGCCGCCTATCTGCAGTCGGCCCGGTCGCTCTCCCACCTGTTGGCCAGGCCGGCGGCGACCATCCGACGGCTGGGCGGACTCGACCAACCCGTCCTGCTGCTGCAGGGCGGGCGCGACGTGCTCATCCCCTTGTCCGCCGCCCGCCGCATGAGCGCCGCCCATCCCGACTGGCGGTTCGAGGTCGCGCCGGACATCGGCCACGTGCCCATGCTCGAGGCCCCCGAGTGGACCTGCGACATGATCGAGGACTGGCTCGATCACCAGGGGAGCGCGGCGGCGGTCCTGGCGTCTCCCTCGGTGACGTCGTCCCCGACGGAGAACACCGCCGGCGGCCCCCGGGGGCAACCTCAGTGGACCTGGCGGTCGAGCCCCTCCCAGTAGGGCTGCCGCAGCATGAACTTCTGCAGCTTGCCGGTGGCGGTGCGGGGGAGCTCCTCCCGGAGCTCGACCTGCTTGGGGCACTTGTAGCCGGCCAGCACGGTCCGGCAGTGGGTGATCACGACCTCTTCGGTGAGCACCACCCCGTCGGACGCGACCACCAGGGCCACGACCATCTCGCCCCAGGTCTCGTTGGGGATCCCGATGACCGCCACCTCGGCCACCCCGTCGAGGGAGAAGATGGCATCTTCGACTTCGATGGAGGAGACGTTCTCCCCGCCGGTGATGATGACGTCCTTCTTCCGGTCGAGGATGCTCAGGTACCCTTCGTCGTCCACCACGCCCCCGTCGCCGGTGTGGAACCACCCACTCGCCAGGGCCGCCTCGGTCTCTGCCGGTTGCTCCCAGTAGCCCTCCATCACCGTGTTGCTCCGAGCCAACACCTCGCCGTTGCGGTCGACCCGCAGCTGGGTACCCACCGCCGGCGCCCCGGCGCGCATCAACTTGCGGGCCCGGTCTGCTGCGGGCAGGTCGTCCCACTCCGACCGGCGCCGATTGATGGTGAGGAGCGGAGCGGTCTCGGTGAGCCCGTAGATCTGGATGAACTCCCATCCGAGCTCGGACTCGATCCGCTCGATGGTGCGGCTGGGCGGCGGGGCGCCCGCCACCACCACCCTCGTGGTACCCCTTCCGGGAAGGTCCCCCTCCCAGTCGGGTACCGCGTCGAGGACGGCGTTGACCACGGCGGGGGCGGCGCACAGCAGTGTGACTCCGTGGCGCTCGACCCTGCGCAGGATCTCGGCGCCTTCGACCTTGCGCAGCACGACCTGGGAGCAGCCCATGGCAGTGGTCGACCACGGCATGCCCCAACCGTTGGCATGGAACATGGGCAGGGTGTGGAGGTAGACGTCCCGGTCGGAGACCTGGAGGTGCCATCCGAAGGCGGTGGCATTGACCCAGTTGTTCCGGTGGGTGAGCTGCACGCCCTTGGGCCGGGCCGTGGTGCCCGAGGTGTAGTTGATGGTGGCCGTGGCCTGCTCGTCCGACTCCCATGCCCGGGGCTCGGCGCCGGCGGGGTAGAGCTCCTCGTCGCTGTCGGCACCGAGCACGAAGCGGTGCCCGGCGGCGATCCCCGACAGCCCGTCCTCCAGCTCGGGATCTACGAGCATCACCGAGGCTCCGGAGTGCTCCACGATGTACGCGACCTCGGCGGCGGCCAGGCGGAAGTTGATGGGGACCAGGATGCGGCCCCATCCGGACACCCCGTAGAAGGAGGTCAACAGGCGGGACGAGTTCTGGGAGACGATGGCCACCCGCTGGCCGGGGGCCACCCCGAGCCGGTCGAGGCCGGCGGCCTGGGCGCGGGCCCGCTCCGCCATACCGGCGAAGGTCAGCGGCCCCCACGCCTCGGCGGGCTGTTCCGGCTCGTCGATCAGGCCGACTCTCCGGGGATAAGTGGCCTCGGCGTGGTCGAGAAAGTCTCGGACATTGAATTGGACGATCATCGATTCCCCCTCGTCAGCCGGGCCCGGCACCCCTATTGAACCAAATCGTGGCTACGGGCGGGCGACCGGCCGGCCGGCGGGCCTGCCCGCCCGCCTCGCTAGGGTGCGACCCATGGCTGCCCCCCGAGTCGCCGTGGGACCCCGTGCCTCCGCGTACGCCACCGACGCGGTGGTGGCCGGTGGGGGTTCGGTGGTGGAGGTGTCCGACACTCCCGATGCCCTGGTGTGGCTCGATCCGGTGGACGTCTCCGGGCTCGCCGGACGGTTGGAGGAGGCCCCCGGGGTCCGGTGGGTGCAGCTGCCCTTCGCCGGCGTCGAGCGGGTGGCCGAGTTCGGGCTGCTCGACCGCGACCGCATCTGGACCTGCGCCAAGGGCTCCTACGCCGAGCCGGTGGCCGAGCACGCGCTGGCCCTGGGATTGGCCGGCCTCCGGCATCTCCCCACCCGGGTCGCGGCACGCTCGTGGGGGGAGCCCGCCGGGACCAGCCTCGTCGACCAGCGGGTGACCATCCTGGGAGGGGGCGGCATCGCCGGCGTGCTGGTGGACCTGCTCGCACCTTTCCGGGTCGAGGTCACCGTGGTCCGCCGCCGGGCCGAGCCACTGCCCGGTGCTGCCCGCACCGTCCCGGTCTCGGAGCTGGCCGACGTGCTCCCCGGGTCGTTGCTGGTCGTCCTGGCGCTGGCGCTCACCCCCGACACCACCGGCATCATCGGGGCTCCCGAGTTGGCCCTCATGGGCCCGTCGTCGTGGCTGGTCAACGTGGCCCGCGGCCGGCATGTCGACACCGGGGCGCTCGTCACCGCCCTTCAGGACGGGTCGATCGCCGGTGCGGCCCTCGACGTCACCGATCCCGAGCCACTGCCGGACGGCCATCCGCTGTGGGACCTGTCCAACTGCATCATCACGCCGCACACGGCAGACACCATCGAGATGGTGGTGCCGCTGCTGGCCGAGAGGATCCGCACCAACGTGTCGCTGTTCGCGGCGGCGGGGACCCTCGTCGGCCTGGTGGACCCGGAGGCCGGGTACTAGGCCGGGGCAGGGGAGATGCCGGAGGCCGCCGCGCTGACAGTGAGTTCCTCGTAGCCCGTGAGACGTCAGAGTTGCGCTGACACAGGAGAGACCCCTGCCCCGGTGGGCTCCATCTCCCGTTGGATCTTCTCCAGCTCCTCCTTGACCAGGCGCTCGTGGCTCTCGAAGTCGCGCTTGGCCGCCCTCGGGC
>JBKQMB010000083.1:0-59708 GCA_052326605.1 Acidimicrobiales bacterium | reverse complement strand
GGAAGACCTTGGTCAGAAGGCCCACCGACACCAGGTCAGACAGGCGACGGTCCGAGACCGGCTTCACCCATCCCGCACGAGGCATGCACCCAAACTACATCATTGTGGTACTAACTGAACGGTATTGTGGTTAGCCCACACGTACAGTGGACTCCGGCAGATGAGTCGGGAGTAGGTGACGGCGATGACCAGGCGAGCAGCAGCACTGCTCCTGGGGGCACTCGCATTGGTGACCGCTGCTTGTGGCAGTTCTATCAAGGGTTCCACGCCCTCGACTGCGAGGATTCCCACCTCTACGGCGACGGCTCCAGCTCCCACCACGACCGAGCCCGCTGATGTCGGGACATGGTCACTCATTCCCAACGGCCCCAATCCTGTGGGCAGCCCTGCCACATGGACAGGAACGGATGTCCTCGTCGCTCGGGCAGGCTGCTGTGACGACGCCGGGTCGGTCGACCTAGCGGCATACGACCCTGCGGTTGGGAGCTGGCACCAGCTTCCTCCGACCCCGCTCACGCCCCGATCGGGAGCAGCCGGGGCCTGGACCGGCACCGAGATGGTGGTGGCCGGGGGCTTCGCCAGCCCGGATGGTTTGGCATCGGACGCCTCGCCCTCCACCGACGGTGCCGCCTGGGATGCAGCAACTAACACCTGGCATGCCATCGCTCCCATGCCGACGCCACTCCCCGGCCATGCCCCGACAGCGGTGTGGACTGGCACAGAGGTGCTCGTGTGGTCGTCGGCTCCTGCGACCCCCGAGACCAACGGGAGCGAGGTGGTGCTCGCCTACAACCCCTCGAGCAACACGTGGCGCAAGCTGCCCGTGTCGGGACTCACGCCTCGACTAGGTGCCATCACGGTCTGGACCGGCCATCAGCTGGTGGTCTGGGGTGGCCTCAACTTCGACTTCACCTCCGCCTACCCCGATGGGGCCCGTCTCGATCCCCGGACCGGCATGTGGCAAAGGCTGCCGGCTGCGCCCGTTCCCGCACGTGGCTACGCCGGGGCTTCCTGGTCGGGCCGTGAGGTCCTGCTGTGGGGTGGTGAGACCGGGACGAGTGCACAGGCCACGGCCTCGGTCGGCTTCGTTTCCGTGGGTCAGGGGACTGCCTACGATCCAGAGACGAACCGGTGGCGCGCGCTGCCGCTTTCGCCCCTTCGAGCGAAGTCCTCCCCATCAGCAGTGTGGACGGGGAGCTTCTTCATCGTCATCGGAGGGTCAGCCAATGGGATCCTGCCCGCTCCGGGTCCCGGAGCTGCCGCCTATGACCCGGCAACAAATACATGGACCGCCTTGCCGTCCGCACCGTCCTATCCTCCACCGGACCCCAACGGGCCAACAGGGCCTGCCGACCAACGGTCAGGTGGCTTCGCTGTCTGGACCGGCGCGGCTGTGGTGCTCGTCGGCGGAGGCGACTACGTCGAACAAGGTCCGCGGTCAGACGGGATCCAATGGACACCTGCCGGTTGAGGCGAGAAGCCGCTCAGGGCTCAGTGCGAGGGAACTGCCCATCACCCAGTTCCGCCGACTGCTCGGGAGCACGGAAGAACTCAGATCCGAAGCGCACTTCACATCGACATTGGCTATCGGAGGGGTATCCCGCATGTGTTGTTACCCGGGCGTATGCAACTCTCGCGACCGGTGCCGCCCAAGTTTGGGCGGTGCACTCGCAGGGAAGAAACGGGCATCGGGCATGGGCCATCCTCCGCCGCCATCCCCAAGGTCCGGCCGTTGCTCAGCATTCAGTCGACCCATGCCTCGTGCAGGGTGTCTGAAACTGACTTGGGGCCGTGAAACCCCAGTCCATAGAGCTATCAGGCGGATTCTGCTCCGTGTACTAAAGCAGGCACCAGCCGGTCAAGCGGGGACGCCTGGGGTGCTTGGTAGTAAGCGGGTCCTGAGCTGAGCCCGAGATATTGTGCGCGTAACCGGCGACCTGCTCAAGGACCCCTGGGTCGGGAGCGGCTCATCTACAAGGCAAGGGTTGGAGCACGATGCTGCCGAGGACATCCGGCCCGTGAGCGTCGAGCCGGGCGCAACGATGCCTCTCGTTGAACAATCCCGCTCAACGTCGGTCCGGTGCGCCCTGAAGCCGGGAGAGCAAGCAGGCTAGTTCCGAAGTTGCGGCGTGAGGCCGTCGACCGTCATCTCGGAGTACTCGTTGTCGGCATACGGTCCGACTGCACCTTCAACGACCTCGCGCACCGCCGCCACTGATTCGCCTTCCCATATACAGATGCCGAGTCGGTGATCGAGGGTTTCCGCGTGGACTGGCAGCGCCACACTTGGAGGAAGCCCCGCCTCCAGCGCTTTGGCCTCTGCTGCTTCAAATCCTTCGGGGTCATGGATTCGATGGATCACAGACACGAACATGAAGTCTCCCGGGTGTCATGGTCAGCCGCGTGTTTCGCAGCCCGCACCCTTTGGGCTTCACCAGGTTCGAACGATCGATCCCGGCTGACGCGCCGATGATGCGGCGACTCAGCAACCTTACGCAGACCTAAATGGCTGGTCAATCGCGAACTGAGTCGATAACCGCCCCCCGTTCTGGGGCGCACCCTCTGGGGGCCTACCGACCGGTCTGTCCGTCGATCTGCTCGCGCAGGATGTCGGCGTGGCCTGCGTGCCTTGCGGTCTCCTCAACCATGTGCACCAGAAGCCATCGAAGTGACAATGGCTCTGGTGTCGTGAGCGGCCTGGCGCAGAGCTGATCGAGGTCGTCGCATTCGCCAACTATCTGGTTGCTCATCTGCGTGGCGGCCCGATAGGCGGCTACTCCGGAAGCAACGGAATCGGTTGGCCGGATCTCCTCGGTGGGAATGACGACATCGTGACCGGCAAAGGCGAACTGGAACCAAACCACTTCCACCATTGCCAGATGTTTGATCAGCCCGAGCAGGCTGGTACCCGTGGGCACCGTCGATCGACGAGCCGACTCCTCGTCCAGGTCGGCCGCTTTCAGTATCACCGACTCCCGCAGGTAGTCGAGGAACTCCTGCAATGTCTGCTTCTCGCTCGTGAGGTTCAGTGGAGTGCGGCGATCTGGCATCGGATGGCACCGTAGCCGGGAGGTCACGCGAGCGCCCACTGATCATTGTTGTGGGACGGTCCCGATCATCGAACCCTGAGGTCTCAGAGCCTTGGCGGATACCTTGGTGAAAGCACCATGAGGCAGGAACTGACAAGGGAGAGCCATGACAGGAAACGACGAATGCAAGCCCGTGTCGGTATCCCGACGAATCAAGACCCCGGCCGCTGAGATCTTCAAACTTCTGGCCGACCCAAACCGGCATCCCGAGTTCGATGGATCGGGGATGCTGCGACCGGGTACCAGCAACAAGGTCATCGCTGGCGTGGGGGACGTGTTCGTCACGAAGATGTACTTCACGGCAATGGGTGCCTATGAAATGCATAATCGCATCGTGGTGTACGAAGCGGACCGGTGCATCGGCTGGGAGCCGGGAAATGCCGAACTTGCCAGGAACGGGTCGCGCTGGAGGTTCGACCTCACACCAGATGGCCCAGATGCAACATTGGTGACGGAAACCTACGACTGCACGGATTCCCCCGAGACAGTCCGCAAGGCCGTGGACAACGGCAATGCATGGCTCGCCGGCATGACCAGGACACTCGAGCGACTCGACCAGCTTTGCACCACGGGATAGCGAAGAGGGATGAGATCGCCAACGGTCCCGATTCGATGTTCGCACTTGTCTCCGGTGTGCCGGAGTCGGTCCGCTAGCCAGCCGCAAGTACAGGTCGACTGTCGTGCCCCACCCAACCGTCTCCACCAGTCAGGCATCGAGATACCGTGTGACGGTGGTGAGCACCGAGAGATCATCAACTCTTGAACGGGCGTATGTCCGCTTCAACGAACGAAACATCGACCAACTACTTGCCATGATGGTCGACGATGTCCGGTGGCCCGACGTGGCCAACGGCATTGAGCTGAGGGGCAAGGCAGCGATCAGGAGGTACTGGGAGGGCCAGTTCGCACACGCGCAACCTCAGGTGCTGCCTAAAGAGTTCGTCGAAGTAGGCGATGGCGTGGTCGCTGTCATTGACCAACGGATCTTCGACCTCGACGGGACTCTCGTATTGGGCCCGATGGTCGTCTTCCACCGATACTCATTCAGGGCTGCGCTGGTCAGCAGAATGACCGTCCATCGGCGGCGCGAAGATGCCCTTGGTGCATGACCATTGTCATTGTTAGGAGGCACTCTGATCCGAAGCAGGGTCCACCGCTGATTAACGGTCCATGGAGTGGGTCTTGTCGGCCGTGATCGTCAGGATCACCCGAACCTGATCGCGCCCGCCGTACCACTGGTAAGGACCACCCGTATACCGCTGGGCGAGGAGCTCGATGTGCTCCGCCCCACCATCGGTTGTGATGTTCGTGACATGCCCTCGGACGGCGAAATAGCGGGAGGGGTCGGCGGCATCGCAGACGGCGACGGACACACGGGGGTCTCGCCGGATGTTGCGCATCTTCTGGTGCGTTTGAACTGTGTTGATGACCACGTGCTCACCATCTGTGTCGACCCAGGTCTGGGTCGTCTGCGGCGAGCCGTCAGGCATCAACGTGGTGATGAAGCACGGGTTCCGGCCTCGCATCAACTCGACGAAGCGGTCGGGGAGATCCACGTCCATGACGTTAGTGCAAGGCTCGGAACTCCCCGCCAGCCAAGCAGGTCCGATGGGTCGCCACAAGGTGCGATTCTGCGCCACCAAACCGGTAGCGTTCGGGGACAAGGTAGTGGTTCTGGCTTGTAGAAGGCGTCGGGGGCCAGCTCTTGCAGGCATCGTCGATCGGTCCCATGACGCCAACCGGAGAAGGTGATGCCCACCGGGCAGATTCGGGCGCGTCTCCGGGGTGCGTCGCGACCTACGCCAGCGATTGCTGGCTCACGGCTCGTTGCCGCGTCGCGTTCGGATAGTACCTACTCCGGTTGGAATACCGCGATGGTGTTCCCGTCGGGGTCCTT
Organism: Acidimicrobiales bacterium; assembly: GCA_052326605.1. Classification (GTDB taxonomy): domain Bacteria; phylum Actinomycetota; class Acidimicrobiia; order Acidimicrobiales; family RAAP-2; genus Bog-756. Next base: position 54,722 of record JBKQMB010000083.1, on the reverse strand, counting down.
GAACCAAGCCGAACGGCCGATAGCGGGCGAGGTAACGATGTGATCGATCGTCTTGAACGCTTCAGTGTCGTACTCGTCGAACACGACGCCGTTCCCCGCTAGCACCGAGACGTCCTTGTCGATATCGGTCGACCAGAAGCGCACCTGGGTATGGTCGGCCTTGTTGCCTGCGCCTCGGCCGTAAATCAGCAATCACGTGCCGACGCCGCACTCGAAGAGCAGATGGTTCTTGATCGTCTCCGGCGAGAGGGTGAGCCCGACTTTCGTCTCGTAGAAGTGCTGACTCCGCTCCAAGCCAGTCGAGACGAGTACCGCCGAGATCCGGTTTCTTGCGAGCATGTCTTCTCTTCCCCTTCCTGTTCAGATTGGCGTTGCCGCTACGGCAACACAGTGGAGATGTCGATCTCGATCTCTTGGGGAGGGGCCGCGAATCCGCCCTCGATCCCGGCTTGCATGCGAGGCATGAGGATGCCGTCGCGAAACTGCTCCCAGCTTTGCTTCGACTCATGCACGGCCACGATGGTCCAGCCGTCCGGCGACGCGCCGGCCGCGTGAAAGATCTGACCGTCGGGGAGCCCGTTCGCCGGGTGAACCGCCCCGACCGATGCCTCGTAGTTCGCCTTGGTGCCACCGGGGAAATGGTGGACGATCGCAAATGCCATGATGATTCCTTTCTGGGTGATAGTCGTTTCTTCTGAAAGGAACTATACTTGTGGGCATGGCGAAGTCAAGACCCGAACACGAGTTCCTCGATGCCGCGGAGTGGGAGTCATGGGGTGCGTTGATGCTGCTGCACCGTTTGGTCCTGCAGAACCTCGATGCCGAGCTGCGCAGCGCCCAAGGCCTTTCGGTCACTGAGTTCGACGTGCTGATCACGCTGTTCAACGCTCCGGATCAGCGCCTTGGCATGTCAGATCTCGCCGATCGCGTGTTGCTCAGCCCAGCTGGTACGACGCATCTCGTGACGCGTCTCGAACGTGACCGCTTGGTCCGTCGAGAGGTCGACCCCACTGACCGACGAAGATGGTTCACCGTCCTCACTGATGATGGTGATCGCGTGCTGCAATCCGCCCGGCACACTCATAACGACGTTCTGCGGAAGACGCTCCTCGCCGCTACAACGCCCGCCGAACGCCGAACGCTGCGTCGCCTCTGGCAGCGCTTGTCCGAACAGCAGCCACACCCACTCAGCCCCAACGAATGACCGAGCGATCGCCATCCGACCCCTGACGTGCAGCCATTTGGGGACAATTGCTAAGGGGACCAGATGATGACAGTCAGCTATGACTCGATCGTGATCCAGATCTGCCGTTCGGCAATCGCGGCAGGTACGCCGACCCACAGGTCGCTTCTGGGCAGTTATCCACACGTCCTCATGTGTCATTCCGGGTGCAGCAACCGGAGCAAGCAGGAGGCCGCCTGTCCCGACTGGAATGCATGGAGAACCGCGCTCGGCAGCCGGTGCTGTGGGTGCCGCCGACCGCACCGGCTCAGACGCGGAACAACGCGCCAGAACGACGGCCATCGCCAGCGTGGCCGCAGCGCAGAACGGCACGTCCGGTGCGCTCGCGATCTGCTACCACGCTCGGCGTTGGCCGGCATGAGGTACGCAGTGTCACTGATCAGGGATACCCTCTTCTTGGAGCGATGCTCGGGAGGCGGAATGTCCGAAGAAGGCTGGTACTCAGACCCGTACCGTGTTCATGAACACCGGTGGTTCTCAAACGGAACCCCGACGGACTTGGTCCGGGACCAAGGGTCTACATCGCAAGATGCTCCGCCAGAGATCGCCCATATCGAGCAGCCCCGCCTGGTTGAGGCACCACAATCCTGCGCCGTGGCCGGTCCCGCCAGGCAAGCGCAAACAGATTCTCGGAGGATTAGTCTGCGCATCACCATCTAGGAAAGGTCGTCGATATGTGGGCACAAATGATCACGACGCGCTTGAAGCCAGGCAGGGAAGACGACCTACCGAAGCTGGTCGCTCAGTTGCGGGCAGCTGAACAGCCGGATTCAGGTCTCGTGCACTCGACGGCAACCCGAGACACGAAGGATCCGAGCCGAGTGATCATGTTCGTTGTCTTCGAGAGCGAAGAGCAAGCTCGGGAGCGCGAGAGCGACTCCCGACGCAAGGAGGGACTTCAGGCCGCTAGGGCGACCATGATGGAGATCTTCGAAGGTGCTCCGGAGTTCACCGACCTGACGGTCGTTGACGACTGGGCGTTGTAAACGGCAATCGCTTGTCCCACGGAACCGGCAGCGAGGGGTTCAGGGCGGCGTCAGTCGGCAAGATCCAGGAGGGCAGGTGGAGCCTGCGGCTGGCGTCGAAGACCTCGATGCCGACGAGGCGGTCGTGGTCTGACCAGTCGAGATTGATAGTGGTGAAGTCGCCGAGGGACGATTCGCAGTTAGTGGTCGTCCGTCCCCCAGGAAGACCAGGCGCGAAGTTGATGTAGGCAGCATCCGCCTCGGCGTCGTACCTCACCTTGATGTTTGATCGTTTGGACCGCATGGATCGAGCTTCCCATAGGCCCCATCCCGATGGGAATGGTCGCTGACCCGGATCTGGGGCGGGGGTTCCGGGCAGCTACTCCTCGCCAGAGAATCGCTCCCACGCCGACTGTCGAGTCATCGCCAAGGATGCTCCGATGGCCGCCCAAGTAGCGCCGAGCGTTCTCGCCCTCTTGACGAAGTGGGTGAGATTCCTTTCGACCTGCGCACCTGCCGCTGCCATCCGAGGGAGGCTCGCAAGTACACCTTCAAGGTCAAGGTCCTCTTCCCAGGAGGTCAGCCCTGGTGGCAAGGAAGGTGGGCTGCCGATGATCTGACTGCACAGATCAACACATTCGTTGCAGATGTAGACCCCTGGGCCAGCGACGAGCTTGGCGACTTCGTTGTCGGGCTTCAAGCAGAAGGAACAAGAGGTGACGACTCGGTCCTCTTTGACGGCCATCGGGACCCCCTTTTTGTCAGGTAACACCTTACAACGTCAGGGGTATCCTGACAACGACACCTGTCCCACTCCTGCCTGGTTCGGCGTGGGTCACTGTCCATTGTTCGGGGAAGGCGTCACCTCCACGGCGGGCACCACCAGCTCCGCTCACTCGTAGGGACCACCCCGGCTGAACGGCCGATGGGTCATTCGGCCCTTGCCGGCGAATCTGGTAGTCCGTAGGCTCGGACGTGGAGACCCGCCCGTTCGCGATCACGTGGACACCGGTCTCGCGAGTCGCAAAGCGCCGCTCGGGCTACCTACTGCAGGAGGTCCGTCATGAAGGCACTGGTCTACAAGGGTCCTGGCAAGAAGGTCTGGGAGGAGGTGCCCGATCCGAAGATCGAACAGCCGACCGACGTGATCGTGAAAATGGTGGCCACGACCATCTGCGGAACCGACCTCCACATCCTCAAAGGTGACGTCCCCGAGGTGGAAGTCGGCCGCATCCTGGGGCACGAGGGGATAGGTGTGATCACCGAGGTGGGCGAAGGAGTCACCCAACTGGCCGTCGGCGACCGAGTGATCGTCGCGTGCGTCAGTTCATGTGGGAAATGCTCGAACTGTCGCAAGGGCCTCTACAGCCACTGTCTCGACCCTGAGGGCATGGCCGGAATCGGGTGGATCTTTGGCTACATGATCGACGGGACGCAGGCCGAATACGTCCGGGTCCCGTTCGCCGAGAACTCGGTATACAAGGTCCCCGAAGGCATGACCGATGCCGAGGGCATCCTGCTCTCGGACATCCTGCCGACCGGCTTCGAGATCGGCGTGCAGTACGGACGGGTGGCCCCGGGCGACGTAGTCGCGGTGATCGGTTCCGGGCCCGTCGGTCTCTCCGCCGTTATGACAGCACGACTCTACGGGCCGTCGAAGGTCATCGCCATCGATCTGGACAACGCTCGGCTCGCCCGGGCCGTCGACTTCGGTGCCACCGACACGGTCAACTCGGGTGATCCGGACTGGAAGGACCAGGTCCTCGCGCTCACGGACGGCCTGGGCGTCGATGTCGCCATCGAGGCAGTCGGGGTTCCCGAGACGTTCACTATGGCAACGGTCATCGTTCGCCCAGGCGGCAACGTTGCCAACATCGGCGTGCACGGCAAGTCGGTCGACCTCGCCCTCAACGAGCTCTGGATCAAGAACATCGACATCTCCATGGGCCTGGTCAACACGAACACCCTCGGGATGCTGCTGAAGCTCGTTGCCGAGCACAAGCTTCCTGCCGAGAAGTTCGTCACGCACGAGTTCTCATTCGACCAGATGCTTGAGGCCTACGACGTCTTCGGGCATGCAGCGGAGCACGACGCGCTCAAGGTTCTCATCCACTAGAGGGTGAGTCGGCGCCACCGAGCCGGGACATTGTGATTGTTCGGGGGCGGGTCCTGGGGAGCAGGGTCCGTCATGTTCCTCGGCGTAGCGTGTAGCCATGGCGATCGTGACCAACTCTGACCCGTTGGGCTCCGGCTTTGTAGTGCTCTTCATCGCGTACGGCATTGTCGCTGTTGGCTCACTAGTGATGCTCATTGTCGCCCTTGTGGACATCATCAGGCGCCCGGACTGGCAATGGAAGCTGGCCGGGCAGGAGAAGGTCTTGTGGATCTTGCTTGTCATCCTGGTCAACTTCCTGGCCATTCCCTCGCTGATCTACTGGTTCAGCATTCGCAAGAAGCTCATTGCGGTCGAGAGAGCCGCTGCATCCGGCGTATACGGACCAGGACATGTGACCTACTCGGGATGGGAGCCCACACCTCCGCCGATGGCACCACCTGGTTGGCACCGGGACCCGAGCGGTCAACATGGGCTTCGATGGTGGGATGGCACTCGATGGAGCGAGTACACCTGGAATGGAGACACCTCGGCTCCATAGTTGGAGCAGTTCCGCCCACCGATACCAGGCGGTCCTGCGGGGCCCTTCAGATCCTTGGAATGCCTAACGCCAACCGGAATGTTCCGGTCCCGACATGGCCGTGGAAAGCACCCGAGGTATCCCCTCCACCTGGCGGTCGGGGGCACTCTGGGCCCCGCTCGGTATCGGCACCTACCGGATGGGTGGTCAGCCCCGTCAGAAGGCCTTCTCGCAGCAACTTTTCACGACGACTTGGCTGGGAACGGAGCGACGATCTCATTGGGCGCCGCATCCTGTGCGCACAACGTCCCGGTCAGCTTTACAACCTTCAGCCCGGAGCCAGCCGGGCACGCCGTGTTGTTGTTCGGGTTGGCGGAGGTTCCGCCAGGTAGGTAGTCGTAGGGCACACAGGTTGCGATGCCGTTCGTCTCGCCGAAGTAGTAACCAGCCGGACACTTCCCAGTCGGAAACTCGATATCTGACCAGGTGGTGACCGACGCCTGCGAGGAAAGTGGGAAGTTCGAGGAGGGGCACGGCCCTCCCGGAGTCGAGCAGGTGTTCGGGCCAGGAGGAACTGGGGTCACGATGCCAGTCTCGTTGTTGCACTCCACGGGACCCATGGTCATGGAAGAACCTGCCGGGCATGCTGTGTTGTTGTTGGGGTCCGAAGCCGTGCCGCCGTCGAGGTAGGCGTATGGGACGCACTCGCCTGCTGCTTGGTTCGCTGGGGACAAGAAGTAAAGACCTGCCGAGCAGGTGTAATCGGACGGAACCGGCAGCGTCTCAAGATTGAGCAGCGGAAGCGTCTGCTTCGGTGTGGTGGTGGTCGTGCTGGTTGTGGTCGTGGTTGGCGGTGCAGTCGTCGTCGGTGCCAGGGAGGTCAAGGAATGGGATGCCGCAGGCCGAGTCGCCCCACAGCCTGCGAGGAGAACCATCCCCCCGATCAGCAAGCTGATTCCTACCTTCGGCCTTCTCCCCACAGCCTTCATTATCCAGCCATACAGCCCCACCCGGTAACGACTCGGCATCCAATGCCAATGACGGTGTCGCTAATCGTCCGCAATTGCCGGTTACCGATCGGAACTCACTGAGCTCCCAGGACTATTCCTAAGGTGCCTGGTTGATGACAGCTCGCGGCGGGCAAGCACCCGTCCGTCGATAACGCGCCCACAGCCGGCAGCGAGGCAGCCACGGCCGCTTCGCTACGCTCTGGTTGTGCCGACGATTAGTTCAGAGTCGATGGGGTGGCTCCGCACGTCGGTGGGTATCGCCTTGATCGCCGCACCGGGTGTGCCCATGCGCCTGGCCGGCACCGAGTCACCGACGGGTGCCGCCCTCCTCCTGATGAGGACGATCGGCATCCGGGACCTCGTCTTGGGCCTGGGTGCGGTGTCCGCTGCACGGTCTGGCGATGGAGATGACGCACGCCGTTGGACGAAGGCGACCTTGGCCAGCGATGCACTTGACACTGTCGTCAGCCTGGCGGCGATACGGTCGATCGGGAGACGAGACTCGTGGTTCGCCGCCGGCTTGGCAGTCGGATTCGCCTGTGGAGACATCCAGTCACTGCGGACTGCCTGCTAGCGGAGCAAAGGTGCTGTCCCCGAGATCATTGCCAGCAGCCCTGAGAGTGCCCACTCATCCGGCAGCGAGGGGTCTTCAGGCCCGGCACTCACAGTGGAGGAGTGATCGTGCCCTTACTGGGGACGAAGGTCCGTGAACCGCCGTAAACCTGGGTCGACCTGACGAACAACGATGTGAGCCTGGGAGGTCATGAGAGCATCCTCGACGGGCAGGTCAAGCAGATTCTTGAGCAGCATCCTGCCGATCATCTCGTGCGAAACAATGAGTGGACGACCGATGCGCTTGACTTCCCCGAGTTGGTCATCGTCTGCGGTCACGTCGGCTACCCGTGGACGACTTAGATGATCGCCGTCGCCGACAAGCACCCCAACGTCTACATCGACACCAGCGCCTATGCGGCACACCGGTACCCTGGCGAGCTTGTGGAGTACGTGAGAGGCCGGGGCAAGAAGAAGGTGCTCTTCGGAACCAACTATCCGATGATGACGGCTTCTCGGGCGTTGGCACGATTCGACGACCTCGGCCTGGGCGACGAGGAGTGCGGCCTGTTTCTCCGTGAGAATGCCCGCCGACTGTTCCGGCTCCAAGAGGCCCATCGCCTGACCTGTTAGGTCCGGCGTGGATCACAGTCCCGGTGATGTGTCATGGCCCGCAGACTGAGATGACTCGAATTCTGGTGACAGTGGTGGTCGGAGACAGGGGTATCGTCCGATCGGGGGCACGCTTCATCAAAGCAAGTTCAGGTGTCGATGGCAGCTCGAAGGCCGGCAAGGCGATCCCGGTTGAGGGAGTACCACACCCACTTCCCCCGCCTGTCACCCTGCACCAGGCCCGCCTCGCTCAGAATCTTCAGGTGATGGGAGATTGTCGGTTGGCTCTTGCCGAGCGGACCGACGAAGTCGCAGACACAGACCTCGCCCTCAGGTGAGGTCGCCAGGATGCTGAGGACCCTGAGCCGGACTGGATCGGAAAGGGCGCTGAACCCTCTCGACAACTCCGCTGCTTCGGCGGCATCGAGAGGTGCCGCCAGCACCGACGGACAGCACAGCTCGGGGGCTCGTGCGTCGATTAGGGAGGTTGGTTTGATCACAGTTCACCTCATCCATTGACATTCATCGATGCATCATCCATACTCAATGCATCGAACAGGATGAATGCTACAGGAGGTCACCATGTCCCGTGTCCAGCTTGCCTTGAACGTCGCCGACCTTGACGAGGCCATCGTCTTCTACTCGAAGTTGTTCGCCACCGAACCGGCGAAGGTCCGTCCGGGCTATGCCAACTTCGCGGTGGTCGACCCGCCGTTGAAGCTGGTCCTGATCGTGGACACCAATCAGACTCCCGGGACGTTGAATCATCTCGGTGTCGAGGTTCCCACGACCGATGAGGTGTCCGCGGCGCAGACCCGCCTGGCCGGTGAAGGTTTGGCTACGGCAGTGGAGGAAAATACGGCATGTTGTTACGCGGTTCAGGACAAGGTGTAGGTAGACGCTCCGAGCGGAGAGCCGTGGGAGATCTACGCGGTGCTCGCTGATACCGAGATGCCCGCCGGACAGCTCCGCTCGGCCGCTCCAGGCGAGGCAGCGTGCTGCGCCACGCGACCCGACCTGGCCGGGGCGACTCCCGGCGCGAGCGCGTGCTGCTGACCCTTCGACAAGTTTCGACCGGGCACCCGCTGTGAGCGACGTCGTTTCCGAGCAGCCGCAGAGCGTGGTGACGCATGACGCGCCGGTCATCGCCCGGCTTTCGTTCGTCGACCGGTTCCTACCGGTTTGGATCATCCTGGCGATGGTCACTGGCATCGGGCTGGGGCGGGCCATTCCGAGCCTGAACAGCCACCTCAACGCGATCCAGGTGACCTCGGGAACGTCGCTACCGATCTTCATCGGTCTGCTGGTGATGATGTACCCGGTGCTTGCGAAGGTCCGCTACGACCAGCTCGGCTCGGTCACCCGGGACCGACGGATGCTGGTGTCGTCCCTGGTGCTCAACTGGGTGGTCGGCCCAGCCGTCATGTTCACACTGGCCTGGCTGCTGTTGCCCGACCTGCCCGCCTACCGGACCGGGCTGATCATCGTCGGCCTGGCCCGCTGCATCGCCATGGTCCTGATCTGGAATGACCTGTCGGGCGGAGACCCGGAAGCCGCAGCGGTGCTGGTTGCCATCAACTCGCTATTCCAGGTGGTCGCCTTTGCACTCCTCGGTTACTTCTACCTCAAAGTGCTACCCGATTGGCTTGGTCTCAGCACCGTCGGCCTACACCTGTCGGTCTGGCAGATCGCCGAGACCGTCGCCATCTTCCTGGGTATCCCGCTCTTGGCCGGGTACCTCACCCGCACTCTCGGGGAGCGGGCCCGGGGTCGGGTCTGGTACGAGACCAAGCTGCTGCCCCGCCTCGCCCCGTTCGCCCTCTACGGGCTGCTCTACACCATCGTCATTCTCTTCGCCCTCCAAGGCCACACCATCACCTCGCGTCCCGCCGACGTTGCGCGCATCGCGCTGCCCTTGCTGGCCTACTTCGCCATCATGTGGTTCGGGTCATTCGCCCTCGGTAAGGCGATCGGACTCCCCTACGAGCGGACCGCCACCCTGGCGTTCACGGCGGCAGGCAACAACTTCGAGTTGGCCATCGCCGTCGCTATCGGCGTGTTCGGCGTCACCAGCGGCGAAGCTCTCGCCGGTGTCGTCGGCCCTCTCATCGAAGTTCCAGTCCTCGTCGGCTTGGTGTACGTGTCCCTGTGGGCCCGAGGGCACTACTACTCCCCACCCGTCCAAACCAGCCTGGAAGGAACTTCATGACCAATAAGCCCGTCGTGCTCTTCCTCTGCATACACAATGCAGGCCGAAGCCTGGCGGCCCGAGTGCTGCTCGATCACTATGCAGAGGGCCGCATCGACGTCGAGTCTGCCGGGTCGGAACCAGGCGACAAGCTCAATCCATCGGTGGTTGCAATCCTGGCCGAACGGGGTCTCGACCCTGCTCAGGAGTTTCCGAAGCCACTCACGGACGAAACTGCCCGTTTGGCAGATGTCATCGTGACCATGGGGTGTGGTGACACCTGCCCTGTTTACCCCGGCAAGCGGTATGTCGACTGGGCACTTGAAGATCCAGCAGGAAAGTCGGTCGATCAGGTCCGACCGATTGTGGACGAGATCGACCGCAGAGTTCGGGATCTACTAGCTGAGTTGGTGCCGGTCGTCTAGGAACCGACTGCCCCCCATGTGCCGTGCTGTCACGCTCGCGGTTGTCAGCACCTGTTGATTCGAGAGCGCACATCACGCGACGCGCTCCCGGCGTTTGAGGGCTGGGAGCCTGTTTGGCTCAACAGGGACCGGTGACCAGGAGCGACGGCTTTGGGACCGACCCGCTCGGGTCAGTTGTGGGTCATCTGGTCGATGCAAACGGCGATCGCTACCCCCACGGATCAGATGCGCCGGCGACGACCTCTCCCCGGTGTCACTGCCGCAGCGACGACCGCCGTCTTCGCCACCGGCGACGGGCCTGGCGAGACCGCCTTGGCGACGACCGCTGTCTTCGCCACCGGCGCTCCGATGACTCCAACCCTTCCCACACGACCTGGTCTGATCGGCATGCTCAGTCTCCTTCGCTCGTCTCTTCTTCGTCGGCCTCTATCGATGCGATGATCGCCTGGATGGGGATCCGTCCGTTGGCGATCAGCTGACCTCCGGATCGCCGCGCCGCCACTGCGAACGGCGTGGCCCAGAGGTTCTCCCAGATCAAGACCCCGGCGGTGGTCCCTGGCTCCATGGCAGCAGCGAGGTTCTCGACGTCCTCTTCGGCCAGCAGCTCAGCGAGCTCGGCTTCGATCGCCGTCAGTTCTCCCAGCTCGGGGATGTCCGAGAGCTCCATGGCATCGATGGTTCCGTCGGCGGCCTTCGTGAGGATGAGCACGTCGATGACTCTGATGATCCCGGCATCGACCAACGCGACCAGTTCTGCCGCCATCTCGCCCGTGAAGCTGCTCGCTCCCGCGGGGAACTCGACTACCAGGTAGTCGACAGGCCCCAGTTCGTCAATGTTTGTTTCAGCCATTAGCAACTCCTGTTCTCTCCGAAGACCAATGCACGTTGAATCTCACTGGCGACCCACCCCCTCTGTGTCACCCTCATTGAGCCTGCGATTGCTCGGGAAGGGTAGAGGCGAAGGTCCCTTGCTGGACCGACGCGACAGTTCTGCTAGCAGGCGCTCGGGGCTCAGGCCTTCGGAGATATGACTCCCGTACGACAGCCCCTGCCCAACACCCGGCCGTACGGGGTATGCGAAGGCACAAAGCCACTTTCGTCAGCTCTCGAAGCCCTCAAGAATGGCGTTGGAGACTTCGACTCACCAAAGAGTGGCGCAGTCTTCTAGTTTGGAGTTCTAGCCCCGAGGATTCGCACCTCGTCGGAGGAAGCAGGTCAGGGAAATGACGAAACAGTTCAAAGGCAAGATCGCGGTGGATGTGCGAGATTCCGAGCCCGACTGGGACCCTTACCTCGCACCGAAAGCCACTCCGGGAGCACCCAACGTCTTGCTGATCGCCTGGGACGATCTGGGCTACGCCACGATGGACACGTTCGGTGGCCCGGTCAAGTGTCCGAACATGGACCGCATTGCAGCGAGGGGCGTGAAGTTCGCCAACTTCCACACCACAGCGCTGTGTTCGCCCACACGCGCCTCGTTGTTGACCGGACGGAACGCAACGTCGAATGGAATGGCCACGATTGCGGAGTTCGCATCGGGGTTCCCGGGCATTTCCACTCGTATCCCGTTCGAGAGCGGCTTCATCTCCGAGGTGCTGGCTGAGCACGGCTACAACACGTACTGCGTCGGCAAGTGGCACCTCACGCCGGGCGAGGAATGCAATCTAGCTGCCTACAAGGGCCGGTGGCCGCTGGGACGCGGGTTCGAGCGCTTCTACGGCTGGCTCGGCGGTGAGACCAACTCGTACTTCCCGGATCTGGTGCACGACAATCACCCTGTTGAGCCGCCGGGTCGACCCGAGGACGGATACCACCTGGCCGACGACATGGCCGACAAGGCGGTCAAGTTCATCCGTGACGCCAAAGTGATCGATCCGGACAAGCCGTTCTTCATGTATCTGGCGCCCCAGGCCGGCCACGCCCCTCACTTGGTCCCATTGGAATGGGCGGACAAGTACAAGGGCCAGTTCGACGAGGGATACGAGGCGATCCGAGCCGGCATCCTGCAGCGGCAGATCGAGCTGAAGCTCCTCCCCGAGGGAACCCAGCTGTCCCCGATCAACCCACATGGTGAGCCCGGGCGCACTGGTCCCGATGGCCAGCCATGGCCGCAGCTCGACACCGTGCGGCCATGGGGCTCGCTCACTACAGGCGAGCAGCGCCTGTTCGCCCGAATGGCCGAGGTGTTCGCCGGCTACATCTCCTACAACGACGACCGACTCGGACGGGTCCTCGACTATCTGGAGGAATCAGGCGAGATCGACAACACCCTGATCGTCGTGGTTTCGGACAACGGTGGCAGTGGTGAGGGAGGACCCAACGGAAGCTTCAACGAGTGGCGGTTCTTCAACGGGGTACCCGACACCACGGAGACCACCTTGCCCCACATCGACGAACTCGGGACCCCTGCGTCGAACAACCACTACAACACCGGCTGGGCCTGGGCGTTCGACACGCCGTTCCCGTACTGGAAGCGCTGGGCAGGCGAAGAAGGTGGCGTGGCCGACATGTGCATTGTCGCCTGGCCGGCACGGATTCCGTCGTCAACGCAACCTCGCCAGCAGTACATCCATGCCGTCGACCTCGTCCCGACCATCTACGACCTGCTCGGCATCGAGCCGCCCGAGGTCATCAACGGCTATCTGCAGAGCCCGATCGAAGGTGAGAGCTTCGCCACTGCTCTCGCCGACGCAGAGGTTCCTGGCAAACGGACGCAGTTCTACACGATGCTGGGGCAGCGCTCGATCTACGACGACGGTTGGTTGGCCTCGACCGTGCACCCGCCGCTGTCGAGCTGGGGCAACTTCGCGAAGGACGAGTGGGAGCTTTTCCACCTGGAGACCGACCGGTCGCAGTCCATCAATGTGGCGGCGGACCACCCAGACCTCCTCGAAGAGCTGAAGAGCCTGTGGTTCTACTACGCAGGCATCTACAAAGGCCTGCCGTTGGACGACCGCAGCGCCCTGGAGCAGGTCCTGGCCGAGCGCCCCCGGGGCGGACCGGTGCGGGACCAATACACTTTCTACCCCGACTGTGCCGACGTCCCCGAGTCGGCCGGTCCGGCCATACCAGGTCGTTCATACACCATCGCCGCAGGTGTTCAGGTGGACTCCGCGGATGCCCAGGGGGTGATTTGGGCTGCCGGAGGCGTGCCTGGAGGCCACAGCCTCTACATCAAGGACAGACGGCTCCGCTACACATTCAACTGGATCGGTACCATTCTCCAGGATGTGGTTGCTGAGCGGGACCTAACCCCTGGCAGCCACGTGCTCGCCGCTGAGTTCGCAGCCAATGGCCCGAGTGGCAAACCGGAGATGCCGGGTACGCAGGGCACCCTGACGCTCTTCGTCGATGACCAGCAAGTAGGCCAGGGGCAGATCATCACCCAGCCCGGCTACTTCTGCCTGACCGGCGACGGCATCTGTGTCGGCCGTGACAGTGCGTCAGCGGTCACTCCGGAGTACAAGGCACCGTTCCCGTTCACCGGCGGATCGATCGACCGGGTGGTCGTCGACCTTTCCGGCGACAAGTACGTCGATCATGAGTCGCAGGTGCGAGCCTGGTTCGGCATCGACTAGACGCCGGCCTGCCCCCGACGTGCGGTAGGGGTCACTTCCACCCGTGTGATCGCGATATCGGGGCAGCGGCGACCGTCCGGGTCGCTCGACTCGAGCCTCGGCCCCAGCCGGGTCGATTCGCTCTGCAATCGGCCGCGAGTGCGTTCTCAACCCAACATCCAACCCGACAACACCGTCCCGCCGTGTCGCGCAGCGGCGCGCCGTTTCGCACCCCTCGGTGACCTCACCCCCGTTGACCTGCAAGAATGAGATTCAGCGGGACCGAACGCGACTGCAAGCGACTGCCGAAAGGCTCTTGTAATCGTCAGGTCGTGGGTTCGATTCCCACCGCCGGCTCTGTTGGCCCGAACCCGTCCGGCCCGGGGGGCGAGCGGTCGGTGCGGAGCACGACCGGGTAAGTTCTCCGGGTGGAGCCAGGCCGAGGTCGTCGGCAGGCCTCGTCGAAGGCCCCGAGCGCAAACCAGGAGGAGCGGGAATGGCCGATCTGCTGGGAGTGGACGACCGGATGCTCGCCGAGCGGCTCGTCGCCACCCGCTCGCTCACCGAAACCTTGGCCGGGCCGCTCTCGGCCGAGGACCAGACCGTCCAGTCGATGCCGGACGTCAGCCCGACCAAGTGGCACCGGGCCCACACCTCTTGGTTCTTCGAGACGTTCCTGCTGGTTCCGGGACTCGCCGGGTACCGGCAGTTCCATCCCGACTACGGCTACCTCTTCAACTCGTACTACCAGGCCGTCGGGGCCCAGTATCCGCGGCACGAGCGGGGGCTGGTCTCACGCCCGGGCATACAGGAGATCGCCGACTACCGCGTGCACGTCGACCGGGCCATGGGCTCTCTGCTCGAGGGTCGACTCGACGATCCGACCGCGTCACTGGTCGAGCTGGGGATCCAGCACGAGCAGCAGCATCAAGAGCTCCTCCTGATGGACATCAAGCATGTGCTGTCCCGCAATCCCCTGCTTCCCGCCTACGACGGGATCGTGCTGTCCCCTCCGAGCGTCCCGGGGTCCACCACATGGACCTCCAACCCCGGGGGAATCTGCCGGTTGGGTCACGAGGGTCAGGGCTTCGGCTTCGACAACGAGTTCCCGCGCCACCGGGTGTACGTCGAGCCATTCGCCCTGGCGGACCAGCCGGTGACGTGCGGGGAGTGGCTGGCCTTCATCGAGGACGGGGGCTACCGACGTCCCGAACTGTGGCTGTCCGACGGATGGGCAACCGTGAGGACGGAAGGGTGGGAGTGCCCGCTCTACTGGTCACGGGCCGACGGCGCCTGGCGCGAGTTCACCCTCGGCGGCCCCATCTCACTCAACCCGGCGCAGCCGGTCTGCCACATCAGCTACTACGAAGCCGATGCCTTCGCCCGGTGGGCCGGCAACCGCCTGCCCACCGAGGCCGAGTGGGAGGTCGCGGCCCCCGGTCGGCCGACCGAGGGCAACCTCCTGGATCGGAGCGTCCTGCATCCGAGCCCGGTCGCCGGCTCCGCTGCCGATGTCAGCCCCTTCGGGGACGTCTGGCAGTGGACCTCCTCCGCCTACAGCCCCTACCCGGGGTTCGAGATCCCCGCCGGTGCGGTGGGCGAGTACAACGGCAAGTTCATGGTCAACCAGTACGTGCTCCGCGGCGGGTCCTGCGTGACCCCGCCGGATCACATCCGCACGAGCTACCGCAACTTCTTCCCTGCCTCGGCCCGCTGGGTCTTCGCCGGCCTGCGGATGGCCCGCGACGCCTGACGCCGGGGCACCGCACCCGCGACCACCACCGCATCCGAGGGACGCCCGAGAAAGCAGACCGCCATGAGCTCCGTCATCACCCCGACCATCGACGTTCACCTGTCCGGCAGCGACCTCCGCCGGGCGCTCGAGCACGACGTCCGGGCGGGCCTCACCTCCCGGCCCAAGCAGATCCCCCCCGTCTACTTCTACGACGACCGGGGCAGCCGGCTGTTCGACCAGATCACCCGCCTGCCCGAGTACTACCCGACCCGGGCCGAGCGGTCGATCCTCGACGCCCACGCCAAGGACATCGTGTCCGCATCGCTGGCCGACGTCCTCGTCGAGCTGGGTGCGGGAACCTGCCACAAGTCACGCCTGCTCCTCGATGCCATGCAGTCCACCGGCCGCCTGCGGCGGTTCGTGCCCCTCGATGTCAGCGACACCACCCTGTGGGAGGCGGCCACCGCCCTTTCCCAGGAGTACCCCGGCCTGGAGGTCAACGCAGTGGTCGGCGACTTCCACCGGCACCTCGGCCACCTGCCCATCGACGGCACGCGCCTGTTCGCCTTCCTCGGCGGCACCATCGGGAACCTCGACCCGGAGGAGCGGCGGGGCTTCTTCACCGACCTGGGCGAGGCGATGGCGTCCGACGACCGGCTGCTGCTCGGCACCGACCTGGTCAAGGACAGTGCACGGTTGGTCAACGCCTACGACGACGCAGCCGGAGTGACCGCCGAGTTCAACCGCAACGTGCTCCACGTGCTCAACCGCGAGCTCGGGGCCGACTTCGACCCGGCCCGCTTCGAGCACGTGGCCCGATGGAACGAGGACGACCACCGTATCGAGATGTGGCTCCGCGCCACAGAGGAGCAGCACATCCACGTGGCCGACCTCGATCTCGACGTGGAGTTCGCTGGCGGAGAGGAGATGCTCACCGAGATCAGCACCAAGTTCTCGCCCGGGCCCCTCGCTGCCGAGCTGGGCGGCTACGGCCTCGTGGTCGAATCGATGTGGCCCTCGGAGGGCGACGAGTTCCTGTTGACCCTGGCCCGCCGGGCCTGAAGGGCTCAAGGGCTGAAGGCCCGGATCCGGATGGATGGCCCGCGACCGGGCCGGCGTGCGGGGCTGTCGCCCCGCGTGGCTCAGGCTTCGCCGAGGTCCTTGACCGCGGCCTCCACAGCCCGGTGGAACGTCGGATAGGCGAAGATCATGTGCCGGAGCCGGTCGGTGGGCACCTCGGCGTACACGGCAAGGGTGAGCAGTCCGAGGACCTCGCCGCCCCACGGGCCGACAGAGGTGGCGCCCACCAGCACGCCGCGACCCGCGTCCTCGACCAACTTGATGAACCCCTGGTTGCCGGCCTTGTGGATCCACCCCCGGGTGGACGAGGGGATCTCGGCCCGGCCCACCCGGACCTCGAGGTCCCGGTGACGCGCCTCGCCCTCGCTTAGCCCGACCGACCCGATCTCCGGATCGGTGAAGGTGACCCGGGGCACCGCCCGATAGTCGGCGGGCACCACCTCGCGTCCCAGGATGTCGTTGACCACGATGTCCGCCTGGTACATCGACATGTGGGTGAAGGCCCCCTTGCCGGTGACGTCCCCGACCGCCCACATCCGCTCGGTCCCCACCACCCGCAGACGATCGTCCACCGGCAGGGCGCGGGCGGACCCGCCGATGCCGACGGACGCAACGTTCAGGGTCGCCAGGTCGACCCGGCGGCCGGCGGCCACCAACAGCCGCTCGGAGACCACGGGCTCGCCTTCGGACAACTCCACGGCGAAGCGCTCGCCGTCGTGGCGCACCGACTCGACGGACGTGCCGGTCCGGACGTCGATCCCCTCGGCCCCGAAGACCTCGGCCAGAAGCAGACCTGCCTCGGGCTCCTCCGGAGGGACCAGGTGCGGCGCTGCCTCGAGCACGGTGACCTCGGACCCGAACCGGCGGAAGACCTGGGCAAGCTCGACGCCGATGGCGCCACCGCCGAGCACCGCCAGCGACCTCGGGACCTTCTCGGTCTCGATGGCCTCTCGATTGGTCCAGTACGGCGTGCCGGCCAGGCCGGCCACCGGCGGGGCCCATGCCCGGGAGCCGATCCCGATCACCACGGCGCGACCGGCCTCGATGACCCGGTCGCCCACGACGACCCGGCCGGGTCCTTCGAGGCGCGCCCACCCACGGACGAATCGGCCACCCTTTCCCTCGAAGCGCTCGACGGCGACAGCATCGTCCCAGCTGTCGGTGGCCTCCGAGCGGATGCGGAGGGCCACCGGCGCCCAGTCGGGCCGCACGTCGGCCCCGCCGGCCATCCCGGGAACGCGACGGGCCTCCGCCAGCAGATCGGCGGCCCTGATCATCATCTTCGAGGGAACGCACCCCCAGTAGGGGCACTCGCCCCCGACCAGCTCCGCGTCCACGCCGACCACGTCGAGGCCGGCGTCGGCCAGTCGCTCGGCGACGTCCTCGCCCCCCGGCCCCATTCCCACCACGATCACGTCAGCGTGCTCGGTCATCCCCCACTCCTCCGATCGGTCCGCCCCGCCACTTCGTCGGGTGCTTCCCCCGGTTCTACCCGCCGTGACGTCCGGCCCACCCCTCGGCACCGCGATCGCCGGCGGCGGGAACACACCGGGCGGCAGCGGGGTCGGGCAGGGCATGACGATACGTGCGACATGGAACCGTGCAGCACTGGCACTGCGCGACCGCTCGGTCGTGGTGGGCGACGCCCGCAACGAGGACGCCGCCTGGTTCTACCCCTCGCCCAAGGATTCCGCCAAGGAGATCACCGGTCGTGTGACGTTCTGGAAGAGCGTCACGGTCGAAGAAGTGGCCTAGCCCTTTCGGGGGGCCTGTCAGCCGGATCGCTGGCGGGCCACGTCGAAGCAGGCGATCGCCCCCGCCGTGGCCACGTTGAGCGACGACAGTGTCCCGTGCTGGGGGATGCACGCCAGGGCGTCGCAGCGCTTCCTGGTCAACGCAGCCAGGCCGGCCCCCTCCGACCCGAGGACCAGGGCGACCGGTTGGTCGCCCAGTGGGAGCTCGTAGAGGGACTGCCGGGCCTCGCCGACCAGCCCGACCGTCCACACTCCGAGAGCGGAGAGGCGCTGCAGGGCTGCGGGGACGCCGGCCACCAGGGCCATCGGCAGATACTCGATGGCGCCCGCTGCCACCTTGGCCACCGTAGGGGAGAGGTGGGCGGACCGGTGCCTGGGGAGGACGATACCGGTCACCCCGGCGCACTCCGCACTCCGCAGCACGGCCCCCAGGTTGTGGGGGTCGGTGATCCCGTCCAGCACCAACAGGAACGGCAGCCGCCCTCGTGGGGACGGCTCGCACAGCGATTCGAGCGGGGTCTCGTCGATCGGCCGGGCGAGCGCCACCACCCCCTGGGAGGCGTCGGTCCGGGCCGTCGAGTCGATGCGTCGGCGGGACACGTACTCGACCCGGACCCGGCGCTTGGCCGCCAACGCCTCGATCTCGTCGAGGATGACCGCGGCATCCATCCCTTCCGCCATCATCAGCGACTTCACGGCGCGGCGATTGGCGCTGAGCAGCTCGCGGACGGCCTGGCGGCCCTCGACCTGCTCCCCTCCCAGACCGTGGCCCTCGACACCCCGCCGGCCGGCCCCCGGCCGGTCCGCGGCCCCGCGGGCCCTGCTGCCCGGTACCGGTGCCCGGCCGCCCCCGGCCCGGCTCCCGGCAGAGCGGCTGCTTCCGGCCCGGCCTCCCTGGGCCTTGGCACCCCCGGCGCGACCGGCCCCATCTCCCCCCCCGGCTCTGCCCGACTTGCCGGCCCCCCTGCCCCCGGTCGGCGTCGCCCCGCTCCCCCGGGCGCCACGCCCCCGGCCCTTGCCCCCGCTTCGCTCCGCCGGGCTCATCGGGCATCCCCGCTGGAGTCGCCACTTCGGTCGTCGCCACGGTCCACCGAGGAGAGCAGGACCACCGCGGTGCAGGCGATGCCTTCTGCCCGTCCCAGCGCCCCGAGTCCTTCTGCCCTGGTGGCCTTCACGTTGACAGGAGCCCCCAGCACCGCAGCCAGTCGCTGCGCCATCCGGTCGACGAAGGGCGACAGCCTCGGTCGCTCGGCCACCAAGGTGCAGTCGGCGTTCACCGGCGACCATCCACCCTCCCGGGCCAACTCGACCACACGGGCCAGGAGCGTCATGCTGTCCGCCCCCTTCCACTGCGGGTCGGTGTCCGGCGCATGACGACCCAGGTCACCGAGCCCGGCAGCACCGAGGACGGCGTCGGAGACGGCGTGGGCGACGGCGTCGGCGTCGCTGTGCCCCTCGAGGCCCTGGGCCCCATCGCCGGTGATGACGACCCCGCCGAGCACCAGCGGCCGCCCATCGTCGTCGGAGAAGTGGTGGACGTCGATGCCCTGCCCGATGCGGAGCTCTCCCGGTCCCGTGCTCACCGGTCGATCCCGGCCATCAATGCCTCGGCCACGGCGAGGTCCTCGGCACGGGTCAGCTTGAGGTTCCGCGGATCCCCGGGCACCGTGCGCACCGTGGCGCCCTCCAGCTCCAGCAGGCCGGCATCGTCGGTGGCCTCGCCGTCGCCGCGGTGGGCGGCGCGCAGCCTGGCGGCCACGAAGGCCTGCGGCGTCTGGGTCGTGGCCAGGCCGGCCCGGTCCACGGTGGAGAGCACCCTCCCCTCCGAGGTCCGCTTCAGCGTGTCCGACAACGGCAGCACCGGAATGGCCCCGTCGGCACCGTCGGAGCGGACCGCGTCGACCACGGCGGCGAACAGGGCGGGCGTGGCGAGCGGGCGGGCGGCGTCGTGGACAACGATGACTGCGGCATCCTCGGGCACCGCAGCCAGACCTGCCCGCACCGACCCGGCCCTGGACGAACCGCCCACCACCACCCGGTCGGCCCCCATCGTCGAAGGCCCGGGTGCGCCACTGTCGGAGTCGTCGGCACCGGCCGGGACGACCAGGACGACCCCGTCGGCCACCGTGCGGGCTGCCGCCACCGACCAGGCGGCAACCGGTCGACCGGCGAGTAGGAGAAACTGCTTGGGGCCGCCGAAACGGCTACCCGATCCGCCCGCCACCACAATGGCCCAGACAGGCCCCTGTCTGCTCAGGGCAGCGCCTCGTCGAGGCGCACCTCGGCAGCCTCCTCGTCGACTCCGAGGGCGAAGGTCAACTCCGAGACGAGGATCTGGCGGGCCCGGCTGAGCATGCGCTTCTCGCCGGCGGACAGACCCTTGTCCTTGTCCCGGATGGACAGGTTCCGCACCACTTCGGCCACCTGGTAGATGTCACCCGATCGGAGCTTCTCGGAGTGGTTCTTGTACCGCCGGGACCAGTTGGTCGGCATCCGGGCCTCCTTCTTGCGGAGGACCGCGAACACCTCTTCCACCTCTTCGTCGTTGATCACCTCACGGAGACCGACGCCGTCGGTGTTGTCGGCGGGAACCATCAAGGTGAGATCACCGTAGGCGAGGCGAAGCACGAGATACTCCTGCTTCTTCCCGAACGCCTCTTTGGTCTCACGTCGTTCGACTACTGCCGCGCCGTGGTGCGGATAGACGACCTTGTCACCGATGTCGAACACCGTTCCTCCTGGCGTCGCGTGCTCTTCCCGGGCTGGTGAGCATCATCGGGAACGCGTAGGGAAAGCACGCAATGGTACACGCTGGGGACCACCCCCGAACGGCGCCCGGCCGCCGGCAGCCCGATCATCGGTCGCGCCGGCGGCGACCCACGGGCGTTCCTACTGGTACCGCTCGAAGATGCTCGCCTCGGCCAGGCGGGCCAGGCCGTCCTTGACCAGATGCGCCCTCGCCTGCCCGACGCCCTCCACCTGCTCGAGCTCGGCCAGGGACGCCCGCATGATCTGTTGGAGATTGACGAACCGGTCGACGATGCGCTCGATGATCGTCGCGGAGAACCGGGGCAGCCGGTAGAGCAGCCGGTAGCCCCGGGGCTCCACGCCGGACTCGGCGTCGCGGAACGAGCCCGGGAGCCTCATCACTTCCGCCACCTTCGCCGGATCACGAAGTTGGTCCGACGGGAGGTTGACGAGCCGCTCGACCACCCGGTTGACCGTGGTCAGGCGGTCGGCATCCTCGGACGGCGCGTGCACGCAGTAGTCGCGCACCACCAGGTGCAGGGTCGGGGCAACCCCGTCCACCAGCTCGGCCGACTGGAGTCCGACCAGGCGGCCGTCCTCACCCAGCTCCACCAGATAGCCGTCGACCTCCTCGGCGATCCGGAGCACCATCTCGGCGGACTGCACCACGCCGACCACGTCCCCCACCGACACCGTGTCCTCCACCTCCAGGATGGAGAGGCTGTTGAGGGCCACGTCGAACCGGCTGCGGAACCGCTGCATGGTGGCCAGGGCCTGGTCGGTGCGATCGTGCAGCCAGCCGGTGGGCTGGATAGTGTGCTTTACGTCGTTCCGGTAGACGGCGATCACCGACATGGCCGCCGACACCGACAGGACGGGGACGTCGATCGACCGGGCCACCCGCTCGGCCGTCCGGTGCCGGGTGCCGGTCTCGGTGGTGGGGATGGAGGCGTCCGGCATCAGGTGCACGTTGGCCCGGGCGATGCGCGACGCGTCCGCGGCCAGGATGATGGCGCCGTCCATCTTGGCCAGCTCGGACAGCCGCTGGGGGCTGAACTCCGAGTCGAGGAGGAACCCGCCCGAGCAGATGGACAGCACATTGGGGCCGTCCCCGACCACCACCAGGCCGCCGCGCTTTGCCCGGAGGATCCGATCGAGCCCGTCCCGCAACGGCCGGCCCGGTGCCGCCATCGCCAGCGCATCACTGAGCGGGGAACCGTGGCGCGCGTTCACGGACGAATGGTAGCCCTCAACCGTCGGCCCCCATCGGGCCGGCGGGCCTCCGTCGGGCCGGGGGTCAACGGCTCGCGCCGGCGATGCAGCCGAACCGGGCCACTGCCTCGGCCACGGTGTCCACACGGATCAATTCGACACCGGCCGGGCCCTCGGGCGCCGATGCCGGCACCACCACCCGGTCGAATCCCAGCCGGGCCGCTTCCTCGAGGCGCCGGGGCAGGCCGGACACCTGGCGGATCTCGCCGGCCAGGCCGACCTCGCCGACCGCCGCCAGGTTCGACGGCAGGGCCACGCCGGTGGCCGCCGAGGCCACGGCGAGGGCCACCGCCAGGTCGGCGGCCGGCTCGGTCACCCGGATGCCGCCGGCCACCGAGGCGAACACGTCCATGGCCAGCATCGGCAGCTCTGCGTGCCGGGCCAGGACGGCCAGGGTCATGACCAGGCGGCCGCTGTCCAGGCCCACCACCGACCGCTTCGCCTGGGCCTGGCCCATGGGGGCCACCAGCGCCTGGAGCTCCACCAGCAGGGTGCGGCGGCCCTGCAGGGCCGGGAGCACCACCCCACCGGGCACGCCGGTCAGTCGGTCGCCGAGCAGAAGGCGGCCCGGGTCGTCGACCCGGTTGAGGCCCTGGTCACCCATCTCGAAGAGCCCCAACTCCCCGGTGGGCCCGAACCGGTGCTTCACCGCCAACAGCAGGCGGAGGGCATGATGGCGATCACCCTCGAAGCTGAGCACGGTGTCCACCATGTGCTCGAGCGCCCGCGGCCCGGCCAGGGCACCGTCCTTGGTCACGTGGCCGACCAGCACGGTGGCCACCTGCCGTGACTTGGCCAGGCCGACCAGCTGGTCGGCGCACTCGCGCACCTGGGTGACGCTGCCGGGCACACCGCTGGCCCGCCGTTCGCCGAGGGTGGCCGGGCCGATGGCGACCGCCTGGATCGAGTCGATCACCACCAGATCGGGCTCGGCCTCGACTACGGAACTGATCACCGTGCCTACGTCGGTGGCGGCCAGGATCAGCAGGCCCGGCGGTATCGGCCCCAGGCGCTCGGCTCGCAGCCGCACCTGGTGGGCCGACTCCTCGGCCGACACCAGCAGGACCCGGTGCCCGGCGGCCGCCCGGGCCGCCAGTACCTGGAGCAGCAGGGTGGACTTGCCGATCCCCGGCTCACCGCCGAGGAGGGTGACCGATCCGGGGACCAGGCCTCCGGAGAGCACCCTGTCGAACTCCTCGACGCCGGTCGGGACGGCAGTGGCCTCGGACAGGTCCACCGAGGAGAGCGGCACCGGCATGGCGGAGAGGTCGAGCGCCTCCACCGCCCGTACCAACGACCCGAGCTGTGCCTCTTCCACCAGGGTGTTCCACTCCCCGCAGGAAGGGCACCGCCCGGCCCACCTCGCGGAGGTCGAGCCGCAGTCGATGCAGCGGTGGCGCTTGGCCGTCTTTGCCATTCCCCGATGGTAGGGACTGGGTGTGTCGGCCGGGGTGACCCGCCGGCCGGGATCGGCCGGCATCCCGGGGACGGCGCCGTGTCCGGCTTCCCACCCGGGCGCGACGATGCCCTGCCGGGACCGGCAGGGCATCGTGGTCGCGCTCTACGCTCGGCGATCCGGGTGGGATCGCCCCGTCGTTCAGTCTGCCGCCGAATCGGCCCCGGCCAGCTCCACCGGGGGAGGCTCGATCCCTTCGATGGCCTTGAAGGTGAGCTGCTGCTCGCCGGCCACCAGAGGAGGGGCGCCCTTCACGTCGTAGGCCGCAGCAGCCTCCGGCGTGATGGTCTCGACATCGACGATGATCGTCTCGCCGACCCGGAACTCCTTCCACAGGATCCGCTCGGACAGGGGGTCCTCGATCAACTGCTGGATGGCACGGCGCAACGGCCGGGCACCCAACTGAGGGTCGTAGCCCCTGTCGGCCAACAGTTGCTTGGCCGGGGGTGTGAGCACAAGGCTGAGCCCCTGGAGCTCGAGCTGGGTGGACACCCGCTGGATCATCAGGTCGACGATCTCGACCACCTCGACCTTGGACAGCTCGTGGAAGACCACGACCTCGTCGATCCGGTTGAGGAACTCGGGCCGGAAGTGCGCCTTGAGCGCCTCGTTGACCTTGGCCTTCATCCGCTCGTAGGTGACCGCCTCGGACGTCTTGGCGAAGCCGACCGAGGTCTTGCGCAGATCCGCGGTCCCCAGGTTGGAGGTCATGATCAGCACGGTGTTCTTGAAGTCGACGGTGCGGCCCTGGGCATCGGTCAGGCGACCGTCCTCGAGGATCTGGAGCAGGGTGTTGAACACGTCGGCATGGGCCTTCTCGACCTCGTCGAAGAGGACCACGGAGAAGGGCTTGCGACGCACCGCCTCGGTGAGCTGCCCACCTTCCTCGTACCCGACGTACCCCGGGGGGGAGCCCACCAGCCGGCTGACCGTGTGCTTCTCCATGTACTCGGACATGTCGAGCTGGATGAGGGCGTCCTCGTCGTCGAAGAGGAACTCGGCCAGCGTCTTCGCCAACTCGGTCTTCCCGACCCCAGTCGGCCCCAGAAAGATGAACGACCCGCTGGGCCGCTTGGGGTCCTTCAGGCCGGCGCGGGTACGCCGGATCGACCGGGCCAGCGCGGCGATGGCCGGCTCCTGCCCGATGACCCGCTTGTGGAGCTCGTCCTCCATGCGGAGCAGCTTGGCGGTCTCCTCCTCGGTGAGCCGGTAGACCGGGATGCCGGTCCAGTTGGCCAGCACCTCGGCGATGACCTCCTCGTCGACCACGTCGAACAGGTCGACCCCATCGGCGCGCCACTCGGCCTCCATGGCCTCCTTGGAGTCGAGACGGTCCTTCTCCTGCTCGGCGAGCTTCTTCGCCTGGTCGAACGCCTGCTTTTCGATGGCGGACTCCTTGTCCGCGCGGAGACGGGTGATCTCCTCCTCGAGCTTCTTGTACGCCGGGGGCGTGGTCATCCGTCGGATGCGCAGGCGGCTGCCGGCCTCGTCGATCAGGTCGATCGCCTTGTCCGGGAGGTACCGGTCGGCCAGGTACCGGTCGGCCAGGTTGGCCGCCGCCACCAGGGCCTGATCGGTGATGGTCACCGCGTGGTGGGACTCGTACCGGTCGCGCAGGCCCTTGAGGATCTCGATGGTGAGGGCCACGTTGGGCTGCTCCACCTTGATCGGCTGGAACCGACGCTCGAGGGCCGCGTCCTTCTCGAGGTGCTTCCGGTACTCGTCGATGGTGGTGGCGCCGATCGTCTGGAGCTCGCCCCGGGCCAGCATCGGCTTGAGGATGGAGGCGGCGTCGATCGCCCCTTCGGCCGCGCCGGCGCCGACCAGCGTGTGGAGCTCGTCGATGAACAGGACGATGTCGCCCCGGGTACGGATCTCCTTCAACACCTTCTTGAGGCGCTCCTCGAAGTCGCCGCGGTAGCGGCTGCCGGCCACCAGTGCGCCGAGGTCGAGCGTGTAGAGCTGCTTGCCGGTGAGGGTCTCGGGCACGTCATCGGCCACGATCCGCTGGGCCAGCCCTTCGACGATGGCGGTCTTGCCCACCCCCGGCTCGCCGATGAGCACCGGGTTGTTCTTCGTCCGGCGCGACAGCACCTGCATGACCCGTTCGATCTCTTTTTCGCGGCCGATGACCGGATCGAGCTTGTGGTCACGGGCCAGTGCGGTCAGGTTGCGGCCGAACTGGTCGAGGACCGGGGACCCGGTCGGGGCGTCGGAGGTCTGTGAGCCCGGTGCCCCGGCACCCACCGACTCCTTGCCCTGGTACCCCGAGAGCAACTGGATGACCTGCTGGCGGACGCGGGGGAGATCGGCTCCGAGGCTCTGGAGGACCTGGGCGGCCACTCCCTCGCCTTCACGGACCAGGCCGAGCAGCATGTGCTCGGTGCCGATGTAGCTGTGCCCGAGCTGCAGGGCCTCGCGCAGCGAGAGCTCCAGCACCTTCTTGGCCCGGGGGGTGAACGGTGGCGAGCCGGTCGGCGCGGTGCCCGCCAGGCCGATCGTCTCCTCCACCTTTTCGCGGACCGCCTCGAGGGAGACTCCGAGCGACTCCAGCGCCTTGGCCGCGACTCCCTCTCCCTCGTGGATGAGACCCAAGAGGATGTGCTCGGTGCCAATGAAGCTGTGGTTCAGCAGCCGCGCCTCCTCCTGTGCAAGCACGAGGACCCGACGAGCTCGGTCTGTAAATCGTTCGAACACTCCACCGCCTCCATCCGCGGTTCAGTAACTGGACCCAAAGTCTACAGGTGAGAGTGTCCCCGCACCCGCGCAGTACCCAATTATCCGTTGCTTTTCTCAGTCATCGACATCCTGGCCTATCGTCTGTAGGAAGTGAACGTCGTCGAACTCCTCGGGCTTCCCGCACTCGAAGAACAGTTGAAGAGGCTCGAGCCGTTGCTCGTGGAGTGCGTCGTGACCGGAGACGGCTTCCTCGACGAGGTGACCACCCACCTGCTGGCCGCCGGCGGGAAACGGCTCCGGCCCGTCCTTGCCCTGGCCACGGCCACTTCCGGGGCCCAGCCGGCCTCCCGGGAGGATCTCCTCGGCGCCGTCGCCGTGGAGCTGGTGCACCTGGCCTCGCTCTACCACGACGACGTCATGGACGAAGCCACCATGCGCCGGAACGTGGAGAGCGTCAACGCCCGATTCGGGAATCTGGTGGCCATCGTCGCCGGCGACTTCCTCCTGGCCCGGTCGGCGGAGATCGCCGCCGGACTGGGCACCGAGATCGCCAGACTGCTGGCCAGCACCCTCGGGGAGCTGTGCCAGGGGCAAGTGGCCGAGGTGCACGCCGCCTTCCAGGTCGGACGGACCGAGGACGACTACTCGAACGCCATCGCCGGCAAGACGGCGTCGCTCATGGCGACCTCCTGCCGGATCGGGGCCCTCACCGGGGGCCTTCCCCGCCCGCAGATAGATGCCTTCACGACGTTCGGCCGCTATTTCGGCATGATCTTCCAGGTGCGCGACGACATCCTCGACGTGGTGGGCACCGAGGCGGAGCTGGGGAAGCCTGCCGGGCAGGACCTGGCCGAGGGCATCTACACCCTTCCCGTCCTGCTGGCCCTGGCCGACCCGGTCGCCGGTCCCGAGCTGAGCCCGCTGCTGGGACAGCCGCTCGGGCAGCCCGAACGGGACAAGGCCCGATCCATCGTCGCCGAGTCCGGGGCGATAGAGAGGTCGGTGGTGGTCGCCCGGCGCTACGCCGAACTGGCCGCCGCCGCCGCCACTTCGGGGCCGTCGGCCGTGTTGGCCACCGGTTTCGCCAACCTGGCCCACTCACTGGTCGACGGCCTGCCCACCGCCTGACCCCCCAGGTGACCGGTCGACGGGTCTCCCGTTCGACCGATCACCTGCCCGGGGGCTCGACGGAGGCGCGGACTGCTGAGTCAGGACGCGGTCGCGGGGGTCGACGAGGTCGACGCCGACGAGGGTGCCGACGAGGGGCACTTGGCCTCGATCGCCGCGGACAACCGGTCCAGACGGGCTGAGAACTGCGAGCTCTCCAGTCGGGTGATCCGCTTCTGGAGGCCGGCCGCCAGCTTGGTCCTGCCGGCCGCGGTGGCCTTGGCCTCGGCCGCGGTCAGCTTGGGAAGACCGGCGGCGATGCGGGTCTCGCCCTTCTGGATGCGGGTCAGCACCCGGTCGGCACGGGCGCAGTTGAAAGTGGCCGCGGCCCGGGGGGTCGTGGTGGTGGCCGCACCGGCGACACCCACCGTGCCCACTGCCAGGGCTCCGACGGCCACGGCGCCGACCACCAGTTTCTTCGCTGCGGGGACGAGCTTGTTCATGGGTCCTGCCACCTCCTGGGTGATGCCGGTGTCTCCGGCTGTACTCCAGTTATCGCCGACGGACATGTGCGGCTCGTGAGGCAGGTGTTAGGAGAGCGTGAGGGAGTCCCGCCACCGGCTTCCCCGCTCCGGCTTCCACGCACACCGGTTCCCCTACACGGCTGCGTCGGGCAGGGGTCGGGCCGGTCGGGCCGCCCGGCGGGCACTGTCAGGACGTCATACCGCCCAGGCCGACCAGGCCCCGGGCAAGCTCGATCTCACCCATGTGACGCAGCCCGTGCTGATAGATCCAGCACTCGGTGGCATCGAGCAGGGTGATCCCGGCGTCACCCGCCACCCGGGCGCTGTAGGTGCTGGCGATCTCCGGCGGGAACGGGCGGGAGATCACCACGCGGAGCAGCTCCTCGGGATCGAGGCCGTCCAACCACTCTTCGGTGCGCGTGAAGACGGCCCGCATGTAGGCCTCGAACTCCTGGTAATCGCCGATGCGCTGGTGGACCATCTCGGCGACCGTACGGTGCTTGCCATGGTCGGCGATGGCCGGCTGCACCCGCGCCTCCCAGTCGTCGTTCCAGATGGGAGCGGTCCCGGTCATCAACAGGAACGAGGCGTCGACCATGTTGACGATGTGGAAGAGGCTGAAGGCGATGGGCAACACGCCCTCGCGCTCGAAATGGTTGACCTGGTCGAGGTCCATGGTGGACACCGCGTCGTAGTAGAGCGAGTGCAGGGCCCGCATCCTGCGCTGCAGTGAGTCGAGGACGATGCTGTCGGTCATGGCCACTCCTCGGCTGATGCTGTCGACCCGGCGGCACCCGTGCGACCGTCGAACGGAACGGGCCGGAACCATCAGACAAACACTTGTCATAGTAACTGTCAACTGTTACGGTACGCGCCGCCGAGTCCGGGACCGCATATGGTTCCCGCCCACGTTGGCGGAAGGCGGGATGGTCCGGCCCCATCGCCCACGATCGTCCGTGCCGCCGACACGGACGATCCGAAGACGGAAGGTGAGCAGATGAACCTCGAGGTCGACAAGTCGGACCTGCACCGGATGCGGGCGGTCGAGCGTCCCTCCGTGCCGCTCGGACCCGGCCAGGCCCGGCTGCGAGTCGACGCCTTCGGCCTGACATCCAACAACATCACCTACGCCGTCTACGGCGAGGCCATGCGCTACTGGGCGTGCTTCCCGGCGCCGGAGGAGGGGACCGGCTGGGGACGCGTCCCGGTGTGGGGGTTCGGCGAGGTCGTCGAGTCGTCGACGCCGGGCGTGGCCGAGTCGACCCGGGTCTACGGCTACTTCCCGATGGCCGATGAGGTGGTGGTCCAGCCCGGGAGGATCGACGACAGCGGCTTCTCCGACCTGACGGCCACCCGGGGCGCCGTGCCCGCCGTCTACAGCCGCTACTCCTTCGTCGAGAGCGACCCCGTCTACGACGCCGATCGCGAAGCGCAGCAGATGCTGCTGTGGCCGTTGATGGTGACGTCGTTCGTGGTCGACGACTTCCTGGGCGACCACGGCCTGTTCGGAGCCACGACCGCGGTGATCTCCAGCGCATCGGCGAAGACGGCCATCGCCGCCGCGTTCCTGCTGGCCGAGCGGGACGGCGTCGAGGTGGTCGGGTTGACTTCCGGCGCCAACCTCGGGTTCGTGGCGGGCCTCGGCTGCTACGACACCACTGTGACCTACGACGACGTCGACTCGCTGGCGGCGGGTGACGCCTGCTTCATCGACATCGCCGGCCGGAGGGACGTCACCCGGCGGGTCCACGCCCACTTCGGCGACCACCTGCGTTACAGCATGGTGGTGGGCGACACCCACTGGGACAACCAGGCGGACCGGTCCGAGCCCTTGACCGGCCCCCGACCGGTCTTCCTGTTCGCCCCGGACCAGATCGCCAAGCGGCGGCGCGACTGGGGACGCGACGGCTTCGAGCGCGCGCTGTCGGCTGCGTGGAACCGTTTCGTGCCGTGGACCGACCAGTGGCTGACCATCCGCCATGCCGCCGGGGCCGACGAAGTGGAGGCGGTCTACCACGGCCTCCTCGACGGCCGGATCGACCCCCGGGTGGGGGACATCTGCACGCTTGCGGGGACGGTCGGTCGATCACGACCCACCGATGAGCGGTAGCGTCGCTCACGACATGATCGATACGACGAAGTCGGGTCCCCCGGCCAGCCCGGCCGATGCCGCAGCGTTCGGGGAGGCCCAGGACGGCTACGGGCCGCCCGACATGGACGGGCGGCGCCAGCGGCGGGTCCACAACCGCGACGTGGTGGTCGACGCGCTCCTCGACATCTACCGCGACGGCAACCTCCAGCCGAGCACCGACGAGATCGCCGAGCGGGCCGGGCTGTCCCCCCGCTCGATCTTCCGGTACTTCGACGACGTCGACGACCTGGCCCGTTCCGCCGTGGACCGGCAGCTCGAGCGGACGATCCCCCTGCTGCCCATCGCCGCATCCCCGGGGGACCCCCTGGCGGACAGGGTCCGAGCGCTGGCGGACCAGCGGTTCCTGATCTTCGAGGAGGCGGGGCAGGCCGCCAAGGTGTCGCGGTTGCGCTCACCGTTCCAGCCGCTGCTGGCCGAACGAACCTCACGGAACCGGGCGTTCCTCCGCCGGCAGCTGATCGAGCTGTTCGCCCCCGAGCTGCACCGGATGGGCGGGTCCCGGTCCGACGATGCCGCGGCCGCAGTGGACGTCATCACGTCGTTCGAGTCCTGGCAGCTCCTCACCGAAGACCGGCAGTTCGTCCCGGCCCGGGCCAAGTCGGTGATGGTCGAAGCCCTCACGGCCATCCTGGGTGTCGACGGCCCACCGCAACGGACAGGCGCCGGCGATCCGACCGCCAACCCGACCGCCAACCCGACCGCCAACCCGTGACCGCCACCCGGGGCAGCGTCCGGCACCAGGTGCGGCTGGCCCACCCTCCCGACGAGGTGTGGGAGGTCCTCGGGGCTCCCGAACGTGTCCACGAGTGGTTTCCGGGCATCGACTCGTGCACCGTCGACGGCGACCAGCGGGTGGTCGTCACCCATGCGGGCCTGCCGATGCCCGAACACCTGCTGACCGTGGACCCGACCCTGCGGCGCCTCCAGTACCGGATCACCGCCCCCATGTTCGTCGAGCATCTCGGCACCATCGACGTCCTCGACCTCGATGACGGGACCTGCCTGGTCGTCTACGGCACCGACGCCGAGCCGGCCGCCCTGGCGCTGGTCATCGGCGGTGCCGCCCGGGCGGCGCTGGCGTACCTCCCAACCTTCATGGGGACCGACGCTCCGGCCTCTTGAAAGGAGCCCGCCGATGGGCCGCAAGATCCTCTTCGTCACCACCGACCAGCAGCGCTACGACACCCTCGGCTGCAACGGCGGGGCCCTCGCCCGTACCCCGGTCGTCGACGGGCTGGCCGCGCAGGGTATCCGCTTCGAGCGGGTCCACCCCCAGTCGGTGGTGTGCATGCCCTCCCGCTCCACCATCCTGACCGGGCAGCACCCGACCACCCACGGCGTGTGGATGAACGGGGTCCCCCTGCCCCTCGAAGCCCCTTCGGTCGCCGACGTGCTGCACCGGGCCGGCTACCGGACCGCGCTGGTCGGCAAGGCCCACTTCGAGCCGTTCCTCGACCCGTTCCTCCGCTTCCCCGAGAACGCCCTCAGCCGCACCGGCACCGTGCCGCCCGGCGGCCTGCACCGCGGGTTCGAACACCTGGAGCTGGCCACCCACGGCGGAATCGGCCCCCTGCACTATGCGCAGTGGCTGGCCGCCGAGCATCCCGGTGCCGTGGGCGGGTTCTACCCGGTCCTCGACGGGTCGCTGCAGGTCAACGGAGCCGGCGGCGGGGACACCGGCGCCCCCCAGGTCAAGGCCAACCCCATCGCCCGCGGGATCTACCACACCGACTGGGTCGCCGACCGGACGATCGCCTGGCTTGACTCGCTCGGGGCAGACGAGGACTGGTTCTGCTGGATGAGCTTCCCCGACCCGCACCACCCGTGGGACCCGCCGGAGTCCGAGGTGGGCCGGATCGACTGGCGGGAGGTTCCCCTGCCGGCCGGCTACCCCGAGGACCGCTCCGAACGTGAGGCCGTCATCGACGGCAAGCCCCGGCACTGGCGCCTCTGGTACGACGGGACGCTGGTGTCCAACTACGAGGCCCCGGCCACCTGGGTGCCGGCCACGCTCACCCCCGACCAGGTCCGGGAGGTCAACGCCCGCAACGCCGTCGAGTGCGAGCTCATCGACGAGGCGCTGGGGCGGGTGCTCGGGCGCATCGGCGAGCGTGGCTGGACCGACGACGTGGACGTGGTGTTCACCACCGACCACGGCGAGCTCCAGGGCGACTTCGGCCTGCTCTTCAAGGGCCCCTATCACGTCGACGCCCTGATGCGGCTCCCCCTGGTGTGGCGGCCCGCACCCTCGGCCTCGGCCACCCCGTCGGTGGTGACCAGGCCGGTCGGTCTGGTCGACCTGGCCCCGACCTTCTGCACCATCGCCGGCATCGAGCCGCTCCCGTGGATGCAGGGCGGGTCCCTCCCGATGGACGACGCCGACGCGGAGGCCAGGGGCTTCGAACGCGTGCTCACCGAGTGGGACAGCGACATCTTCGGAACCGACGTCCACCTCCGCACCATCATGCGGGACCGGTGGGTGTGCTCCGCCTACCTCCCCGGGACCTCCCACGACGGAACCGAGGGCGAGCTCTACGACCTGGTCGACGATCCGCTGCAGCGCCACAACCGGTGGGACGACCCGGCCATGCGTCCGATCCGCGACGACCTGGTGGACGACCTGTGGAGCTCCCAGCCGCCCTCCCGCCGCGACCGGCTGGTGCTCGAGTCGCCGGTCTGATGCCGGGCCCCCCGCCGGGCACCTCGTACTGGCCGAGCCCCTGGTCCTGCGAGGACGGCGGACCGGGCCGCCTCCAGGTGCCCATGGGCGGCCCTGCTGCGGGTCCGGCCCCCGGCTCCGGCTCCGGTCTCACGTCCTGCTTCGGGCCGGGGCGGGACCTCACCGTCACCTCGCGGCTGGCTCCGGCCGCCACCATGGTGGTCACCCGGGACCCCGGCGAGGTGTACCTCCTGCGACATACCGCCGGCGACGACGCCATCTCGTTCGTCGAACGCATCGACCCGGTGACCCTGGAGCCGATCCTCCGCTCGCCCGACCTGGCCGGGGGGCCGACCTGGCCCGGCAGCCTGGCCGCCCACGCCAACGGCTCGCTCTACGTCGTCTTCGGGAACCACGCCCACCGCCTGGAGGCCGACCTGTCGGTGGTGGCGACCACCACCCTCCCCCGCTCCCGCCCCTACAACGGGTTCGTGATCATGCCGGACGGCTGCCTGGTCACCAAGGACTTCGCCGGCTCGCGTCCGGGCCTCCCGGTCGCCCCCGCCGACCGGGAGGCGTGCGAGCTGGTGGTCCTGGAGCCGGATCGCCTGGAGATCCTCGACCGGTGCGCGCTGGCCGAACCGTCGATCGCCCGGCTGTCGGCCGAGGGCGACGACGTCTACGTGGTCGGCGACACCGGCCTGCTCCGCGTCCGCTGGGACGGACGCCTCCGCCCCGACACGGCGTTCCACGCCCCCTACCGGACGCGGGCCGGCCAGACCTACGGCTGGGACTGCGTGCTCGCTCTGGGGGCGGCGTGGTTCCTCGACAACGGCGACGGGACCGAGGGCTACACCGGGACCCTGCGAGGCCACGGGCTGTCCACGGCCCCCCTCCACCTTGTGCGCACCGACCTGCTCTCCGGAGCGGTGACCTCGGTCGAGGTCTGCGCTGAGCCCGGCGGGCTGGTGGCCAATCCCCCGCTGATCGACACCGACCGCTCCATCGCCGTCGGCTACGACAGCGGGAACGGCGTCATGCGGGCATTCGACATCGGGGCCGACGGAGCCCTCACCCCACGCTGGGACCGGCACCAGAACCACGGCTCCCATCTGCTGCTGTTTCCCGACTCGGGCGAGCTCCTCACCGGCCACCACGATCCCGACCGCATGATCGACCAGGCCGTCCTTCTCGACATCGGGACAGGAGCGGAGCTGGCGCGTGCGGACACCGGGAGCCCCCTGCAGTCGGTCCTCTTCCCTGCGGCGGGGTTCGACGGCGACGCCTACCTGGTCACCTTCTCCACCGTCAGCCGCCTGGCCTCGGGGACCCCGGCCGGCTGACGTCGCACCCCGAGGTGCAGGGCCGGTGCGGTCGGCCCTTCAGTCGCCCCGGGCCCCCCTGGGGTTCACGGCATTGCGCTCGAAGATGATGCGCAGACCGTGCAGCGTGAGCCAGGGCTCCACGTACTCGATCTCCTCCGAGTAGGGGGAGATCAGCTCGGACAGCCCACCCGTGGCCACCACAGTGCACTCGCCCAGGACCGCCGCGAACCGGCGGCACAGGCCGTCGACCTGGCCGGCGAAGCCGTAGAGGGCGCCGGACTGGATCGACTCCACCGTCGACTTCCCGATGACGCTCCTCGGCTCGACCAGCTCGACGCGGCGGAGGGCCGCCGCATGGGCGAACAGCGCATCGAGGCTGATGGCCACCCCCGGGGTGATCGCCCCACCGAGGTACTCGCCTGCCGCGGAGATGGCATCGAACGTGGTGGCCGTGCCCAGGTCCACCACCACGGACGGCCCACCGAACAGGTCGTAGGCCCCGACGGCATTGGCGATCCGGTCGGCCCCCACCTCCTTCGGGTTGTCGTAGAGGATGGGCATCCCGCTCTTCACGCCGGGCTCGAGGACCACGGCGGGCACGTCGAACCAACGCGCCACCATGAGGCGGAGGTTGGAGGTGACCAGCGGCACCGAGGAGGTCACCGCGATCCCCGACACCGTGTCGTCGATGTCCAGACCGTCGAGGTCGAGCAGTTGGGTGATGAGCAGGGCGTGCTCGTCGGCCGTGCGCTCCGCCACCGTGGACAGGCGCCAGTGGTGGGCCAGGCCGGTCGGCTCGTTCCCGTCGCGCGGGCCGGTCTCCCCCAGGGGCGCGATGAGGTCGTCGGCGAACAGCCCGACGACCGTCTCGGTGTTTCCGACATCGATGGCAAGCAGCATGGTCAGCCTCTCGCGCCGGTGCCCGGCGGCAGATCGAATCCCAGGTCGAGCACCGGGGCGGAGTGGGTGAGGGCCCCCACGGAGACCAGGTCGGCGCCGGCCGCCGCCATCAGCGGGGCGCCGGCCAGGTCCACGCCGCCGGAGACCTCGACCAGCGCACCGGTGCCCGAAGCGCGCACCTGCGCCACGCAGGCGGCCACCTGGTCCGGCCCCATGTTGTCGAGCATGACCACGGTGGCCCCTGCGGCAACGGCCTCGGCGACCTGGTCGGGCCGATCGCACTCCACCTCCACCATGCGGCCCGTCCACATGCGCCGGGCCCGGGCCACGGCATCGGTGATGGAGATGCCCCCCAGATGGTTGTCCTTGACCAGCACGGCCTCGGAGAGGCTGCCCCGGTGGTTGTGGCCTCCGCCGGCCCGCACGGCGGCCTTCTCCAGGGCCCGGAGGCCCGGGGTGGTCTTGCGGGTGTCCAGCACCCGGGTCGCCGGGTTGGCCGCGGCCACGGCGTCCACGTAGCGCCGGGTGAGCGAGGCCACCCCCGAGAGGTGGCCGAGGAAGTTGAGCGCCGTCCGCTCCGCGGTGAGGATCGATCGCAACGACCCGGTGGCGGTGGCCACCACGTCCCCGGGGGCCACCGCGCTGCCGTCGGGGAGGTGCCACTCCACCTGCACCGAGGGGTCGACCTGGGCGAAGGTCTCGACCGCGCACGCCCGGCCTGCGACCACGCCGTGGGCCCGGCTGACGACCGACACGGCGGACACCGTGACCTCGGGAAGCAGGCTCGCGGTCAGGTCGCCCAGGGGCAGGAGGTCCTCGGCGAGGGCCCTCGCCACCGCCTCGACCACTGCAGGCCGGGGCGGATCGAGGATCGACGCCGACGCCGCGGATGCCGGATCGGCGGAACGTCCGGTCACCGGCCGGCCGCCTCGGGGCCACGGCGGGAGGGGTCCGGCACCGGGGCCTGCGGGTCCCCCAGGATGCCGATGCCGTCACCAGAGTGGACGATCCTGCACCGCCACTCGTCGAGGGTGTCCGGATGGTCACTGCGGGCGTGCGCCCCGCGTGTCTCGCATCGCAGGGTGGCCGAGCGCAACACACTGCCCGCAGCCGTCACCAGATTCGTCAACTCGCCATGCGCCCGGTCCACCGGCGTGCCGTGGCCCACCGCCGATCCGATCGCATCGACCACGCTCCCCGCACCGGCCAGTGAGTCGGCGCTGCGCACCACCCCGGCCCCCTCGATCATCATCCGCTGCAGACGGTCCCTGGTCTTGGCCACGTCCGGCCAGGTGGGCCCGTGGCCGACTTCCTCGTCCACCTCGTGCCCGTTCCACGGCGCGGCGACGCCGGGTGCCACCGGCTCGGTGCGCCCGTCGAGGACCGCACCCATCACACCGGTCGGCGACGGGCCGTCCTCTCCCGCCAGGATCGCCTCGGCCAGGCGGGCGCCGAACACCATGCCCTCCAGCAGTGAGTTGGAGGCCAGCCGGTTGGCGCCGTGCACCCCGGTGCACGCCACTTCGCCGGCGGCCCACAGGCCGGCGAGGGCGGTGGCGCCCGACAGGTCGGTGATCACCCCTCCGGACAGGTAGTGGGCAGCGGGAGCGATCGGCAGCCAGTCGCGGGAGGGATCGAGCCCGATGGCCCCCAGCGAGGCGGCGATGGTGGGGAAGCGCTCACCGAACGAAGGGAGGCCGGTGGCGTCGAGCCACAGGTTGTCGACCCCCTGGTCGTGCATCCGCTGCGCCATGGCCCGGCTGACCACGTCACGAGGAGCCAGCTCGTCGACGAAGCGCTCCCCGCGTGCATCGCGCAACAGCGCACCATGGCCGCGCAACGCCTCCGACAGCAGCGGACGGGGCATCGCCGGATGGTGGAGCGCGGTGGGATGGAACTGCATGAACTCCACATCGGCGACCGGCACGCCGGCACGAAGGGTCATGGCCAGGCCGTCGGCCGTGGCTTCGGCCGGATTGGTGGTCACCGCGAACAGCTGGCCGGCCCCCCCGGTGGCCAGCACGGTGTGCTCGGCCCGCACCTCGACGATGCGGCCCTCTGCGCTCAGGGCGCGCACGCCGCGGCATCGGCCGCCCTCCACCAGCAGGTCGAGGGCGAACCACTCCTCGAGCACCGCGGCGGCAGAGGCGCGGGTGGCATCGACCAGGGCCCGCTCGACCTCGGCACCGGTGGCAGCACCGCCGGCGTGGACCACCCGGGCGGTGGAGTGACCACCCTCACGGGCCAGGGCCAGGGCCCCGCCGGGCTGCCGGTCGAACACCGCCCCCATGGCGATCAGCTCGCGCACGCGCGACGGGCCCTCGTCGACGAGCACCCGGACGGCATCGGTGTCGCACAGCCCCGCCCCGGCGGCCAGGGTGTCGGCCAGGTGGAGGTCGGTGGAGTCGTCGTCACCCCCGAGCACGGCGGCCACGCCGCCCTGCGCCCATCGGGTGGCCGACTGCGACAGTTCCGCCTTGGTCAGCACGCCGACCCGCAGTCCGCCGGCGTCGATCCCGAACGCTCCGCCCTCGGGCGACATCGGCGCGGCGAGCCGGACGGCGGCCGACAGGCCGGCGACACCACTCCCGAGGACAAGCACGTCCAGATCGCCCGGTGCTGCCCCCGGATCGCTCACGCCGGGGTCACCCGGCCGCAAGAGCGACACGGGCGCGGGTCATGGGGGGTGCGGAGACGGGGCTGGGATCCGGGCACGGATCAACTAGCGCCGTGGGGGCCGAGATTGTCGATCAGGCGCACCGGACCGACGGTGGCGGCGATCAAGAGGCGCAACGGGCGGGCCGAGGCGCAGCTGCGGGCGGGCTCGAGGTCATCGGCGTGCACGACGGCCGCATAGTCCAGCTCCACCTCGGGCTGGTCGGCGACCAACCGGACCATCTCCGCCTCGACGGACGACGGATCACACTCTCCCCGGGACAGCGACCACGCACCGGCCCGGAGCGCACGGGACAGGACGAGGGCGGCCCGTCGCTGCTCGGTCGAGAGCCGGACGTTGCGGCTGGACAGGGCGAGGCCGTCGAAGTCGCGGACCGTCTCGCAACCGACCACCTCCGCCGGCAGCGAGAGATCGCGGACCAGGCGCCGGACCACGGCGAGCTGCTGGAAGTCCTTCTCCCCGAAGTAGGCCCGGCACCGGCCTGCCGTCGAGAGGAGCTTGGCCACCACGGTGGCCACCCCGTCGAAGTGGCCCGGGCGGGACGCACCTTCCCACCGGCGGCTCAGGGCGGGGACCGACACCGTGGTGGTGGTTGCCGCCGGCCACTCCGGGTACATCTCGGCGACCGAGGGCGCAAAGACGAGGTGGGCACCGGCACCGGACACCACCTCGAGGTCGGACCCGAGGGTGCGCGGATAGTTGGCCAGGTCCGCCGCCTCGCCGAACTGGGTGGGGTTCACGAAGATGGAGACCGCCACCACGTCGCACTCCGCCGCCGCCCGCTCGACGAGCGAACGGTGCCCGGCGTGGAGCGCCCCCATGGTGGGGACCACGCCCACCGTCCTGCCCGACTGCCGCACCGCTTCCAGGGTCTCGGCGTACTCGGCCAGGGTCTCGATGACGACCACGTGGCGCCCGCCGGTGACGGTGGCGGGCGTGACGGCGGTCGAACCCGACGGGGCCGGGGCGATGGCCGTGCTCATGCCACCCGCTCCGTTCCGGCCACCGCTGCGGACGACTGCGTCCGCCCTACGGCAGCGTCGATCGACAGCCTCCGCGCCAGGCCCACCATGGCGTCGTAGGCCGCCAATTCGGTCCGGTGACCGGCCATCCCGTTCAGCTCGGCTCGGTGGCGCTCCACAGTGCCCCAGTCGCCCCGCACCGCCGGACCGGTCAGGGCACGGCGCGGGCCGAGGGCCACGGCGTCGTCCAAGGCGGCGCGCATCAGGCCGGCGAACGCGTCCAGGGGGAGACCGGCGGTGGCCGCCACCCGCTCCACCTGGCCGACGAGGGCCACCAGGTGGTTGGCGGCGATGGATGCGGCTGCGTGATAGGCGGTCCGATCGTCGTCGTCGACCTCGAGTGCGCGCCCGCCCAGCGAGTCCGCCAGCGTTCGGGTGATCGGGTCACCGGCCACGGCGAAGGTGATACCCGACATCAGGCGGCGGGACCCGATCGTCTCGTCGGGGAGGGGGACCAGCGGGTGCAGGGAGCCACGGCGGCGGTGGGTCTCGAGCACCCCGAGCCCCAACGAGCCCGACAGGTGGATGACCGCCGTCGAGTCCACCGGCTCCACCATCGATGCGACCTCGGCCACCGCGTCGTCAGGCGTGGCGATCACCAGCAGGTCGACGCCGCGGGCGGCACCGGTCAACGGTCGGTCGCGCCCGAGCGCGCCCTGGCACCGGTAACCCCCGACAGCGTCCAGCGCTGCCATCAACGACCGGCCGGCCCGGCCTGGTCCGATGAGACGGAATGTGGTCACGAGACCCCTTTCGACGTTCCAGCCCCATCATCGGGTGCCGTTCGCATCAGGAACTCTTGGTGCTGCTCCTCACAGTGTACCCACGACCGTCACCTCGCCACCAGCGGTGGCGATCGCCTCGTCGTCGGCCAGGTCGGGGGCCAGCTCTCCCAGAGGCGCCATGACGAACCGGCGCTGCCGCCATCGCGGATGGGGGATGGTGAGCGAGGGGTCGTCGAGGACCACGCCGTCGATCCACAGGACGTCGGCATCGAGGGTGCGCGGGCCCCATCGGACCGTCCGTACCCGGCCGGCGGCGGCCTCGAGGCGGTGACACTGCTCGAGAAGCCGGTAGGGGTTGACTTCCGGGTCGACCGCCACCTCCACCACGAGATTGAGGTACGGGCCCTGCCCGTCGGGTCCGCCGATGGGTTCGGTCTCGTAGACCCGCGACACCGCGGTCACCGGCGCATCGCTGCCTCCTCGGAGCTGATCCACGGCCCGGCGGAGGTGGGCGGCCCGGTCGCCCAGGTTCGAGCCGAGGCCGATGAACGCCCGGGCCGTCGGCGGCGCGATCTGGGACGAGGTCACCGGCGCCTGGTGATCCGCACCCCGACGGTGCCGATGTCGACGGCCAGCGGGGGCTGGAGCTTGCGCAGGCTCACCGTCACCGCTGCGATGCGCACGTCGGAGGCCAGCGTCGCCTCGGCGACCGCCCCGGCCAGGGCCTCCAGGAGCTCGAAGGACGTCGGGCCGGATACGATCGCGGCCGCGGCGCCGGCGACACCGGCGTAGTCGACGGTGTCCGACAGTCGGTCGGTCGCCCCGGCCCGGGTCAGGTCAACGGAGAGGTCGAGGTCGATCTCGAAGGGTTGGGCCCGGCTCTTCTCCTCGGGCAGCACCCCGTGGGTGCCGATCACCCGGAGGCCGCGCAGCTGGATCTGGT
This sequence comes from Acidimicrobiales bacterium, assembly GCA_052326605.1. Lineage (GTDB taxonomy): Bacteria > Actinomycetota > Acidimicrobiia > Acidimicrobiales > RAAP-2 > Bog-756. The sequence goes on along the minus strand of JBKQMB010000083.1, from coordinate 14,779 downwards.
CCCCGGCGTCCGGGCCGCCGGACGTGAGCGTGTCCCCGGTCCCCGAGGGTGCCATCACCCGTGGTGCGAGGAGTCATCACCGGTGCCGGGCCGGACCGCGGCCGGCGACAGCTGGCCGGCCACTTCCACCAGCTCGCGGCCGCTCGGCCCCATGGCGTGTCCGGTCATGTGCTCGAGCACGGTGATGGCCTGGGGCCCGCTCGGCAGGCGTGCCGACCACAGGAGGTACCCGGCCACCACGCCGGTGACCCGGTCGCCGAGCTCCTCCTGGTGGACCAGGATCCGATCGCCACCGGCCAGGCCGGTGTGGAGCTCCCGGTAGATGTCGGCCAGGACCCCCCGGACGTCACCGGTGAGGGGCAGGGGGAAGTGCACACTGGCCAGCGACTTCTCTTCGTAGGCCTGGAGGTTGTGGGAGGAGGGGAGCAGCGACACCACCCGGGTGAACCCCTGCACCTGCAGCCAGATGATCTCCTCCTGGCGCCGCACCTTGCGATGGTTGGGGGCGAACCCCCCGGGCCGCTCGCTCATGGCCAGGCGGTCCTTGATCACCCAGGTGAAGTTGCGTGGCGGGATCCCCGCCGCCCACTTGCCCTTCATACCCCGGCCCCCGTATCCGCACCCTTGCGCCCGACCAGCACCGCGGCCTGGACGGTTGCGGCCACATCGTGGACCCGCACCATGGCCGCCCCCTGCTGCATGGCCCACGTGGCCGTGGCCAGCGATCCGGGGAGGCGTTCCCCCACCGGAGCCGGCGTTCCGTCGGGGGAGGCGGCCAGCACACCCAGGAAGCCCTTGCGACTGGTGCCGACCATCACCGGGATGCCGGTGGCCACCAGCGTGTCCAGGGCGGCGAGGAGCTGGAGATTGTGGTCGACGGTCTTGCCGAAGCCGATGCCCGGGTCGATCCACACGTCGTCCACCCCGGCGTCGGCGGCCCGGCCGGCCCGGTCGACCAGCAGGGCGGACACCTCGGTCACCACGTCGTCGTAGCGGGGGTCGAGTTGCATCGAGGCAGGTGTCCCCTTCCGGTGCATGGCCACCCAACCCACGCCGTGCCGTGCCGCCACCGGCCACAGGGTGGCCGAGACGTCGTTGATCAGCGAGGCCCCGGCCTCCACCGCGGCGTCCGCCACCGCCTCCTTGGTGGTGTCGATCGAGATCCGTACCCGCCCGGCCAGGGCCTCGACGACGGGGACCACCCGTGCCAACTCCTCTTCCACCGGGACCTCCGAGGCCCCGGGCCGGGTCGACTCGCCCCCCACGTCGATGATGTCGGCGCCCTCGGCGATCATCTCATGGCCTCTCATGATTGCCTGTCGTGTCTCGAACCACCGGCCGCCGTCCCAGAAGGAGTCAGGGGTGACATTGAGGATCCCCATCACCAGGGGTCGCTCCTCTGTTGTCGGGCCGGGCATGGGGACACAGCGTAAACCAGCGCAGGGCCAAGCGCGCCCGCTCCGGCGGATCGTTCAGCGGCCGCGGACGAACTGCATGGCCTCGAACCGGGTCGATGCGTCGCTCCGGAAGAGTCCCCGGACCGCCGAGGTGATGGTCGACGTGCCCGACTTCTTGACCCCCCGCATCGACATGCACAGATGCTCGGCGTCCACCACCACCAACACGCCCTTCGGTGCCAGCGCTCCCTCGATGGCATCGGCGATCTCCGAGGTCATCCGCTCCTGCACCTGCAGCCGCTTCGCATAGCCGTCCACCAGGCGGGCCAGTTTGGACAGCCCGGTGATCCGGCCGTCGTCGCCGGGGATGTAGGCGACGTGGGCCTTCCCGATGAACGGCACCATGTGGTGCTCGCACAGCGAGGCGAAGGGGATGTCGCGCACCATCACCATCTCGTCGTGGTCGGCGGCGAAGGTCACCTCGAGGTGGTCGACGGGGTTCTCGCCGAAGCCGGCGAACAGCTCCTCGTACATCTTGCCCACCCGCGATGGGGTCTTGAGCAGGCCGTCGCGTCCGGGATCCTCGCCCAACGCCGTCAGGATCTCGAGGACAGCCCGTTCGATACGGGCGGTGTCGACGCTCACCGGGCGGCCGTTGCCCTACGACGGGGGGCCTGCATAGGCGTAGATCGCCTTGAGGTTGCGCAGGCGCTCGTCGACATCAAGCCCATATCCCACCACGAATTCCGCGGGGATGTGAAACCCGACATAGCGCAGGTCCAGCTGGATGCGCTGTTGGCCCTCCTTCACCAGCAGCGCGCACACCTCGAGGCTGGCCGGGTTGCGGGCCAGCAGATAGCGCTGCAGGTAGCTGAGGGTGAGGCCGCTGTCGACGATGTCCTCGACCACCAGCACGTGCCGGTCGGTCAGGTCCATGTCGAGATCCTTGACGATGCGGACCACGCCCGAGGTACGCGTGGCGCTGCCGTACGAGGACACCGCCATGAAGTCCACGTCCACGGCCAGTGAGATGGCACGCGACAGGTCGGTCATGAACATGAAGGCGCCCTTGAGCACACCGACCAGCAGGGGGGGCGACGCCGCGTAGTCGGCCGTGATCCGGTCCCCCAGCTCGGTGATGCGGGCCTGGAGGTCGTCCTCGGGCACGATCACCCGACCGACCTCGTCACCGTCCTCGAGGCGTTCCGGACCGACTGCTGCCTCATTTCCCGGGGTGGCCACGGCCAGACTGTACCGGAGTGCCAGTCACCCCGGCCCGGGTGACTGGTTCGCCGGGCCCACCGACAGACGGCCGCCGGATCGCGACACCCGCAGGCCGCCGGGGACCTCGGTCGCCCGCCGCTCCTGGCGCGCCACCTCGAGGACCCGCTCGACGGCGTCGAGTGGCGGCGGGTGGGCAGCCTGTCCGGCCAGCCAGCCCCGCACGCTCCGCCGGGCCACGGCCTGCGGTGCCGTCGCCAGCGACGCGGCGTCCCGGGGGTCGACCAACGAGGCCAACGCACCCAGGAGGTCGGCGTCGCCGGCCAGTACCTGGGCCTGGCGGGCCAACACCGGCACGATGTCACGCCCGGCGATGGCGGAGCACAGGGGGACCAGCTCGTGGCGGATCCGATTGCGGACGAACCGCGGGTCGTCGTTCGACGGGTCGTGGACCGCAGCCAGGCCCAGGCGCCGGCACAGGCCGACGGTCTCGGCACGCCGCAGAGCCAGCAGCGGATGCCGGGGGCCGGGCCGCATCGCCGCCAGACCGTCGACCCCGGCGCCCCGCAGCAGGTTGACCAGCACGGTCTCCGCCTGGTCGTCGGCGGTGTGCCCGGTGGCCGCCTCGGGCCCCAACACCTGGCGCCGGGCATGGCGGGCACGGGCCTCCAGATTGGGACCGTCCTCCACCACCACCCGCACCGCCTCGAACCGGGCGCCGAACCGCCGTGCCGCCTCGGCCACCACGTCGGCCTCGGCGGCAGAACCGGGACGGAGGCCGTGATCCACGTGCACCGCGGTCACCCGGCAACCGGACCCCGCCGCCAGCACGAGCAGGGCGAGGGAGTCCGGCCCTCCCGAGACACCGCAGACGAGGTCCGACCCCGGGTCGGGGAAGGTGCACCGGGCCAGCAGGGCACCGGTCTCCGGGGCGGCCGGACCCGGGGAGTCAGCCGGACAGTGCGGGCGCAGTTCCGACACGGGAGATCCATTCCGACGGATTGCGGATCTCGACCAACGAGGGCAGCCACTCGGGGCCGCGCCACGCCCGATCGAGGAGCTCGGTTCCGCCGGAGTCCTCCACGGCGGCGATGAACCGCTCGCCCTCCTCGTACTGGCGGAGCTTGGCCTCCATCCCGATCAGCTGCTGGAGGAGGCGCACCAGCCCCCTGGTCTCCTTCCGCCGTTGGCGGAGCACCTCGCTGAAACGCGCCGCACTGGGGATGGCCGCGGCGCCGGCGCGGTCCATGGTGACGTCCCCGTGGCCCTCCAACAGGCTCATCAGAGCCTGGATGCGGTGGAGCCCTTCGAGCTGCTCCGGTGTGGCCACCAGCCCGAGCGCGCCACTGTCCCGCAACGGGTTCCGGCCGGCCAGGAGCTCCTCGGTCATCCTGCGGAGCGCCTCGGCGAACCGGGAGGGGTCGGGCTCGAGCGAGCCGATGCCCTCTTCGACCAGCGACACGAAGTAGTCGCGCATCCAGGGGATGGCGGTGAACTGGCAGCGATGGGTCACCTCGTGGAGGGCGAGCCACAGCCGGAACTCCCGGGGCTCGAAACCGTGCTGCTGCTCGATGGCGACCACGTTCGGTCCGACGAAGTAGACCAGGTCCTGGTCCTCGACTGCTTCCTCGGCGAGCAGCAGGTCGTACTGGCCGAGCACCCTGGTCGAGAGCCACCCCAGCACGAGGCCCATCTGGGCCCCGGTGGCCGAACGCGTCGCTACGGCCAGCGGGCCGGCCATCCGGGCGGTGACCGGATTCGTCCGCACCACCCGGGCCGGATCGAGCTTGTCGAGGTGGGGACCGATGAGCCGCTGGAAGCTGGCGATGTTGGCGTGCACCCAACCGGCGCGGTCGGTGACCCGGGCACGGGCCGGTCCTGTCGCGGACCGAAGGCCGGTCGACTCGGCCACGAGCTCCTCGGCCTGTGCGGTCAGCTCCTCGAAGTCCTCCTGGAGGAGGTCCGGACGGTAGGGGGCGGGGGTCTTGCCGCGGCTTCCCACCCATCGGGCCACTCGTTCGGCGACATCCCACGCCACTGCGCCCTCACCGCTCGGCGCGGCCACGGATTCGCTCACGCAGACCAGTGTAGGGAACGGCGTCGCGTTCCGGCGCCCAGGGCCCCGTCCGGCCCGCACGGGGACTACCCGTCGTGGTGGCTGTACTCCTGCTGCAGGGCCTCCGCCACCCGGGCCACCAGTGAGTCGGGCACATGGTCCTTGCACCGGTTGGCGATGACCTTGCGCAGCTCCGCCTCGAAGCCGAAGGCGCCGACGCAGGGGCCGCACATGTCCAGATGGCGGGTGATCTCCACCCGCCGCGCCTCGGTGAGCTCGCCATCGAGGTAGAAGTAGAGCCGCTCGATGGTCTCGTCGCAGTTGAGGAATCCGGCCGGCAACGGCCCGTCCGAGGGGATTGCCGGATTCGGTGGTGTCTCCTGATCTCCCACTGCGGTACTCCCCTACCTGGCCTCGTCCGAGGCCCCGACCAGGCCCCGCGTGCTTCCACGTTGCACCAACGCCTTCTGGAGCGCCTTTCTTCCGCGATGGATCCGGCTCATCACCGTTCCGATGGGCACGTCGGTGATCTCGGCGATCTCCTTGTAGGAGAATCCTTCGACGTCGGCGAGGAGCACGGCTATCCGGAACGTGTCGGGGAGCGACTCGATGGCTGCCTTCACATCGGTGTCGGTGAATCGGTCGAGGGCCTCGTCCTCGGCGCTGCGTCCCAGGCCAGGGGGCTGGTCGCCCGAGAGGCGCCGGTAGAGATAGAGGTCCTCGACGTCCTCGACGTCGGCGATCTCCGGCCTCCGCTTCTTCGCCCGGTACGTGTTGATGTACGTGTTGGTCAGGATCCGGTACAGCCACGCCTTGAGATTGGTCCCGAGCTCGAAGCTGGCAAAGGCCCGATACGCCTTGAGGTAGGTCTCCTGCACGAGGTCCTCGGCATCGGCCGGATTGCGGGTCATCCGCAGCGCCGCGGTGTACAGGGCAGGCATGTACTCCATCGCTAGATCGGAGAACATCGCCTGATCGGCCATGAACGCACCCTACACAGGCTGTGCCACACCTGTCACCGCGCCCCGCGCCGGGAGCCACGACCCCGGCGAGCTGCCCCTATGGAGGCAGCACCACCTACCCGTCCGCGGGCGGTAACGTCCGGGACAAGGTGAGCACTCCGATCACGACACTGCGAGCGGCCGTCCGCCTGCCCTGGGCCTCCGACGAGATGCAGCGCGCCCCGTATCCCTTCCACCGGGGCGGCGGGAGCACCCGTAGCACCAAGGAGCCGGGTGCAGCCGGCTCGCGGGGCCGGGCCACCGTGCTCCGCTGCGAGCAGGTGGGAGGCCGACGGATCTCGACCCTGCTCCGGCCCGACGGCACCACGTTCACCGTGACCGTTCCCGCCGGGGGAATGGATGCCTACGAGGTGGCCGGTGACACCGGCACAGGCGCCGCCTGGATCATCGACGACGGAGCGGAACGCGAGCCGTCAGCGGCGTCACTGCACCAGCTCGCCCTGAGCGTCGCCAGCTGCTGAACCTCGCATCGCGGGCGTGATGCGCATCAGGCAGTGGCGACCGCCGGTTCGGCCTCCCGCACGGTGGCGGCCACCGTGTCGGACCAGACCACCCTGCCCGCCGTCAGGCGCATGTCGAACTCGAGGTAGGTGGCGGCCATCAGCGTGTCCACCTCCAAACGGTGGACCGGGTCGACCGCCGAGCGGCCCGGATAGGTCACCGAACCGGGTCCGGTGAACGCCAGGTCGTCGCCGAAGGCGTCCTTGTGCACCGCCAGGTCGCAGTTCCACTGGATCAGTTCGCTGACCTGGGTCGCCCCCTGCGGCCCGGGCAGGTGCCGCAACGAGAAGAGGGGGGTGCCCGACGGCAGGAACGCATCGAGGAGCTCGGTGGGCAGCCGCTCGGCCGGCTGGACGACGACGCTGGCCAGCGTGCAGTCCGACGGCCGTGCCAGCGTGCCGACCACTGCCTCCGGCCGGACCTGCACGTCGATGGCCGCCAGCTTCTTCGGTGCGCCCAGCACCTCGCGACCGGCCGCCATCGCCGCGTCGTCGGTGACGTAGATGTACGGGACGTAGAGGCCCTCGGTGCCGGCGTCGTCCACCACCCGTAGGAAGGAGACGAACTCTCCGTAGGGGCCGAGGGTACTGGCGCCGTAGTCGGCCACCAGCACGGCGCCGATCGCCGGGGAGTCCAGGTGGAGGCCGCGTGGGATCAGGTCGCCCACGTCGCCGGCCACCGTGAAGCCGGCCATGACGGCCCTGCATCCCCAGTACTCGATCCCACGTTCCGAGTCCATCCTGAACAGCGGTGCATCCAGCGGTGTGCTCTTCATGGTCACCATGTCGCCATCATCTCCTCGAGGTCGTAGGTCACGTTCTCGTAGTTCTGGACGAGGTCCCGGGCCGCGTCGAGGGCCAGCACCTCGAGGGTCCCGTCCTCGATCAGCAGGCTCCGGGCATCGCGGAACAGCTTCTCGATCAGCGAGTCGCGGCTCAGCCCCTGGGCACCGAACACCTGCAGTGCGTCGTGGGCGACCTCGTAGGCCACCCGCTTGGCGTAGACCTGCGCGGCACGGGCGTGGCGCGGGGAGGCCCCGAGGACACCCGGTGACGCCCCCGGTGCGTTGGCCTGCGTGTGGGCCAACACGGCACGGGTATAGGCGCGTGCCGTCTCCACGCGCTCGAACATCCCGTACAAGGTGAGCTGGATGTTCTTGTGGCGGGCGATGGGGGCACCGCCCTGGACCCGCTGGCGGGCATGGTGGAGCGCCTCTTCGAAGGCTGCCCGGGCCACGCCGACGGCCACGTTGGAGATGACCGAGCTGGTCAGGCAGAGCAGCTGGTCCCCGAATGCCGGGTAGAGAGGCCCGGGCGGGACGAGCACGTTGCGCTCCGGCACGAAGACGCCGTCGAAGAACAGCTCGCCCTGGGGATCGTCCCGCACGCCCAGCATGTCGGCGGGAGGGCCCCGCCGCACCCCTGGGTCGTCGAGGGGAACGACGGCGAAGAGGCTGTGGAAGAGATCGCCCTCCCGGCCGGCCTGGGCGTGGACGGCGGCATGGGTGGCGATCGGCCCCGAGCTCACCCACGCCGACTTCTGGCCCCGCAGTACCCAGCCGCCGTCGGCCGGCTCGGCCACCAGCTGGGCCCGGCCGTAGCCCGGGGCATCGCCGTCGCGCAGTCCGAGGAAGTCGCTCCCGTGGTCCGGCTCGGTGATGGCCCAGCATCCGTGGAAGGCGCCGGTCTCGTCCTCCACCCACGGCACCACCAGCTCGGCCAGCAGCTCCGGGCTCCCGAAGCGCGCCATGGTGATCACCGGGAGCATGTCGACCAGGAAGGCGGTCGCCAGTCCCAGGCTTCCCCATCCCAGCTCCTCGAGAACCACCGACTGGGCGAGCGCCGAGAGCGGCTCCTCGGGGCCACCCGCCTCTGCGGGCAGGAAGAACCGGTGGTAGCCGAGCGACTTCAGCGTCGCCATGGTCGTGAAGAACGGGGAGCCGGGAGCGATGCGCTCGGCCGGGGTCATCCGGTCGAGCGCCCAGGCGGCCGGCCGGAGCACCTCGACGGCGACCCGGTGCGCCTGGTCCCGCAACACCTGTTCGTCCTCTCCGGGCCCCGCCAGGTCCAAGAAGAGCGCGCTGGTCCCCGATCCCATGGGACGAACCTACGCCGCAGAGATCCGATTCTTTAGAGTCCAAAGTCCCGAACCGGTCGGCCCGGGATGCGTCGCCGGCCGGTGGGGCGGGTAGTGCGTGGCGGGCGACGACCCGTCCGAGGGTCGATTTGGCCCCCGGCGTAGGGTCTGGTGGGTGGCCGGAACGGGTGACGCACCGTGACGGTGACCCCAACGGGTCCCCACGAAGCACCGACCGCCATGCAAGGGAGCGTCCCATGAGCGCATTCGTCATCACCCACGCCGCTCTGCTCGATCCGGTCGCCGGGGAGGTGCGGCCCCAGACGTCGGTCCGGGTCGAGGGGGACCGGATCGTCGAGGTGGCCGAGGACGGCGCCACGCTCGTCGCCGGAGACGCCGTGGACGTCATCGACGCCGGCGGCCGCACCCTCATGCCCGGACTCATCGACGCCCACGTGCACGCCGCCATCACGACCCTCGACCTGACCGCCATGGGACGGCGCCCGCTGACACGGATCGGGATCGAGGCCAAGGCGGTCCTCGAGGCGATGTTGCGCCGCGGGTTCACCACGGTGCGCGACGCCGGGGGCCTCGATGCCGGCATCCAGGAGGCGCTGCGGCTCGGCCTGATCACCGGGCCGAGGGTGTTCCGCTCCGGGCGGGTCCTCTCCCAGACCGGCGGGCACGGCGACACCTCCCCGGTCAGCGCCAACCCCCACCTCTGCTCCTGCTCGATCACCAGTTCCGCGTACTCCCATGTGGCCGACGGCGCCGACTCCGTCCGCCGCGCCGCCCGCGAGGAGCTCAAGTCCGGCGTCGACCAGATCAAGGTGATGGCCGGAGGTGGCGTCGCCACGCCGAGCGACCCCATCGACATGGTCCAGTACACCGAGGAGGAGATCCGCGCCGCCGTCGAGGAGGCGGCAGCGCGCCGGACCTACGTCCTCGCCCACGCCTACATCCCCGAGGCCATCGCCCGCGCCGTGCGCGCCGGCGTGCGCTCGATCGAGCACGGCAATCTGTTGGACGGCGCGGCGGCCCGGCTGATGGCCGAGCACGGCTGCTTCCTGGTGCCCACCCTGGTCACCTACGACCAGCTCGCCGCCTTCGGCCGCCAGTGGAGCTTCCCTGCCGAGAGCCTGGCCAAGCTCGACGCGGTGAAGGACGCCGGCCTCGCTGCCGTCGACATCGCCGCCTCGGCCGGGGTGAGGATCGGATTCGGCACCGACCTGCTCGGCGAGACCCACGACGCCCAGTCGCGCGAACTCATCCTGCGTGCGCAGGTGCAGGGCTCAGCAGAGGTCCTCCGGTCGGCCACGACCGTCAACGCCGAGCTGCTGGGGAAGCCCGGCGAGCTGGGTGTGATCAGTCCCGGTGCCTTCGCCGACCTGCTCCTCGTCGACGGGAACCCCCTGGCCGACCTCTCGATCCTCGACGGCCAGGGGGAGCACCTCGATCTCATCGCCCGAGGCGGTTCTGTCATCGTCGACCGCGTCCGGCGGACGTGACGGGCCGTCCGGCCCCGACCCCGGGGTGCGATGGGGCCCACGCCGGTTCCTCCGGTCCCGGACAGTGCAGCCTGGGAGGAGGATCGAGCTCCTGACCTACGCATTACGAGTGCGTCTCCGTGCCCGTCAGGGCGGAACCGGAGGTGTCGTCACAGGTCTGACCAGGACTTATCGAATTTGCCAACGGCCCGTCCCTGTTCATCGCGTGCACATTTATGGGATGGATATGGGATGGGCGGCCTACGGGACTACGTAGACGAGCGAGGAAGCTCTTGAGACGCCATGGCCGTGACGGCTGCCCTTGAAAGATGAGAAATGCTGACCCTGGCCGCCACGTGTCGTCCCCGAATCCAATCTTGATGCAACCATGTGTGCGTCTCGAGTCTGGTGCGGGAACCTTGGGTCACACGATGCGGACCCAATGGGTACCCCAACGACCACCGACCCCTGTATCCCAAAGTCGGTTGGCGGAATGTTGGCAGGAGCTGTCATATGCCTTGCCGCAGACTGACCGGTACAATGGCCGCAGTTCGTATGGTTCGATGTCGGCGTTCTGTATGATAGCTATATGCTTCTGAAGCGAGCCGTCGAGAACCGCTACTGCGAAACGGTTGCCTCCCGACGTGTCACCGTTGTGACCGGCCCCCGCCAATCTGGCAAGACCACGCTGGTCCGAAGCCAGCTCGCCGGTACCGGCACCTTCCGCACCCTGGATGACCAGGGGGTGCTCGACGCAGCGTTGGCCGATCCTTCGGGCTTCGTCACCCTCGGCCAGCGACCATTGGTCATCGACGAGATCCAGAGAGGTGGTGATGGGCTGGTCCGTGCCATTAAATCGGCCGTCGACAAAGACTCAGGCCCCGGTCAGTTCGTGCTGACCGGATCGTCGAACTTCCTGACCGTCCCTACGATCTCGGAGTCCCTGGCCGGCCGAGCCGGCTTTGTCGAAGTCTGGCCGTTCACCCAGAGCGAGATCGCAGGTACGGCCGGAAACTTCATCGACTCCGTGCTCGATAGAACACCACCCCTGAGCGAGCACCGGCCAAGCAATTTACGTCGTCGTGACATGTTGGAGCGGGTGTGCGCCGGTGGTTACCCGGAGGTCCACCAACTTCCCGTCCCTCAGCGCGCCGGATGGTTCCGAGATTACGTCCGCACGACCATCGAGCGGGACGTAGTCGAGCTTTCAGGCATCCGAAAGGTCCCCGAGATGAATCAACTCCTCAGGCTGTTTGCGGCCCGCACCGGATGTGAGTTGGTCATGCAAAGCGTCATCAATGACTCATCCCTGGAGCGCCAGGCGGTCTACGACCATCGAGCATGGCTGGAGACGATCTACCTCGTCTGCACCCTTCCATCCTGGTCGCGCAACCTGACCCGCCGGGTCAAGAAGCGTCCGAAGGTCTTCATCGCCGATCCGGGACTCGCCGCGTGGCTGCTGGGGAAGACGCCCCATGCACTCGAGAACCCGACCGACCCGGCGACGGGCCAGTTGGTCGAGACGTTCGTCTACGCCGAACTGCGACGCCAACTCAGCTGGGCGACGACGGAGGCTTCCCTCTTCCACTGGCAGGATCGAGATGGCGCCGAAGTCGACCTCGTCATCGAAGCCGGTGACGGTCGCATCGTCGGGTTGGAGGTGAAGTCTGGCCAGACCCCGAGACGCGAGTGGTTCCGCTGGCTCGAACTGATGCGCGACACGTTGGGGAGCCAATTCATCGCGGGGATCACCCTCTACGGTGGAGACCAAGTACTTCCATTCGGCGATCGTCTGCTCGCCGTCCCCATCTCAGCGTTGTGGGAATTGTGAACAACACCGTTCACCGCAAGTTCTAACGGCAGTTGCGGGATTCCCATGCAGCCGATGCTTCAGGGTCAGGCTGTCAAGACTCCAAGTCGACAATGAACTGGTCCTTTCCGCTGATAGCGGAGCTGGGCTGCTTCGTCGCTCCCGCCATGCCGATGTAGATCAACCGGCACTCGGGTTCCCGCTGATAGACCAAGGAGATGGCCAAACGCCACCAGGATGATCATCGCAGGGCGCGCCCGCATGGCCTCGAAGCCGATGACGGCCTCTGCGACTGGGTGGACTACGGCGACGCTCGGATGTTCGTCGTGAGCTACACGCCAGGCGGTGTCCCATATGGGTAGATCGAAGGAGTTGACGGGAGCTGGTTCGATGAGGACAACGATCACCCGTAGCCCGAAGAACAACTCATCGACCCGGCGTTCTGACTTCTCCACGGCTGGCGTCGGCACACAGTCCCGTACCGTCCGCATCTGGCACTCGCTGGGCGCTGAAATGAAAGCATCGCTCTTCGGATGTCGACAAAGGTGTTCCGACCATTGGATCTGATCGTCCCCGGTAGGGAGACCGACCGCATGTTTGGACGCTTCGGGTCCGCTCGGCTGTCACTTTCTACCGCAACGCCTACCAGGTGTGTCGGAACTCTGCCTGCGGGTCGAGCTGCGAAGTTGAGTTATTGCGGCGAGCGCCTGGTCGGCCTGGTAGTCCAAGACGTACGAGACGGCCTCCTCGGCCAGGTCCGACAAGATGCATTCGATGAGGGTGATCTCGTCCTGTTGGGTCGAGCGGAACCAGGCCCGTTCGTTGCCGAGGTCCATGCCGTAGTCCTCCCACATGCGTAGACCGCACAGATCCCGCCAGTAGTCATCCGGAGACATGCCGGTCTCTCGCCAGTCGATGTCAAGGTAGACGAGCCACATCTCGGTACGCAGCTCACCCAGATGGCCATAACTGTCATCGGCAATATCAGCGAGCTCGGCGGCGGCGGTGTAGAACGCGCGGTAGAGCGCCAACCGCTCAGCGGTACTGCGGCGCAGTCCGTCGAGCTTCACCACTCGGTCGTAGAGGGTGTCGACGACCCGGCTGGTCTGGTTCTCGAACACCGGGCCCTTGCGAACCACTGTGGGGCGGAACTTCTCGTAGAAGGCCGTCGGATCGACCGCGAAGGTCGACCAAAGACCAAGACGCGCCCGCCGGTGCATACGCTGACTAGGCAGATCGAGCATCGGTGGGGTCCTGGCATACGCCCCTTCGGGGATGGCCCCTTTGAACTTCGCCCGCGCCCGGGCCGTGATTTTGCGATCGGCCAGCACCGCTGGGCTGGCCAGATCGGCAGGAGCGAGGTCCGCCGCACCAAGGCGCTCGGCCAGATCGAACAGATGGCTGAGACGGGCATCGTCGCTGTCCCGGATCTGGAACATCCCTCGATCCAGGTTGCGGATCCGGTGGGCGAGCTCGGCGGCCAAGGACTGCAACGCGGCAAGGTCCCCGCCATGGTCCTTCACTACGATCACGCAGAACCACAGATCCCACCACGACCAATCACGCCCGGCCACCGTCCCCCATGTCTCAGGCCCGTACACCCGTGTCGCCTTCTGCCCAGCGCCCATACCTGACAGACCCGTCACCCGAAGTAGAGGTTCGCTGCGAGGTCAAACCCGTCCTGGGGACGACCGACGAACTCGCCGTTGCCGAACACGGACGCCTCGTATCGCTCCTGGGCGTAGCTGTAGATGGCCAGCGACCACCGGTCGGGGGCGAAGAACCAGAGCCGACACAGTTGTGGTGCGCTCGATCGAATCCGCTCGAGATCTTCGCCCCGGGCTCCGCCGGCATCGGCCGACTCCCCATCGGCGACCGGCTCCGCTGGTTCGAGATAGGCGTCCACGTAACAGAACTGCGCCTTGAAATGCACGTCGAGCTCCCGGTAGCGGCCATCGAAGTACCGCTGGCCATGATCGAGGATCGCCGCCTTCGTTGCCCGGCGCACCGCGTCTGGAACCGGACGACCATCACTGCCCGGATTGAACTGCTACACTCTCTTCGTCACGGCGTTCCTCAGGCTAACGACGACTGAGCCCGGCCGCACCTCGACCCTGTGCAAGATGCGACGCCACACGGGGCAGCTGCGACTTCTGCCGCTGCCTCGCCATCCCCGCCGCTGCCGTCGCTGCCCAGTCGATTGGCCCGCGCGTCACGACCCATTGCGCCGTCAGCTGGGGTTAGGCTCCGGCGACGTGGTCGAAGTCACTGTCGTAGTGCAGGAACGTTGCACTGGAGTTGACTGCGGCGGCAGCGATGGCGACATCGGTGACTCCAGCAAAGCAACCTTTGACCACATGCCAGAGCGTAATCCGGATGTCCACGATGATCTGATCGGAGTTTGGTGAGGCGGGCAGATAGAGGAAAGAGGTGCACAGGCGGTACGTACCTTCGCCGTGTTCGGCGGCCGATCGCGTTCTGAACGCGAACTCAACAAGTGTGGGCGCGCAGCAGCACAGTTCGTGTTCGGCGTCCAGGATGGAGTTGAGGGCGACCTGCGCGGCAGTGCTTGGTGACAGGCGGCTGTTGTCGACGAACACGCGGCTCACCTGCGAGCCGCAGCACGGACCTCGGGATCACGAAGATCAGCGACAGGATCTGTAGCGATGATCCAATCGATGGTCTCCCTGTGTTCGTGTAGCCTCACCAACTTGGACAGTGCGGTGTTGACGGCGTCCTTCTTGGTGGCGCGCTGATCGAGGATGGCTCGCGCCCGAAGAGCAACCGTCCAGGACGCACTTGCCGCAGCAGTATCCAGGTCCATGTCCAAAGTGTTTCAGTTGGTCGTGATGCCGCCGGGCCCGTCCCTAAAGAACGGACCTTGACCCGCTGCACCATCCTCGAAGTGCCTCAGGGGGTCACTGTCCCGGCATGAGATGGTCACTTCTGTTGAGACCGGATCTCTCCATCCTGTCCGCGTCGTCCTTGGGCGATTTCTACGGAATATCCGTCGGGATCGAACGCAGTCATGACGCGCTCCCACGGCTCATCGTGCGGTGGTTCGTGGAAGATCACACCTTTGCCTAGTGCGGTGACATTCAAATAGCGCGCGATTCGCGCACTTGCTCGAGGGCGACCCGCCCACGCCGAACCTTGGCGATGATCTGGCCGGATGTCTTGGTCCACACAAAGGGATTGGGGTCCTCGTT
>JBKQMB010000082.1:0-29337 GCA_052326605.1 Acidimicrobiales bacterium | reverse complement strand
ACGGACCGCTTCAACGCTCATCGCCTGGCCCAGTTCGCCCTAGCTGTGGCCCTGATCATCGCGGTCAAGCTCGTCAAATGGTCGAAACGATGGGACTCAATGGCTGTCGCCTAATGGCGCGCGCTCTGAGTACATCGAACTCGCCAAGTTCCGCCATGCCGCCACTACCACCCACTCGGTCGCGATCGTGCACGCACCCCCGCCGCGCTGACCGGGGCACCGGCGTCGAGGCCTGGCGCCGGATGGCTCCTTGTCACTGGGCCCTCGCAGGTGGCAACGTCAGTCCTGACGGTCGATACGTGCACAGAGAGCAGACTGGATCACGACGAGGAGGATGAAATGGCCTTGGCCGCAAGCAACGTGGGGCGGTCGTGGGGTCCTGTCGAAGGCATCCTGGATCCCCGTTGGACGATGGCCTACGCCGCCGGCCTCGGCGATGACACCCCGTGCTACTACGACACGACTGCACCGCCGGTGGCGGTGCACCCCGTGTATCCGGTCAGCCCGGAGTGGTCGTTGCTCATCACCGATGTGGCCGCCGATCAGCCGTGGTCGTTCGACGATGCTCTGCGCGGCGTGCACGCCACGCATGACCTCACGCTCCACCGCAAGCTCCACGCCGGAAGCACGTTCACCCTTTCCGCAACCGTGGTGAGCCTGGAGCAGCGCAGACCCGGCGCGTACCAGATCATCCGCTTCGATGCCCGCGACTCCGAAGGACATGCCCTGTGGACATCATGGATGGGCACGGTGTTTCGCGGAGTCGGGATCGATGGCCGACCGGCCACGATCGACACTCCGGAGCCGGTGGCCCCAGCCACAGACAGACCGATGAGCACATGCGGAAAGTTCGCCGTGAGCGTGACTGACGCCCACGTCTATGGCGAGTGCGCCCGCATCTGGAATCCGATCCACACCGATGCATCCGTCGCCAGGCAGGCCGGGCTGGACGGCGTGATCCTCCACGGAACGGCAACGCTTGCGAAAGCCGTGACGCAGCTGTCGAACGAGTTGGATATCGAGCCGAGTGACGTGGAGCGCATCGCCTGTCGCTTCGCGTCGCCCGCTCGACCCGGGGATGTGCTCTTGGTTCGTATCGACGAGCCTCACTTCACCGAGACCACGACCGCGCTGGCATTCGAGGTTGCTGACAGCAGGGGACGGCTCGTCCTGGACGATGGTCATCTTGGGATCAACCGGTCCCTCACAGGCTGAGTAGCACGCAGCTAACTCCAACGGCGAGGGTGGGGAGTGGCTCGCGCTGGCGAAGACGCCAACGCCTCGTCCAGATCACCGGATCAGTCCGAATCGGCCCGCCTCAAGCGACGAAAGCAGGTCACTCCGCCCTAGATTGTGGCAATGGACCTCGCTCGTGCTCTCTTGTTCGCCTCTGGTCATCGGAACGCCCTAGTCACGACCCTGAGGAAGGACGGCAGACCGCAGCAATCTGTCATCTTCTATGTGCTTGACGGCGACAAGTTCACCATCTCACTGACGGCTGATCGAGCCAAGACCAGGAACCTTCGGCGTGACCCTCGAGCTGCGCTGTACGTGCCGAGCGATGACGTGTTCGTATGGGCTGGCTTCGACGGCCGCGTGGCGCTCAGCGACGTAGCCAGCAGCCCGGACGACGGAGTGGTCGACCAGCTCGTCGACTACTACCGCCGGGGCAACGGCGAGCACGAGGACTGGTCGGCCTATCGGCAGGCGATGGTTGACGACCAACGACTCATCGCCACGTTCGTCGCCACCTCGGCGACGGGAATCCTGCCGGAATAGGAGCTCGGTTGCGCTCTGGGTGGCCCTGCATCCCGGCAGATTCCTTGCGATCAGGAGTTGACCCGTCTTGGCGCGAACGACGAGCTCAGCTCCCCAGGCTGAGGACGCGGGCAAGCGCGGAACGCCCTCGGGCGGTGGGCCTTGCGATCCTCTACTGAACCGACGGGGTGACGCCAAGTCCTGACAGCACGCTCGGTGATACCGTCAGCGCATGGCTGGACGGGTCGATGAAGTGAGCGAACTCGATCGTGCGAGGTACATCTCGCTCACCACGTTCAAGAAGGACGGTTCGCCCGTCTCGAGTCCGGTGTGGATCACGGGTGCCGCCGGAACCTACGTCTTCACGACTGGCAACACGGCGTGGAAGGCGCGGCGGCTGGCGCGCAACCCTTCAGTTCACGTGCAAGTCTGTGACATGCGAGGCCGTGTCAAACCGGGGGCAAGCAGGTACGTGGGAACGGGCGAAGTGGCCAGCTCGGCAGTTGCCGTGGCCGCAGCCGAGAAGGCGTTGGCGGCGAAGTACGGCTGGCAGTTCCGCGCCATCAAACTTGTCGACGATCTGAGAGGCCGACTCGGTCGAGGAGAGCGCCAAGAGTCTGTTGCAATCCACCTTTCGCTCGGCGAGGGCTGACAAAGCCGACGGTTGCGGTTGTGTCTGATCGCCGGTGTCTCGTCTGAGGAACTGGAGTTGACGCGTTTGGACGCGCACGATGTCCTCAGCGTCGCACGCTGAGGACGGGGTGGACCTGTGATGAGAAGCTGGTACGACGCTCCCGGCGGGGAGTCACGGGCGAAACCGCAATAGGCGCCCGATCAGCGGGTCTCGTTTTGGCCTTGCAGGATCTCGCGCCGGTGGCGGCACGGTTCGGCGATCGGGACCGCCGTGGAGGGACCCACTTGGCGGCAGCCACCCCGTTGCCAGCCGGACAACCAGGCTTGTTGCCTGTAGGGGCTTGTTTGCTCGCACAGCAAACAGTGAAAGAGAGGCAACAGATGGTGATATCCTTAGTGTTCACCATGACAGCAAACAGCGCGCTCACAGAGAACGAGATGGCGGAAGCCGCCGTTGCCTGGCTCCGCTACCGGCTCCCCACGAGCTGGGAGGTCGGCCCCACCTCTCGCGCTGAGTTCCAGGCCACGCCGGACGGGCGGATCGACGCGGCCATCGACCTGAGAGGCCCGAACGGCACCTACACGACCATGGTCGTCGAGGTGAAGAGCATCTTCGGCCCACGCGACGTCGACCGGCTCCTGGGCGGCGTCGGAAGGACGCTCCGGACCCTCGCCGGTCACATCCCCATCCTGGTGGTCGCGCCCTGGCTGAGTCAGCGAACCCAAGAGCTGCTCAGCGACCAGGGCCTCAACTACCTCGATCTCACCGGTAACGCCCTGATCCGCTTGGACAACCCGACCGTGTACCTCCAGGCGCAGGGCGCGCCGAAGGATCCGAACCCGCCCCAGCGAAGTAAGGCGCGCGTTCAAGGCCCCAAGGCAGGCCGGCTCATCCGGCTCCTCGTCGACGCGCGCCCCCCGTACGGGGTGCGCGATCTCGCCGCAGCCGCAGACCTTGCGCCCGGCTACGTGTCACGCCTGTTGGACACGCTGGATGACGAGGCGCTCGTGGAACGATCTGAACGCGGCCGGGTTGAGTCCGTCGACGTCGGCCGTCTCGTCCGCAGGTGGGTCGAGACCTACGACGTCTTCCGCGCCAACAAAGCGCAGCGGTATCTCGCCCCGGCCGGAGCGGCCAGCGCTCTGGACCAGCTCCGGACGGTCGGGATCCGAGCCGTAGTGACCGGATCATTCGCCGCCGGACGGATCGCTCCGGTGGCCGCCCCGGCCCTCCTTGCGGTCTACATCGATGATCCGCGGTCCGTCGTTGACGCTCTCGGCCTTATCCCTGCGGACCAGGGTGCCAACGTCGTTCTGCTGACTCCTTTCGATCCCGTTGTGTGGGAACGGGCGACCCTCATTGACGGCCTGACCTATGTTGCGCCGTCCCAGGCCGCTGCCGACTGCCTCACCGGTAACGGTCGGATGCCGGCCGAAGGCGACGCTCTTCTGCAGTGGATGATTGAGAACAAGAGCCTCTGGCGTCTCGACAAGCTCCCAGTCAGTGGCGTCGATGGCTGACGGTCCCACTCTCGATCCGCTCTACGTGGCCGCCCGACGCGTCCTACTCAATGCGCTGACCTTGTTGGCGCCTCACGGCGATGCCGTGATCGTTGTTGGAGCGCAGGCCGTCTACCTCCGCACCGGGGAGGGAGACGTTGGCATCACCATCGCTCCGTACACGACGGATGGCGACCTCGTCCTGAATCCCGCGCTGCTCGGAGATGAGCCCGATCTCGAAGCGCTGATGAGTGACGCCGGGTTCATTGCCGAACACCCGGGCATGTGGCAGACCACGGTACTCGTCAGTGGTGAGGAAGTGATCATCCCGATCGACCTCATCGTCCCCGAGGGGGCCAGCACCGGCGAGGGACGTCGTGGCGCACGCATCCCCCCGCACGGCAAGCGCGCTGCACGACGCGCCGTTGGCCTGGAGGCGTCCTTTGTCGACCACAGCCCGATGACTGTCGCTGCCCTCGACCCGGCGGACGATCGTCACGTGACTGTCGAGGTGGCGGGTGTCCAAGCCCTCCTCGTCGCCAAGGCGCACAAGATCCGAGACCGACTCGACACTGGGCGCACTGACCGGCTGAGCGACAAGGATGCGGCCGACGTCTACCGCATCATGCAGACGACTCGACCAGCCGAGGTCGCCGAGACGATGCGCACCCTGATCGCGGATCCGATGTCCGCTGAGGTCAGCGTCCAAGCCTTGGACCTCATGCGCGATCTGTTCGCTCGACGCGCCGGTGAGGGTGTGGCGATGGCGCAACGGGCTCTCCAGCTCGCTGTTGATCCGGACCAGGTCGCCACCCTCTGCGTGGCGTTTACAGAGCAGCTCCTCGCGCCCCCACATAACCCGAAGGTCGACGGGCATCCCAGAAGTGTCCCATAGCTTGCTGAGACGCCGTCGCGATGTCGATCCTGCTCGCTGCCCTGGTTGTCATAAGAGCCCAGCTCAGTGCGTAGACAGAAGAACCACGACCCTCGTGATCATGGTAAGCGGGCCTCAGGGACAAGATGGCCATGCACTCGTCCGCGCTACGGGATCTGTTCACCGGTGACCAATCGACGTAAAGCTTCGAATTCCTTCCGCAGCCGTCGGACCTCGCTGTGGCTCGGGCGCCCGGTGGGCTCTTCGCAGCGCTCATCGAAGCGGGTGAACCACTGGGCACAGTTGCGCTCATCGCGAGCACGGGAACGAGCGACATCACGTGTCGTCCTTGCCAAGCGCCCGCTCTCATCCCGGCGCTGTCGAGGAGAAGGAGTTCTGCTCATGCCGCACCACCCCCGAGGGGCGTCTCGAACCGGCTGACGAGCCGACCTCGGCTCAGCAGCTCGTCCACCGGGACGCGACGCGGATGGCGCACCCTCCGGCACGTAGCGGCCTCCGGGTCTCCATCGCCGCGCTGGGCGGTGGTGTGTGCTTCGCCGGAGCTCCTGAGCAGCCGCGCTGTCTGGACCGGGGTGGTGACAAGTGGCACTTCGAAACCGCTCGCGGTAATGAGCACGAGACGCAGATTGCCGATCTGAGGCATCTTGAATTCCTGTGAGTGGTCGGATCCTTCGACGACTCGGAGTCGGTCGTGTCCGGGTCTCCCCGCCGGCATCAGCGTTCCCGGGGGGAAACCTCCAGGCCCTCGCTCCACGGCTGACGATGATCGGGACATTGGGCCTCCCTGGTCGTGACAGGGGCCTCGTGCACCTGTCACGACCCATCGTCCAGCCCGCCGTGACGTCGGTACGGAGAATTGGCCAGGCCGAGGTGCGAGGCCCCGGCACGGATCGAAGGTGCCCGACGCTGTGACCGAACGAGAGTCTCACCCGACTGCAGCTGTTCTGCGGCCATCATGTAGCGCCGGGCGATCAGCCATTCGCCCCGATGGGCGGTCTATCGCCGTGGTGCGTCCGGTGAAGGACGCTTCGATGGCCCCGAATTCGCCGGGTCATCCATGAGCGTTTACCCCCACTTGTCGGAATCACTGCCGCAGTTGGCAACGCCCGACGAGGTCGCGCCCCTCCTGTCCATGACGCCCCTTGGCGTGGTCCGCCAGTGTCGCGCCGGAAAGCTTCCGGGGGTCAAGATCGCGGGTCGCTGGCTCGTGCATGTCCGCAAGCTGGCGGAGCAACTCGACGGTGCTCCGATTCCGGACACAAGAGGGGCCACGCCGAAGATCCGTTGACTCGACGCGTCAGGCTTGCGAACTCGGGCCTACCGCTCGACAAACGCCCGCCCGAGCACTTCGGCCGCCTGCCGTTGCCGTTCGTTGGTGGCGTGTCCGAACAGGCTGAGCGTCAGCGATGGATTGGCATGCCCCAGCACCTCGGCGGCATTTCGTGGGTCGATGCCGGCGGCAAGCATCTCTGTGGCGGCGAAGTGCCGGAGCGAGTGCAGGTGCACGTGGGGCATTTCGAGCTCGACGCAGAGCGTGTGGACGACCGACGTGAGAGTGTCCGGATTCACCGGCCGGCTGCCGTCCGGGAAGGTCGAGACGATGAAGGCGTCGTCTACCAACTCGACATCGACCACTTCGGCCGCCTCCTCACACCTGGTCCGCCAATCCTCGAGGATGGCCATGCCGGCCCCGGCGACAGCGATGCGTCGTTCACGGCCGGTCTTGGTGGCCTTTTCGCCCCGTTCCTCCCCGGCCCGGTAGAGCGAGCGCCGGAAGCGGATCGAGTCTCCATCGACGTCGATCCACCGGAGCCCGCAGAGTTCGCCACGTCGGCCACCGGTCAGTACCGCCAGGGTCAGCAGCATCCCCCAACGGGGACCTCGGTCCTGGGCCGCGGTCAGCAACCGCCGGACCTCGTCGGGGGTGGGTACCTGGAGTTCCACACGTTCGAGCGCCGGCGGCTGTGACCGCTCGGCAGGGTTGCGCTCGATCCACCCCCACCGGACCGCCTGGCTGAGGGCGGACGACAGGATGGCGTGGTGTCGTCGGATGCTGGTTGCCTTCAACGGCCTCGCCCGGCCCTCGCCGGTGACGAGCTTGCGGTACCACTCGTCGAGGTGGCGTGGGGTCAATTCGGCGATCGGCAGGTCCCCGAACTCGGGGAAGATGACCGTCTCGGCCGACCGGCGGGCGTCGTGCAGGGTCCGGGGTGCCCGCCCCCGGGCCTCGCTGTGGCGCAGCCACTCGTCGATGAGGGTCCTGACTGTCGCAGACGAGTCGAGCGATGCCTCGGCCGGCGCCTCGTCCAACTCCTTCTGCCAGGCCCGCAACTTGCGTTGGGCCTCGGTCTGGTTGCGTGCGTCGACCGTCGTAGACAACTGGCGGGGGTTCCCCGTGATCGGGTCGACACCTACGAAGACACGGAGCTGCCACTTGCCCGGGGCTCGTTGGCGAACGGTTCCTGTACCCTTGGGACGTCTCGACGTCCTGGCCTGCATTTCCATCCCGGAAATATAGGCCAAATATAGGCCGGAGGGGCAAGGAGAGGTGCGAGAGCGGCCGAATCGGACTCACTGCTAATGAGTTGACCTGGGTAACTGGGTCCGAGGGTTCAAATCCCTCCCTCTCCGCTCGTGTGATGTCGCTGGACATCGCTGACACAGGGATCTGTAGCATCACCCGTGGCGCAACCGGCCGTGACCCGCACCTCGTGGCCGGCGGGCGTCCACAGGGCCCGGTTGCGGCCCCTCCGGCGCCGTCGTCCCTGCGCCGCCGGGCAACTCGGAAGCCTCGGACACTCTCCCCCGGTAGATTGTCGTGGTGGCCGAGCGGTATTGGATCGAGACGTTGGGCTGCCCGAAGAATCAGGTCGACTCGGACAAGTTGGTCGGGACGTTGGCCCTCGACGGGTTCGAGTCGGCCGACTCCCCCGAAGAGGCCGACCTGGTGGTGGTCAATACCTGTGCCTTCATTGAGGCGGCCCGCCAGGAGTCGATCGACACGGTGCTGGCGCTCTCCGACGCCCGCCGTTCCGGTGCTCGGCTCGTGGTGACCGGTTGCATGGCCGAGCGTTACGGCGACGAATTGGCCGACGCGCTCCCCGAGGTCGACCTGGTGGCTCCCTTCGGGATGCCCCTCACCGCCCCCCCCCGGGCCGGAGCGGCCTCCACCCCGGTCGCACTCGGTCGCAAGCCCGCGATCCCCGACACGTCAGGCCGGGTCCCGTCGTTCGACCTGTTGAACCTGCCCCGCCCGGCCTCCTCGGCCCCCTGGTCCTACGTCAAGGTCGCCGAAGGGTGCGACCGCAACTGCGGCTTCTGTGCCATCCCCTCCTTCCGGGGAAAGCAGCGCTCACGGTCCACCGACTCCATCCTGGCCGAGATCGACCATCTCGGGGGTCCGACCGGCGACCTGCGTGAGGTGGTGCTGGTGGCCCAGGACCTCTCCTCGTTCGCGCTCGACCGATCGACAGGCAGGATCGAGCCCCGGATCGACGGGCCGGCAACCGGTGGCAACCGCCCCATCGTCGACCTGGTTGCCGCTGTGGCCGCGCGGGTGCCGTGGACCCGTCTGCTCTACCTCTACCCGTCGACGCTCGACGATGCGTTGGTCGAGGCCATCCTGGCCACGGGCGTCCCCTACTTCGACCTATCGTTGCAGCACGTCTCGCGTCCGCTGCTCAAGCGCATGCGCCGGTGGGGGGAGGGCGAACGGTTCCTCGAGCGGATCGGCTCGATCCGAGGCGCGGAGCCGACGGCGGCCTTCCGTTCGTCGTTCATCGTCGGCTACCCGGGGGAGACGGAGTCCGACCACGATCTCCTACTGGAGTGGATCGAGGAGGTCCAGCTCGACTGGGTGGGATTCTTCCCGTTCAGCAACGAGGCCGGCACGTATGCCTCCGGCCTCGCCGATCAGGTCCCCGCCGAACTGGTGGCCGAGCGCATCGGCGAGTGCACCGAGCTCCAGGACGCCATCACCGCCACCAGGCGCGAGCAGTTGATCGGGACGACCGTCGAGGTGCTGATCGACGCACCCGGCGAGGGCCGGACCTACCGCGAGGCCCCGGAGATAGACGGCATCGTCGGCGTGCCGCACGACCTTCCGGTCGGGTCGTTCGTCGAGGTGGTGGTAGCCGGAGCCGACGGGCCCGATCTTCTGGCCGCCCCACCGGCCGACGCGGCGGTCGACTCGCCAGAGCCTGCTGCGGCAGCGCCGGGAGCGGTCCGATGAGCGACGGCGCCATCTCCCCCGGGGCGCACGCTCCCGTCCCGGGCCCCGGCGGCACTGCGTCCCACGCCACCACATTCGGCCCCTCGGCGATGCTCACCCCGGCCAACGCGATCACCGTGCTGCGGCTGTTGGCCACACCCGTCGTCATCGCCCTGATCGTGCTGTGGGGTGCGAGCTGGACCACGTTCGTCCTCGGCGGCCTGCTGGCCGCGTCCGACGGCATCGACGGTTGGCTGGCCCGGAAGCAGGGGACGACTCGCTCCGGGGCCTTCCTCGATCCGCTGGCCGACAAGGTTGTCGTGCTGGGTGCGCTCTTCGCCCTGGTGGCAAAAGGAATCGTGTGGTGGCTGCCGGTAGTGATCATCGCCGTGCGCGAAGTGGCCATGAGCGTCTACCGAGCGGTGGTCGGCCGACGTGGCGTGTCCGTCCCGGCCCGCACCACGGCGAAGGTGAAGACCCTGCTGCAGGACCTGGCCATCGGCATGTGCCTTGCGCCGCCCCTGGCCACCCATCAGACGGTGTTGGCCACGGCGATCTGGGTGGCCACGGCCATGACCGTATTCACCGGCGGGCAGTACTACCTCGACGGTCGGCGCGTGGCACGGGCGGGGCTAGGCGGGGCGGCCGACGGCTCGAGTCCGGCCGTCTGACGCCCCCGTGCGCATCGAGATCGTCGCCGTCGGCACCGAACTGCTTCTCGGGCAGATCGCCGACACCAACTCCAGGTGGATGGGAGAGCACCTGGCCGCTATCGGTGTCGCCTCGCACTTCCACCAGGCGGTGGGCGACAACCAGGAGCGCATCGTACTGGCCCTCCGGACGGCGTTGGCCCGAAGCGACGGGGTCATCGTGTGCGGCGGGCTGGGGCCCACCCACGACGACATCACCCGCGACGCCATCGCCGAGGTGATGAACGTCCCGTTGGAACGGGACGATGGGGTGGTGGAGAAGATCCGTGCCCTGTTCTCCTCCCGGGGGCGGGAGATGCCGGACTCGAATCTGCGGCAGGCCGACGTGCCCGTGGGGGCGGTCGTCATCCCGCAGACCAAGGGGACCGCTCCGGGCCTGGTCTGCCCTGTGGGCCACAAGGTCGTCTACGCAGTCCCCGGCGTACCGTACGAGATGTCCGACATGTTCGACCGTGCCATCGCCCCGGACCTCGTGGGCCGGATGGCCGACCGCGGCGAGACCACCGGAGTCATCGCCAGCCGGGTGATCCGGACCTGGGGGATGAGCGAGTCCGGTCTGGCCGAGACACTTGCCGACCACATCGACCACCTCGATGCGGCACCGGAGCGCGCCGGGGGTCCGGTCGGGATCGGGCGGGTCGGGGGAGCGGCCACCGTCGCCTTCCTGGCCAGCGGGATCGAGGGGATCAAGGTCCGGGTCACGGTCCGGGCCGCCGACGCCGAGGCGGCATCGGCGCTGCTGGACGAGGAGGAGGCGCGGATCAGGGACATCCTCACCGCGGCTGCCGGCGACGTGGTCTTCGGCGTCGACGACGAGGCCATCGAGGACGCGGTGGCCCGCGCCCTGGCCGTCGACGGACTGACCGTCGGGCTGGCGGAGTCGCTCACCGGCGGCCTGGCCGCGTCGCGGTTGGTGAACGTGCCCGGTGCCAGCAGGTGGTTCCGGGGCTCGGTGGTGTCCTACGCGTCGGAGGTCAAGTTCAGCGTCCTCGGGGTGCCGGAGGGTCCGGTGGTCTCCGAGGAGGCGGCCCGGGCGATGGCGGACGGCGCCCGCCGGGTGTTGGGCGCCGACGTGGGTCTGTCCATCACCGGTGTGGCCGGCCCGGACCCCCAGGACGACCAGCCTCCCGGAACCGTGTTCGTCGGGCTGGCCCGACCGGGGAGCGACACCGAGTCGTTCGCCTTCACCGTCCCGGGGGACCGTGACCGGGTGCGCCAGTACGCCACCATCGCCGCCCTCGACCTGTTGCGTCGCACGGTGGGCCGCCCGCCCGGTGGCCGAGTGGGCAGTGGATCGGCCCGCTGAGCCGGCAGCGGATCGGTCGCAGTCTGCCGCAGGCGCAGGCATGCCCGGGGATCCAACATCGAACATGCGTTCGGGCCTAGAGTGACCTCGTCGTGCGGTAGTCGACAGCAGAGGACGGGCTCGTACCCCGAACCGAGTGTCACACCCCCTCCATAGGGTCAGTCCGGTCAAGTGAGCGACAGCATCGAGGAGAGAATAGAGAACATGGAACGTGACAAGGCACTCGACATGGCCCTGGGCCAGATAGAGAAGCAGTTCGGCAAGGGATCCATCATGCGCATGGGCGAGAACCTCCACATGAACATCGAGGCCATCCCCACCGGGGCGCTCGCCCTCGACCTGGCTCTCGGCATCGGCGGCCTCCCGCGTGGCCGCATCGTGGAGATCTTCGGCCCCGAGTCCTCGGGCAAGTCGACGCTGGCCATGCATGTGGTGGCCGAGGCCCAACGCAACGGTGGCATCTGCGCCTACGTGGACGCCGAGCACGCCATGGACCCCGTCTACGCCAAGGCCATCGGCGTGAACATCGACGATCTGCTGATCTCCCAGCCGGACACCGGCGAGCAGGCGTTGGAGATCTCCGACATGTTGATCCGGTCCGGTGCGCTCGACGTGCTGGTCATCGACTCGGTGGCCGCACTGACCCCCCGGGCGGAGATCGAAGGGGAGATGGGCGACACCCATGTCGGTCTCCAGGCCCGGCTGATGTCCCAGGCGCTGCGCAAGCTGACCGGCACCCTGTCCAAGTCACGGACCATCGCCATCTTCATCAACCAGCTCAGAGAGAAGATCGGCGTCATGTACGGGTCGCCCGAAGTGACCCCCGGGGGTCGGGCGCTCAAGTTCTACTCGTCCATCCGGCTGGACATCCGCCGCATCGAGACGATCAAGGACGGTGCCGACCAGGTGGGCAACCGGACCCGGGTCAAGGTCGTCAAGAACAAGTGCTCGCCGCCGTTCAAACAGGCAGAGTTCGACATCACGTTCGGCAGGGGCATCAGCCGCGAAGGATCGCTGCTCGATGTCGGAGTCGAACTCGGCTTCATCAAGAAGTCGGGGGCATGGTTCACCTATGAGGGAGAGCAGTTGGGACAGGGTCGTGAGAACGTCAAGACCTTCCTGACCGAGAACCCGCAGCTGATGGCCGAAATCGACGAGCGGATCCGGGAGCATCTGGCCGCCCAGAACGCCGTCAAGGCAGAAGAGGCAGCCGGGGCACACGATCCGGTCGACGCCCTCTCGCTGGACGACCAACCCATCACGCTCAGCGAATGAGCTGAGGCAGCCGCCCATCGGGCGGAGGCGCGACCGCGATCGGTCGTCGCCCGGCCCAGCTCTTCGTGGGCCACATCGCCGGCCCGGGACGCCATCGCGCGTCCCGGGCTGCCGCGTCCCCGGGGTGCCCGGTCATCCGTCGGGACGAATCGTCCCGACCCGGATCGATGAAGGTGGCGCCGGGCAGGGGTCACGCTTACGCTCGGCGGTGTCGCAGTCCCGGCGACGGGGGGCTCCCCGGTCCGTCCGGCCCATGGACGAAAGTGAGCACGTCATGAAGTTCGGAGTCATCCCCCCTGTCCGCACCGGGGTCACCGCCGACCCGGCCTGGATGACAGCGTTCGCCCGCCATGCGGAAGGATGCGGCTTCGAGTCGGTCGTCCTTGTGGAGCATGCGGTGGTGGTGTCGGGCTATCGGAGCACCTATCCGTACGCGCCCTCGGGGAAGATGCCGCTCCCCGACGACTGTGCGATCCCCGATCCCCTCGACCTGATGGCCTTCCTGGCGGGCGTGACCGATCGGATCACCCTGGCCACCGGTGTGTTGGTGTTGCCCAATCACCACCCGGTGGTGTTGGCCAAGCGGATCGCCACGGTCGACGTGCTGTCCCGGGGCCGGGTCCGGATGTGCGTGGGGGTCGGGTGGATGGACGAGGAGCTACGGGCCACGGGGGCTGATCCGCGCAGCAGGGGTCGGCGAACCGATGAGGCGATCGCCGCCATGCGGGCGCTGTGGGCAGACGCCGGGCCGGCCGGAGCCGACTTCGACGGCGAGTTCTTCGCGTTCCACCACGCCCACTCGTTTCCCAAGCCGGCGCGGCCGGGTGGTGTTCCCATCCACATCGGCGGCCACAGCGAAGCTGCCGCCCGCCGGGCCGGGCGCATCGGGGACGGGTTCCAACCGCTCGGGCTCGCCTCGGAGGTCCTCGCTGTCCGCATGGCCCAGCTGCGTGAGTCGGCCGAGGAAGCGGGACGCGACCCCGATGCCATCGAACTCGCGGTGTCCGGCTATCTTCCGACCACCTCCGAACAGGACGTCGCCGATGCCGAGTCGGAGGGGGTGGCGCGGATGTTGGTGTCCACCTCGATGACCGGGGACCTCGACCGGGTCCACGATGAGCTGTCCGCGTTCGCCGAGCGATTCGGCCTGCCTGCCGACGCCGGTCCGCGCCACGCGGACGGGGCCGACCGGCCGTGACCGGAATCGGTACCGGTGCCGGTGGGCAGCTGCCCACAACCGGGCCCGACGGGCGACGACCCGCACCCGGGGCGGACGAGCAGGCGCTGTGCCACCTGACGACGGCCTACGCCACGGCAGTGGACGAGCTCGACGGCGATGAACTGGCCGAGCTGTTCGTGCCCGACGGTGAGCTGGTGGTGCCGAACTTCCCCGAGGATCTCCGACCGGTGGTGACACGGACCGGCCATGATGCCATCCGCAAGGTACCCGAAGGACTGCGGCGGTATGCATGCACGTTCCACCAGGTATCGGACCACCGGTTTGCAATCGCGGGGGACGTGGCCACCGGCGCTGTCCGTTGCGTCGCCCACCACGTCCTGGCCGAGGACCCGACAGCGGACGCCACCGGGGGAGGCGGCCCTGGCACCGACGTCGTGTGGTTCATCCGGTATGCCGACGAGTACCGGCGCACCGGGTCGGGGTGGAAGTTCCTGCGGCGGGTGCTCCACCTCTTGTGGGTGGAGGAGCATTCCGTCACCGTGCTGGGCCTACCCGCCACCGGCCGGGGCCCGCGGTAGGCGCTGCCCAGTCCTCCGGCCCGCCGCTTCAGCGGGCTGGTACCGGTTGGGGCGGTTGTGGGCCGACGTAGCGGGCAGCCGGCCGGATGAGCCGGTTGTCGGCGGCCTGTTCCATCACGTGAGCGGACCAGCCGATGATCCGGCCGGAGGCGAAGGTGGGTGTGAACATGTCGCGAGGGATCCCGCAGGAGTGCATGACCACTCCGGCGAAGAACTCGACGTTGGTGTAGAGCCGGCGTCCGGGCTTCAACTCGGCGAGCACGTCGACGGTGGTCTGCTCGACCAGCTGGGCGAACTCGACCAAGGGGCCGCCGAGCGAGGCGGCCACCTCACGGAGGAAGCGCGAGCGCGGGTCGTCGGTCTTGTAGACGCGGTGACCGAAGCCCATGATCCGATCACCCCGCGCCACCGCTTCGCGGACCCACCCCTCCGCCCGGTCGGGCGTGCCGATGCTGTCCATCATGTCGAGGGCGCGGCTAGGCGCGCCACCGTGCAGCGGGCCCGACAGGGCGCCGACGGCCCCACCGATTGCGGCGGCCAGGTCGGCACCGGTCGAGGCGATGACCCGGGCCGCGAAGGTGGAGGCGTTGAATCCGTGGTCGATGGTCAGCACCAGGTACTGCTCGATGGCCCGGACCTGTGCGGGAGGGGCCTCCTCCCCCGACAGCATCCACAGGTAGTTGGCGGCATGGGGCAGGTCGTGACGCGGCGGGACAGGGTCCAGGCCGTTCCGCAGGCGGAAGGCGGCCGTGAGCAGTGTGGGCACCACCGAGCACAGGCGCAGAGCCTGGGTACGGAGCTCGGCCGCGCCGATGTCGAGGCTCGGCTGCCAGCCCAGCTCGGCCCCGAGGAGCGAGATGGCGGTGCGCAGGACGTCGAGGGGGGTGCCCGCCGACGCAATGGCGGGCAGGAGGTCGGCCACCGCGTCCGGGATCTCCCTCAGGTGGGCCACCTCTCCAGCGAACCGTGCGGCAGCGGCCCGGTCGGGGAGCCGACCGTCGAAGAGGAGCTGCCACACGTCCTCGAGCGAACGACGGGCGGCCAGGTCGACAGCGGAGTACTGGCGGTAGTGGCAGAAGCCCTCCAGTCCGCGCACATCGCCGACCGACGTCTCTGCCACCACCACACCTTCGAGCCCGCGCGGCACGTTCCCGCCGACTTCGTCGGCCGGACGGATCTGTGCCACGGCCAGAAGGTCCCGGATGGACACCACGCCGACCAAGGTCCCGTGGTCGACGACGGGGAGGTGGCGGTAGTTGTGGTGGGTCAGATCTGACCACGCGGCCCCGACCTCGTCGTCGAGACCGAGCACGTCGGGGTCGGCCGTCATCCACCTGCGCACCGGCTCGCGGTTCGGATCGGCCCGACCGGCGGCGGCACGCAGCAGGTCGCGCTCGGTCAGGATCCCGACGACGTCGGGCCCGGCGGTCACCACGACCGACCCGATCTGGTTACCGTCCATGAGCAGCGTGGCCTCGGACAGCGTGGCATGGGCATCACAGGTCACCGGGGGCGACGACATCAGTTGTTGGACGGCGGTGGCCATCGGGGGCTCCCTCCTCGGTTGGGGCGGTCGGACGCCGCTGGTGGCGGTGGTTCTTCTCGGTTCCACCAGTGTGGACGCCGCCGGTGGTGTTGTAAATGTTGATCAAGTCAATGTGACTACCATGGGCCGATGGACCGCATGTTGGACAGTGACGAGGCGGCACGTCGCCTCGGGGTGAAGGTGACCACGCTCTACGCATATGTCAGCCGGGGGCTCCTCGAGTCCCATCCGGCTCCGGGTGGACGCCGGAGCCTCTTCGATGGCGACGATGTGGAGCGCCTGGCCCGACGGTCCCGTCAGGGCAAGGCGGTGGAGACCCGGATGGCGACCATCACCACCGGCATCACCCAGCTGACCGACGAGGGCCCCCTCTACCGGGGGCGGCGGGCCACCGACCTGGCCACGCAGAGCCGGTTCGAAGAGGTCGCCGAGCTCCTGTGGGATGCGGCCGACCACGGCCCCGTCGATCGGAGCTGGGCCCCCGTGGCCGTGGGGGACCCGCCCGGGTTCGGGTCGTCCGACCGGATGCGATGGGCGGCGGTGATGGCCGGGGCACTCGACCCGCTGCGGGCCGACCTGCGGCCGGAGGCGGTGGCGCGGACGGCGCGGCATCTGACGGCCACGATGGTGGAGGTGCTGCCCGGGCCGGCCGATCGGACCCCGGAGACAGTCCCGCCGGAGGACCCGCGAGAAAGTCGACTCGCCGGCCCCATGGTCGAGGTAGGAGGACCCAGGGGTGCCGGATCGATCGCCGAGCGCCTGGCGGCCAGGCTGAGCCCGGTGCCGACCGAGAATCTCGTCCGGGGGGTCAATGCCGCCCTGGTGTTGCTGGCCGACCACGAGTTGGCCACCTCGACCATGGCGGTGCGGATGGCCGCGTCCACCCGGGCCGACCCCTACGACGCCGTGCTGGCCGGCTTGGGCACCATCGCCGGCCCGCTCCACGGAGGTGCCAGCCAGCTGGCCTACTCCCTGCTGGTCGATGCCCGGCGGCTGGGGGTCGAGCGAGCCCTGAACGACACCCTCCGGTGGCAGGGGTTGCTCCCCGGTTTCGGCCACACCGCCTACAAGGACGGAGATCCGCGGTGCACGGTCCTGCTCGGCCTCTTCGACGAAGTGGCCCGCGCCGAGGATGCCGAGCTGGTCGGGTCGCTGCTCGAGCTTGCCGCCGAACACACCATCCCGCGACCCAATGTCGACCTCGGATTGGCCGCCATGGCGTGGGCCACGGGGATGCCGCCCGATGCCGGACAGGTCCTCTTCACGGTGGCGCGGGTGGCCGGATGGGTGGCCCACTATCTCGAAGAGCTGGAAGAACGGCCCCTTCGCTTTCGGGCCCGAGCCATCTACGCCACCGCCCACCGGGACTGAACTCCCGGTGGGCCAGGTGCGCCGGGGCGCGGGACCCGTTCGGGGCGCCCGACCTACGCTGTGGGCATGACGCTTCCTGCCCCCGACCCTGACCGCACCTGCCTCGTGACCGGAGCCTCATCCGGCATCGGGGAGCAGATCGCCAGATTGCTGGCCGGCCGTGGGCTGGGGGTGACATTGGTGGCGCGTAGCGAGGACAAGCTCAAGGCGTTGGCCGAGGAGCTCGGTTCGACCCATGGGGTCCGGGCCGAGGCCATCGTGGCCGACCTGACCGACGAGCCCTCACGCACGGCGATCGCCACGGAGCTCGAGGGCCGGGGGCTGAAGGTCAATGTGCTCGTCAACGACGCGGGGTTCTCCACCATGGGCCCGGTGTCCCGTTCGGACCCCGCCGGTGAGGTCGCCATGGTCCGGACCAATGTCGAGGCAGTGGTGCACCTGTGTTCGCTCTTCCTCCCGGGGATGGTCGAGCGCCGGAGCGGGGCAGTCCTCAACGTGGCGTCGACCGCCGCCTTCCAACCGCTTCCCGGACAGGCCGGGTACGCGGCCAGCAAGGCCTTCGTTCTCTCTTACAGCCATGCCATTCGGGGGGAGTTGCGGCCCAGCGGTGTGACGGTGACCATTCTCTGCCCCGGACCGGTGGAGACGGGCTTTGCGGCAGCCGCGGGGATCAGCGATACCGAAGCCTCGGGGGCGATGCCCCAATTCATGTGGGTGCCGGTGGGCGCCGTGGCCAAGGCCGCTGTCGAAGGGATGGACGCCAATCGAGGCGTGGTCATCCCCGGCATGGCCAATCGGGTCTCCGCCGTCGCCGGCTGGCTCTCGCCCCGAAGCGTCCTCGTCCCGATGTTGGCCAAGTACCATCCCGCGCTGCGCGCCTAGGGAGCACGGCACCGTCACCGTCGTCCCCGGTACCCGGTACCCGGTACCCGGTACCCGGTACGATCGGACCGTATGCAGCGTGCGCGCGCAGCGGCCCTCGACGCCGCCTGCATCATCGTCTTCGTGGTCATCGGTCGGTCGTCCCATGTCGAAGGGCTGAGCCTCGGCGGCGTGGCCCGAACGTCCTGGCCATTCCTGGTCGGTGCCGCGGTCGGCTGGGCCGTGGCGCGGGCCTGGCGGCGGCCGATGGACATGGTCCCCACGGGCATCGTCGTCTGGCTGGCCACTGTTGCTGTCGGCATGGTGTTGCGGGTCGTGGCCGGCCAGGGCACCGCCGCCGCCTTCGTCGCGGTGGCGTTGGGGTTCCTGGGGCTGGAGATCCTGGGCTGGCGAGCGTTGGCCCGAGTCGTGGGGCCCCGCTGGGGCAACCGCACGGCGGAGGACGATGCGTACGCAACGTCCTTCTCGAGGGTCCGGCCCGGTGCGGGGGACCGACCGTGACCGGCCCCGGACGTCGCTGCCCGCCATCGGCCACGGAGTCCGATCGCCTCGGATCGTGCCTGTCGGGGCCGCCACCACAGCCCCCTGCCCCCTGCGGTCCAGCCCACTTGCCTTATCGGCACGAGACGGCCCCACCTTTAGAAGAAATTCGAGAAAAGTTGGCGGCTGGCCATGGGTGCTGACCGATGGACCCCACCATGCGGGCCTGCGGCTGGTGGGCATGGGACGGCGCCTGCCTGATGGTCACCTGCGCGGATCGAGCGCAGTCGGAGAAATCCCAGGGGGTAAGGGGTAAGGGGTCGACATCTCGTCGCCAGCGGGAGAGGAGCGGCCCGCAGCGTCGAGCGGCTCAATCGGCCCCGAGGAAGGGAGCTCCGAAGCTGTAGACGGCACCGTCACTCCCGGCCAGCCAGTAGCCATCGGTGGCGTAGTCGCCTGCCATGCCGACGACAGGAGCGGAGAGCGGCTGGCCGCCCATGGAGCCATGGAACGCCACGTTGAATGCGAAGATGCCACCGTCACTGGCCACGAACCAGTAGCCGCAGCCATCGGGTGCGGAGACCATGGAGACGATCGGCTGGGCCAGCTTCATGTCGCCGGCCGAACCGTAGAAGGGTGCGTTGAAGGCGAAGACGCCACCATCGGCCGCCACCTCCCGGTACCCACCGCTTTGGGCGTCGGCAGTGATGCCTACGACCAGGCCTTTCAGTGGGTGCCCACCCATGGAGCCCTGGTAGCGGGCGTCACCGAAGGAGAAGACACCGCCGTCGAGTGCGACCAGCCAGTAGCCGCGGCCGTCCGGCGTGGACGCGAGGTCCACGACGGGAGCGTTGAGATGCGTGCCGCCCATCGAGCCGTAGAAAGCGGCATCCCCGAAGGAGAAGATCCCACCGTCGCCGGCGACCAACCAGTAGCCCTTGCCATCGGCAGTGGCCACGACGTGGGTGATAGGGGAGTTGAGGGGAGTCCCGGCCATCGATCCGAGGTCAGGAGCTGCTCCGTGGGTGGATACGTCACCATAGGCATTGGCAATCCAGTATCCGTCACCCGACGGGGTCGAGGCCATGCCGATGATCGGCTGGGGCAGCGGAGGTGGCACCGGGGGTGTCGGAGGCGTCGGAGCTGTCGGAGGTGTCGGAGGTGTCGGGGGTGGAGCCGGGAACTCTCTCGTCATGGAGAAGGACGTTCCGTTGTTGAGGCCGCTCACCGAAGCCACGGTGGCCCCTTGTGCCGTCGCCGTAGTGACCGGGGACGGTGCCAGCCAGCCAATGGGAATGGCGTTCGCCGTGCAACTGGTGAACGCGATGGCACCGTAGTTAGCGTAGGGGAGCTGCCCACCACCAGCGGCGGAGGGATCCTCGGCAATGCACTCCGCCGAGGAGTTCGTCGCACCGGGAGCCGAGGCGACCACCGAGTCCTGCTCACCGGTCGTCGAGTCGGCGACCTGAAGCCGGTAGGAGAGGTTGCCTCGGTACGAGACAGATGAGACGACGGAGTCACCCGGCCGGATCGCCACGGCGTCGAATAGGAGTGCGGGCTGGGGATAGGTCTCGTACCAAGCGAGGTACATGGCCATCCCGTTGGCACAGATGTCGAGGACCCCGTCCTGCTCGACGGTCTTCGTGCCCCAGCCGTCGATGCCCACCCAGAAGCTGGCGGCGGAGTTCTCAGCTGCGGAGCAGGTCACGGGGGGAACGACGAACGACGTTTCGGCAGATCCGAACTCCCCTTCTGCACCAGTGGCGACGTAGCCACCCCAATTGATGGAGCTGACTGCGCTGAACAACCCGCTCTGTGCCAAAGGCACCTTGCCGAGAGGCGTCCGGATCATGGGGGCGTCACGGCGCTCGGCGACCAGACCGTCGACCGCATGTCGTGCCGTGGCGCCCGAAGCCGGCGCCACGCCGATCGACATCGAGCACGCGACCAGAACCGACAGGAGAAGAGCAGCGCAGCGAACCGGATTGTGGGTCCGAGGCGTTCCGCCGGTGGCGGCGATGCACTCGTCCGGACTGGTGAAGGGCACCCCGGCAAGGCTCGTGGACCCTGAACCACATCGACACCCATGGGTTCGAAGTTGCATCTTCGATCCCTCAATTCCGCCAGCGATGGGAGGCGTAGCCCACACCTGAACTGCACCTGTGCCTACTCTTGGGTATCGGCATGTTCGGCCTCAGGATTGAGGGCACAGATGCCGGCAGTCAGCAGGCCGGCCGATCGCCGGGACCAGAAGGGATCAGAGGGCTCCCCGCAGGATCAACCCGGTCCCATATCGGGAGCGTTGAAGCCGTAGACGGTTCCGTCTCCTCCGACCATCCAATAGCCGCCCGTGCCTGCATCCCCTGCCATACCGACGACGGGTGCCGGGATCGGCTGACCACCCTCGGAGCCGTAGAAGGGCACGTTGAAGGCGAAGATGCCTCCGTCCGAGGCCACGAACCAGTAGCCCGAACCGTCAGCTGCCGACGCCATCGAAACGATGGGCCGATTCAGACTGAGCGCACCGGTGGATCCGCGGAAGGGGGCATCGAACGAGAAGACGCCACCATCGGAGGCCACCTCCCAGTACCCACCGGTCTGGTTGTCACTGCTGATACCGACCACCGGCCTGTTGATCGGTCTTCCGCCCATCGAGCCGTGGAATGTCGCATCTCCGAAGGCGAAGATCCCACCGTCAGAAGCCACCAGCCAGTAGCCCCGATCGTCAGCGGTGGGGGCCATGTCCACCACCGGGGCGTTCAGATGCTGCCCGGCCATGGACCCGTAGAAGCCTGCATCCCCGAACGCGAAGATTCCTCCGTCGGCGGCCACGAGCCAATAACCATTGCCGTCGCTCGTGGAGACGATGTGGGCGATGGGTGAGTTGAGCGCAACGGTGGCTGTGGACCCGTGGTACTGGGCACCGCCATGAGTCGAAACCGCCCCCTCCCCGTCGGTCAGCCAGTAGCCGCTGCCCGATGGGGTGGAAGCCATGCCCACTGCCGGAAGGAGGAAGGAGGCGACGGGGACGGGCGGCGGGGGCGGCGTGGGCGGGGGCGGCGTGGGTGTGGGAGCCGGAGCGACCTGGCTGACCGTGAACGACGTGTTGTCGGTAAGGGCCGTGGTGCTGGCATCGACTTCGCCCTGCGAGTTCACCATGTCAATGGCGTCGGGCGAGAGCGTGCCAATGGGCACGCCGTTCACCATGCAGCCGGAGAACGTGACGGATCCGTAGTTGGCATACGGAGCCTGTGGCGCCATGCCGGGGTCCTCGGCGATGCATTCCGCCGAGATGTTCTCCAATCCGGGATCCGCGATCGTCACTGCCTCATGCGTGTTGGTCGTCGAGTCGGAGAGACTCAGGACGTAGCGGCCACCATTCTCGTAGGTGGTGGTAGCGACGACGGAGTCGCCACCTCTGACCACCACCTTGTCGTAGGTCGTCGCATCCGCGGGGTACATCTCGTACCACGGGATGTAGTAGACGACTCCGTTCCGACAGGCCGAGTCGACCCCTTCTTGTTCCACCGTCTGCGACCCCGAGCCATCCAGTCCCGCCCAGTACGAGCTGTCCGAGTCCTCGGAGGGACCACAGGACAACAGCTTGGGGACGACGAAGGATGCCTGAGCAGAACGGAGCGGCCCGCTCCCGCCGGAAACGAAATACCCTGCCCAATTCACGGAACGGAGGTAGCTCGTTCCATGCGCATCCGCAGCAGTCGGGGTCTGGGTACTCGCTTTGACCATGGGAGACGTATGCCAGTGATCCAGTGTCGATTGGCTCTGGACGAGTCCTGTCGGTGCTCCAGCCTGGGCCGCCGGGCACAGGGTCGCAGCAGTCGTGGTCAGGACTGCCGCGACGAGTGCGAGGGCCCCAGCCCTTCGAAAGACGGGGGGAACACGCTCTGTCGGGACGTTACGCGCAGCGGTGGCCGATGAATCGGCAACACGCCCGCCGTATCGCACCACCATTCGCTGCCCCTTCCGCTCCTGTCGATGGACGGGAGGCCTCGCACGCGATCAGCCTGCCTCTCGGCCCGCGTCTCTGTTTTCGACCATTCCCCTCGTCGCCTTGAGCGAGGATCGGCCGGCGCCCGCGGCGTCGACCGGTCGGGGAGGTCGGCCCGGTTCGGGGGTTCGAGACCGCCCGCCTCGATGCTCGGGGACATCCCTCGTCGGCCGGAGCCCGAGGGTCCCCTCAGCCGAGGTGTTCGACGGTGGAACGGGGCCTGTCGGCCTGCGAGGTCGTTCCCTCGGCGTTGCAGGCACCACCGAGGGCAGCGTGGCCCCTCCTGCCCCTCGAGTCCAGGGCGACAACGGCGACGACGACGGCCCACAGCGCCGAGGCCAGGGCGAGGTGCAGATCCGCCACACCCTCCGGCGCACCGAGCAGTGCGTTGAAGATGCCGACGGTGACCTGCGCGCCCAGAAGCACCAGCCCGATCAGGGCGAGGACCTGCTTGGCGTCGAGGGCGCCTCCTTTTCGCAGGAGAGCCACGAGGTAGACGACGACGAGCGTCCCGCCGATCAGGACCATCGAGCGATGGGCGAGTTGGAGGGCGATCAGTCCCCCCGATGCGCTGCTGCCGGTGCACAGCGGAAACGACTCGCACGCCGCTTGTGCCCCCCCGTCGACCACCAACGAGCCGGAGACGAGCACGAAGAACAACGCGGAGACAGCCACCCAGGCGAGAGGGCCCGGTCGGTGGAGCAGTGACCACGACTCCTCGGGCTCGATGAAGGACGCGACCGCGGTGACCGTCACGCACCCGAGGAACAGCAGGGCGACGGCGAGGTGCAGGGCGACGGTGGCCGGTGCGTTGTGGGTGATGACCGTGACGGCACCGAGCACCACCTGGGCCGCGATCACCCCGACGGACACCAGTGCCGGAACCCTCACGTGACGGGCCCTGGTGCCTGTTCGCCAGGCGAGGATGGCGAGGGCCAGGATCAAGATGGTCACGAGGGACGCCAGGTAGCGGTGCGACTGTTCCATCAACGGATGGAACCGGTCGATGGGGCCGGCCTGCCCAGAGCACAGCGGCCACCCCGGGCAGCCCATTCCCGATTCGGTCACACGGACGGTGCTTCCGAGAACGATGAGGAAGTAGGCCGCCACCGCCGTTGCCACGGAGAGCACCCGGATCCAGCGGACACCGGCATCCGGTCGTCCGGTACTCCGGCTCCGGCCGGCACTGCCTGTGCCAGGTTGGTTCAAATGCACGGGCTCACCACCTGCGGATCGGTGCGGCGAACCACGCTCCGTCGAGGTCCTCGAGACTGAACCGGTGCTGCAGGGCCACCGCCCCCTCGGGGAGCGGCGGGTCCGTTCCGGTGAGTGCGAGGGCGATCTTTCCGAAGGCAAGGCCGGGTTGCGTGCGCGCCGAAAGGCAGATGGGCACGCCGATGTCTCGGTCGGTCACCCCGGATACTCACTCCGCGTCGGCCATGAAGCGCTCCTCGCACCGGTATCCAAAGATGCCGATCACACCGGAGACCGGCGGGCCTCCGCATGCAGTGTGCAGGTGCGAATTGTCATGGCGATAGAGGCAATGGTCACATTTCCACTCGAGTGGATCCGAAGGCACTCGGGCCGATCGGGGGCCACGCAACGGCGGCGCCCAGGCCCGAAGGGCTGGGTACAGCCGTAGGTTGAAGCTGTGCTCAGCGAGATGCTGCCAGACGCTGTGTTGAATGTAGGAAAACCCGAGGACTTTGGCGGTAGGCGACAGACTGCGCACTGTCGAACACGCCGAGGCGTGCGGGACCTCGGATTGCGTCGGGCTCGAGGGGGCCGCGGCATGGTGTCACGTGAGGGCGACGTTGGCGGACGGACGCTCGGGGATGCTCGCTAGCCTGCAGGTGGGCGAGCAAGCGGTGCGTCGGTCGCCCGCCGGCCAGGAGCAACGGCCACGGTGGGGTCCAGAGCGCGGAGCAGGGGAGTTCGATGGGTGTGTTCACGGACCTCGAGGTCGAGTACCTGCAATCGCAGCGCCTGGCGCGGCTGGCCACGGCGTCGGCATCGGGCCTACCCGACGTGTCCGCAGTCGGGTTCGGTCTGGACGGTGAGGCAATCGTCAGCGGCGGGCTGGACCTGACCAAGACGGTCCGCTTCAGGCATCTGACCGAGAATCCACGAGCCACAATCGTCATTGACGACCTCGCCTCGGTGAACCCGTGGAGTCCGCGCGGGGTCAAAGTCCGTGGCTCGGCCACGATCGAGGAGCACAAAGGCAGGCAGCGCATCCGGATAGAGCCCGAGGTGATCTGGAGCTGGGGTATCAATCCCGATGCGGAGAAGCGATTCGCCTCGATCGAGCGGCGGAGCGTCACAAGCAGCTGATCGGCGCCGACGGTCGTGGGCCGCACACGCCACCGGGTCCCGCTCCCTGTCCACGGCCGGCCCGGCCGGTCGCACGACCACGGGCGGTGGGAGTTGATGCGGCACCTGTGTAACGGTCCCGCTGTTGCGAGGACGTAACGGGTGGGGACGTCCCCCGTGCAGAGAACGACCAAGGAGATCACACCCATGAAACGGTCTACTTCCCGTGCCCTTCGACTATCTCTCGCCGCTGCAGCGGTGGGTGGACTGGCAGCACTGAGCGGTGCTGGTGCCGCCGGAGCGGATGGGTTCCAAGGCGTGACGCATCTCGGGGAGGGCGCCGATCACGTCGTCTTCGTCCAGACCGACAACGTCGCCGGCAACCAGATCGTCGCCTACGACCGTGCCGACAATGGCACCCTCACCCTGGCGAACACCTACGGCACCGGTGGGTTGGGCGGGGTCCTCAGTGGGTCCGTCGTGGACCATCTGGCCTCTCAGGGCTCGCTGACCTTCGACCGGGGCAATTCCCTTCTGTATGCCGTGAACGCCGGAAGCAACACCATCTCGGTGTTCTCGGTCCGGGGTGACCGGCTGACGCTGCGCCAAGTGGTGAGCTCAGGCGGCACCTTCCCGGTGAGCGTGGCCGTGCACGGCAACCTCGTCTCGGTCCTCAATGCCGAGAACGGTGGGTCGGTCCAGGAGTACGTCTCGTTCTTCGGCCGCCTGTTCGCGCTCCCGGGCTCGAACAGGGCACTGGGCCTGGACCCGTCGGCAACGCCACAGTTCGTCAACACTCCCGGTCAGGTAGCGTTCTCACCGGACGGCTCCAGGCTGATCGTGACCACCAAGGCCAATGGCAACGACATCGACGTGTTTCGTGTGGGCTTCTTCGGGCAGCTGTCTGCCTCCCCGGTTGTGAACTCTGAGCCCGGGACTGTGCCCTTCGCCATCACGTTCGACCAGGCAGGCCACCTCGTCATTGCCGAGGCGGGAACGAACGCACTGGCCACGTTCACGCTCAATTTCGATGGGACCGTGAGCCTGATCAACTCCGTCGGGACCGGCTCTGCGGCAACCTGCTGGGTCGCTCCGGCACAAGGGTTCTTCTATGCCTCCAACGCCGGAAGCGCAACCGTGAGCGGCTACCAGTCGGCCCCCAACGGCCAGCTGACCCTCCTCGGGGCGAGCGACACCGACCCGGGAACGGTTGACGCCTCGGCTTCGACCCACGGACAGTTCCTCTACGTCCAGACCGGTCAGAACGGGATCGTCGACGAGTTCCAGGTCGATGCCAACGGAAACCTCAGCGCAATCGGATCCGTGACCGTCGCCGGCGCCGCCGGCGGGGAGGGCATCGTCGCCCTGTAGGCAGGCCCAGCGGTGCGGCGGCCAAGGATTCCGGAGGCGCGGCCGCACTGTCGGCTGGAATTGATGCGGTACCACGGACGCCACAGGTCGAGCGCTCTGCCCGACCTGTGGCGTCCGGTCCGCGTTGCCGCCCGTTGGAGTCGTGAGACGAGCACATGGGGGTGTCGCCCATGTGCTCCGAGGTGGAGAGCTACACAGGGGGTTAATCCACGAGTGTGTCCCGATGTCGCTCTATGCGACGGATGTCGCGAGGTGCCACGTGAATTCCGGAAGATGAAAGGAAGTCACGCTGCTCTGATGGCTCGGTCACCCGGCCTCCACACCTCCAGCGCGCAACGGTCGGGGTGGGGAATGGACTCACTGCTGATCCGCCGGATGCCGGACCCAGGCACGAACGGGCGGACAGCCGAGGCTCTCACCAGGCACGATGCGACGGGTCCGGAAGTGCTCGGAATCGAGAATCCAGGCAAGTGATCGACACGGCCCC
This sequence comes from Acidimicrobiales bacterium, assembly GCA_052326605.1. Lineage (GTDB taxonomy): Bacteria > Actinomycetota > Acidimicrobiia > Acidimicrobiales > RAAP-2 > Bog-756. The sequence continues at coordinate 2,833 of JBKQMB010000082.1, read as the reverse complement.
GACGGGTTTACGCCCATAGACAATCCGCTATAGGCTAGATGGCATGAAAGGAGGGGCAACAGTGTCCGCATCACTGCTGACCGAGGCCCGCGATCGTGATCTGCCCGCGCTGTAGGCCGGGGTCGAGCGCTTCCGCGCCAGAGGTATGACATGACCAACCCGGAGCCCGGCACGCTTCCCGACGTGTCCGGAGCGCTCCTCCACCGGGCACTCGCCTTCGACCTCGAAACCACCGGGCTCGACACGAACTACGCCCAGCCGGTCAGTTACGCATTCATAGAGTTGGCCGACGGCAAGGTTGAGGACCACACCTACCGGTTCGTCCGCCCGACCGTACCGGTCGAGCGGGGAGCAGCGGCTGTCCATGGACTGGATGAAGCAATGCTCCGCCGAGAGGGTGATGACCTTCGCAGCTCTGTGGAACAGATCGCTTTCCGACTGTGTCAGGCGTCGTCACACGGAGTGCCCGTCATCGGAATGAACGTCTCGTTCGACCTGCAGATTGTCGACTCGCTCACCACTTCCCTCTTGGGCACGAGCCTCGTTGACCTTGGCTGGCAGGGACCGATCCTCGACGCTCTCGTGATCGACCGGGGGGTCGACACGTACCGCAAGGGCAAGAGAACCCTCGACGCCTTGTGCGAGCGCTACAGGGTCAAGCGGTCAGGGGCGCACAACGCGCTCGCCGACGCCTACGACACCTACAAGGTGACCGAAGCGGTGCTATCCCATTTCGGACTCGGCGTCTCGGAGGGCGAGGTTCTGAAGGGGCTGAGCGAGCGCCAGGCACGCTTAGCGGGAGCCGCCGCCACACTGCGTGACTACCAGCTCCGCACCAGGGGCGCCTCCGACGTGATCATCGCCGAGTGGTGGCCGATCAAAGGATCGTTTCGCACCGTGGCCGTCTGAACCCACCGCGGCCGACAGGGAGCACGCAGAGTGCCGTCAGGCGCGCAGGCCACATGGCTCAACACACGGGGACCCGGTCAGGGTAGCCGGCGGTCGTGCATTTGATACTGGATGCCATGCTGTGGTGCGCCGTAGCGAGGTCTCGCTTCACCGAGCAACTCAACAGCTCGCCGGCGGCCATCGTGTTCGAAGTGCTCTCCTGGGGGCGATGTTCGGCGGGGTGGTGTTGCCCTCCCAGTGAGCTCCTCCCGAGATGGACGCCCGGACCAAGGCGATCAAGCCGGGGCCGCCGCACTGGTGGGTGACGTCGAGACCGCCTCCAAGGGCTGCCACTGGGGCCTCTTTCCGTCGTCGACCGTCTTGAATCGCCGGTCGCCGGTTTGCGCACTCGGAAAGCTCCTCGGCCCGGACGGCGGCGCGGGTTCGTTGGGATCCGGTCGAGGTTGCTCAAGGTGTTTTCGGATGTGTCGTCGACAACGCCCCCGCGGCGCTTCTCGATCCTCCGATCGCCACAGGGGGGAGTCGTGTGGCTCCCTCCTGTGGACTGATCTAGAGGATGAAGAAGATCAACGTCTGCGTCGTCGTCCCGATGCTGTTGGTGGCCGTGATGGTCACCAACGAGAGGCTGAAGGTGGTCGGCGTGCCCGAGATGGTGGCCGTCCCGTTGGTGTTGGCCTTGAAGGTCAATCCCTTGGGCAGAGCCCCGGTCTCAGCCAGTGTGGCTGTCGGGGAGCCGGTGGTGGTTACCGTGAAGGTCAGAGCTTTCCCGACCGTGGAGGTGGCAAGGGAACTACTGGTGAACTTCGGTGGGGTCCCGATGGTGATCGTGAAGGTTTGCGTCACCGAGCCATTGGCATTGGTGGCCGTGAAGGTCAAGGTGGAGGTTCCCGCAGTAGTCGGCGTGCCCGAGATGGTGGCCGTACCGTTGGTGTTCGCCTTGAAGGTCAATCCCGCTGGCAGGGTCCCGGTCTCGGCCAGTGTGGCTGTCGGGGAGCCGGTGGTGGTCACCGTGAAGGTCAAAGCTTTCCCGACCGTGTCCGAGGTCGAAGCGGCACTGGTGAACTTGGTGGCCGTACCGATCACGATCGAGAGCGTCGCCGTCGCTGTGCCGCCGGCATTCTTGGCGGTGAGGGTGAGCGTGGAGGTCCCGGCCGCGGTGGGTGTGCCGGCGATGGTGGCGGTGCCATCACCCTTGTTGGTGAAGAGAACTCCCGTGGGCAGGTTTCCGGTTTCGGTGATGGTGGCAGCGGGGGAACCGGTAGTGGTCACCGTGAAGGAGAACGCCGCACCCACCACACCCGTTGCCGAACCGGCACTGGTGATATTCGGTGCTACCGGTGCCGCGCTGACAGTCAATCCATAGGTCTGGGTCACCGTTCCGGTGGCGTTGGTGGCGGTGATGGTGATGGCGGAGGCGCCGGCGGCGGTGGGCGTGCCCGAGATGGTGGCCGTGCCGTTGCCGTTGTCGGTGAAGGTCAGGCCGGGGGGCAGGGCCCCGGACTCACCCAGCGAGGGTGCCGGGTAGCCGGTGGTGGTCACCGTGAAGGTGAACGCCGCTCCGACGGTCGCCGTTGCCGAGGCGGCACTGGTGATCGCCGGTCCCTGGCCGACGATGACGGTCAGGGTCTGGGTGGCATTGGGGGTGATCCCGTTGGCTGCCGTGACGGTCAGGGTGGTCGTGCCGGTAGCCGTGGGGGTCCCCGACAGCAGGGCGGTGCCGTTGCCGTTGTCGACGAAGGTGAGGCCGGCGGGCAGGGCCCCGGGATCGGTGATCGCCGGCGTGGGGGAGCCCGTGGCGGACACGGCGAAGGCCCCACCCTTGTTCAGGGTGAAGTAGGCGGTGGTCCCGCTGGTGATGGCCGGCGCCGCGCTCGCTGCCACCGTGACGGCCAGGGCCAGGGTGACCGTGCTGCCCGAGGCGTTG
>JBKQMB010000081.1:0-14362 GCA_052326605.1 Acidimicrobiales bacterium | reverse complement strand
GGCCTACGGGTTCAAGTCGACCGACAACCTCATCGCATTGTGCCTGCTTGACCGAGGCGGCTACTGCCCGCCGCTACCCGGTCGTCAGGAAGCTGCGTGACCGACCCACGGATACGTCAGGAGAGCCGAAAGAGGCACCCACAGGCTCGCACGCCAATGAGACATGGCCCGGTTCTCGGCCGCTCGGTGCCCTCGAGCGGCGGGTCGACACCGACTCGGCTCTCCAGGACGGTGAAAAGGCGTTCGAATTCCTGGTTCATCGTGGGCTGCCACTCTTAGGGCTCATCGAGACGACGACGTGGTTCGCGGCGGACCGCTGGGCGACTTCGATGATCTCCAGGACGGCCATCGAGTCCCACGGATCGACCGGCGGCGGAGCGTCACCGTCAAGTGCTGCCGTCAGAGCTGAATAGAAGTCCTGGTAGGCACCGGGGAGGCTGGGGACCTTCTCATTCTCGCCGGCGACCCCGAGGATCCCGTCACGCTCCGGGGCTCGTCTGCCCCATTCGGGTGAGCCGGGACGCAGACCGCCGGCCAGCTGCTCTTCTTGTGGGTCGAGGCCGTAGCTCGTGTACCCGGCCTGGTCGCCGAGCACCCTCAAGCGGGGTCCCAGCTGAGGGGCCAGGGCGCTGGCCCACAGATGGCTGCGAACTCCTCCGGTGTGGGTCAAGGCGACGAAGACATCGTCGTCGACGCTGCTGCCAGCTCGGCGTCGGTCGAGTTCAGCGTAGACGGAGGTCACCGACCCAAAGAGTACGAGCGCCTGGTCGATCAGGTGAGCGCCGAGGTCGTAGAGGAGGCCGCCGGCTTTCGCTGGGTCTGGATTCTCGCGCCAACTGCCCTCTCGAAGCTCAGGAATCCAGCGCTCGAAGCGGGACTCGTAGCGATGAATCCGGCCGAGGCGCCCCTGTCCGACGAGCCGGCGCAACGTCAGGAAGTCACTGTCCCACCGGCGATTCTGAAACACCGTGACCATAACCCCGGCCTCCTGGGCCCGCTCGACGAGGCGGCGGCCGTCCGCGACAGTCGCCGCCAGCGGTTTGTCAACCACCACGGGCAGACCGGACTCGACCGCTCGCAGGCCGAGCGGGATATGGGACTGGTTCGACGTGGCCACTACGACCAAGTCGACTCGGCCGGCTCCGGCGAGGACAGCGTCTACTTCGCCGCTGACTTGCGCATCGGGAAAGTCCGTTCGAGCTTGGGAAGCCCGCAGGGGATCAGAGGTGACGATCGCAGCGACATCGAGTCCGGGTGTGGCGTCGATGAGAGGAGCGTGGAACACTCGGCCGGCGAGCCCGTACCCGATGATTCCAACCTTGCGGGACTGACCGTTAGTCATGGTCCCATTAGATCAGCCCGACGTCCCACGGGCCTCGCGTGGCGAGGGGAGTCCATGGTGTCGTCAACATCCCAATTCCTGGCTCCTCCACCGTGAAGGACAGCGTTCCGAGATCGGGCGATGGTTCGAACATGCATTCCCTGCGCACCTTTGTCATTGCATTCCCGTGTGTAGTGTCGTCTGATTCAATCGGTGGCGGGGGTGCGCCAAAGGTCGATGTCGCCTTCCACGGCGTACTGGTCGATCTCCGCGAGTTCCTCTGCAGTGAAGTCCAACTGGTCGAGGGCGGCGATGTTCTGCTCCAGTTGGGCGACACTGCTCGCCCCGATGAGGACTGAGGTGACCCGCGGGTCTCGTAGGGCCCAAGCCACGGCCATCTGGGCGAGGCCTTGTCCCCGCCTTTGCGCAAGAGCGTGCAGGGCGCGAACGCGGGCCAGGTTGTCGTCGTTGAGCATCCCAGGGAGGAGCGAACTGTCCTCGGACGCGCGGGACCCTTCGGGGATGCCGTTCAGGTATCGATCGGTGAGAAGACCTTGGGCCAGGGGAGAAAAGGCAATACAGCCGACGCCCTCAGTGCCGACGACGTCGAGAAGATGCTCCTCGATCCATCGGTTGAGCATTGAGTATGACGGCTGGTGGATGAGCAGCGGGGTGCCTAGTTGGCGGAGGATGGCGATGGCCTCCTGGGTGCGTCGGTCAGAGTAGGAGGAGATCCCGACGTAGAGGGCCTTACCCTGCTGGACTGCGGAATGGAGTGCACCAAGGGACTCTTCGAGGGGGGTCCCGGCATCGAAGTGGTGATGGTAGAAGATGTCGACGTAGTCGAGACCCATGCGCTTGAGGCTCTGATCCAAGCTGGCCAGTAGGTACTTGCGGGAGCCGAGGTCGCCGTACGGGCCGGGCCACATGTCCCAGCCGGCTTTGGTCGAGATGACGAGTTCGTCTCGGTAATCACGGAAATCGGAGTGGAGCATCCGGCCGAAGTTGGATTCGGCGCTGCCGTAGGGCGGTCCGTAGTTGTTTGCGAGGTCGAAGTGGGTGATGCCGAGGTCGAATGCCCGGCGCAGGATGGCTCGTTGGGTATCGATCGGCCGGTCGTCGCCGAAGTTGTGCCAGAGTCCGAGCGAAACGGCGGGCAGGAGCAGACCGCTGCGTCCGCAGCGACGGTAAGTCATCGAGTCGTAGCGGCTGTCGGCGGGAAGGTAGCTCGTCACCCTGGGTGGTGCTCCGTTTCTGTCCGGTGAGGGGCTGGTCGGCGCCGGGTGGTTGCACGGACCGGGGCGGTGACGGTGATGGTACTGAGGAAGACGACGGCCAGCATGACTTTGCAAGTGGCGAAGCAGGTCGTGATTGCGGACCGATCATCCAATATATGCGCGGAGAACGGAACCCTGGAGAATCTCAGCTCACAACGTATGTGTCGCCATGGAGAGTGCGCCCACGAGTTGAGGGGGCCCGAAACCACGTTCAGGCCCCTGGGCTGGCACTCCGTGCCGACGATCGGCCATCATCCACCGTGGCCTCCTCCCTCCTCTACCTCGGCATGTGCCGGATCTTCGGTCTCGTCACATCTGTCCGACGAAGCGAATCGGACAAGCACATCGAGATCATGGTGCTCCGGCACCAGGTCCGGATTCTCGAATGTCAGTTGCACGCGCTGGTGCGGTATCGCCCGGCGGATCGGGCGATCCTTGCTGGGCTCAGTCGTTTGCTCCCTCGAACCCGGTGGCGGTCCTTCCTGGTCACCCGCGAAACGCTGCTGCGATGGCACCGGGATGCGGCCAAGCGCAGGTGGCGGCAGTGGAGAAGCCAACGGGGGGCCTGGGCGGCCACCGATGAGCGACGAGCTGGTCGGGCTCGCCGTTCGGCTGGGTCGGGCGAACCGACGTTGGCGCTGTATCCGTACCCAAGGCGAGCCTCGGACACTCGCCATCCGCGTCTCGGCCAGCTCGGTCCGAAGGATCCTGCGTCGACATGGTCTTGGGCCTGCTCCACGGAGCCGCCCGACCTGGGCGGGGTTCCTTCGTTCCCAGGCCAACAGCGTGCTCGCCGCGGACTTCTTCACGGTGGACACCGTGTCGCTCAAGCAGCTCTACGTGCTCTTCGTTATCGAGCTGTCGACCCGGGAGGTGCACGTCCTCGGGGTCACCGACCATCCGACTGCCGCGTTCGTCACCCAGGTTGCTCGCAACCTGGCCGGTGATCTCACCGACTGCGGTCGCTCCATCAAGTTCCTGATCCGGGACCGGGACACCAAGTTCACCGCCAGCTTCGACGCAGTGTTCTACTGCCAAGGCATCCGAGTGATCAAGACGCCGATTCGATCCCCTCGGGCCAACGCCTACGCAGAGCGTTGGGTGAGGACGGTGCGGACAGAATGCCTCGACTGGATCCTCATCGTCGGTCATCGCCAGCTCGAGCGAGTCCTCCGCCGGTACGCCAGGCACTTCAACCGACAGCGTCCGCATCGTGGCATCGACCTCGGTGCGCCTGTGGCCGACAGTCGAGTCACCGCCGCTCCCCCATCTCTGCATGTCCATCGTCATGACGTGCCTGGCGGCCTTATCCACGAGTACCATCCGGTGGCCGCGTAGCCAGACCGGTGTATCGGGAACGCCAGCGCTCCGCTGGCTACCGAACTGCATGGGTACATCGAACGGCGGCAGGTCATTGCTCGGGATATTGGCGCCCTTCGCCAAGCTGGCACAGCGCCGGAGCCAGGTGCGCACGGTCTGGCGGGCCACCCCGTTCGTGCGGGCCACCTCGGTGACGTTCGCCCCGTCGAGGACCTCGCACACTGCCTTGTAGCGCTGTTCCACCAGTCCCAGCTCCACCAACATCAGCGGCCTCCTTGCCTCTGCGGACGAGAATGTCCACAGCAAAGGAGGTGGCTGACCGCGCCTGGTGGATGCCTACGGAGAGGAAAGTGTCACACAGGTGCCAGAGCCAAAGTGGAAAGCATGTACCGGGACTTCACACACGGTTTCCACAGGGAACTGCCCGGTTGTAGAGCGCTCGACTGCGGTACCCGTCCGTCGCCGCATCGCTCCCGAGAACCTTGAGTTCGGCGAATCGAGCAAGTCTGCGGTTTCTGCAGGTTGACCCACAAGGGGCAGTATCAGCCAGTGCAGGGTTTGGCGCTCATTGCACGAGAGACTGACAGCGTTAGCATGCGGCGCATGGCCACCGAAGATCCACGAATCGCACCACTTCCGAGGGACGAGTGGGACGAGAGGCTTTCCCGGCTCCTCACCACGTTCCCCGGAGGTACTGAAGAACCGATGCACATCTTCACTACCCTGGCGCGGCAGCCCGAACTCTTCCGGCGTTGGCTCGGCTTCGGTGGAGCCCTTCTCTCCGGTCGCCTGCAGGGACGACTCCGTGAGCTGGTGATCTTGCGCACGGCATTTCGGTTCGATGGACGCTACGAGTGGGCGCATCACATTGAGCTTGGCGCGGCCCAAGGCGTCACGACAGAGGAGGTGGCCGCGTTGGGTGGTGATCTGTCCACTGTGAAGTGGGATCCGTTCGAGCTGGCGGCATTGGCTGCCGTTGACGAGACAGCCGATGAAGGTGCCGTCACCGACGTCACCTGGTCGACACTGGCCCAACGACTCGACAGCGGAGAACTGGTGGAGCTCCTCATGCTCATTGCCCACTACATCATGCTGTCCACCGTGCTGCGTTCGCTTCGGGTGCAACTTGAGCCTTCAGCGGCCGCCCTGGCCGAGGGAGTCGCCGGGGGTCCGTCGGCGTGAGTGGCCTGCTGGACGGAAAGCGGATCACCGTGGTTGGTGCGGGAACCCGACCGTCAAGCGAACCCGATGCGCCGGTGGGCAACGGTCGTGCCATCGCTGTTCGCGCCGCGCGCGAGGGGGCCTCAGTAACCTGCGTGGACCGTGACGAGGAAGCAGCGCAAACCACTTCTCGTCAGATCACCGATGAAGGAGGGCGGGCATCCGTCGTGGTCGGTGACGTCACCACCGAGGAGGGTTGCCTCGTGGCGGTGAGGGAAGAGAATGGACTGGCACCGGACGGAATCGTGCTGAATGTTGGAGCTGCGTATGGATTCGGTCTGACTGGGACATCACCCGGCGATTGGGACCGCACCTTCGAATTGAATCTGCGGGCACACTTCCTGTTGGTGCGTCGAGCGATGGTGATCCTGCCTGACGCCGGAGCGATCGTCTTCATCGGCTCGGTGGCCGGACTGCGACCCGGCACCCGTATCCCGGCGTACGACGCGTCCAAAGCGGGGCTGATCGGCCTGAACCGTCATGTGGCGTTGGAGGGCGCTCGCCGTGGCATCCGCTCCAACGTGCTTGCCCCCGGTCTCATCGACACGCCCCTGGGCCGTGAAGCCTCGGCCGGCCGGCCCTCGCGCACCCGTACACCAGTCCCCCTCGGGCGAGAGGGAACGGCATGGGAAGTCGCGGCCGCGGCGGTCTTCTTGCTTTCTGACGAGGCCAGCTACATCACCGGCCAGGTACTCGCCGTCGACGGTGGCCTCACGCTGGTCTAAGGCTTCACAGCGATCACCGTCCTGTCTTCTGGTAGTACTCCGCCCGAAGACCTCCAGAACCCCGATCAGGCCTCTGAACTGGCGTTTCTCATCGACGTTCGGTCATCATCCGCCATGGCCCTCTACCTGCCCTACCTCGGACTGCACCGGGTTACCTTGTCCGCTCATCCCGACGAACGAGCCGGACAGGGAGATCGAGTGATCTTCGCGGCACTCAGTCGTTTGCTCCCTCGAACGCGTTGGCGGTCCTTCTTGGTCACCTGCGAGACTCTTCTGCGCCGGTACCGGGAAGCGGCCAAACGCAAATGGCGGCTGCGAACACACCGCGACCCTGGTCGACCGCCCATGAGTGATGAACTGGTTGAGCTCATCGTTCGTCTTGGTCGGGGGAATCGACGCTAGGGGTGCATGCGCATCCAAGGCGAGCTCCGAAAGCGCAGCATCGGCATCTCCGCCAGTTCAATTCGAAGGATCCTGCGCCAACATGGTCTCGGTCCTGTACCCCGGGGCGGACCCACCTGGTCGCAGTTCTCACGGCCGCAGGCCCACGGCGTGCTTGGCACGGACTTCTCTACCGTGGACACCGTGGCTCTGAGGCAGCTCCCCGTGATCGAACTGTCGACGCGGGAAGCCCACATTCTCGGTGTCACCGATCATCCATATGGTGACTTCGTCACTCAGCCGGCCAGCAACCTGGTCGCTGACCTTGTGGACAGCCGTAGATCCATCACGCCCCTCATCCGGGATCGAGACACCAAGTTCACCGCCAGCTTCGACGAGGTGTTCCAATCCGAAGGCATCCGAGTGATCAGGACGCCGGGCCGATCTCCTCGAGCCAATGCCTACGCAGAGCGCTGGGTGAGGACCGTGCGGACGGAATGCCTCGACTTGATGCCCATTCTTGGCTGTGACCACCTCGAACGAGTCCGTTGCCGGTATGGCAGCCACTACAACCAACAGCGCCCGTACCGTGGCATCGATCTCGAAGTGCCCACCGGTGGGGTCGCTCTCACTCCCTTGTCGCACCACATCAACTGTCACAACGTGCTGGGCGACCTCATCCACGAGTACTACCCCGGTGGCTGTGTAGCCAACTCGCTTCAGGGCATACCGGCGCTCATCTGACTGACGATATGCAGTTGGAACCATCGGAGCGATTTGCCACACGGAATGCGCCAGTACTTCCCCAACGGCCGACATGGTCGCTCGTTTCCGGCAAGGCGAGTCCGAAAACCCGCAGGCGGCCGGACAATCGCGACATCGAAGCAATGAGATCTGTTTCCAACTCCGGGATTGAGGGACGAAATCGACACTTCGGTGTACTTCGCCAACGCACATTCGCCCTGGCAACGGGGATTGGATGAGAACCAGAACCTCGGGTCCGGATCTGGGGAACCAAGGACAGCCGCTCGGACGACGTCACACCCGAGGATCTTGCCGCCATCGCCAACGTGGTCGATCATTCAGCCCCACAGCATGTTCCGATGGGAGACATCAGCGGAGCGCTACGCTGCGGCCGCGTGCGCTGACCGGTAGAACTCGCCGTCCCCCTCGAAGGCAGCCCACCCTAGGCAGGAGGCATATGGCCATCTACAGCGATGACGACCGAGCCCGTTCCGGGGCACTGAGCGGGTACGAGCGCCGCTTGCTCGGCGCTCTGTGCGACGCCCTGCTGCCCCCGGGTGGTGCCATCCCACCAGGTGCGGCGGACTTGGGTATCGCCGGGGACATAGAAGCCCTGCTCGGGCGCTTGCGCGGCCAACCCCACTGGCTGGTCAGGGCGATGCTGGTCGGCTTCGACCTGACATCGTTACTGGGACGCCCGCCTGAGCTGTTCCACCGGCTGGACGCCGAGTGCCAGTACCGATGGGTGGAGGCCAGCCGCAGCTCCCGCCTCCGGCCGCGGCGCGAAGCCCTGGCTGGGCTCGAAACCCTGGTACAGCTCGCGTACGCCTCCCATCCACAGGTAGCAGCGCTCATAGGCTACGACGCCCAACCTCTGGTGGCCCTGGGTCCTGCCGGGCCGCCTCCGCCGGTCGACCTGCCGGTGATCAGGTACCCCGAGGTGACCGAGGCCAAGATCGTCGCCGATGTGGTAGTGGTGGGTTCCGGAGCGGGCGGAGCTGTCGCTGCCGACACGCTCGCTCGCTCGGGATTCGACGTGGTGGTGCTGGAGGAGGGCCCACCCATCCACCGCGACGACATCGTGGGCCACCGCCCCGCAGAGCGACTCTTCGAGTTCTACCGTGACGGGGGCCTGACCTTCACCCTCGGCAATCCTGTCATATCGCTCCCGATGGGCCGTGCCGTGGGGGGGACGACTGTTGTCAACTCGGGCACTTGCTTCCGCACGCCGGATGCCGTGCTGGCATCGTGGGCGGCATCGGGGATCCCCGGCGTGGGCCCCGAGGCGATGGCATCCTGGTTCGAGGCGGTGGAGGATGTGCTCGGCGTCCAGTCCGTGCCCGACGAGGTTCTCGGCGCCAACGGCGAGGTCATGCGTCGGGGTGCCGAGCGGCTCGGGCTCTCAGGCGGCCCGATCCGCCGGAACATCAGGGGATGTCATGGCCACGGCGTGTGCGCGTTCGGCTGCCCGGTCGATGCCAAGCAGGCCATGCACCTGAGCTACCTGCCGCGTGCGACTGCTGCGGGCGCGAGGGTGTTCTCGGGGGCCAGAGTGCGCAAGATCCGGCTCGAAGCCGGGCGTGCTGCCGGTGTCGAAGCAGACGTGCTCGATCCGCAGACGGGCCGCAGACGCGGCACGCTGCATGTGGATGCCCGCGCCACGGTGCTCGCGGCAGGCGCGATCTTCACCCCGGCCCTCCTCGCACGCCAGCACCTGGCACGCCCCTCGCGCCAGCTCGGACGCAACCTGGTCATCCACCCCGGGGCCGGGACGACCGCCCGGTTCGACGAACCCCTCAGAGCGTGGCGAGGGACGATGCAGAGCTACTACGTGGATGAGAAGCTTTCCAACGGGATACTGCTCGAGGCGACCTTCCCGCCGCCGGGTCTCGGCTATTCGGCCGGTTCCTTGCCAGGGTGGGGGCGCGACAAGTCGCTCTTTGCCCTCTATCCCCATATGGCCTCCTGCGGTTCGATCATCGGCGACGCGGGTGTGGGACGGGTGCGCCCGTTCGGTAGGAACGGGGTTTCCATCCGTTACAACCTCACCCGTGGGGATGCAGCGAAGGTCTTGGAGGGAATAGCGATGGCCGCCGAGATCTTCTTCGCCGCGGGTGCGGCCGAGGTCTACCCGATGTTGCCGGGGCTTGGCTCCCTCCGTTCCGCGGCCGAGGTGTGCGGTGTGCGCGAGGGTCGTTGGCGCCCCTCGGACCTTCACCTGTCTGCCTACCACCCGATGGGCAGCGCACGGATGGGCGGCGATCCGTCGAGCTCGGTGGTGGACCCGTTTGGGCACGTGTGGGACGTGCCGGACCTCTTCGTGTTCGACGCCTCGGTGCTACCGTCCTCGTGCCACGTGAACCCGCAGATCACGATCATGGCGCTCGTGGCACGCATGGCAGCACGCCTGGCGGACAGCCTCTCGTGAGGGGCCCGACTCGCGGCAGGGCAGCCCGCGGCGATCCGCCCCCTGAGGCCCTCGTGGTGGTGAATCCGGCTGCCGGCGGGTCCCCCCTGGATCTCGCCGGCAAAGTCGCGGAGCAACTGGCGTGCGAAGGCTTCGAACCGAGACTCCTCACCACGGCACATCCCGGTGAGGCGGTCGACGCCGTCTCCGAGACGGTCGCCAATGATCCGGGGACCGGGCGGGGCCTTGCCCTGGTGCTGGCCGTGGGCGGAGATGGGACGGTTCGTGAAGTGGCCGAGGGGATTGCACGCGGGACCGGCAGTTGGCCGGGCGGGGGAGGTGTCGGCCAACGCCACGGCCGGGAAGCGCCGCCACTGTTCGTGGTGCCAGGAGGCACGGGTAACTCCTTCTACCGAGCGCTGTTCGCAGATGTACCGGTGAAGGAGACACTGGGGATGGTCCTGGGCCCGGAGCATTTCGGGGCGCGACTGCGCCGGCTGGATCTCGGACGTGTTGTGGAACTTGACCAGGCCGTAGTGCTGGGTGCGAGCGCGGGTTTCCTGGCCAGCGTGCTCGACGCGGCTCACAGCACGCCCGAGGTCCCCGGCCGGCGGCGCTACGAACAGGCCGCACTCGAACTGATCGGCCACCCGGATGACCTGGGCACCGATGTGCGCGTGCTGGTCGACGGCGAGCTGCTGGTCACGGGGCGCCTCCTTCTCGTGGCCCTGGGTGGTGCACGCCACCGCGGCGGCTCGTTCGAGTTGCTGCCGGGTTCGGTGCTCGACGACGGGCTGTTCGACGTCTGTGCGATCGAGATGCCCTCGCCGGCGCGGTTCGGGGAGCTCTTCGTGGCGGTTGCCGGCGGGTGCCATCTGGGGGAACCAGAGGTGACCTATGCGAGGGGACAGAACGTGGTCATCGAGGCCGCCGGGGACGCGGCCGTGCCGGTCGAGTTCGACGGAGACCTAATGGCTGGGGCATTGCCACCGGGCCAGTCGGTGGCCTTCGACGTCGTCGGCGGGGCCCTGGCAGCGTGGGCCGGCGATCCACCACCGGCGGGTTGATTCGGCAATGGCAGTGACACGGCCTTGCCGAGGCGCCCTTGGCCGGTCGGGCTCAGACGACGGCCGGGGCGCGATATCGTCGAGCGACATGCCGACGGCATGCTGGACGAAGCCCGATGCACTCGATGCCTTTCCAGAGGGCTCCAGCTCACGGATCGCCTCGAGCTGCTCGTTGTCGAGCGCGCGTAGCTTGTTCGTTGCGATGCCATCAACCTATTGGCTAGACGCGCATAGCGCCCCCGCGCGAACACGATGAAGCCGACCGCGAGGCTCACGGCGCGGCTTGGACTTCCCAGCCTGGACCGTGCTCAAACGGTCGTGAGAGCTGAGGCCAGTGCGCCGGCCAGCTCGTCTGCTCGAAGGTCTTCGAGATGTTCGAGCGCGTCGACTACCTCCCTGCTCCCACCGGTGCCGAGGAACTTGCCGCGCGCCAGAGTGGGATGGTCTCGTCGCGTGGAGGGCCCTGACGCGCCTATTGGCGTCGTGACGCTACGGCGCAGCGCGCGACCGTCGGTGAGCCGGACTTCCAGCATCGCCCCGATCTCTTTCGTGGCGTGCTCGAAGGAGGCCACCGGCCGCCCGGCCGCCCGTAGCAGCGCGGCCGCATCCTCCTCGCCTCCAAGGCGGGCCAGCCAGGCCGACGCACGCGGGCCGGCCTGGCGGAGAGCTTCGCCCAGCGGGGCTGTAGCGAGCACGGCATGACGGGTGAGGTCGGGATCGTGTTCGACGCGTACCCGCTCGGCCAGGTCCCACACCACCGGATCGTCGAGCCGCGGCGATGCCAGGTCGGCAGGGGTGAATGCGCCGCTAAGTAGGGTCACTGCGACGGGGTAGGGCACGGAGAACTGGAGCGCGCTGGGGGGGGATGCGGACCCGTTGATGTAGCTGCGGCTACGGATGTCCATGCCGAAGGTGAACAAAGAGCACCTCACGATGATCTCCTCAACGGCACTGGCCACGGACCCGACGGGGACCTGGTCAGCGGTTAAGCCGCCGTGGGGATCGTCGTGGGGGCCACCGCTCAGTGCCGCCTCGATGTCGCCGTGGAGCAGGACAGCGGCGTCGAGGGTGCTGTCGAGGTAGGCACATGCAGGGTAGAGCTTTATCGACAGGGTCTCGGTGTGCCAGCGTGAACCTAGGGACTCGACCACCGCATCAGGGAGAGGGACGTCTGCAAAGGTGGCGAGCAAGCCGTCGGGGTGCTCCAGTATGTCGGCGGCTCCATTGAGGCCCGCGGCGGCGCCGTCGCACGCGTCCAGACCGGCGCGGATCCCCACTGCGGCCGTCAGCGCCTTGCCGTCGCCCCCGAAGAACGCAGGCGCCAGGGAGTGCGGCGGTAGGGAACAGGCCAGGGCCAACGCTGCGGAGGTTTGTTCGGCGGACGCCCCCTGGGCTCGCATGCGTGCAACGGTGGCACCCACCAGGTGGCCGTAGGCGGCTGTCTGCCCGCGGAACGATCCGAGCGTTGCTCCGGCCACCACCCGGGAGGCACACTCGTTCCCGGCCAGCACCGCTTCGAGGAAGCGCCTTCCGTCCAGACCGAGAAGCCGTGCGTATGCGACCGGCACGCCGACCGTGGAGTGCGACACATGGCCGGCGTACAGGGTGTCGTCGTAGTCGAGCGCTATCGTGAGCGTCCCAAGGCAGCAAGCTGCTGACTTGGCGTCCGACTGCAGGGGGCTGCCGAACGCTTCCACCAGACGCCGGCCGAGGGGATGCCCGAGGGTGGCGCGCGCTGCGGCAAGTTGGGAGAGCACCTGGCTGCGGGCGAAGGAGCGCACCCGCTCGGGGACTTCTTCGAGGTGCATCCCTGTGGCAAACGCGCCCAGGCGCTCGATAAGAGTCATCGAAGTGCCATCGTAGGGCGCTGGGCCGGATGGGCACCAAAACCCCGATTAGGTCGTAGACGGGTCGGCCACCCTTCTCGCCGCTGCGAAGGTGGTGATCGCGGGCGAGAATGAGATGCGCGGCATTCAACAGGAGGACCTGGTCCTCGTCGCCCGCGGGCTCGCATTCCTTGGCATTCACGGCAACAAGGGGGCGCCGATCGATACGGCCAGATCTCCACCGAGGCGTGCAGGTGCCCGATATGGTTGGGACAGCGGTCTATGGACCGACAGGCGAGTTCCGTTACCGGTCAGGAAACGGATGTGGCACGACGGCCGCCTCGCGGTGGGCCCGCTGCTGGACACGACCGGCTGGCATCCGAAGGCCGGTCAGAGGGTACAAAGGAGGTCCGTCAATGAGCACCGGGCTCGAGTTCACCGAGGAGATGGTCGGCAGGTGGCGACGGGCGGGCGACACCATCGACCGCTTGTTCCGCTTCGACACCCGAGTGGAGACCCCGACGCTGCCGTCGCCGCGCCGCACCGTTGTCGGCGACCTCACCGGCACGCTGACCGCCGAGGGGCTGGCGTCGGGGACGCCGATCAGCGGCACGCTCGAGGTCTCCCCCCTCCGCCACCACCTCCTCCGCTACACGTTCACCACGGTGGCCGACGATGGCCGCCGCTACCGTTTCGACGGCTGTAAGACCATCCGAGGGATGAGCCTCCTGCGGTCGTGGACCACGCTGCCCGGCACCGTCTACGACGAGGACGGCGAGGTAGTGGGCACCGCCCTTACCCGGTTCCCGATCGAGACCACGCTGTCGTTCGTTGCGGGGTTCCGGCTGCGTCGGCACGACACCGGCCTCGAGGCGCGGCGATGGTCGGGCCGGCCCGGACGGCTCGAAGTCTGGTACGACACGCTCACCGACCCACGCACCGGCACGGGGCTGTGGCTGCACCACGAGCTGTGCGCCCCGAGCGACGGCAGCGCCCCGACCGGGTACGGCTGGCTGGCCCTATTCCCGCCCGACGGCCCCCCGGAGATGGTCCGGTTCGGTCCCGATCCGCTCGGCGAGGGGTCGTGTTTCGCTGCGGGCGATGTCGTGGCCGAGCCCGGACACCGGTCGGGCAAGACGGGCGGCGCGAACTGGGAACTGATCTACGAGGACGACCGCCCGCCCCTCTACACGTTCCCGCGGGCGGCGTGGCGGCGCGAGCTGCTCCCTGCGGCCCAGATCGTCCCGGCGCCGACCGCGTCGTTCCGGGGCACGGTCACCGTGGGCGGGCGCACCTTGGAGCTCGACGGAGCGCCTGGAGGCGCGGCCCACATCTACGGTCACGGCAACGCGGAGCGCTGGGGTTGGCTGCACGCCGACCTCGGCGATGGGGACGTGCTCGAGGTGGTGGCCGCGGTGTCGCGCCGTCCCGGCCTGCGTCGGCTGCCGCCTCTGCCGTTCGTGCGCCTGCGTATCGACACCGTCGACTGGCCGAGGTTTGGGCTGCTCGCCGCCCTGGGCGCCTCGGCCCACCTCGGGCTCCCAGACTGGGGCGTCACCGTCCGCTCCGGCCGCCGCCGCCTGAGGGTGCGAGTCGCCCAGCCCGCCGACCGCAGCGTGGCGGTCGAGTACCACGACCCCGACGGCGCCCCGGCCACATGTACGAACAGCGAGCGGGCCGACGCGGAGATCGTGCTCGAGCGCCGGACTTCGAGCGGATGGGCGGTCGAACGGCGCTGGTCACTCACGGGCACGGCCCACGCCGAGATCGGGAGCAGGCCGTGAGCGGACACCGCCGCTCGACGGCCACCATGGGCTTCTACGCTCGCGCCGCTCGACACCGACCGCCACCGAGCTAGACCCCATCCGGCTGGCCGCTGAGGTCGACTGACTGGCCCACCGGCTCAGACCGATCGTCCGCGCGCCGGCCTGCCCGCCGGCCACGCCTGTGGAGTGCACGTGCCCGAACGCCAGCTTGACCAGGTCCGATGCCTGCGGCAAGCCCTTCCGGCTGTGGCCCTCTCGTTTCTCTGCAGTCTGGTCCGTCGAACCTTCGAGGTTCTTCGGGTCCATC
>JBKQMB010000080.1:0-6291 GCA_052326605.1 Acidimicrobiales bacterium | reverse complement strand
GTGTGTATCTGGTCACTCTTTGTGGCGATGCCGGACACCGAAAAGAACGCCGTGTCGAAGCTGCCATCGCTGACAGCTCATGGCCCGTTTAGGGGGCATGGACAGCGACTCGTTCGGGCGCGAGACTCTGCCTTCCACAACACAGGCAGTCATCGGGGGGAAGACGAATGAATTTAGAACGCGGCTTGATGAGAGCTGGCCTACCTGTGGTTCTCGTCGTAGGGCTGATCGCGGCGGTCGGGAGCCCTGCCGGGGCAGGGGAGAAGCCGAAGGCGACCAGCACTCTTTACGTTGCGCCCCTCAGGGGCCGAGCGAAGCTTCCAGCTGTTTGCACGACTGCGAAGTTCAGCAATATCAACGCTGCCATCAAGGCTGCAGCCGTCGGTGACACCGTCGCGGTCTGCCCGGGAACCTACAGAGGCTCGGCATCCATGACGGTGAAGAGCAAACACGGGAGCATCAGGATTACAAGTGGCGCCCTCATAGAGACCAGGATTCGCCTCGTCGGCATGCCGGGGGCGGTCATCAATGCCACAGGGCTCGTCAACGCCATCACGGTCTTCGGCCCGGGTGCCGCGGGTGCAACCGTGCACGGCTTCACCGCAGAGAACGCGATCGGTGAGGGGATCCTCGCGGCAGGTACCGACGGGGTCACGATCTCGGACAACACCGTCGTGCACAACGACAACGGAACCTCGAAGAGCCCCTGGCCCTTCTGTACGGCGAGCGGGAACGTCCCGAACGACTGTGGCGAGGGCTTGGGTGTTCTCACCACGTCGAGCTCGATGATCAAGGACAACACCATTGAGTTCAACTCGGGTGGCATCCTCATGTCCGACGATCTCGGCCCTACGAGTCACAACACGATCGAGGGCAACCTCGTCGAGGACAACGAGTCCGACTGCGGCATCACAGTCGTCGGGCACAACGCGGGCGGCGTCAACGCGAAGGGCGTCCCGCAGCCGAGTTTGGGGGGCGTCTTCGACAACCTCATCACCGCCAATATGGTCATCAGCAACGGTACGACGAGCGAAGGTGGTGGCATCCTCTTAGCGGGTCCCGCTTCGTACAACAACACCATCACCAACAACGAGATCACTGGGAATGGCTTGGCCGGTGTGACGATCCACGAGCACGGCGTCGATGCCCTGAGCGGCGACTTGATCAGCGGCAACTGGTTCGGGACGAACGACATCACCGTCGACCCTGGCACGCCGGACCAGGTCACGACCGGCGTATTCGTCGAGCGTGACAGCCCGAAGTTTCCGACCGTCTACATCACCGTGAAGAACAACACGATCGCGTGGGATGTCATCGGCATCTACGACATCACAGGAGCGCGCGGCCTGACCCAGAGCGGCAACAAGTTCCTCCATGTCAAAGAGCGCGTGAAGCTGTGACCAGCTGAGACCTAGCACGTCGCTGGACGGTAAGGCTCCGCCCCCGCAGGAAGCTCGTTCGGCGGGCAGAACTGTGGGGGCGGCCCGAGGGACCAGGGCTGTGACGAAACGTTGCCAATAGCCTTGCTAGAAGGAGACGGTGCCCGAGCCTGTGATCGATGAGTACTGGCTGATCGGCTGGGCGCTCAGGTTGCACTTTCCCTTGTTCTGCCCGCTCGTGGAGAGCGGGCTGATGAAGGCGTAGGTTTCGATGATGTTCAGCGTCCCGGTGATTCCCTTGTAGAGACCGGTGCCGTCGAACAGCGTCACCGGACCCGTTGCCGACAGCTGCGCCGAGCAGGTCGCCTCGTAGAAGATCGGCTTTGTGCTGTTCGCCTTGGCGTTGAGCGTCGTCGAGTCGAGCTCGAACGTGCCCTTTTGCAGCGTGATCTTGACGTAGTTCCCATTCGGATCGGTCTTGCCGCTCTTGTCGATCGTGAGCGTCTTGCCGTAATCACCAATCGCCCCGGTGACAAGGATCGTTGCAGCTGCACTGCTGGCGGGTGTCACGAAGATCTTCACGGAGCCTCCGGCCGGAGTGCTTGACGTCGTAGCTGCGAAGCCAGCAGTACCGTTCGGTCTGCTCGTCGCCAGAGCAACGTCTGCTGACACAGCCATGAGAGCTGTAACCACGACAAGCGCGGCAATAACCTTGAAACGCATGACTTCCCCCCTTGTGGACTTCGTCTGCCAAGAGCCTACTGGCATGTCTCCAGGCGCCGCACAAGCCTTGCCGTGGTGACTGTCACGGTCAGCTGCCACACAGGCGCTAGTGGCCATTTCAAGTAAACCTTCAAGGGCCGACCGATATGGGCCGATATTGATAGATGGTGCACGACCCCCGGCTGCCTTGCGAGGATAAGCAAAGGGGGCCGTGCACCTTTTTCAAGTTTGGGTGGGGAATCTACGCAATAGAGGGACGGTCCTCCCGGCACTCCCTTGCCTGATCCACGCCCAGGCATCCCCGGCCTCGACGGCCCTCTTGAGCGTGGTGCACGACCAGAAAGTCGTTCATCGTGTTCCATTTTGGCTCAGCGCCGCAGGCCCATCACAAAGCCGGAGTAGCTCGCCGAGCATGTCGGCGGCGTGGGGCCGGGCGTGCGTTGCAACGGCTCGAACGATGATTCTCGTCTCAGTCGCCCCTAGCGCAGACCACCCTGTGAGCGCATACTTTTCGGACGGTGCACGGCTCCCAGCTTCCCTCGCAAGACATCAGGGGGCCGTGCACCAAGTATCGACAGGGTCCGTCCTCTCCTGAGAGCCGGTCGGGAGGAACAGAGCAACTGGTCGGACCGCCGCGTGTCACTGGGAATCCCAGGTCACCAGTCGCCGTTGCCGGACACGTTTTCGACGGTTATGCGGGTCACGAATCCGGGTGGCGGGTTGTCCATCGGCGGGAACCTCACGTCTGGCCCGATATAGGTACGGCGGTCTCGGTCTCCGCGACCGGCTCTGCGGTGGCGGCATCGGGCGGGGACAGCACGGTCAACTCCAAGTTCTCGGCGAACTCGGCCATGAGATTGCGCGACACGGCGGCTATCACACCGTTGGCGAACTGGGCGAGCCTGCCGTCGATGGAGAGAACCGTGACGGCTTGGACATTGGTGCCTCTTGCAGAAGGGGAGAGCGTGGCTGTGACCAAAGCGGTGCCTTTACCGAGCCCATGAATTTCGCTACCTTCCGCCTTGAGGACTGCCTTGTGCGCGGCGGCGTCAAGCAACAGATAGCGGGCGATGCCCTCGTACCACACCGTGACCGGCCCGACTTTGACCTTCACGACGCCCTCGTACTTCTCGCCCTCGACCTCCAGAAGCCAGATTCCGGGCAAGCAGGGCGTGATCTTCTCGATGTCTGTCAATACTGCCCATGCCTCGGCTACGGGCAGCGGAACCTCGAACTCGTCATGCAAGTCCATCGGCGCGGACCCCCTAATTGTCACTGTCAACTGCAATGGCCCCGCACGCTATTCCCGTGACGGTCTCGGGCAGATGGTCTGCCCGGAGACCGAGTGGAGGACTTGTAGCCATTGATCCGAGGGCCGCTGCCATGGGCCGGGCGTGGGCGAGTTACACCTCGGACTCGCGACAGCGCCGCCACCCCTCGAGGCGGCGGCGCCGGATTGCCCGGGGGGAGGCAATCTGCACGACCCCCCTTGCCTTGCGAGGAAAGCAAAGAGCCGTGTACCTGTCACGGTATACCGCGGAACCGGGCGGCGGTCAGTCACGCCTTCAATGGGCGAAACAGGAATAAGTCGCTACGCGACCGTGTTGCTCCGCTAGGAGGAAGGGGCCGTGCACCCGCCACACGGCGCATCGGTACCGGACCGGGGGGACCGGGACCAGGGGCATAGGCCTGCGAGACCTCCTAGCGGGGGGAAGACAAAGAGCCCGGGGCGAACAGTGAGTCGATCCCGGCAGAGAGGAAAGTGGCCCGGGGCGCGACGCATACCCGGGCCACCTCTTTGCTCACGGTGACGCGAAAACGGCCGCGCCCATGGCCGACACCGTCAGGGTGCTAGTGGCGCCTCGCGATAGACCTCCACAACCGGAGGCTCAGCGAGCAAGGACCGCCATCGTGCAAGGAACGGCGCCATGGTGGGGTCGGACCGGGTGCGCTCGTCGTCTTCCTGGTAGGAGCGTTCGTCGACATACTCGACTTGCTCGATGAACTGCTCTGGCTCCGTGTCCTTCGACAAGAGACGGACGCGAATGCCGCCGGGAGCTTCGTAGAAGGGAATTGCTTCCCGGAGAAATGAGCGGAACTCAGCTTGGCGCTCTGTCGCGACGCGAATCCGAAGGTGAAGGCAGACGGTTGCTCGCCACGGGTCCCCGACCGATGAGTCCATCATGCCATCGTGCCACCACGAGAGCGAGCTCGCCCGCGCCCTCGTGGTGCCGGTGCGTGGCCTGCGGCGGCGTGCCTCCGCCCTACGGCCCGATCCCGGCGAGGTCGGCCGGGACAGTGCCCGCCACGTAACCCCAGCACTCGGCTCCGCCGTTCTTCATGACGCCGCAGGCGCTTCCGGTGCCGACCTCCAGGCTCGCAACGCCAGCGAGGCCCTTCACCGCGACGGGAACATCGGAGGCACTCTCGCTCCCGTCATCGCCGAGCTCCCCGTAGCCGTTCTGCCCCCAGCACACGGCCGTGCTGGTCTTGAGTACGGCGCAGTAGGTGTAGCCACTGCCGGTGGAACCGTTGTCGTCGCCGCCCACCAGGGTCGCCGCGCCGGCGAGGCCCTTCACCGTGACCGCTACGGCCGAGTACGCCTGAGCAGTGGATGGGCGGCCGTCTCCCAGCTCATCGAAGGAGTTGGATCCCCAGCACTTCGCCCCGCCATTACGCAACTGGGCGCAGTAGCCGTAGTCGGTACCCGAGAGGCTCACCGCGTCGGCAAGACCCTTCACTCTGACCGGAACGTCCGAGCCGTAATTGGTCTTGGGGCTGGGCTTGCTGCCATCTCCCAGCTCGCCGAACGAGTTGTTCCCCCAGCACTGCACCCCGCCGCTGCGCAGCAGGGCGCAGTAGCCGATGCCGTCACTCGCCAGACTTGACGCGCTCGTGAGCCCCTTCACCACGACCGGCACGTTCGAGGACACCTGGGTTGAGGAGCCGGAGCTGGCGAGATCACCGAGCTGGCCGTCGCCCAGTTCGTTGTAGTCGTTGTCGCCCCAGCACTCGGCCCGCCCGCTCCTCAGCAGAGCGCAGTAGCCGGCCTGGTCGCTCGCCAGGCTCTTGACGTCGGTGAGCCCCTTTACCGTGACCGGCACGTCGGAGGACGTCTCGTTGCTGCCGTTGCCCAGGAGCCCGGTGCCAGTCACACCGCCGCTGATGACGGCGTCGTTGCTCCCCCAGCACTTAACCCCTCCGCGGCCCCAGACTGCGCAGAAGCCGAACGCGGAGCCGTACCCGTTTCGGTCGCTCACCAGGCTCTTCACTCCGGTGAGCCCCTTTACCGTGACCGGCACGTCCGAGAACTCCTCGCCGCTTGCATCGCCCAGCAAACCCGCGGCCTCACCTGGAGCGCCCGGAAAGCCGCCGTGGTTGTAACCCCAGCACTTGACCAGCTCACTCTTCAAGACCGCGCAGTAGCCGTCGCCGTCGCTCACGAGGCGCGCGACGCCGGAGAGGCCCTTGGCAGCTAGAGCGACATCCGAGTACCACACAGACGCAACAGTGCCGTTTCCCAGCGCTCCGTAGGTGTTGGCACCCCAGCACTCGACCCGCCCACTCCTCAACAACGCACATGTGCCTTGGTCGTCGCCGACCAGGCCCGCAGCGGGTTCGAGTTTCGGTACGGTCGTCTCGATCGCTGTTGACGTCGGGACCGTCTTCGACCGGTCCGATCTGTTGGTCGCTGACGCAACACCCACTGCGGCACCCATCAGAGCTAAAGCCGCGACGACCGCGGCAAGTGCTTTGAAACGCATGACCTTCCCCCTCTGCAAATCAGGGCTCGATGCGTAGTGAGGCTGAACCCTCCGGGCGCTCTCGCCTGGTAGCGGTGAGCCTACAGAAGGCCGCCACAACACGTGACAGCCCACTGGCACATCCCTGGGCGACGGGTCGGCACGACCACCATTATCACCACGGGTCTTGCTCGCCGCGGACCTTCTCGATGCCGTTGAGCACGACTCCGACGTGAGCCTCACCGAGGCCGACAGGGGTCAACTCACCAGCGGTCCGTAATTCTCCTGCGGAGCTCGTGACTGGGAGCTTCAGCGACGTCGGAAGCAAGCTGCCACACATCAGGTTCTGATGCGGCGTGCAGCGGTGGATGAGAGGGATGACGCCGCTCATTCCAGAGCCAGTGATACTCCGGGTCGTGAGGTTGATCGAGAGAGTCACGAAGGGC
>JBKQMB010000079.1:0-99212 GCA_052326605.1 Acidimicrobiales bacterium | reverse complement strand
AGGATGTGCCATGGGTTGCTCCTTCTGTCAGGGTTTCTACCTGACAGAACGCGCCCCGGCTCCGGAAATTCCCGAATCCCAGGATTACTCAGCGGAACAGACTGACAGCACACTAGGCGGACCATCGAATCAGAGGTGGCTATCTCAGCATGGCAGGAGGCCAACATCGAGGAGAAGCATGAGCATGACAATCGCAGCAACATCGGGAGACGACGACACCACTGCGAGCGCCCCGCTCGAGGAGGTCCCGGCGGACGCCACGAGTATGCCCAAGGGGTCCGGTGGACCGCGCACGGCGCGTGGCAAGAAGATCTCGTCCAAGAAGTCCGCCAAGCATGGCATCCTCTCTAGGACGCCAGTCATCAACGGCGAATCGGAGAAGGACTGGAAAGCCCACCTGGAAGGGATGCGGACGTCCTTGAAGCCCGGAGCGCACTACGAGGAGGTGCTCGTCCACCGCGCCGCCGTCTGTCTGTGGAGACGAACTCGCGTCGATGAGTGGGCCAAGATAGTCGTTGATGCCCAATTCGCACTTGTAGATCTCAAACCCGCCCTCGAAGGCGATCCGTCGGAAAAGCGCATGCTCGACGTTTAGTGGGGAATCGTCGACCCGGACCTGGCGTTGGCCGCGCTCGACGCGCTGAAGAGTCAACCCGGCACCTTCCCGCTGCCAGCGGACGGTGCCAAAGGTATCGTCGCCGTCCTCCCGAACACCGGAAAGGCGCATCGGAACACCAGGTGGGTAGGGATCTCAGAACGCGTTGATGCGGAGAGCTTCGAAGGGTGGACTGCCGGCCAGCTTCGCCAGTCCCTCGAAGTTATGGCCGAAGACTGCCAGTTGCCATTCGACGAAGCCTGGGAAGTCGTGAAGTGGCACGTCGAGGCCATCGTCACGTTCAAGGAGGTCCACGATATGTACAAGCAGAACTCGAGAGCCCTGAAGTCCTACCGGGCGATGGTGCCCTCCGGATCCGATGCGGAGCTCGAGATCCGCTACGCCACCCACTTCGATCGCGAGTTTGCGAGACTTCTGAAATGATTGGAGGAAGCTCAACGTGCGAGGAACAACGACCTTCCCGCGCCCATCAGGATCGATATCGGACAAACCTAAAACTGCGAAACGAACTACCGGTCAGACGATGGCTCCCATCAGGATTTGTGGAGAGGCCCCTCCTTGACCCGTGGAGACTCCCCTCCCCCGCCGCCGTTCACCCTGGTCAGGGGATTTCAATCACGTGCCCTCATAGACCTCCTTCAACGTCTGGCTCACCGCTTCCACAATCCCGACGAGGTGGAGGACGACAACCTCCTCGGGATGCTCCAAGCCGAAGAGGTGTTTCATCCGGTCTGTAGAGACGTGGTGCCCTACGAGGACGTCGGGACGTCGATGTAGGAGGGGTGGTTCCGGTGGGAGGTGGACCGGGGTGTTGGGATCGTCGCCGCCGGTGCAGGGTCCGAACCGTCGGTCACGCCCATGAAGCCGTCGGACTGGTTCGGACTGGTGACGAGGTGCAGCCTCCTCGCCGGTTGTGTGTCTCCTGCCATGTTCCCCCCTTGCATCTCTATCGGTGGCATTGTCAGATCTAATTCGTGGCCGTCATCGCCCCGTCACTCACACCGGGCGACCCCGATGTTGCGTGCGCCGTAATGGTGGCCGTCTCAGCGCTGCCATCCATATGAGTGACCGTGAATGCTGTGCCGGACAGGTTGGCGGGACCGGTGATCGTCAGGGGCGAAGAGGAGACAACCATCTCCACGTTGTTGCTGGTCAACGTCACAGACCAGGTCGAAGCGCTACTGACGGTCGTCGGGTTCCCGAAAGCGTCAAGCACGATCACGTAGCCGTTCATGGAACCGTTGACGCCTCCGACAGCGAGGGAAGGGAGGCAGGTTCCTGTGCTGCCACCGTGCGCACTGCAGTTGGCGAAGCTGAGCGAGGCGGGCGCACCGCCCACGATGGTCGGTGAGGTCGTCCCGTTATTGGTGATCTCGGCGGCCTGCGCTGTGAGCAAAGGCGTACCGGCCTTGGTGTCGGAGTAGTAGAAGCTGTCCGACGTGCTGTGGCCGCTGGCGATGGTCACCGAGGTCCCGCTGGTCCCGCCCGAGGTGGTCGAGAAGAACGGCGTGTTGCCGGTCGTGCCGACCGAGGTGGTCGAGAGTTTGACGGTGACGTCCGACCCGGCGGTGACAGGGTTGCCGAGGGCGTCCTGCTCCTGGACCTGGTACGCCCCGATGGTGGCGGTGGCCGAGGCCGTCTGGTTGCCCGAGGGCACCGTGGTGAAGACGAGCTTGTTGGCGGTCGCCGGATTGACCGTGAAGGCGTTGGAGTCGACCGGGTTGGTCACCCCACTGATGCCCGTCGGAGCGGCGGTGAAGGTGTAGCTACCCGCAGTGTCGACCACCAAATCGGAGAAGGTGGCCTCGCCGCCGGTCACGTTCACCGGGGTGATCCCCGTGGTGAAGCTGGACTGCGGGCTGCCCGAATGAACGGAGATCGTGATCGAACCGCTGTTCTGCCCGGTCACGACGTTGCCGTAGGCGTCCTCGACCGACACGGCCACACTGGGGATCGAACTGCCAGCGGTGCCCGGCCCGGGCGTGGCCGGGGTGAAGGCGAGCTTGTTGGCCGCACCAGCGGCGACCGTGATCGAGGCCGTTGGCAGGCTGCCCAGGGAACCGATGGCGTAGACAGTGTGCGGCCCGACCGAAAGACCGGCCGGAACGGAGATCGAGGCTGTGGTCACGGTCCCACCGCTGGCGGGAACGGTGGCGGTCCCGAGCGTGTTGCCCACACTGCAGGAGCTTGACTGGTCCACGCAGTAGGTCACTCCCTCGTTGTCGAAGAAGTTGGTCACAGTGGCACTGCTGGTACCTCCGGCCGTGGTCAAGCTGGTGGTCCCGAGGCCGAGCGTGGGTCCGGGTACATCGACCGAGGCGCTCGACGCACTCGCCGTCCCCTGCCAGAGGTCGAGCGTCGGCGTGTCAGCGTACGTCCAGGTGGTGGTCGAGGCCCCGTTCTCGGGAAGGCCTACATCGGTGCAACTGGTGCTCGCCACGCTCTCGGCACAGGCACCGGCGACCCCGGTCGAGAGGCCGCTCGGCGTGACGTTGGCACGGGAGATCGTGTACGCATCGGCGTTGGTGGCGGCAGCCCAGGAGAAACTCACGTCACGCCCCGAAACACTGAAGCCCGAAGGGGTCTGGCCGGGACCGACAACCCCGGCGACGGCCTGGGCGGTGTTGGAGCTTGTGGTCAGCCAGTAGCCGAAGGCCACCCCCGCCCCGGTGATGGTCACGCCGATCGCCGCACCGACGATGGCCATGAAGACCCGGGTGCGCCGGTCCGAGCGACGTCTGGCCGCACGGCGCTCGGTCCTGGTGAGTGCGGCGGCACGACGGGCACGATGGGCACGGCGAACGTCGGACGGACGAGGCATGGCGTGACGGCCCCGGCTCATGGCGTGTGCACCATGATTTTGAGGGGGATGGAGAAGGCCGCCCCCTGGCACTGCGTCGTGGCGGTGGCGTCCATGGTGGCGGCGTGAGCCAGGTGGACGGTCTGGGTCGTGTTCGCCGGGACCAGCACCGGGAGGTCAGTCGAGGGGACGCTCAAGGCCACCACCGGGCTGGCGTGGGTCGTCGTGCAGGTTGAGCCGACGGAGTTGGTGATCGTGCCGGTCCGTGCGACGCCGATCAGGGACACGGGAAAGGTGTTGGGGTTATGGACGCTGAAGACCACGTCCCCGGTTCCACCGGGGAGCAGGAGCGACGACGGCGTCCCAGCGGTGGCGATGGTGACGGTCAGCATGGTGCCCGTGGACGCCTGCCCCGTGCCCGTGACCGAGCCGGTCGAGGCGATAAAGCCATAGGCCGAGCCTCCGCTGATGCCGATGGCGAAGGCCACGGCGGCTCCGATCACCACCGACGAACGGCGTCGATGGGTCAGTTGGTACTTCACCGCCCGCTTCATGGAGTGCTTGCCCCTGGGCCTCCGGCGCATCATGGGGTCACCACCGTGCAGTTGGTGATGGTGTCGTGGTAGTAGGCGGCGGGCATCCCGTGCCAGGAGGACGGCGGCGTGGGCAGGTGGCAGGTGTTCTTGCCCTTCCCTCCCTTGTAGGTGTTGTAGGTGCCCCCACCCAGGTGGATGGTTTCGTTGCCCGAGCCGCCGTTGATGGTCTCGTGGCCACCCGGCGTGGTGATGGTCACGATGTCAGCACCACTGCCCAGGCTGACCGTGTTGTGGGACCCGCTGCCCACGGCCACCGAGTCGGCGCCGTTGCCGACGATGACCCTGTTGCCCGAGCCGTTACCCGCGGTCACCGAGTCGATGCCGTTCCCAGTGATGATCGAGTTGGAACCGTTCCCCACGATGATCTGGTCGTTGCCATTGCCGACCCAGATGGCACTCTCGTCGTTCCCGGTGATGACCACGTCGTTGCCGTTCCCGTCGGTAATGCGGTTGTCCCCGTTCCCGGCCACCAGGCAGTCATTGCCGTTGTGGCCGTTGAGGGCGTAGTCCCCGCCGACGGCGTAGATGAAGTCATTGCCGTTGGTGCCGTTGATGAACGGGAAGAACGGGTTGCCGATGATCGAGTTGGAGTAGCTCCCCGTGCACGTCCCCGGCGGGCCGATGACCACCTGGAAGCGGACCGGCGAGGTGGAGCCGGAGAAGTTCGTGTCCCCAGCGTAAATGGCGTAGAGGTGGTCGGTGCCCGCAGGCAACGACGAGGTCACGAACGTCGCCTTGCCGCTCGAATTGAGCGTCCCGGTGCCGATGGGCGAATTGCTGGTCGAACCCAGGTAGAAGCGGACCGTCCCGGTCGGGGTGCCCGACCCCGAGGTCTTGGTGACGGTGGCCGTGAGGTAGACCGAGTTCCCCAGGGCCGAGGGATTGGGCGTCGAGGTGAGCGCCGTGGTGGTGCCGATGGTTGCACCCGTCACCACCTGGGCGACGACGTTGGACGTGGAGCCGGTGAAGTTGGTCGAGGCCCCTGGATAGACGGCCTCGACGTAGGTGGTTCCCACCGGGAGGCTGGACGTGGAGAACGTGGCCTTCCCACCGGCCCCGATGGTCCCGGTCCCGAGCGAGGTCGTAGTGCCGCAGGCTGCCGTCGGGCACTTGTAGAAGGTCACCGTCCCAGAAGGAAGGCTGGGGTCGCTGCTGGTGTTGTTAGCGGTGACCGTGGCCGTGAAGGTGACCGAGTGCCCGGAGGCCGACGGGTTGGGCGAGGAGGTGAGGACCGTCGAGGTGGCGTCGGTGTACTGGGCGGTGCCCGAGTAGAGGAAGTGGTAGGTGAAGTTCTCACAGGCGTCCTGGTTGGTGCCGTTGTCCTTCAGAGCGATGGGCACGCCGGGGAGGTTGGCGATCCCGCCTCCGGCCACGGTGACCGACCCGGAGAAGGTGGGGAGGGTCAGGTTGGTCCCGCCGCACACGGCAGGGGGTGCTTGGTAGCTGCTGTTCAGGACGGTGGTGATGCCCGTCACCGTGATCGGCGCGCTCAGGTTGCTGTGGACGGTGAAGACATCACAGCGGGTGGTGCCGGGGTAGAGGAGGGCGGGAGTCCCCGAGCAAGCCGGTGACGGATAGATGGTGCTGGTAATGGCGAAGCTCGTGCCCGAGGTGAGCATGAACTGGGGCGACCGCTTGGGACCGGCGACGACGGAGGCCAACCCGAAGACGAGCGCGGCAATGACCACCGCTATCACGCTGGCTCCTCGCACTGCCTTCGTTCGCCTGAACCTCTGCACCGTCATCGACTCCTGTCCCACGGGGGTGTGGGGGGGGTTCACCGGTCAGCCAAAGGGGCACCCTGCGGTTCGTCGCTGTCCTCACCATGGCGATCGTCTGTTGCCCGACCGGTTGGCCGGGCCGCGGAGGGATCCCCGCGACCCGGCCGTCCGACCGAGTTGAGCTGGTGGATTGAGTGAGCGGTTGGCTCGCTCT
Source organism: Acidimicrobiales bacterium (assembly GCA_052326605.1). Taxonomy (GTDB): domain Bacteria; phylum Actinomycetota; class Acidimicrobiia; order Acidimicrobiales; family RAAP-2; genus Bog-756. The sequence continues at coordinate 93,265 of JBKQMB010000079.1, read as the reverse complement.
TCCGCTAGCTCGGTGTGACTACGTCACGTTGAGGGTGATGTCCGGATCGTGGCCCGCACACCCGGTCTGATTGGTGCCCGACTCGCCCAATGTCACAGTCACGGTGCCGGTGGCGGTGGTCGTTGGGGCGATGTTGACCCCGAGCGCCGGGTTCGGAGCGCTCGCTACCGCGCCGAACCAATTCGCCTGGCAATTAGGGACGTCGCTTCCGCCCTGAGTAATGTTGCCCGAGCCGTCAGAGACGACGACGGCCGCCACCGACTGAAGCGCCAGGGCACCTGGACCATTGTTGGTGATGACGTAGTTCAGGGTTTCAGAACCGGATCCTGGGTACAGGACGCCGCTGTTGTCGCTGGAGAGGGCGACAGTCCAGTTACCAGCCGCCCCTACCGAGGCATGGCCTGAACCGGACCCCGAAGCTGCAAAGTACGCAGCGGCGATGCCGCCAGTCCCCAAGATGACAGCGCCCGACAGCGCAACGGCTGCGATCCGCTTCTTGGTGCTGAACAAACTCTTGATTTTCATGGTGATGCTCCTTTTTCTATTGGATTGGTCAACTACGTGCTGCAGGTGGTGGGTTCGCCATTCGCTCCCCACAGGCCAGGCGACCAGACACGGCCTGTGGATCGACGCGCCGCCTCAAGACAGGAACCAACATCGGTTCCCTGATACAGGGCAACGGCGGGACTGGTCCCTCCGCTGCCCCTGACAACCCCAGCCTTCCCACCCGACACTGAGTGGCTGAGGGACAACGGTCCTGCCGAAACACGCAAGCCCGCCGTACTGCGTCCGGAATCCGAGGGAACTCCGGAGAGCGCGCCGAGGGGGAGTGTTCCTCCTCCTCGACTTTCCATGAAGAACCGCCTCATCGATACCTCTTCGGACCCAGCCTCCGAACAGGCGTCGGTTTCGCCATTCGCTAACCCAGGGACAGGCGACCAATCAGAGTCCCAGGGATCAAAGCGCCGCCGGTGTGAGTATGCACGATGTGCGCAGTGCGCGCCATTGTCGCTGTCGATGGCGCCGAAGGGTGGTTCCCGATCGCCCGGGTGCTGCCGCTCCTTCCCTGAAACCAAGGATCGCTCCCATCGCCGACTGAAGGTGGCATCTGCTTTCATTGACCAGCGCGTCCTGCACCCAATCGGTTGCGTGGCACCGATCAGCGGGACACGAGCCGTCAGCGCTGGCTCTCGCGAGCAGTTTCGGCAGACAGGGCAACGGTTGTTGCCTGACGCCCTCGGCAGGAACCAACAACGGTCCCGTGAGACAGGGCCACGGCGGGACTGATCCCACCGCGACCCCCCGACAGATCCCCCGGCCCTCCCACCCGACAGTGGGTGGCCGAGGGGGGACGGTCCTGCTACCCCTCGCAAGCCCGCCGTGCTGCATCCGGAACTCAAGGGTCCTCCGGTGAGCGCGCCGAGGAGGAGGCCCGCTCCTCCACCTCCTCGACTCACGATGAAGGGGTGCTTCATCGACGCTCCTTCGGTCCCAGCCCCCGAACGGGCGTCGGTTTCGCCATTCGCTCACCCTGGGTAAGGCGACCATTCAGAGCCCAGGGGTCAACGCGCACCCGCATCGATTGTGCGGGATGCGAACAGCAGGCGCCAGGGGCAAAAGTCCCTAGGGCCGAGGTGCTTTTCCAACTGCTCGACAGCGCGCGCGGCGACCGTTGTCGTGCCGCCACCCCTCGGGCACCGGCCCCCTGCCGCGGCAACGGTTGTTGCAACGGAACTCTGCCGACGACGCACCCCCGACCGCCGATCTGACGGGGCGTTAGTATCCGCCCATGCCCCCGGCCAAGACCCGCCTGCCCGCCATCGAAGGATGGTTCACCCTCGACGAAGACGCTCCCGCCCTGCTCGGCAGTCGGTGCACCGCGTGTGGGAACTTCGCCTTCCCCAAGGAGACCTTCTTCTGCCGGAACCCCGAGTGCCAGGGCAAAGAGTTCGCCGAGACCGAGCTCAGCCGCACCGGGAAGGTCTGGTCGTTCACCGACGCCTGTTACCAGCCGCCGAAGCCCTACGAGGCGGCCGACCCCTACGTCCCCTTCACCATCGCCGCCGTCGAGCTCGCCGCCGAGCAGATGGTGGTGATGGGGCAGGTCGTGCCCGGAGTGGGAGTGGACGCACTGACCGTCGGCACCGAGGTCGAGCTGGTGCTCGACACCTTGTACGAGGACGACGACCACGAGTACCTGGTCTGGAAGTGGCGACCCTGTGGCGCCGACGACGCGAAGGAGCCCGCTGATGCCTGACGACAAACGAGTCGCCGTCCTGGGGGCGGGCATGCACCCGTGGGGCAAGTGGGGGCGGAACTTCGTCGAGTACGGGCTGGCCGCCGCCGGCGATGCGCTCGGCGAGGCCGGCCTGCCGTGGACCGACATCCAGTACGTGGCCGGCGCCGACACCATCCGCAACGGGTACCCGGGCTTCATCGCCGGCGCCACCTTCGCCCAGGCCCTCGGGTGGACCGGCGCCCGGGTCTCGTCGGCTTACGCGGCCTGCGCGTCGGGCGCCCAGGCCATCAGCAACGCCCGGGCCCAGATCCTCGCCGGGCTGTGCGACGTGGCCCTGGTGGTCGGGGCCGACACCACCCCCAAGGGGTTCTTCGCACCGGTGGGCGGCGATCGCAGGGACGACCCGGACTGGCTCCGGTTCCACCTGCTGGGTGCCTCCAATCCGACCTACTTCGCGCTCTACGCCCGGCGCCGGATGGAGCTGTTCGGCGCCACCGAGGCCGACTTCGCCGCGGTGAAGGTCAAGAACGCCGGGCACGGCCTGGAGAACCCCAATGCCCGCTACCGCAAGCAGGTCACCGCCGAGGAGGTGCTCGCCTCCCCGATGGTGGCCGACCCGCTGCGGCTGCTCGAGATATGTGCGACCTCCGACGGCGGGGCGGCCCTGGTGCTCGCCAGCATGCAATTCGCCAGACGGTACGCCGGCACCGACGACCTCGTCACCATCGACGCCGTCTCCACCGTGACCCCGCGCTTCCCCCAGACGGTCATCGAGATGCCCAACTTCTCCACCGACTCGGCCATAGCGGCCGCCACCGTCGGGCCGACCTTCAAGCATTCGGTGGCGCTGGCCGCCTACGAGGAGGCGGGCATCAGCCCCGAGGACGTCGACATGGCGGAGGTCTACGACCTCTCCTCGGCCCTCGAGCTCGACTGGTACGAGGACATCGGTCTGTGCAAGGAGGGGGAGGCCGAACGACTGCTCCGCGACGGTGACACCACCATCGGGGGTCGGGTCCCGGTCAATCCGAGCGGCGGGCTGTCGTGCTTCGGCGAGGCCATCCCCGCCCAGGCCATCGCCCAGGTGTGCGAGCTGGTTTGGCAGTTGCGGGGCCGGGCGACCGGGCGACAGGTCGAGGGTGCCCGAGTCGGCATCACCGCCAACCAGGGCCTGTTCGGCCACGGCTCCTCGGTCATCGTCTCGAGGTAGGGAGACACCCGCCGCCGGACCCGCTCTGTCCGCCCCGCCCGCAGCTCGTCACCGGTTGACGAGGACGATCTTCCCGAACTTGCCGCCGGCGGCGAAGCGCTCATAGGCCTGGTCGGCTGCGTCCATCGGCACCTGCTCGGCAACCGCTACCGCAACGGACCCGTCGGCCACCAGTGGGAGCACATGCTCCTCCACGGCGCGGGCCACCGCAGCCTTTTCGTCCCGCGACCGCGACCGCAGCGTCGAGCCGCCGATGGTGGCCCGGCTCCCCATCAGTGCCAACAGGTTGAGCTCGAGCTTCGCCCCTGCCCCCACGCCGATGACCACGATGCGGCCGCCGGTGGCGAGCAGCGGGAGCACGGCTGCCACCCCGGGAGCACCCACCAGCTCGAGGGAGACGTCGTAGGGACCGTGATCGGCCACGTCGCCGGGCTCGACCACCCGGTCGGCGCCGAGGCCCCTGACCCGTTCGTGGTGCGCCACCGAGCGGACCGAGGCCACCACCTCGGCGCCGGCTGCGTGGGCCAACTGGACCGCAGCCGTGCCCACCCCCCCGGCAGCACCGGAGATGAGCACCCGTTGGCCTGCGCCCAGGCGGGCCCGGGTGAACAGAGCATCGTGGGCCGTGGAGAACGCCTCGGGGAACCCGCCGGCCTGGTCCCAGGGGATGCCGTCGGGCACGGGGAGCAGCGAGCCCTCGGGCACCGCCACCAGTTCTGCCTGGCCGCCGCCGCCGCAGATGGCCATGACCCGGTGGCCGACGGCGAACCGGCCGGCACCCGTACCGAGGCCGACCACCGTACCGGCGAACTCGAGTCCCGGGATGTCCGCCGGCGATCCCGCCGGGGCCGGGTACAGGCCCTTCCGCTGCAACAGGTCGGCCGCATTGACCCCGGCGGCAGCCACGGTCACCAGCACTTCGCCGTGTCCGGGCTGGGGATCGGCGTGCTCCCGCCACTGCAGCGCCCCGTCGACGATGGTGACTGCGTACATCGCCCCAGGCTAGACGGCACTGCCCCGGCGCCCCTGCCCCGTGTCGGGTGCGACGGGCATGACGGATCGGGTTCCACAACGGGTGCCGTCACCGGGGCGGACCCCTGCGGACGCACGGGTCTCGACGCGCTCCTAGGCTGTTCCCAGGAGGCCCGTTCCATGGCAGTCGAATCGACACAAGACGGCGACCTGCCGATCCTCGGTCAACAGCCGTACGTCCACCATGTGCCGGGCGTCCCCGCCGGCGCCGACTTCCCCGAGCCGACGGCCGGCATGGTCCTCCACCGGGTGCTGGCCATGTCGGCGCGCACCTTCCTCCTCAACGACATGGGCGACGAACTGGTCGACGACGACAGGCGGTGCGGGACCGTGGACGCCCTGAGCCTCCAGATGGGGGCCCGACCGCTGTGGGCCCAGACCGCAACGGAGTCGTTGGCCGGTACCGAGCGCAGGCCGACCGAGGTGGAGCGGATCCACCAGAGCCGGGTGGCGATGCGGCGGATCCGGTCCAACCTGCGCACGTTCCGCCTGGTGCTCGACCCGACCTGGGGTACGTCACTGCGGGCGGAATTGGCCTGGTACGGGAACCTGCTGGGCGGGTCCAGGGACCTCCACATCATACGGGACATCATCACCGGCAAAGGACCCGAGGTGATCGGGCCCGACCAGGTGGCCCTCATCGAGGAGGTGGTGCTGGCGCGCTCCGCCGAGGTCCTCGCCGACCTCGCCGGGGAGCGGGGCAAGCCACGCCGGTTCCAGTTGACCGAGCAGATGATGGTGTTGTGGGACGGCCCGGAGTTCAAGGCCAAGGCCCAGAGGCCGGCCACCGAAGTGCTGCCCCCCATGCTGCGCCGGGCCTGGCACGATGTCCGGGGCGCGGCCCGCGCGGCGCGCAAGGACCCCTCTGCCGCCAACCTCCACAAGCTGCGCATCCGGATGAAGAACCTCCGCTACGGCTGCGAGACGGTGGCGCTGGTCGAAGGCAGCCCGGCAGGCAAGACGGCCAGGGCGGCCGAGCGGCTCCAGGGCAAACTCGGCGATCTCCACGACGCCTACTTCTCCATCACCTGGCTCGAGTCACTGGCCGAGCAGCGGCCCGATCTCTCCGAGCCCATCGCCGACCTGGTCGTCGTGCAACACGGGGCCGTACGGGACATCCGCCAGGGCTGGAAGAAGGAGTTGAAGGAGCTCGAGCGCCGCTGGAGGAAGTGGATGGGTTGACCGTCGGGCCCGGCGTGGCGGCCGGGCTCAGTCGCCGGTCCCGTCCCCGTCGGAGCGGGTGGGCACCCACAGCTTGATCCCGCCGAGGATGCCCGCCGAGTTGTCGACCAGGGTGACGTCGTCGGGCAGGGTGTGCCGGATGAGGCGCCGCGAGTTGCCCCCGCCGATGTAGAGGTGGTCGAAGAACGTCATCGCCCGCATGTTGGCGATCGCCTTGTGGACCCGCTTGTGCCAGCGATCGAGGCCGATCTCCTTGCGGGTCGCCTCCCCCAACTGCTCGTCATAGTCCTCTCCCTTCCGGAAGGGCTGGTGCGAGATCTCGAAGTGGGGCAGCAGATCCCCCTCGTAGAACAGCGCCGTCCCGAAGCCGGTGCCGAGGGTGACCGTCATCTCCAGGCCGCGACCGCTGACGACCGCGGCACCCTGGATGTCGGCATCGTTGGCCACCTTGGTCGGGATCCCGAACGCCCCGGTCAGGATCGACGCCAGGTCGATCCTCGACCACAGCCTGACCAGGCCGGGTTCGGGGGGGCTTCCGGGCCCGCTCCCGGTGGCCAGGTGCGAGGCCGACAGCACCATGCCGCCGCGCACCATGCCCGGGAAGCCGACCGAGGCGCGCTGGGCTCTGGGCAGCGGCCCGACCAACTTGGCCAGCACCGTCACCAGGCGGTCGGGGGGCATCGGGTAGGACGTGGGGACCTTCACCCGGTCGGCCACCATGGCGCCATCGGCATCGAGCACCGACGCCTTCAGTCCGGTGGCCCCGATGTCGACGGCGAGGGTCAGGGGCGCCCGCGGCGCGGACTTGGCGACCGGCGGTTGGTCGGTGGGCTCGGAGGAGCCCGGCGTCTGGATGTCGGCTTGCTCGGAGTCGTCCATCTCCACACGCTAAACCCCGACGTGGGACACCCGTGGCGCCCGCCGCTCGGACCGTCCCCCGCCGAGCGGAGCGGGCGACCCGGCTGCAGGCAGCACGCCACCGGGCGGGAGTAGCGTCCTCGGTCATGAGCGATGCACCGTGGCTGGGAGATGCCTGTTCTCTGGTCGACGCATTCCGCGCCGGCACCATCAGCCCGGCCGAGGCCCTCGACGCATCGCTGGCCGCCATCGGGGCCTCGGGGCTCAACGCCTTCTGCCATGTGGACGCCGAGGCAGCCAGGGCCACCGCGGCATCGGCCGACATCTCCCTCCCGTTCGGCGGGGTCCCCATGGGGATCAAGGAGCTCGACGCCGTCGAGGGATGGCCGTTCTCCGAGGCCTCCCTCGTCTTCGCCGAACGTGTGGCCGACCACGACATCACCCACGTGACCCGGTTGCGGGCCGCCGGTGCGGTCCTCGCCGGGCAGACAACCTCTCCCGAGTTCGGGAGCATCAACTTCACCTCGACCAGGCTGCACGGGACCACTCGCAGCCCCTGGGACCCCGAGCGCACCCCCGGCGGGTCCTCGGGCGGCACGGCCGCGGCCGTGGCCGGCGGCCTGGTTCCCATCGGCTCCGGCGGGGACGGGGGCGGTTCCCTGCGCATCCCGGCCGCCTTCACCGGTATGTTCGCCCTCAAGGCGACCTTCGGGCGCATCCCGCGTGGCCCCGGGGCCCTGAACCCTCCGCTGACGGTGGTGCTCGGCTGCGTGTCGCGCTCGGTGCGGGACACTGCCCGCTGGTTCGACGTCTGCAACGGCTTCGACTCGCGGGACACGCTGAGCCTGCCCCGGGTCGAAGGATGGGAAGCCGGCCTCGACTCCTTCGATCTGGCCGGGAAGAAGGCGGTGATCTCTGTCGACCTCGGATCGGCCATCGTCGAGCCGAGGGTCGCCGCGCTGGTGGTGGAGGCGGCCGAGGCGCTGATCGCCGATGCCGGCCTCGTCCGGGTCGACGTCGCCGTCCGGCTTCCCCAGGGCGGTCTCGAGTGGGCCATGTCCAACCTGATCGGCCTGGCCGGCGAGCTGGGTGACCGGTATCCGGAGTGCAACGACGACCTCTCCCCCGAGGTGCAGCTCGGCATGAACATCGCCACCCACAACCTCGACGTGCAGACGGCCGGGGCCACCGAGATGTTCCGAATCGGGGCCAACGAGGCGATGGCCGACGTCTTCGACCGGGCCGACTTCATCCTCGCCGCCACCAATCCCGACGTGGCCTTCGCAGCGGCCGGGCCGATGCCCACCACGTTGGGAGAGGTGGACCTCATCGCCGAGCACGGATTCGAGAAGGCCATCGGCAACAACGGGGCACTCACCATCCCCGCCAACCTCACCGGCAACCCGGCGGTGACCATCCCGGCGGGCCTGGTCGACGGTCTGCCGGTCGGCCTGCAGGTGATCGGCCGCCACCACGAGGAGCAGTTGCTGCTCGACCTGGCCCGGATCGCGGAGCGCGGGCGCCCGTGGCCGCTGGTCGCTCCCTCGGCGCCGGTCTGAGCCGGTGCGTGTCGACCTCTGGATTCCCACGGCCAACCCGTTCTGCACCCCGGAGCTCCTGTCGCTGATCGGCGCCGAGGCGGAGCAACGGGGGGTCGGCACCCTGTGGGTCGGCGAGCACGTCGTCCTGTTCGACGAGTACGCCTCGAGGTATCCCTACGCCGAGGACGGGCGCATCCCCATGCCTCCGGGGTCGGGTCTGCTCGAGCCGCTGTCCACCCTGTCGTTCCTCGCCGCCCACACCTCCACGGTCCGGCTGGGGACCGCCATGGTGCTGCTGCCGCAGCGCAACCCGGTCTACACGGCCAAGGAGGTCTCGACGCTGGACTGGCTGTCCAACGGGCGGGTCGACTTCGGCGTGGGCGTCGGATGGCTCGAGGAGGAGTTCGACGCGGTCGACGTGCCCTGGCCCAACCGGGGCAGGCGGACCGACGAGTACCTCGACGTGCTGACCACCCTGTGGTGCGACGAGACCTCTTCCTACGAGGGCGAGTTCTACTCCCTCGCCCCGTGCTCCATGTTCCCCAAGCCGGTCCAGCATCCCCATCCCCCGATCCACGTCGGCGGGGAGAGCGACGCCGCACTGGCCCGGGCGGCGCGTGCCGGCCGGGGATGGCACACCTTCAACCGGACGCCCGACCAGTTGGCCGTTCCACTGGGCCGACTGGCGGAGCTGCTCGACGCGCAGGGCCGCCGCCGCGAAGAGGTGACCGTCACGGTCTGCCCGTACATCCAGCCGCTGGATGCCGACATTGCCGAGCGGTACGCCGAGGCCGGTGTCGATGCGGTGGCCGCCCTGCTCCTGCCGTTCGGCGCCGACGGGGTCCGCTCCGCCCTCGACGCCCTGCAGCCGGTGTTCGAACGCGCCGCGTCGGTCTGAGCGCAGGCTCAGCCGCGCATGGCCACCGGAAGGGACTCCAACCCCCGGAGGACGATGTTCGTCTTGTAGGTGACGTCGTCGACGGTGAGGGCCAGGTCGGGCGCGCGCCTGACCAGCGAGGTCAGTGCCACCTGTGCCTCCATCCGGGCCAACGGCGCACCCAGGCAGTGGTGGATCCCGAACCCGAAGCCGAGGTGGTTGTTCGGTGACCGTGCGACGTCGAACCGCTCCGGCGCGTCGAACTCCTCGGGATCGCGGTTGCCCGACGCCAGCAGGAGCATGACGAAGTCGCCGGCCCGGAGCCCGAACCCGCCGAGGTCGAAGTCCCCGGTCAGCGAACGACCGGTCAGCTGCACCGGGGACGCGTAGCGGAGCATCTCCTCCACCCCGCTCCGGGTGACCGCCGGATCCGTGCGGAACCGCTCGCACTGGTCGGGGTGGCGCAGGAGGGCCAGGGCCCCGCCGGCAATGAGGTTGACGGTGGTCTCGTGGCCGGCCACCAGCAACAGGATGCAGGTCGACAGCAGCTCGGCCTCGCTCAGCACCGTGCCGCCGTCCTCGGCCTGCACCAGCCGGCTCAACAGGTCCTCCCCGGGCGCCCGCCGACGCTCCGCCAACAGCTCGAAGAAGTACTGGGCGAACTGGCCGAGTGCCACCACCCGGGCGTCGATCACCTCCTGGGTCAGGAGGAAGTCGGGGTCGAGGCCACGGGCCAGGGCGTGGGACCAGACCTTGAAGCGATCCTGGTCCTCCACCGGCACGCCGAGCAGGTCGCAGATGATGCGCACCGGCAACGGATAGGCGAACCGATCGACCAGGTCGACCTCGCCGGACTCCAGCGCCGCGTCGAGGAGCTCGTCGACCACCTGCTGGGTCCGGGCCCGCAACGACTCCACCACCCGGGGGGTGAAGGCCTTGGACACAAGGCCCCGCAGGCGTGTGTGGTCCGGGGGGTCCCGGAAGAGGAACGGCCGCATCTCGAGCATGGCGGCGGCCATGGGGTCGTCGGCGCCCACCCGGGTCCGGATGCCCTGGGGCATGCGCTCGACGTCCACGTTCGTGCTGTCGGAGCTGGCCCGCCGGTCACGCAGCACGGCCAGGCAGTCGGCGTGGCGGGCCACCACCCAGAAGCCCAGGTCGTTGCGGTGCACCGGGGCCCGCTGGCGCAGGTCGGCGTAGAGCGGAAAGGGGTCACTGGCCCACAGGGGGTCGTAGGGATCGAACACGGGGCGGGCGGGCGTGGAGCCCTTCGGGGAGGATGTCACCGAACGTCGATGGTACCGACCGGCACGGCGGGCGGCGACTCGCAGCCCGAGCGGAGCACCCGTTGTGGCGGGCCCCCGACCTCCCTACTGTGGGGGCACGCCAGCCGGATAGGTCGTCCCCATGCCGCAGCCCGTGCTCCTCATCACCGGAACATCGTCCGGGATCGGACTGTCCACCTCCGTGGTCGCCGCCAGGCACGGCTATCGGGTCGTGGCCACCATGCGGAACCTCGACGGCGCCGGACCGCTGCGGGCCGCGGCCGAAGAGGCCGGCGGCACTGAAGTCGGGCCGGCCGGCACCGTGCAGGTGGGCGAACCGGCGCCTCCTCACCGCGGGGTGTCAGGGTAGGGGATCCGTGCCCCGGCTAACCACAGGTCCCTGGTTCGGTCAGTCCCCACAGGCCCTGTACCGATGAAGGAATAACCGACCTGGTCGGGCAGAACGGCTCTCCCCCTATCGAGAGCATCGTCCAACCACCTCCGACCTGCCGGCTGAAGATGCCGATATTGCCTCCGTCCTGAAGGCTGACCAAAGTGTTCTGACTGGCTGTGGCGCTCGGCAGAAATCTTGCCAGGGCCCAATAGGTCCCGGTTGAGGGCAAGTAGGCGTAGTACACGGAACCGGGCTCTGTCCCCTCGATGTCCGATGCCGGATCGTGGGTAAAGGCGACAAACGCAGCGACAAGAGCCGCCTTGTCAGCCTCCGTTGCCGGAAGGTCCCGGAGTGAGGAGCCGGCACTCGACCCAGACGTTGTCTGGGTCGATGACGAGTTGGCTGGTGCGCCTGTCGAGGTCGTAGTGGTCGCACGGGGCGTTGCGGTTGGTTCGGGCTCGGTGCCTTGTGAACCACACCCCGCCAACGCGAACACGAGTAGGGCACACCCGGCGAGCGCGCCAGGAATCGTGCGCCTCACCGACATCTCCCGTCGCATGGTGGCCTGACCCTCACGTTTGCCGAAACTACTCGTTCTCGGTGACGCGGGATCGATGCCGATCCCTGCCCCAACACGCACCGTTCGGCCACGGTCCCGACATGCCACGCTCATCGACGGTATGCGGCACGCTGCCCTTCGCCGACGGTCATCGATCGGGGAGCACCTCAGGCGTTGCTCCCTCCAGGTTGACTGGGTCCTTTCAGTGAACGCCCGTGGGGGCCGTCGTATTCGTGGCGTTCGAGTCCGTCGACGCGAACACCGGCGAAACGTGAAGCGCACCGCCACCGCACGCGTTGATCTGGGGCACAGGCACCACGGCGAACGACGTGTCGTTCGGGGGCGTGATCTCGACCTGCGAGGCCACCGAGCACGAGGTCGTGCCGACGGGGACGTCGCCGTACCCGAGGTTGAAATAGGCCGTCTGCCCAGGGGCCAACGACACATCGGTCACTGCGACGTTCTCGAAGGTCAGCCCGCCGCCTCGGGTCACGACGGTCGCCAGTTTGCCGCCGCTGGCGCCCAGCAACTCCATCCCGGGATACCCATGCATCGCACACAGCATGGTGGAGGTGTTGGTGAGGAAGAACGTCAGCTCGATGGTACCCGCGGCCCCTTCCGATCCGAAGAGGGCGATATTGAGCTGGGATGGCTGGCACGTTGCGGTGGCCACGGTGGTACTCGACGGGGCCGCTGTGGTCGAGGCACCAGTGCCCGTCGTGGCGGTTGCACTCGTCGTCGTCGTCGAGGCCCGCGAGGTGGACGTGCTCGAGCTCGACGAGCTACTCGTGCATGCACCGAGCGCTGACCCGGTGACGAGAGCCGCCACCGCCATCGCCGCCACCCGTGCCGTGATCCGCATGGTTCTGCTCCTCCACACCCCTGACTGATGTCTCTCCATCATGTGATGGGGGACAAGAGAGTGCCAGGGCCGAAGGTCACCGTTGGCGCGTGCCACTGCTCTCTCCAGGGGAAAGGGCCCGGGGTAGTTCCGGGCGAGGTATCCAGGTCCTGAACTACGGCCCGGTGGAACCGGAACTGTCGCACAATGCGACGTAGGCTCAAAACGTGAACGAGAGCAGTCGTGACGAGGTCATTCGGAGCCTCGTTCATCTGATCGAGGCGGACCAAGAGGTTCGTCACCGTCTCCGAACAAGTGAAGCAATTCTCCGCGGTGCGATCAAGGACATCGAAGAGGGTGTCGACATCGCCACAGCGATCCAATCGGCGCAGGCGGCGGACAATCGCCAGGGCGTCGACGATGCACTGAGCGCTCTCGAACTTGCTCGTCATGAAGTGCGCCTCGTCGCCACCACGGCGGGCCTCGGAGAAGGAATGACCATCGCCGACCTCGCCCGCGCATGGGGTATCTCCCGGCACTTGGCCGCTCGGCTCGCCAAGGAAGCCAGGGGTGGGGATTGACGATCTCCCGTCGATGATGCTCATCGAGATCAAGGGCGGTCTACGTCGCCATGCAGTCCGAGCACCTGCCGAATATGGCGACGTGGTGTGGATCGATGGTGAATCCCAGCTCACGCTCGGCCTTGCGTGCCAGATCCTGGAACAACTCGTCCTTCGCCTCGACACGCTTGCCGCACTGATCGCAGATGAAGTGGGCGTGGGCGTGGGCTGCCAACTGGTAGGTGACCGGCCCGTGACCGAGGTGCGTGTGGGTGACGACGCCCAGCTTCTGTAGCTCCTCGAGGTTCCGGTAGATGGTGGAGAGATGGACGTCAGGTGATCGCTTCTGGACCGCCGTGGCCAGCTCCTCGGCCGTGAGATGGCGATCGGTGTCGAAGAGGATCTCGAGGAGGATCCTCCGAGGTGGTGTGGCCCGCCCGCCTTGCGCTCGCAGCAGTGCGAAGACCTCCTCCACGGTGCTGGGCGGCTCACCTCTGGCGTCCGGCGGAGCGAGCTGTTTCGACATACCTCCAGGATATACGCCGAATTGTCATCGGAGCCTCCTACTTGTTGCGAAGACTCTGCAACTGGGTAGGATACGCATCGAACGCACCGGCCCCGATCTCTGGGCGGTCGAACACACCCCCGAGGAGAAACGTCACGATGACCATGACGGAGGTTGCCCCGCCTGTCGGTCGCCTGAAGCAACTCCATCGTGCGCTCAATCCTGCAGAGTGGCGGCATGTCAAGTTGATGATGGCCTCCATCCTGCTTCTCCACGTCATCGGATTCGGCGTGTTCATCGCCTTCGTGGTGCCCGGCCACTACAAGGGTCTCGGGATCGGGGTCAGCGTCCTCGCCTACACGTTGGGCCTCCGTCACGCTTTCGACGCCGATCACATCTCGGCCATCGACAACACCACCCGCAAGCTCATGAACGAGCGGCGGGGGGTGGAGGGAGCGAAGAAGCCCCTCAGCGTCGGCTACTTCTTCTCGCTGGGGCATTCGACCATCGTCATCGCCATCGGGGTGGGCATCGTGATCGCCGAAAAGGCGGTCTACGGGGCGGTCTCCAACACCAACTCCGGCCTCGAGCAGTTCGGGGGCGTCTTCGGCACCATCGTGTCAGCCTCGTTTCTCTACCTGATCGCCCTGCTCAACATCGTCATCCTGGCCGGGATCATCAAGGTGTTCCGGACCATGCGGAAAGGAACCTACGACGAGGAGGAACTGGAGCGGCAACTGGAGAACCGGGGACTGATGTACCGGTTCTTCGGCAAGTGGATGAAGTCGATCACCAAGGAGTGGCAGTTGTACCCGGTGGGGGTGGTGTTCGGCATGGGCTTCGACACCGCAACCGAGGTCGCCCTGCTCGCCACCACCGCCCTACTCGCTACTCAGTCCTTGCCCTGGTACTCGATCATGTGCCTACCCATCCTGTTCACTGCCGGGATGTCCCTCATGGACACCCTGGATGGCTGCTTCATGAACGTCGCCTACGGGTGGGCGTTCTTCAATCCGGTCCGCAAGGTCTATTACAACCTGGCCATCACTGGGCTTTCCGTGGCGATCTGCTTCTTCATCGGCACCGTCGAGGTCCTCGGCCTGCTGCCGATGGAGCTCCACCTCCACGGCCATTTCTGGGACGACATGGCCGGGTTCAACATCAACACGGCAGGCTTCGTGATCGTGGGTATGTTCATCCTCACCTGGGTTGTCGCACTGGCCATCTGGCGCATCGGCAACGTGGAAGAGAAGTGGAGTGCCAAGCTCAAGGTCGCAGAGACCTGACCGAGCGTCATGACTCACAATCCACTGTCCCTGGCCCTCGGTTGAGCGCGGCCGGCCCCGGGCAGTCAGACCCGAACACGTTCCTCACACCGGCACCGGCTGGCCCCCGGCGACGACGGACGCGCCGTCCGTCACACACCCATAGGGTGGAATACAGAAGTGGTCACGCCTACCCAAGCCGACAGGGCCGAACCGGAGCCCCTACTGCGCGGTCTTGTCGCGCCCGGCGGAGGGCGGCTGCAGCCGTCGCTGGCCGCAGCCGCCACACTGGAAGGCCTCAGCGACCTGCCTGAGGACTCGATCCTGCGCACGTTCCATCCCGCCGTCGCCAGTTGGTTCCACCGCCGCTTCCCGTCGGGGCCGACCGAACCGCAGCGCTCTGGATGGCCGCGCATCATCACGGGAGAGGATGTGCTGGTCGCCTCTCCGACGGGCACAGGCAAGACACTGACAGGGTTTCTGGTGGCGATCGATGCCGCCTACCGTGCCCATGCCGATGGAACGGCACCTCCGGATGTCGCCCCCGGGGGGCCTGGGGTCGTCTACGTCTCGCCACTCCGGGCACTGGCCACCGATGTCCACCAGAACCTGCAGCTGCCGCTGGCCGGCATCGCTGACGAAGCTGCCCGCCTGGGTCTCACCGCCCCGAAGCTGTCGGTGGCGGTGCGTACCGGCGATACCCCGGCGGCTGAACGGGCGGCCATGCGCCGATCGCCTCCCGATCTGCTGGTGACCACACCGGAGTCCCTGTACCTCCTGCTCACGGCGGCATCATCGAGGTCGATCCTGCGGGGAGTGCACACCGTCATCATCGACGAGGTGCACACGCTCGCCCGCGACAAGCGGGGGGCGCATCTCGCCCTGACCCTCGAGCGGCTCGACCAGCTGGTATCGGCACATGGCGGCCGGCTCCAACGCATCGGATTGTCGGCCACCCAGCGCCCCCTCGAGGTGGTGGCCCGCCTCCTCTCGGGATCGGACCCGTCCCGGCCCCCCACCGCCATCGTGGACTGCGGCCACCGGCGCGATCTCGACGTGGCCATCGAACTTCCGGACAGCGAACTCGAAGCAGTCACCAGCAGCTCACAGCTTTCCGACGTGCTCGACCTCATCGCCGCCCACGTCCTCGAGCACCGCACGACGCTCGTCTTCGTCAACACGCGCAAGATGGCCGAGCGCGTCGCCCATCAGCTGGCCAGGCGCCTCGGGTCCCCCTCCGACGGCGACGCCGCCACTGCGGATGCCACCGGGCGGGCCGCCGACCCCATCGACGCGGCACTGCAGGTGGCGGCCCACCACGGCAGTCTCTCGACCGCCCGTCGGCGAATCGTCGAGCAGCGCCTGCGGGCGGGCGACCTTCGGGCACTGGTGGCTACGGCCTCCCTCGAACTGGGGATCGACGTCGGCCCCGTGGAGCTGGTGTGCCAGATCGGCTCGCCCCGAGCGATCGGGACGTTCCTCCAGCGGGTGGGGCGGGCAAACCACCAGCTGGAGGGCACGCCGGCCGGGCGCCTCTACCCGCTCACGCGCGACGAACTGGTCGAATGCACGGCATTGCTGGCGGGGGTCCGTGCCGGCCGCCTCGATGCGCTGCAGCCTCCGGTGGCCCCGCTCGACGTGCTCGCCCAGCAACTGGTGGCCGAGGTCGCTGCCGCCGAGGAGTGGGAGGTGGACCACCTCTACGAACTGGTGCGGCGAGCCGCACCTTACGCCGAGCTCTCCCGCGAGACCTTCGACGAGGTGGTGGAACTGGTCTCGTGGGGGATCCAGACAGGAAGGGGCCGGCGGGGAGCCCATCTCCACCACGATGCAGTGAACGGACGTCTGCGGGCCCGACGCGGGGCGCGACTGGCCGCCCTCACCAGCGGCGGGGCCATCCCCGAGACGGGCGACTACCGGGTCGTGCTCGACCCCGACGGCGTCACCGTGGGCTCGGTGCACGAGGACTTCGCCGTCGAAGCCACGGCCGGGGACATCTTCTTGTTGGGCACCCACTCGTGGCGGGTGAAGAAGGTGGAGACCGGAACGGTGCGCGTCGTCGACGCCGGCGATCTGCCTCCCACCATTCCCTTCTGGCTGGGTGAGGCGCCGGCGCGCACGGCGGAGCTCTCCGAGGAGGTGGGCTCCCTACGGGCCGACCTCGAGCCGCTGCTGGCCGCGGGCGACGGCGAGGAGGCGAGGCGGGCCGTCCGTCGCAGGGCCGGCGTCTCTGCGGAGGTGGCCGACCAGGTGGTGGCCTACCTCGGTGCCGGGCTGGCTGCGCTCGGGGCGCTCCCCACCCGGGACCGCATCGTCATCGAGCGGGTCTTCGACGACAGCGAGGGTACCCAGCTCATCATCCACGCGCCCTACGGTGGCCGCATCAACAGGGCGCTCGGGCTGGCCCTGCGTAAGCGCTTCTGCGTGTCCTTCGACTTCGAGCTCCAGGCGGCCGCCGACGACGATACCGTCGTGCTCTCCCTCGGGCCCCAGCACAGCTTTCCCTTGTCCCAGGTACCCAAGATGCTGCCGAGCCGCACCGCCACCGACGTCCTGACCCAGGCGGTGCTCCCTCATCCGATGCTGGCCGCACGTTGGCGCTGGAACCTCAACCGGGCACTGGTGATCCCCCGCTCCCGGGGCGGGCAGCGCCGCCCGATCCATCTCCAGCGCATGGAGGCCGACGACCTCCTGGCCGCCACGTGGCCGGCGTTGGCCGCCTGCCAGGAGAACGCCGCCCCCGGCCCGGTCCCGGTCCCTGACCACGTGCTCGTGCGACAGACGGTGGTGGACTGCCTGACCGAGCCGCTCGACGCCGCCGGTCTGGTCGCACTGCTCGAGGACGTGGAGGCTGGACGCGTCGGGGTGCACTTCGTCGAATCGGCGGAACCGTCCCCTCTCTCCCACGGCATCCTGACCGGACGCCCCTTCACCTTCCTCGACGGGGCGCCGCTGGAGGAGCGCCGGACGCGAGCGGTGGCAGTCCAGCGCGGCATGGGCCCACTCGGTCCCGCCGGCCTGCCCGTCGCCGCGTCGGAGCTCGGCCCGATCGATGACACTGCCGCGGCCGAGGTGCTCGACCAGGTGCGCCCCCGGCCACGCGATCCCGACGAGCTACACGATCTCCTTCTCTCGCTGGTCCTTTGCCGTCCGGTGCCTGCGTGGCAGCACTGGTTCGAGCAGCTGCAGATGGATGGTCGTGCGAGCCTGGTGGCCGGCTGTTGGGCACCGACCGAGCGCCTGGCCATGGCTGAAGCTCTGGACCGGTCCATGACCGACCCGATGGCCGCGGGCGACGAGGCGCTGGCCGAGTGCGTGGGCGGCCATCTCGAAGTGGCAGGTCCGGTGACGGTCGGCCAGCTGGTGGCCCATGAGCCGCTCCCCACGGGCTCCGTCCGGGGTGCACCGGTGACCGTGGCCCGGGCCCGCACGGGCCTGGCGCGCCTGGAGGCGACCGGCTCGGCCATCGTGCTGCCCGACGGTCGGTGGTGCGCCCGTCACTTGCTGGTGCGCCTGCACGCGGCCAGCCGGGGCCGTCGGCGCCGGCATGTGGAGCCGGCCACCATCGCCGACTACGTGCGGTTTCTGGCCTGCTGGCAACACGTTGCCGCGGGAACCCAGGCCGAAGGGCGTGCCGGGCTGCTGTCGGTCATCGAGCAGCTCCAGGGCTTCGAGGTAGCGGCGGGCGAGTGGGAGCGTCATGTCCTGCCGGCCCGCGTGGCGGGGTACGACCCGCACTGGCTCGACGAGCTGTGCCTGGCAGGCGAGGTGGCATGGGGCCGCCTGACCCCGCGCCCCGAACCTGGCTCCCCGGATGGCGAGGGCCCTGCAGGGCCGACCCGAGTCCGACGGGGTTCGTCGACGCCGTCGCCGGCCACGCCACTGGCCCTCGTGGCTCGTCAGGACCTGGCCTGGATGCTGGCTGCCGTGCGCGCGGACAACGGTCTGATCGAGCCGTCCACAGGCGCGTCGGCGGACATCCTTGCCGCGCTGCGGGCGCGGGGTGCCTGCTTTCGCTCCGAACTGGCGTCGGCCTCGGGGCGCCTGGGCGCCGAGATCGATGAGGGCCTGTGGGACCTGGTCGCCCGTGGCATCGTCACGGCGGATGCCTTCTCGGGCGTGCGCTCCCTGCTCTCGACCCGCGTCCGCCGGCGATCCGGAGCTCGCCGGGGTACCGCTCGACGGGCCGCTCTCGGTCGCCAGCGAGCAATGATGGGGAGCGGAATCGGCGAAGGTCGCTGGTCGCTCCTGCCCGAGCCCGACGTCACCGGCACTGGTTCGCGGAGTGGGCCGCCCGTCGAGGAATTGGCCGAGGCCGTGGCGTGGCAGCTTCTGGCCCGCTGGGGGGTCGTCGCCTGGGATCTGTGGTCGCACGAGTCGTACCGCATCCCCTGGCGCGATGTGGTCCGCGCCCTTCGCCGGCTCGAGGCCCGCGGCCAGGTACTGGGCGGACGCTTCGTGGCGGGCGCCTCCGGTGAGCAGTACGCCTCACCGGAAGCGGCGTCGCTGTTGGCCGACGTGCGCCGTGATGCCGGGCGGGGGGCCGAGGTGGCGGTGGCCGGTGCCGACCCGCTCAATCTGACGGGAGAATTGTTGGGTGGACGCCGGGTGCCCGCGGTGCGGCACCGTACCGTTCGCTACCGGGATGGTGTCCCTGCGGATCCGGCACCGACCGCTCGATCGCTGTGACCGTTGGCTCTTGCGGACGCTGCTCACCGCGTGCATCCTGGGAATCTCGGGCCGTTACCGGGAGGACCATGCGATGAAGGCACTTGTCTACGAAGGGCCCGGCTCGAAGACGTGGAAGGACGTGCCCGACCCCACTGTCAGCGACGACACCGACGCCATCGTCCGAGTCGATGCCACCACCATCTGCAGGTCGGACCTGCATATCTTGAAAGGTGACGTCCCCGAGGTCACCGTCGGCCGGATCCTGGGCCACGAGGCCGTCGGTACGGTCCTCGAGGTCGGAGCCGGGGTCAAGACCCTCGCCCCCGGCGACCGGGTGCTCGTTTCGTGTATCTCGTCCTGTGGGCGTTGCCGCTTCTGCCGGGAGGGTCGCTATGGCCAGTGCCTCCGTGGCGGCGGGTGGATCCTCGGGCACCTCATCGACGGCACCCAGGCGGAGATCGTCCGGGTCCCCTTCGCCGACACCTCCACCTACCCCGTGCCCGAGGGAGCGAGCGACGGGGAGATCCTCATGCTCGCGGACATCCTCCCCACCGCATACGAGGTCGGGATCCTGAACGGCAGGGTACAACCCGGTGACACGGTGGCCGTGGTCGGTGCCGGTCCCATCGGCCTGGCGGTCATCCTCGGCGCCAAGCTCTTCTCACCGAGCCACGTGGTGGCGATCGACCTCGCCGATGGGCGCCTCGAGGCCGCCAAGCGCTTCGGGGCCGACGTAGTGGTCAACAACGGACACGAGGACGCAGTCGCTGCCGTGCGGGCGCTCACCGACGGGCTCGGTGCAGACGTGGCCATCGAAGTGGTCGGCGTCCCCGGAACCTTCGAGCTGTGCACCGAGCTCGTGCGGGCCGGTGGGCATGTAGCCAATATCGGTGTCCACGGGTCCCGCCACCCTGCATCTCGAGACGCTGTGGATCCGCGACGTGACCATCACCACTGGTCTCGTGGATACGTACTCGACGCCCACCCTCCTGCGTCTGGTGACCGCACGCCAGATCGATTCGACCCAATTCGTCAGCCACCACTTCGACCTCCACGAGATGGTCGAGGCCTACGACGTGTTTGCACGAGTAGCCGACACCGGCGCGCTCAAAGTCGTGATGTCCCGCTGAGTCGGGCTTGGGCTCCGAACCGGGCCGGGGTGCCGGCAGGGTCATCGGAGGGGGACACCCTCGCTCAGTAGCCTTCGCCGCCCACCACCCCCTGCAACGGCTGCCCCACGAGGTACCGCTCGAGATTGTCACAGAACATGTCAGTGGCCTTCTCGAGGAAGGGTGGTCCGACCCACGAGGCGTGTGGCGTGAGAAACACCTTGGGGTGGTCGAAGAGCCAGTGGCCGGCGGGCAGGGGCTCGGGGTCGGTCACGTCCAGCGACGCACGGGCGACCGTTCCGTCGTCGAGCGCTTTGCGCAGGGCTTCTTGGTCCACCAGGGCCCCCCGGGCGATGTTGACCAGGTGGACCCCCGGCCGCATCGAGGCCAAGCTGTCGGCGTCGATCACATGGCGGGTGAGGTCGGTGGCCGGGGCGGCCAACACCAAGTGGTCGACCACCGACACCAGATCGGAAAGTGAGCGGACCATCTCGACGCCATCGATGGGGCTCGGCACCGCGCTGCGGCGCAGGGCGACGACGGACATGTCCATGGCCAAGGCGATGCGAGCCACCCGCTGTGCGATCCCCCCGAAACCGAACAGGCCGAGCGTTGACCCCGCCAACGTGCCGGCCGGCTGGTAGTTCCAGATCTCGGGTGCCTCTCGAAGCCAGTTCTGAGGGAAGTTGCGGGCGAACGCACCCATGGTGGCGATCACGTACTCGCTGATCGCCACGGCGCTCGCCCCGCGAGCCGAGGTGAGCACCGCAGCGGCCCTCACCTCGGGAAGCGCCCCGTCGATGCCCGTACCCGCCATCTGCACCCAGTGCACACCAGTGGCCATGGCCTCGACCGAACGGGGGCCCCACCCCCCGAACAGCACGTCGCCGCGCATGCCAGGAGGTACGCCCTCGGAGATGTCGACGACCGCGATCGACGGGAACCGCGACCGAATCCGCTCGATCGAAAGGGAGCCCTCGCAGAACACCACCACGTCGGAGTGCTCAGGAGCAGATTCTGACGACACGACCTCAGTCTCGCGTTGCCCGGTTGGGCGAAGCAACGGCGATCGGAGACGTGCCACCGGTGCGGCATTTCGCAACGATGGCGGTGGCGGCCACGACCGTCACCGGCCCGGCTTCGCTGACGCACATGGCGTTCACCGTGAAGCGCCTCCGGGTGGCCCTGCCCTGGCCAGCAACCACGGGTCGTCGAACCAGGTGCGCAGGCGCAGGCGGGCAGGCGGGAGATCCCCGTAGACGAGGACGCCTTCCCCCGGTGCGATCCGACGCAGCGCGTCGGGCGGCGCCAACCGTCGCGTCGAGGGCGAGCGGGTGGTGCTCGCACCACCCCGGCCCCCGTGGGTCGTGGACGGCAGCAGCACCTCCTCCTCTCCGACCAGATGGCTGGCGTAGTCCAGGGTGGACGGATCGGAGATGCCCGAGAGGAAGAGCTTGGCCCGGTGGTTGTTGACCACGGTGGTGGCTCGGGGACCGTACCGCGCGCTGATCTGGGCCAGATCGTGCCAGACGGTCACCAACTGCACGCCGTGCCCGGCGGCGGTGGAGGCCAGTGCGTCGAGGTCGGACAGGGGAGCGATGTTGGCCGCCTCGTCCAACACCACCAGCAACGGAGGGTCGAGAGGGCGCCCGGTGCGGGTGACCCGGTCGTAGGCGTGCTCGAGCACCTCGCGCACCACCGACACGAAGAGGGGCGCCAACCGCCTCTGATCGTGGGCCGGGGCGCACAGGTACAACGTGTTGGGCCCCTCCACCAGGAGCGCCGGGTCGACGGGAGGGACCGCAACGCTGCCGGCCGGCGCACTCGCACCGTCGGCGAACGGCTCGAGGATCGTCTCGACCGTGGTGTAGATCGAGCTGCGCTGCCGCTCCTCCTTGGCGAACGTGGACCGGGCGGCGTCCACGGCCTCGGACACGCCGGCCGCGCCGAGCAGGTCGAGTACCTCGCCCTCCTCACGGGTGTCCACCCAGCGCACCACATCGGACATGTCATGCCGCCCGTAGGCGGCGGCGAAGAGCAGCGGGGCGAGCATCCTGGCCGCCGTGGCGTACCAGAAGTCGCCGTCGCTCATGGTGCCCACCGAGGTCTTCGCCACCTCGGTCAGGCCGGCGGCGCTGCGCCGCGCCCCCGGCCAGGTACGTGCGTTCCGCAACGGGGACCAGGCCGCAGACGCCATGCCGGTCGAACCGGACGGGTCGAAGACCAGCACCGAGCCACGGGACCTCCGGTGCTCGAGGGAGTGCTCGATCAGATCGGTCTTGATGCTGGCAGCAACGACGGGCCCCTCCCACCCGAGGATGGCCGGGACGGCGAAACCGCTCGTCTTGTGCGACTGGCTGGGGCCGAAGACGATCACCGACTGGGCCGGCTCGCACGCCAGCAGGTGCCTCCCCATGTGCCCGAGCACCAGCCGGTTGCCCGGCAACGGCCGAGATCGGCCGGCTGCCGGGACGATCAGTGATCGGACGTCACCGGCTCTGGCCCAGCGTGCTTCGCTCCTCGCCCGATCCCCTCGCGCACGGAGCCCGGGAGGAGCCAGGTGCGGGCGCCGTGTGCCAATCAGGGGGCCGTGCCGGGCGCGGCCCGGGCCCACTCGGTCCGGGGCCGACAGGCCGACGCCGGCCAGGGCGGCCAGCCCCATGGCTGTGGCCGTCACCGACGCCGCCATCATGACGCCGCTGCCCCCTCCATGCCCGGCAGCCCGGCAGAACTGGTGCGGGCCACCTCGGCGGCTTCGGTGCGGGCCGGCCCGACAGGACCGGCGCGGGTCGATTCGGCCATGGCCTGGTCGGTGTCGGTGAGCCACTGCTCGCCCGAAGCCACCCTGTGCTCGACGAGGAACGAGCGTCGACCGACCTTCCACAGGGCCACTCCTCTCCGGAGCTGGCTGACCAGCTCCGCCTCGGTGTCGGTCAGCCCCAGCAGCTCCCCGGTGTGGGCCACCTCGCCCGGCGACTGGGCGTAGACCACGCGGGTCTCCGAGTCGGCGAGCAGCCCCTCGGCCAGGTTGACCTGCTCGGAGCCCACGGTGCCCACCGAGCGGAGGTCGGACAGGCGGTGCAGCACTGCCATGTTCGCCACCCCGTGGGCCCGCGACAGCTTCCAGGAGGTCTGGAGCCACCGGGCCACCCCCAGGTTCCTCAGGATCGCCCACGCCTCGTCCACCACCAGGATGATCCGGTTGCTGTGATGGGACCGCACCGCGCTCTGCAACCACGCCGCAGCGCAGGCCATCAGGACGCCGAGCGCGGGCGAATGGTAGACGGCGGACAGGTCGAGCACCACCAGTGGCCCGTCGAGGCGCAGCCCGTCGCTCGTCGGCCCGTCGAACATGCCGCAGAGATCACCGTGCACCAGGCGGCGGAGCTCGAGAGCCACGTCACGGCCGTCCTCCAGGAGAACGGACCGGGTGGTCCGCAGTGCCCGGGACGCCTCGACCCCGGGATCGAGCAACGCCTCGACCACCTGGGGGAGCGTGGGCGCGCGCATCCGCGCCGCGCCCGCCCGGACGGATGCCTCGCCGAGGGCGACGTCGATGGCGGCACGCTCCCTGGGCAGCAGCTCGCGCCCGAGGCAGGCCACGGCGAGCGAGGCCGTGAGGACCGCCCTCCGGCGGTCGGCGTCGTCAACCGTGTCGGGCGCGCCGGCGGACACGGCGTCCGCAGTGTCGAGGGGATTGAGACGGATGGTGCCGCCCGGGCGGAGGGCGACCGGGGCCGCTCCCCACGCCTCGGCGAGCGGCCCGTACTCTCCTTTGGGATCGACCACCCACGCGTGGCGGCCGAACACCGCCTGGCGCCAGAGATAGGTCTTGACGAAGGAGCTCTTACCCCGTCCGATCTGACCGAACACCACCGTGTTCGGATTGGTGACCACACCCTGTCGATAGAGGGCGAACGGGTCGTAGACGAACGAGCCCCCGAGCAGGTCCCGTCCGATCAGCACTCCCTCGTGACCGAGGCCCGCCTCGCTCACCAAAGGATAGGCAGCACACAGATGACGGGTCGTGGCCACATGGGCGGGCACTGCCGGCGACCGTCGGGTCACGAGGATGCTCACGAGAGCCCTCGCCCGATCGGGAGCGAACAGGCAAAAGCCACGTCCTGCTCTCCGTAGAGCAGGCGGAGCTCGAGGCGCGCCTGGCCCGCGACCTGCTCCAGCGCGGCCCGGGCGTCCTGCAACTCCTCGAGCGTCCCGGCGGTCACCGTCACGTACCCGGAGAAGCGGTACTGCGCATGGCCGTCGGCCAGTTCCACGTCACGCTCCTCGACACTCCGTTGCTCGCGGGCGTGGCGGGCGGTGACCAGGAACCCACCCCGCCGTCGCAGCTCTCCGTCGGCCAGGTCCGCGGTCCGGGCCTGGGCCACCTGGCGGGCGGCTCGGCTCGGGCTCACCGGCTCCATGGTCAGGACGATCGAGCGGCGCAGCGGCGAGAAGAACAGCGGCCCGAGAAAGTCGGGGGTCACCTCCACGCGGGGCCATTCGGCGATCCAGTAGGTGGCATGCCAGGTGGCATCGGTGTGGACCGCTTCCCACAGGGGCTCCACCGCCATCGGCCAGGGCCAGCTGCTCGGATGTTCGGGAGCACCCGCCGGCCTGCCGGGGCCCCGGTCGTCCGGGGGGCCCGTGCCCCGGACGTCCGACATCGGAGTCGATGCCTGGCTGATCACCCGCCCCAGCGCCCCCGGGCCGAGCACGCCGTCCACGGTGACGTCCGCCCCTTCCAGCGCCCGGTGCAGGGAGGCGATCTCGCGGGTCAGCACGGACCCTGTCCCCTCCAGTCCGCCGCCGGAGGCGCGGATCGAGCGGGCCGAGCGGGCGGTGTGGATGGAGATGCCGAGCAGGACCCGGTGGCGCCGGGTGACCGGCCCCGCCTCATCGACCAGCGCCCGATAGGAGCGTCCCGCACGTGACTCGGCGCCGAGCACGGCATGATCGGCCCAGTGCGACAGCACCGCGCCGCCGTCGTCGGGGAGGCACGATTCGATCCACTGGAGCCGGTGCACCTCGGAGCCCTCGCGTGCCATGGTCGACAGGACCCGCGCCCACGACGCGATCCGCGCGTCCTGGTCGCCAGGGCCGAGCAGCGCGAAGTTGTGACCGCGCACCGCCAGCACCGCCGTGGCGGTGCGGCAGGGCCGGTCGACGACGACGCCCGCCTCCACGGCCATTGGGTCGGAGGCGAACGGCACGCCGACCACCCGCAGCCCATCGAAGACCGTCCGGTGGCCACCGACACGCCGGGCGTCCGGCGCCGGGCGCCAACCGACCGGGCCGGCGCCGGACCCGGGCGGTTCCTCCGTTGCCACATGGCCGCGCCGGGGAGCGGGGGACAGCTGCCGGAGGGAGCCGGTGGACGTCGCCCACAGCCACCGGAACACCAGCGGTAGCCACTGCTCTCCGGTCCTCCCGGCGATGGGCCAGAACGCCAGTGCCACCCCGGCCGCCACTCCCGCAACGGCGAGCGCCACCCCACCCACGGACGGTCGCCACCGGAGGACGAGCACCCCGATCACCAGACCCGCGGCGACCGAGGCGATCTGGCCTCCGCGCCAGCCGGCGATCACCCCCCGTTGCTCCAGGGGGGAGAAGCGGTACCGCACCCGTTCGCCGCGTTCAGAGCCCATGGCGGCCGCCCGGATCATGGGCGGCCGCGCCGCCGTCGGGCCCCGGTGCGGTCGGTGCTGCGACCAGCCGGATCCCGAGGTCGTCCCGACCGATGGCATCGGACCGCAAGGCTCCGGTCTGCCTGGGCAACGGGGTCAGGCCCTCGGCGGCGGACGCCGGAGCAGGCGGCACCGCGCCCGCCGAACCGCCCGTTCCGTCGCCCAACCCATCGCCCAGCCCGCTGCGCGCCGCCGCGGTCGCACCAGGATGGACGCTCCACATCGGGATGCCGTGGCCCGGCGGCGCCATCGTGCCCACGCCGCTCGACCGGACCGACGACGGCCCCATGTCGGGCCCCGGTCCGCCGTCACCCGGGCCGACCGGGCCGGTGGCGGACCCGGCCATCGAACCGGCTCCGCCGTCCCCTCCCGCCCCGCCGGTGCCTGTGCCTGTGCCGAAGGAACCGGCCGCCGCACCGGCGAGGGAGCCGGCCACGCTCGACCGCATGGCGATCTGCGCCAGGCCGTGGACCGGAGCGGAGGCGCTCTGGCGCGCACGGTGGCCGAGACCGTCCAGGTGGGCGACCGCACCAGCCTCCAGGAACGGGAGCAGCCGGAACAGGGCCCACGGAGCGAACGCCGCCAGGAGGAGGAGCGCCGCCCCTCCCAGCACGGCGCCGAATCCTCCTCCCCCGTCGGTGCCTACGGCACCGCTCGGGGACGAGCCGGTGCCGGCGGCAAGTGCCCCGGCGGCGAGGCTGAGCACGGAGACGATGACGAACTTTCCGAGGACCAGGGCGACAAGGGTGTCGACGAGGCGTCGGCACCAGTAGGAGATCGTCGGCCACGCAAGCGAGGCCAGGGCCAGAGGAAGGAAGAGCACGGCCACGTAGACAGCGGCGGCGCGTATCAGCAGCTCCACCCAGACCATCACCGCACCGAGGACCAGGGCGACGCCGCCGAGGAAGACCACGAAGGTCGGGACCCCCGGCTCTCCCGCGGCGGCCGGGCCCGTGAGGGCCGACGTCACCGTGGCCATGAAGTGGCCAGAGTCCAACCCCGCGCCGTGGGCTACGGCTGCGCTCATGGCGTCGGTCACCGCCAACCCGAGCTGCACGAGCTCGACCGCCACCGCCGTCAACAGGATGGCCAGAGGGACGTTGAGGAGTACCGAGCGCACCAGCATCGACGCGTCCTGCCGGTAGATCGACTGGACGATGCCGAGCAACAGGAGGGGGACGATGACCACGCCGGACAGCGCGGCCATGGTCTCGTAGTGGGCGGTGAACCACGAGGCCCCGAGGTCGACGCCGGTGGTGGAGCCCAGCACGTTGCCGATCTGCGCCAGCAGCCACACCGCGCCTGCCGACACCCAACTGCCCAGTGCGTCGAGAACACTGCCGACACCGAAACCGGCCAGCTGCGAGGCCGCGGATGCGACGGCGCCGGTGGCGCCGGACGTTGCCTGGCAGATCGGGCCGAGTCCGGCCGCGCCGAGTGCACCGGCGGCCGAGGGGCACGTGGCACCGGGCACGACCGGCAGGGCCACGGCGACCAGCACGTCAGTGGACGCCCTGTCCGGCGTTGAAGAAGAAGTTGACGATGGCCGGCCCCGCCCCGATGAGCAGGGCGGCCAACCCCGAGATCAGCACGGCGCGGCGGCCGACGAACGTCTGCTGGTAGTTCTGGCCGTGGGATCCCAGGGCCCACGCCGCCGCACCGATCAACAGGCCCACCAGGGACAGGGCCAGGGCCCAGGCACCCAACCCGTTCATCAGGTTCTGGAGCACCTGGCCGCCGGGGAGCGCGTTGGGGTCCGGTGTGAGCGTGACGTCGGTGGTCCGTGCCGATGCCCCACCCGGTGCCGCTCCGAGAGGACCGGGTCGGGCGCGAAGCAGCTGGGTGGCCAGCGCGTGGGTGACCGGCAGGTGGGCGGGGACGAGTTCGAGGATCATGCGCCAACAGTAGGGAGTGTGGCGCCCCGTTTCAATACTTTTTCTTATTTTTTATGATTTTCTGTGTCTTCTCATGCAGAATCCACCCAACCCGCCAGGCCTGTCATGCTTAGGCGGTGAAGCCGTACGTGATCGGGTACATCGTCTTGGGCGCCGTGGCTGTCGTGGCCATCGTCGTGGCCGCCCGGCTTGGCCGCCGGGCGGGACGCCGGAGCCTGCAGCAACGCCTCACCGCACTGTCCAACCGGTTGGGGGTGGAACCTCCCGACGAGGGCGGGGTGGAACCGGTGCTGAGCCACCTCGAGCGGGTGACCGGCGAAGCGGCGGAGGCGGTCACCGAGGCCAGCTCGGATGCCATCCGGCTGCGCCGGGCCCTCGACACGCTCCCCCAGGGGGTCATCGTGTGCGACGAGAACGGCGAGGTCGCCTTCCGCAACGCCAGGGCGTCCGACCTGATGAACAACCGGCACGGCGATGCGCTGGCCGCCCAGGCGGTGACCGAGCTCCTCGAGAACGCCTGGCAGGACGGGACGGCCGAGCGGACCCTCGACCTCTACGGGCCGCCACGCCAGACGCTCACCGTGCGGACCCGACTGGTCGACGACGGCCGGAGGCCACTCGGGGTGATCGCCATCATCGAGGACGTGTCCGAGCGCCGCCGGCTCGAGGAGATCCGGCGGGACTTCGTGGCCAACGTCAGCCACGAGCTGAAGACCCCGATCGGTGCCCTGGGCCTGCTGGCCGAGACCCTTACCGTGGAGCCGGACCCCGCGGTCGCCCGACGGCTGGCGACGCGGATCCACAACGAGTCCTTCCGGGTGAGCAGGATCATCGACGACCTCCTCGACCTCAGCCGGATCGAGTCGGAGGAGGCGCCGCCGCGCGAGCCCATCTACGTCAACCTGGTGATGGCCGAGGCCGTCGAGCGGGTCAGGAGCGCCGCAGAGCAGCGCCGGATTACCATCGTGCTCGATGAACCCGCTCCCCCGGTGTACGTGCTCGGCGACCGCCGCCAGCTGGTATCGGCGATCCACAGTCTCCTCGAGAACGCAGTGACCTTCTCCTACGAGGAAAGCGTCGTACGGGTGAGCGGCACCCGGTCCGACGGTGAGGTCCGCCTCTCGGTGACCGACACCGGGGTGGGGATCCCCGCCCGCGACCTCGAGCGCATCTTCGAGCGCTTCTACCGGGTGGACCACGGGCGCAGCCGCGACTCGGGCGGCACCGGACTCGGGCTCTCGATCGTGCGGCACGTGGCCAGCAACCACCAGGGTCGGGTCGAAGTCGACTCGCGGGAAGGCGAAGGCTCGACCTTCACGGTGATCTTGCCCAGCCCTCCCGAGTACGCGGCATGAGCAAGAAGCGCGTCGAGCCCGAGCCGACCCAGACCAAGGTCCTGCTGGCGGAGGACGACGAGTCCTTCATCGACGCGCTGGTGATCGGTCTGGCCCGGGAGGGATTCGACGTCACCGTGGCCCGGGACGGGAACGAGGCCCTCCGCCTGTTCGCGTCGGTCGAACCCGACCTGGTCCTCCTCGACCTGATGCTGCCCCGGCTGTCGGGCATCGACGTGTGCCGCTCCATCCGGGCCCGGTCTACCGTGCCGATCATCATGGTCACCGCCAAGGGGACCGAGATCGACACCGTGGTGGGCCTCGAGGTCGGGGCCGACGACTACGTGACCAAGCCCTACCGGCTGCGCGAGCTCGTGGCCCGGATGCGGGCCGTGCTCCGGCGCACCCCGGCCGGCGAGCCGGCGCCCTCCGGAAGCCACGACAAGGGCGGCGACTCCTCCAAGAAGCGTTCCGGGAAGGTCGACGAACGCGGGTCCACCGGGATCCTCGAGGCAGGCGGGATCCAGGTCGACCCCGATCGGCACCTGGTCTTCATCCGAGGCGACGACGTGCACCTGCGCCGCAAGGAGTTCGAGCTGCTGTCGCTGCTGATGGAGAACGCCGGCCGCCTCCTGACCCGCGACGTGCTCATCGACCGCATCTGGGGGTCGGACTACTTCGGCGACACCAAGACGCTCGACGTGCACATCAAGCGGCTACGCAGCCACGTCGAGGAGGACCCGTCCTCACCGAAGCTGATCACCACCATCCGCGGCGTGGGCTACCGGTTCGACGCACCCCGCGACTGAGGCCGGCCACCGGGGGGCGCCCCGGGCCGCAGGTCAGCCAGGACCGGGGATGACCGCGTCGCCCCGCAGGTAGGGGCGCAGCACCTCGGGCAGGACGACCGACCCGTCGGGCCGGCGCCCGGTCTCGACGATGGCCGCCCAGATGCGAGCCCACGCCAGGGCCGAGCCGTTGAGGGTGTGGACGAGCGCCGGGCTCCCCCCGGCGCTGGGCCGGTACCGGATGTTGGCCCGGCGCGCCTGGTAGTCGCTGCACCAGCTGACCGAGGAGACCTCCAACCACTGGTCGACCCCCGGCGCGTAGACCTCGAGGTCGAACGTGCGGGCCGCCGAGTTGCCCAGGTCGCCGGCACACAGGTCGAGGACCCGGTACTGCAGACCGAGGTCGTGCAGCAACCCCTCGGCCCGGGCCACCATGCTGCCGAGGAGGACCGGGGCCTGCTCGGGCGTGGCGTAGGCGAAGAGCTCCACCTTGTCGAACTCGTGTACCCGCAGCAGTCCGCGGGTGTCCCGGCCGGCGGACCCCGCCTCCCGCCGGAAGCAGGCGGTGGCCGCGGTGAGCCGCAGGGGCAGGTCCGACTCGTCGAGGATGTCCCCCCTCCACATCGAGGTCAGCGGCACCTCGGCGGTGGGGATGGCCCACAGGTCGTCGCGCTCTAGGTGGTAGGCGTCCTCCTCGAACTTGGGGAGATGGCCGGTCGACACCATCGTCTCGGTGAGGACCATGGTGGGAGGCCGCACCTCCTCGAACTCGTCGGAATGGCTGTCGAGGGCGAAGGAGGTGAGGGCGCGCAGGAGCCGGGCGCCGAAGCCGCGGTAGAGGGGGAACATCGACCCGGAGAGCTTGGCCCCGCGCTCCATGTCGAGCAGGCCGAGCTCCGCTCCGATCTCCCAGTGGGGCACCCGTTGCGCATCGGTGTACTCCGGGGCCAGGTCCGGCCACGTCCGAGCGACCACGTTGTCCTCGGGGGCGTCGCCGGCAGGGGCGTCGGCCGCCGGCAGGTTGGGCAGGTAGAGGAGGGCCTGGCGCACGTCCTCCTGGGCGGCCTCGGCCACCACGTTGAGCGACCGTTCCTCCTCACCGGCGGCCCGGCTGCGGGCGGCGAGGTCGTCGGCCGCCGCCACGTCGCCCGACCGGCGGGCCCCGCCCACCTGCTTGGAGAGGGACTTCACCCGGGACCGTGCGTCGTCCCGCCGGCCCACGGCGGCACGGGCGGCGGCGTCCATTGCCGCCAGACGGTCGATGTCCGCCGGGTCCACCCCCCGCCGGGCGAGGGCGGCCTTCACCGAACCGATGTCGTCTCTCACCAAGCGAATATCGATCATGACGGGCACAACGGTAGCGTGACCTCCCGTGGATGACGCCATCGATCCGACCGACACCCCCGCCCCGGAGAACGGGTCCGGCCGGCCGGCGACCGGCGGTGGGCCACGGACGTCGACCCCGGCGGTGTCCTGTGACGGGGTGGTGATCCGCTACGGCGACACCCTGGCCGTCGACCGGCTCTCCTTCGAGGGCCATGCCGGCCAGGTGGTGGCGCTGCTCGGTCCCAACGGTGCGGGAAAGACCAGCACCGTCGAGGCGCTCGAGGGCTACCGCCCGGTGTCGAGCGGCTCGGTGCGGGTCCTCGACCTCGATCCGCGCCGCGACCACGCCGCACTGGTGCCCCGCATCGGCGTCATGCTCCAGAAGGGCGGCGTCTATCCGATGCTGGGATCCGCACAGGTCCTCCACCTCTTCGCCAGCTACTACGACGACGCCGAGGACCCCGACCGATTGCTCGACCTGGTCGGCCTCTCCGCCGTCCGCCGGACCCCGTGGCGCCGCCTGTCGGGGGGCGAGCAACAGCGCCTGGCCCTGGCCCTGGCCCTGGTGGGGAAGCCCGAGGTGCTCTTCCTCGACGAGCCCACCGCCGGGGTGGACCCAGAGGGTCGCATCGCCGTGCGCTCCATCATCGCCGACCTGCGCGACCGCGGCATCTGCGTCATCCTGACCACCCACGAGCTGGCCGAAGCCGAGCGGCTGGCCGACAGGGTGGTGATCATCGACCACGGGCGGATGCTGGCCGACGGCACGCCGGCCGACCTGGCCTCGGGCACCGCCGACGGCTCCATCCGCTTCTCCACCGAGCCGCTGATCGACACCGCCGACCTGGCCGCCACCCTCGGTGCGGGTGCCACACTGGAAGAGGAGCGGCCCGGCTTCTACCGGCTGCAGCCGCCGCCGGGCTCGGCCACGCCTGCGGTGGTGGCCACGCTTGCCGGCTGGCTCGCCGGGCGGGACCTGGCCCTGGGCGACCTGCGCACCGGCCAGTCCCTCGAGGAGGCCTATCTGGCCATCACCGGCTCGCGGGAGGCGGCCGACTCCGGGGCGCCAGGGGCTCCCGACGGCCGGGCCGGGCGGGGCTCCCGTGGCGGCCGGTCCCGGGGCTCGCGCTGATGCGGCCGCTCGTGGCCCAGTTGCGGGCCGAGGTGACCATGATCTTCACCAACGGGGAGACCGTCTTCCTGACGTTGGGCATCCCGGTGGTGTTCCTGCTGTTCTTTTCAGCGGTGCACGTGCTGCCCACCGGCACCGACCACCCGGTCGACTTCCTGGTGCCGGGTATCCTGGCCCTGGCCATCATGTCGACGGCGATGACCGCCCTCGGCATCGGCACCGGTTTCGAGCGTGGCTACGGCGTCCTCAAACGGCTGGGCTCCACCCCGCTGGGCCGACCCCGCCTGCTGACCGCAAAGATCATCGCCGTCCTCGCCGTCGAGCTCCTCCAGGCGGTGGTGCTGGTCGCCGTGGGCTACGCCCTCGGGTGGAACCCGGGGGGGCCCGGGGGCGCCGGGGGCCTGGTCGGCGCGGCCGTCCTCGCCATGGTCCTCGGGACCGTCGCCTTCGGCGGCATCGGCCTTGCTTTGGCCGGCACCCTCAAGCCCCTGGTCAACCTGGCCGTGGTCAACGCCCTGTTCGTGATCCTCCTGCTGCTCGGCGGCATGCTCATCCCCTTGGGCAAGCTCCCGGGCTGGTTGGAGGGGATCGCCAAGGTGCTGCCGGCATCCGCCCTGGCCGACGCTCTCCACGGCGCCCTCGGAAACGGCACCCCGGTGTCCACCCGGGACTGGATCGTGCTCGTGGTCTGGGCGGTGGCCATGCCCGTGCTCGCCGGGTTCACCTTCCGATGGGAGTAGGTCGGGCGCCGGTGGCAAGGCGTCCCGACGCCTGACCCGGAGCTACGCGGAGGCCCCGGCCAGCCTGTGCAACCACTGGTCGAGCTGCGGCCGGGTCAACGCACCGATGACGTGGCCGACCACTGTCCCGGACGCGTCGATGAAGAAGGTGTTGGGCTGGCCGTCGAGCCCGTAGAGGGTCGAGGTCACCCGCAGGGTGGTATCGGCGCCCACCGGGTAGATGATCCCCGACTGCTGCACGAAGGGGATGGCGTTGGAGGGCTGGTCGGCCACGTCTACCCCGACGAACTGGACGGTCGAGCCCTTGGCCTGCTCCGCCTTGGCGG
This sequence comes from Acidimicrobiales bacterium, assembly GCA_052326605.1. GTDB lineage: Bacteria > Actinomycetota > Acidimicrobiia > Acidimicrobiales > RAAP-2 > Bog-756. The sequence continues at coordinate 59,929 of JBKQMB010000079.1, read as the reverse complement.
TCTGGGCCAGAAGGGGGGTCTCCTTCTGGCAGGGGGTGCACCACGAGGCGAAGAAGTTGAGCACGACCGGCCGGTTGCGGTCCTTGCCCAGCGCATCGAGGTTGACCGGCGCCCCGCCGAGGAGCGCGGGAATGGTGAAGTCCGGTGCCACGCTGCCGACCCCGACCACCGGTCCGGAGCTCGAGTCGGGCTTCGAGCCGGTGCCGAGCACCAGGAACAAGAAGGCGGCCAGTGCAGCGGCAATGACCACGCCGATGGCCAGGGAGCGCAGCCGCCTCGGCGGACTGCGGACCGCAGCCGGCGGGGTCTGCGGGGTCGGCGGCGACCCCGGGGCGCCCTCGGGGGGCGGGGCGTTGGCGGCCACGGTGTCGGCGGGGGCCTCGGTCAATGCTTGGTGAAGATGTCGATCGCCATGCATACGAAGAGCAGGGTCAGATAGGTGATCGAGTAGCTGAACAGCTGCATCGCCGCCTTTGGGGTGGCCCGCCGCCACAGGCGCACGGCCAGGCCGATGAACCCCAGGCCGAGGACGCTGGCCGAGACCACGTAGACCGGGCCCAGTGAGGCGACCCAGGCCAGCAGCAGCGACACCCCTACCAGGATCACGCTGTAGACCAGGATCTCCTGGGCCGTCCGCTTGAAGGAGGCAACCGCCGGCAGCATGGGGACATTGGCAGCCTGGTAGTCCTCTTTGTACTTGACCGCCAGTGCCCAGAAGTGGGGCGGCGTCCACACGAAGATGATGGCGAACATCACGACCGGCGTCCACGACAGGCTGTCGGTCACCGCAGCCCACCCCACCAGCACGGGGACCGCTCCGGCGGCGCCGCCGATGACGATGTTCTGGCTACTGGTGCGCTTGAGCCACAGCGTGTAGACGAACACGTAGAAGAGGGTGGCCGAGATGGCCAACACGGCGGAGAGCAGGTTGACCCACGCCCACAGCTCGACGAAGGCCACCACTTCGAGGCTGACGGCGAAGATCAGTGCATTGCGGGGGGTCACTGCCCCGGTCACCAGCGGCCTCTTGCGGGTCCGGTGCATCAGCTTGTCGATGTCCCGGTCCACGAACATGTTGATGGCGTTCGCGCCGCCGGCGGCCAGTGCCCCGCCGAGCAGCGTGGCCAGCATGAGCCACACCGGGGGCAGGCCCCGCTGGGCCACGATCATGGTGGGCAGGGTCGTGATCAGCAGCAGTTCGATGATCCGCGGCTTGGTCAACGCCACATAGGCGCCGAGGCGCGAACCGATGGAGAGACGGCCCGGAAGGGCCACTGCCGAAATCGCCATTGCGAGCACAATAGTGCGAACGCGGTGCCCGAGCACAGCCTCGGCCACCAGGAGGCCCCCCGATCGATCGGGGGTTACCATACGGAGACGGTGACCTCCCTGCGTATCGGCCCTCGCCCGTTCCTCTTCCTCTGCCGGTTCACGCTGGTCACCATCATGGTCAACGTGGCGACGGGGGCGGCCGTCCGGCTGTCCGGCTCGGGCCTGGGCTGCCCCGACTGGCCGACCTGCTCCCATGACCATCTCACGCCACCGCTGAGCCTGCATCCGCTGCTCGAATTCGGCAATCGGTTGGTGGTGGTGGTGCTGGTCATCGCCTGTGGGGTCACCGCCGTCGCCTCGTTCCTGCGCCGGCCGGCCCGCCGGGACCTCCGGTGGCTGTCCGGTGGCCTCGTCCTCGGGGTCATCGGCGAGGCGGTGCTCGGGGCCTTCGTCGTCTACAGCCACCTCAACCCCTATGTGGTGATGGTGCACTTCCTGATCGGCATCGCCCTCCTAACCGTGGCCGTGGTCCTCACCCTCCGGGCCGTGCACGGCCCGGGGCGGGGAACCCTGCAGGTGACCCGCGGCGCCCTGTGGATGACCCGGGCACTGCTGGTACTGCTGACGATCGCCATCAGTGCCGGGGCGGCCACCACCGGCACGGGACCCCATGCCGGTGGACCCGGCGCCAAGCGCATCCCCCTCCCCCTGAGCGACATGGCCCGCATCCACGCCGAGATCGTGTGGGCCACCGCCCTTCTGCTGCTGGCACTGCTGTGGGTGCTCTGGCGCACCAACGCTCCGGCACGCGTCCAAAACGCCGGGCTCACCGTCCTCGCCGTCATGGCCGCCCAGGGCCTCATCGGCTACACCCAGTACTTCACCCACCTCCCGGCGGTGCTGGTCGGGTTCCACGTGGTCGGCGCCACCGTGGTGTGGTCGGTCGCCCTTTGGTTCCACAACTCGCTGTCCTCGCACCCGCCCGACGGTGCAGACGCGGTGGGTCCCGGCGGTGAAGCGGCGGCGGACGCTTGGTTCGACGACGAACCGAGCGTGGTGCGGGAGCCGGCATGAAGGTCGCGCCGTCGGCCGCCTACGGGGCCCGCCAGGCCCAGACAGCCCCGGTGGAGGCCGAGCGCCCGTCGCTCGACGAGTCGCCGGGCACGGACACCCCGTGGCTGGTCATTGTGTGGAACGACCCGATCAACCTGATGTCGTTCGTCACCTTCGTCTTTCAGAAGCTCTTCGGCTACTCGAAGGAGAAGGCGACCAAGCTGATGCTGGACGTCCACCACAAGGGGCGGGCGGTGGTCTCCTCGGGAACCCGCGAGCGGGCCGAGCTCGATGTCTACCGGCTCCAGGAGCACGGCCTGTGGGCCACCATGGAACAGTCGAGTTGAGCTCCCCCATCCATCGGCGACGAGACGGCCGCTACACCATCCGACTCGATCCCAATGTCCGGGCCGTGCTTGCCAACCTGGCCCAACAGCTGCCCGCCGCCCTCGAGGCACGCGACCCGATCACCCGGCGACTCTTCCCGCCGGCCTATCCCGGAGCGGCGTTCGAGCAGGCCGAGCAGGAGTACCGGAAGCTGGTCGACACGGCGCTGGTCAACCACCACCGCAAGGCACTCGACGTGCTGGCGGCAACCGCGGATGCGGACACCCTGAGCGAGGAGGAGCTCAACGACTGGCTGGCGGCGGTCGGATCGTTAAGGCTGGTGTTCGGGACACGCCTGGACGTCAGCGAGGACATGGTGCCGCCCGGCCCCGAGGACCTGGCCGCCGCGGAATACGGCCTCTACGAGTTCTTGGGCGAGCTCCAGTACCTGATCATCGAGGTTCTCGCCGCCGAACTGCCGGAGCAGGGTCGGCCCGAAGGGGCACTGTGATCCCTCTGCTAATCTCCAAAAGCCCTGATCGGGTTTGAGCCCCCATCGTCTAGCGGCCTAGGACGCCGCCCTTTCAAGGCGGTAACACGGGTTCGAATCCCGTTGGGGGTGCCGTATGCCCCAGCGCATTGTTGCTGGTTGGGGACCTGTGGTGCAGTTTGGAGTGCACGCCGGCCTGTCAAGCCGGAGGTCGCGGGTTCAAATCCCGTCAGGTCCGCCACCTCGGTTCGCCGAGGCGAGGTCGGGTAGCTCAGTTGGTAGAGCGCGCGCCTGAAAAGCGTGAGGTCACCGGATCGACGCCGGTCCCGACCACCGAAGAAGTCCCTGGTCAGGGCGTTGTCGACCTGGCCACGTCCGAGCCGACCGGGTCTCCGTGCCACACACCTGCCCCCCACGCGGCAGCCGGGCCGGGAGGGGGTCCTCGGCCCTCAGGACGTGCGCAGGCAGTAGTAGATGGCATAGCGAGTGTTGGAGGGGACGTCGACGCCGGTCGGCTGGGGCACCGAGAGGCAGTGGTGTGCGATCCAGACCAGCCGCGGGTCGGTCGCCGAGGGCGACTGCAGGACGAGGTGGAACCGGACGGCGCGGATCATCGACTCGAGGGTGGCCAGCGTGGGCTCGGGGATGGTGCCGGTGTAGCCCCGATAGGCAGCACCTCCTGCCCGCTCACGAAGATGAGCGGCGCGGCCAGGGCGGACGTCTCGGTGGCCATCAGGTAGGGCGCTCCCCGCCGCGCCCGTTCCAGCCCGGGCAGCAGGTCCGCCGTGGTGGAACGCCGGGCCCACCCGGAGGAAGAGGCGGGGCCCGGCGTTCCACCACGAGAGGACGAGGCCGACGCAGGCGACGGCGCCGACGGCGAGCACCCCGGGTGCCAGCCATCCCGACACGCCCGTTCCGGTCTCCGCAAGGAGCCACGCCGCGTAGGTCACGGAGACCACCACCGTGGCCGCCACGGTGGCGCGCACCCACATCGAGTGGCGCCACCTCCAGGCCAGCACCGACCCCGAGGCGATGAGGCCGGCGATCGGCGGCGAGAGTGCTGCCGTGTAGTACGAGATGATGCTGGAGCTGAAGCTGAACGTGGCGGTCAGTGCCAGCAACCAGGCTCCCCACAGCACGAGGCCCGCCCGCGTTGGATCGCTCCTCGGGTTCCGTCGGGTCCCGACCAGGCCGGCCACGAGCGCGATGAGCGCGGCCGGCATCAGCCATCCGATGTCCCGGCCGAACGCGCCGGTGAGCAGCCGGTCCCACGCCGGAGGGGGTGACGGGGGGATGTCGATGCCGATGGAGCGGGTGAGCAGTTGGTTGGGGGACGCCTGGTCCAGTCGGCCGACACCGTTGTAGACGCAGACCTGTTGGAAGAGCGAGTTGTCCTGGCTCCCGTCGACATACGGGCGCGACGAGGCGGGGGTCAGGGTCACCACCGTCATCCAGCTCAGCGACACCAGGGCGGCGACGGCCCCCAGGGCGGCGATGCGAACCAGCCTCCGCCACCAGGTCCCGGCCGCAGCGACCAAGTAGACGAGCCCCAACGCGGGCAGGACGATCCACTCCTCGATCATCTTGGCCTGGAAGGCGAGGCCGACCCAGAACCCGGCGAGGAGGGTGCTCGACCACCGGCCGGCCGTCACCGCGACGACCACCGAGTCGGCAGCCAGTAGGAGGAACAGGACCATCAGGGTGTCGGAGATGTTGCCCCGGTCGAGAGCCACCGTCGCCGGCGACAGTGCGAGCACGATGGCCGCCAGGAGCCCGGCGGCCGGGCCGCACAGTCGGCGGACGATCCGGTACAGGACGAGCACCGGCAGCACGCCCTCGACCACCTGGGGCAGGACGATGGCCCAGGTGTGCACGCCGAAGGCGCGGACGGAGAGCGCCTGGACCCAGAACGCTCCCGGCAACTTGTCCAAGGTCACCGTCGCCACCGGATCGAATGCGCCGAGGAAGAAGTTGTGCCAGCTCATCGACATGCTCCGGACGGCAGCGGCGTAGTACCCCTCGAGGTAGGTGCCGGCCCGCTGTGCCACGGCGCGCCGGCGGGCGGACCCGGCGACCCCCGGCACGCGTGCACACTGGTCGGATGCGCCTCTTCGTGGCGGTGGACCCGCCCCCGCGGGTCGTGGAGCTCCTCGACTCCCTGCCCCGGGCCGCCGACCGGGGCCTGCGTTGGACGGGCCCGGACCAGTGGCACGTGACGCTGCGGTTCCTCGGTGAGGTGGACGAGCCGGCGGCGGTGGCCACCGCCCTGGCCGGCATCACCCACACCCCCGACCTCGGAGCAGTGGAGGCCCAGCTCGGTCCGGCCACGGCGTGGTTCCCGGGCGGACGCGTCCTGCAGGTTCCGGTGGCCGGACTCGACGCGCTGGCCCGGGCGGTGTCCGAGGCCACGGCCCCGTGGGGCCCGGCCGGGCCACCTGCCTTCGCCGGCCACCTCACCCTGGCCCGCACCAGGGGACGCACGGCCGGCCCGGCCGGCCTGGCCGGCACGCCGGTGGCCACCCGGTTCGACGTCACCGAGGTGGTGCTCTACGAGTCGAGACGCGGGCCCGGGGGGCCCACCTACGAAGCCCTGGCCACCGTCCCGCTCGGTTCGGTCGGCCCGCTCGGCCGTGGGTGAAGCCCGGCACGGCCGACCCCGGCTCTTCCACCGCGGGCGGCACATCCTGCACCCTCGATCCGGGGTTGCTAGCTTCGCAACGATGCCCGACGACGAGGACCCCCCGTGACCGCCGCCTCGTCTGGCGTCCCGATCACCACTGAGGCCGCCTCCGCCCTCCCCGAGCTCGGCTTCTACGCGCTGGCCGGCCACGCCGTCACGTCTCGCGATCTGGTCGACGAGGTCCGCCTGGCCGAGCGACTGGGCCTGGGCTCGGCCTTCATCTCGGAGCGCTTCGACAAAAAGGAGGCGGCCGTCCTCTCCGGCGCGGCCGGCGCGGTGAGCGAGTCGATGACCATCGTCACCGCGGCGACCAACCACAACACGCGCCACCCCATGGTCACCGCGGCGATCGCCCGCACCATGCAGAGCCTCACCGGTGGCCGCTTCGTGCTCGGACTGGGCCGGGGCATCCCGGTGATCCAGGACACCTACGGAATCGGCCGGATCACCACGGCCCAACTCGAGGACTTCGCCGGGCTCATGCGCCGGCTCTTCCGGGGCGAGGCGATCATCGGGCACGATGGGCCCGCCGGGTCCTATCCGGTGCTCTACCTGGCCGCCGTCGACGAGTACCTCCCCCTCGGTCTGGTGGCCTTCGGCCCCCACTCGTTGGCCCTCGGCGGTCGGTGCTTCGACCAGGTGGTGCTCCACACCTTCTTCACCGAAGAGACGACCCGACGGAGCGTCGCCACGGTGAGGGAAGCGGCGGAGCGGGCAGGGAGGGATCCCAACGCAGCTTGGGTGTGGTCGTGCTTCGCCACCATCGGCGACCACATCCCCGAGGAGGCCAGGCTCGTGAAGTCGGTGGGTCGGCTGGCCACCTACCTCCAGGGCTACGGCGACCTGTTGGTCCGCACCAACGGTTGGGACCCCGCCGTGCTCGAGCGGTTCCGTGCCGACGACGTGGTGTCCGGCTTCCTCGGTGGCATCGACTCCAACGCCACCACCGCGCAGTTGGAGCACATCGCCACCCTCCTGCCCGACGAGTGGCTGGCCGACTGCGCCGCCGGCACCCCCGACCAGTGCGTCGCGGCCATCCGGGGCCAACTCGCCCTGGGATGCGACGGGGTCATCCTGCACGGCGCCACGCCACGCGAGCTCGAACCGATCATCGCCGCCTACCGGGCCGGCTGAGCACCCCCGGCCCGGCGGACGCCGGCGGGCCGAGCGGCGGCGGGAATACCCACGCCTCGACGAGAGCCCTTGACATCGGGAGTATTGCGATATATCGTGATTGCACGTGAGCAGTCTCGATAGACAGCTTCGCAAGCCATGGGACGGTCGACCGACCGATCCCGACAGACGAGACAAGGAGATTCATCTGATGCACGGAAACAAGAGACACGACGACACACAAGCCACCCGGTTCGGCTCGGGTTCCCCCGGTCGAGGCGACCGCCTCGGCGGCGCCACCCGATCCCGAGGCAGCGGACGCGGGAGGGGCCGCGGCCGACAGGACGGTTTCGGCCGGCACGGGGGCTTCGGCCCGGGTTTCGGCGGCCCGATGTTCGGGCGCGGACCCAAAGTGGGGCGCGGCGACGTGCGGGCGGCGATCATCGCCCTGCTGGCAGAGGAGCCGATGCACGGCTACCAGATCATCACGGAGCTCACCGAGCGGAGCGGCGGGGTGTGGCGGCCCAGCCCCGGCTCGGTCTACCCGACCCTTCAGGCCCTCGAGGACCAGGGGCTGGTGACCGCCGACAAGTCGGAGGGACGCCGGGTGTTCAGCCTGACCGACGACGGCCGGGCCGAGGCGGACGCCGCCGGCGACGGACCGGCACCGTGGGAGGACGCGGCCCGGGGTGCGGACCGCTCACTGGTCGACCTCCGCGGCCTGATGTTCGAGGTCGGTGCGGCCATCATGCAGGTGGGCCGGGCCGGCAGCGAGCAGCAGATCAAGGCGGTGGGCGAGATCCTCACCGACACCAGGCGCAAGATCTACCTGGTGCTGGCCGACGGCGCCTCGGTGCCCGGCGGCGGGACGGCGGAGGACCCGGAGGCCCGCCCGGGATCGTGACCGGGGGTGCCGGTCAGGCGCCTTCGTAGTCGAACCCCAGGTCCGGCGCCGTCAACAGGGCCCGGAAGGGGAGGCCCTCGGCGGCAGCCAGCGCACCGGCCGTTCCGCCCCGGTCCACGATGGCCACCAGCAGGACGGGGACGGCGCCGGCCTCGACCACCGCGTGGGCGGCCTCGAGCAGCGAGGTCCCCCGGGTGACGGTGTCCTCGGTCACCACCACCCGGTCACCGGGGTCGAGCGCACCGGCGATGCGCCCGCCCCCCCCGTGGTCCTTGGCCTCCTTGCGGACGCTGAACGCCTTCAGCATGCGCCCCGATGCTGCCGCCACCCCGGCGGTGACGAAGGCCACCGGGTCGGCCCCCATGGTCAGGCCGCCGATGGCGGTGGCATCGTCGGGGATGACCGAGAGCACCCCGTTGGCCACCAGAAGCATGGCCTCGGGCCGGCACACCGTCTGCTTCGAGTCGATGAACCAGTTGCTGGTGCGCCCCGACTTGAGCACGAAGTCGCCGCGCCTGACCGAATGCTCGAGCAGATGGGTGCGGAGGAGCTCGAATTCGGTCGGGGGAAGGGGGCCGCTCACCGACGGTGGTCCGGCCCACCGTCGGTGCCGGGCCAGAAGCCTGGGCCGACCAGCTCGACGCCGGGTTCGCCCTCCTCCACCCGGCCGACGATCACCGGGGCCAGGCCGGCTTCCCCCAGGGCCCCGAGTGCATCACCGGCACTGGCCGCGCCGACCACCAGGACCATGCCCAACCCCAGGTTGAACACCCGGGCCATCTCCTCGTCGGACACGTGGCCCAGGCGCCGGATCTCCCCGAAGAGGGCGGGGACCTCCCACGAACCGCGCTCGAGGACCGCCCGCATGCCGTGGGGCAGGGCACGGGGGATGTTGCCCTCGAACCCGCCCCCGGTGATGTGGGCGGCGGCGTGGACCTCGGCGGCGGCAATGGCGGCGCGCACCGCCGGGGTGTAGATCACCGACGGCCTGATCAGCTCATCGGCCAGCGTCGTCGTCGCACCCGGCCAGGCCGGGCCGTCGAACGGGAGGCCGGCCCGCTCGAGCAGCACGTGGCGGGCGAGGGTGTAGCCGTTGGACCGCAGACCCGGCGACGGCAGGCCGATCAGCACATCGCCGGCACCCACCCGGGAGGACCCGAGGATCCCGTCGCGCTCGACCACCCCGACCGCGAACCCCACCAGGTCGAACTCGCCCGGCTTCATGATCCCGGCGTGCTCGGCCATCTCGCCGCCGAGCAGGGTGGCACCCACCTGGCGGCACCCTTCGGCCACGCCCGACACCAGCTCGGCCATCTGGGACGGCTCCACGCTCCCGGTCGAGATGTAGTCCAGGACGAACAGCGGTTCGGCACCCTGGCAGACCAGGTCGTCCACGCACATGGCCACCAGGTCGATGCCGATGGTGTCGAGCCGACCGAGGGCCTGGGCCAACGCCGCCTTCGTGCCCACCCCGTCGGTGGAGGCCACCAGCACCGGTTGCCGGTAGCGGTCGGTGCCTAACGCGAACAGTCCGCCGAAATCGCCCAACCCGCCGAGCACCTCGGGGCGCAGGGTGGACGCCACCATGGGGCGGATCAGGTCGACCGCTCGCTCGCCGGCATCGATGTCGACGCCGGCCGACGCGTAGGTGACCGGGTCGGAGGGGGAAGCGTGATCGGGGGGAAGGGGTGGTGCGTCCGAGCCCAGCTCGGTCACCCCTGGGCCCCGCGAGAGGCGCCGCTCAGCGCGGGCCGGGCGGCGATGTCGACGACGACGGGCACCGGCACCGGCACCGGGTAGTTCCCGGTGAGGCAGGCGTCGCAGAACCCGGCCCCGGGGGCATCGATGGCCCGCACCAGGTGCTCGATGGTCAGGTACTCCAGCGAGTCGACGTTGAGGAACTCGACGATCTCCTCGGGGGTCTTGATCGACGCCAGCAGCTCGGAGCGGTCGGGGGTGTCGATGCCGTAGTAGCAGGGCCACTTGAACGGCGGCGAGGAGATGCGCAGATGCACCTCGGTGGCCCCGGCCTCCCGCAGCATGACCACCATGGCCCGGGTGGTGGTGCCCCGGACGATCGAGTCGTCGACCACGATGACCCGCTTGCCGGCGATGTTCTCCCGCAGGGGGTTGAGCTTGCGGCGCACCCCGTTGGCCCGCTCGGCCTGGGTCGGGGCGATGAAGGTGCGCCCGATGTACCTGTTCTTCACCAGACCCTGGCCGTAGGGGATCCCCGAGGCCACCGCATAGCCCTCGGCGGCCGGAACGCCCGAGTCGGGGACGCCCATCACCAGGTCGCCGGCGACCGGCGCCTGGGTGGCCAGCAGCTGGCCCATTCGCCGGCGGGCGCCGTGCACCTCGTTCCCGTAGAGGGTCGTGTCGGGCCGGGCGAAGTAGACGAACTCGAAGATGCAGAGCTTGGGGTCGAGGCGCTCGACCGGGAAGGGACGCTCGGAGCGCACCTCCTTGCCGTCGATGACCACCATCTCGCCGGGCTCGAGCTCACGGATGAAGGTGGCGCCGATCACGTCGAGTGCCGGCGACTCCGAGGCCAGGACCCAGCCCATCTCGAACTCGTCGGTGGCCTCGAGCCGGCCCAGACACAACGGGCGGAAGCCGTTGGGGTCGCGGACGCCGATCAGCCGGTCCGCGTCGAGGAGCACGAAGGAGAACGCCCCTTCCACCGCAGGCAGCACCGAGCGCAGCGCTCGCTCCAGGTCGTCACCGTGCTCGGCACGGGTCCGTTCGGGGAGGTCGGGCGGGAAGGCCTGGCCCAGCAGCTCGGCCACCAGGTCGCTGTCCGAGGAGACCAACCCGGGGAGCATGCCGGCCGACTCACCCAGCTCCGCGGTGTTGGTCAGGTTCCCGTTGTGGCCCAGAGCGAACCCGGCTCGCCCCACGCCGCGGAAGACCGGCTGGGCATGGATCCAGTCGCTGGAGCCGGCAGTCGAGTACCGGGTGTGGCCGATGGCCAGGTGGCCCCGGAGGCCGGAGAGCTTGCGCTCGTCGAACACCGTGGTGACCAGGCCCATGTCCTTCATCACCGTGATGGCGTCGCCGTCGCTGACGGCCATGCCGGCCGACTCCTGGCCCCGGTGCTGCAGGGCGTAGAGGCCGTCGAAGACCAGATGTGCAACCGATCGCCCCGGGGCATAGACCCCGAAGACTCCGCACGCTTCCTTGGCCTCCATCATCCGTTGGTCACCGCACACACCGGGGGTCGTCGGGCTTGTCGGCGCGGGCGAGCCCGCAAGGACCCGGACCGCTCACTGCCATCCTAGTGCCGACGACCGAATGTCCGTCGAGCCCGGGTGCGGAGCACATGCCCGGTGCGCCCGATAGCGTCACCGGCGATGATCGACCTCCACACCCACTCCTCCGTATCGGACGGCACCGACCCCCCCGAGCGGATCGTGGAGCTGGCCGCCGAGGCCGGGTGCAGTGCCGTGGCCCTCACCGACCACGACTCCCTGGCCGGGATCGGTGCCGCCCGCGCCCGGGCCGAACAGCTCGGGATCAGGTTCGTCCCCGGGTGCGAGATCTCGTGCCACCCGGTGGCGGTCGGCGGCATGCACGTGCTGGTCTACTTCGTGGAGGACGGCGGGAGCCCGCTCGTCGAGGAGCTGGGCCGACTGCGGATCGACCGCCACGAGCGCAACCTCGCGCTCGCCGAGCGGCTGGCCGCCCTCGGCGTGCCCGTCACCTACGAAATGGCGGTGGCCGAAGCCGGCACCGAGTCGGGCGTCGGGCGGCCGCACTTCGCCACCGCCATGGTGGCCGTCGGCGCCGCCGCATCGGTCGAGGACGCCTTCGACCGCTACCTGGCCAACGGCCGCCCCGCCTACGTCCCCAAGGCGCGCCTGTCCGGTCCGGATGTCGCCCGGCTGGCCCGGGAATCGGGAGGCGTGGCGGTCCTCGCCCACCCCTACGGCACGGGGCTCGAGGGGCCCGAACTGGCCCGCCTGGTCGGCGAACTGGCCGGGGCCGGGTTCACCGGCATCGAGGCCACCTACGGCCGCTACTCCCCCCGCCAGCGCCAGGAGCTGGGCAACCTGGCCCGGCGATTCGACCTGGTGGCGACGGGCGGCTCGGACTACCACGGGACGATCAAGCCCGACCTCCGGGTGGGTACCGGCCAGGGAGACCTCAAAGTGCCCGACAGTGTGCTGGCCGAGCTCGAGGCCCGCCGGCCCGGCGGCTGACCCAGCCGGACAGCGGCTGCGGCCGGAGGGTCGACGCTGGTGTCAGAGGGTCGACGCCGGAGCCAGCCCGTCGAGGAGCGACGGGAGCCGGCTTCGCCACGACTCGGTGGCCTCGGCCACACCCAGGTCGACCAGTCCGTCGACGACGATCCGGTCCCCTCCGGTGGTGCCGAGCACTCGGATCCCGACACCGGCCTCGGCGGCGCGGGAGATCAGCTCGGCCCGCTCGGTGGTGCACACCACCACGCGGGACGGCGCCTCGGTGAAGAGCTCGTGGTGGTCGCCGATGCCGCTGACCTGCAGGCCGACGCCCGAGCGCATCGAAAGTTCGGCCAAGGTCACCCCGAGGCCTCCTCCCGACACGTCGTGGATGCCGTCCACCAGCCCGCCTCCACCGGCCACGGCCTCGGCGACCAGGGCAGCGACGAACCCGACCAGGCGCCCGTGGCCGTCGAGGTCCAGCGGCGGCAGTGTCCCGTTGCGGTGGCCGCGGCACTCGGTCGCCCAGCGCGACCCTCCGAGCGAGGGCGTATGCCGGCGACTGCCCGATGCGCCCACGCTGGCATCGAGCAGTACCAGCGCGCCACCGTCGACGAGGGTCACCCCGGGAGGGCGGGCGGCCAGTACCTCGATCAGCCCGAGGGCGCCGATGACCGGGGTCGGATCGATGTCGACACCGAAGCTCTCGTTGTAGAGGCTGACGTTCCCCCCGATCACCGGGAGGCCCAGGGCCAGGCAGGCCTCGGTCATGCCGTCGATGGCCTCGGACAGCTGCCACATCACCTCGGGATGCTCGGGGTTGCCGAAGTTGAGGCAGTTGACCACCGCCTTGGGGGTGGCCCCGGCGCAGGCGATGTTGAGTGCGGCCTCGGCCACCGTGGCCGCCGTGCCGGCGCGCGGATCGATGGCGCACCAGGTCGGGTTGGAGTCGGTGGTGAGGGCCAGGCCCCGCTCCGAAGGGGGCAGGCCCGGCGCAGCCAGGCGGAGGACGGCGGCATCCCCTCCCGGCCCTTCGGCCGTGTTGAGGAAGAGCTGGTGGTCGTACTGCCGGTAGACCCACGAGGGATCCGACAGCAGCGCCAGGACGTCCCGGCCACAGTCGACGGGCGCCGGAAGGGCGCCGGGGTCGTCTGCGGCACGGGCCTCCTGGTCGGCCGGCCGGGTCATCGGCCGGTGGTAGAGGGGCGCCTCCTCGCTGAGGGCCTCTGCCGGCACGTCGCCCAGCACGGCCCCGTCGAAGCCGTCCAGGATCCGGAGCCGCCCGGGGCCGTCGGCCGGGGGATCGGTCACCTTGCCCACCACCGCCGAGCGCACCTCCCACCGGCGGCACACGTCCTCGACCCGGGCCAGGTCCTCGGGGGTGACGATGGCCAGCATCCGCTCCTGGCTCTCGGAGGTCATCACCTCGTAGTCGACCATCCCCGGCTCGCGCCGGGGCACGGCCGACACGTCGACGTCCATCCCCACGCCGCCCCGGGCGGCGGTCTCCGAGGTGGCGCACACCAGGCCGGCGCCGCCCAGGTCCTGGATGCCCACGACCAGCTTGGCGTCGAGCAGCTCCAGACAGGCCTCGATGAGCCGCTTCTCCTCGTAGGGGTCGCCGACCTGGACACTGGGCCGCTTGGCCGCCTCCTCCTCTGCGCTCTCCCCCCCGAACCCGGCGGACGCCAGCACGCTTACCCCCCCGATCCCGTCCCGGCCGGTGGAGGAGCCGAGCAGCACCGCCAGGTTCCCTACACCCGACGCCTGGCCGAGCACCAGGCGCTCGGTGGGCAGCACCCCCATGCACAACACGTTCACGAGGGGGTTCTGGGCGTAACAGGAGTTGAAGGTGAGCTCGCCCCCCACCGTGGGCACGCCCACCGAGTTCCCGTACCCGGAGATGCCGGACACCACCCCTTCGATCAGCCACTGCTGGCGGGCGTCACGCGGATCGCCGAAGAACAGCGGGTCCATCACCGCGATGGGCCGGGCCCCCATGGTGAAGATGTCCCGCAGGATCCCCCCCACCCCGGTGGCCGCCCCCTGGTAGGGCTCGATGGCCGAGGGGTGGTTGTGGCTCTCGATTCGGATGGCCACCGCGATCCCGTCACCGGCATCGATGACCCCGGCATTCTCGCCGGGCCCGACCAGCACGTGGGGGCCCTCGGTGGGCAGGCGCCTGAGGTGGACCCGCGACGACTTGTACGAGCAGTGCTCGCTCCACATGACTGCGAACAGGGCAAGCTCGAGGCGGTTGGGGGGGCGGCCGAGGATGGCCTCGACCTCGTCGCGCTCGCCATCGGTGAGGCCCAACGCCCGATGGAGCTGCTCGCCCCCCTCGCCCGTTCCGCCGTGGTCTTGTTCTCCACGTTCATCCATCGCGCCGAGCGTACCTGCGTCGCGTACGCGCCTCGTGTGGCCTGCGGCCGCGTCCGGGCATCGACCTCCCGGCGTGGAGGGGATCGCCCGGTCCGACCCGGCGCCCGGTCCGTATCGACCGATGCGGTCTGTGGTTGAATCGCGGCCGGCGGAGGAAGGCGAACCTGACGTGCAGGTTTGCCGTCCGCGGGAGGTTCGACATGAGGAACGCCAGACCCGGCGACAGGCGCATCGGCCCGGCCCTGGTGGCGGTGATCGTGGCGGTGATCGTGGCCGCGGTCGTCGGCTGCGCCCCCCTGTTGCTCCTCCCCGCCACCTCCGCCGCTGCCTCGACGGGCGTGGTGGCCGGCCAGCCCGTTGCCATCGGAACCGCCGGAAGCTACGGAGCGGCCCCCGCCACCGGGCTGGTCGCACCAGTGGTGGCCATGGCGGCCACGCCGAGCGGAAAGGGCTACTGGCTGGTGGCCTCCGACGGGGGGATCTTCGCCTTCGGAGACGCGCCGTTCTTCGGCTCGACCGGCGCCCAGCACCTCAACCGCCCGGTGGTGGGGGTGGCGGCCACGCCGAGCGGAAAGGGCTACTGGCTGGTGGCCTCCGACGGGGGGATCTTCGCCTTCGGAGACGCGTCGTTCGCCGGCTCGACGGGCGCCCAGCACCTCAACCGCCCGGTGGTGGGGATGGCGGCCACGCCGAGTGGAAAGGGCTACTGGCTGGTGGCCTCCGACGGGGGGATCTTCGCCTTCGGAGACGCCCCGTTCCTGGGGTCGATGGGCGGGCAACCCCTCAACCGCCCCGTGGTCGGGATGGCGGCCACGCCGAGCGGAACGGGCTACTGGATGGTGGCCTCCGACGGGGGGATCTTCAACTTCGGAGATGCCCCGTTCCTGGGGTCGATGGGCGGCCAGCCGATCGCCGACCCGATCGCCGCCATCGTGGCCACCCCGGACGGGCAGGGGCTTTGGCTGCTGCCCGTGCCCCCGGGTCGGGTCGGAGGGCCGAACCTGGCCGGCGTCGTCATCTCCAACCTGTCGGACATTCCCGGCAACCTCTACCCGAAGGGCACCAAGGTGGCGGCCCTGACCTTCGACGACGGGCCCTCACCGGTGTACACCCCCCAGATCCTGCAGGTGCTGACCGCGGCGCAGGTCCCGGCCACCTTCCAGATCATCGGCGAGCAGGGCGCGACCTGGCCGAACGTCCTCGCCCAGGAGGCCGCCGACGGGATGACCCTGACCAACCACACCTGGAACCACACCGATCTGACCCATCTGAGTCCCGCCGGATGGCCAGGTCAAGTGGACAGGACCACCGACCTGATCACCTCGGTAACCGGACAGCCGGTGAAGTGCGTTCGACCGCCATTCGGCGACACCGACGCGTCGGTCCTCTCCCAGCTCGCCCAGCGCTCATTGGGCGAACTCATGTGGGATGTCGACCCTTCCGACTACCTGAGGCCGGGAACCGCGGTGATCGTGAACCGGGTGCTCTCCGCCCTCCACCCCGGGGCGATCATCGTCCTTCACGACGGTGGTGGCGACCGATCCCAGACGGTGGCAGCCCTTCCGGCGATCATCAGCGGGATCCGAGCGGCCGGGTACACACTCGTATCCGTGTGCAACTGACCGGGATCGTCAGGGCAGCCCAGGCGAATGACCGGCCCTCGGATCGGACGGGGCCGGCGAATGGACCGCCACCAGGCACGTGGCCGCGGACAAAAGGCGCCTCCTGTTTTTCAGACGAGCTCGGGCCGGATCGATCCCTGATGATCCAAATCAACACGGGGAGATCGGCGCGTGCAGGACAACCGGGAGAAACCATTTGCCCCATATGGAGAACTCTGGGATGCTCTCCCCATGGCTTCCCCTACTTCGACGAAATCGCGCAAAAAAACCTCCATGTCCGACGCCCACAAAGCGGCATTGGCCAAGGGTCGCGAGGAAGGGCGCATCGTGCGCCAGTACCTCGAGGCCCTCGAGTCGACCAAACCCCGCCGGGGCCGCAAGCGGACACCGGACTCGATCCGCCGTCGCCTGTCCGCCATCGAGGCCGCCCTGCCCACGGCCGAACCGCTCTCGCGCCTGCATCTGGTCGAGGAGAAGCAGCGGCTCGAGGCCGAGCTGTCCCATAGTGGGGACACAGTGGACCTGGCCGCCCTGGAGAAGAGCTTCGTGAAGGTGGCCCGCCTCTACGGCGAGCGCAAGGGCATCTCCTACTCGGCGTGGCGGACCGTGGGCGTCAGCGCCTCCGTGCTGCAGCAGGCGAAGATCCCCCGCACCCGAAGCTGAGCCCACCGGGCCCGGTCTCCCCGGGGTCCGCCGAGCCCCATCCCCCGGACCCCCGTCAGGCAGGTGTCGCCCCCACCGGGGACGCCGCCGACGCGAGCAGCGCGGACAGCAGTACCCTGCCGTCGACCGAGCCCAGCAGGGGGTCGGAGGCCCGTTCGGGATGGGGCATGAGCCCGACCACGTTGCGGGCCCGGTTGCACACCCCGGCGATGTCGTCGACCGAGCCGTTGGGGTTGTCCACGTAGCGCACCACCACCCGGTCCTCGGACTGCAGCTCGGCCAGGGTGTCGGCGTCGCAGGTGTAGTTGCCCTCGAAGTGGTTGATGGGGATGCGCAACTCGGTGCCCACCGGCACGCCGGCAGTCAGCACGGAGTCCCCGGTCTCCACCCGGATCACCACGGTGGCGCACACGAACCGCAGGCCCCGGTTCTTCTGGAGCGCCCCGGGAAGCAGCCCGGCCTCGCACAGCACCTGGAAGCCGTTGCAGATGCCCACTACCGGCCCACCGTCGGCCGCGAACCGTCCCACCGCATCCATCACCGGGGAGAATCGCGCGATGGCCCCCGGCCGGAGGTAGTCGCCGTGGGCGAACCCGCCCGGGAGGATCAGGGCGTCGTACCCGGCGACCGACGTGTCGCCGTGCCACACCAGGTCGGCCGAGGCGCCGAGGCGCTCGACGGCGAGGATGGAATCGTGTTCGCAGTTGGTGCCCGGGAAGATGACCACGCCGATCCGGGCGCCCATCAGATCCCGGCTCCCGCCGGGTTGACCGTGACCGACGACTCCTCGATGACCGGGTTGGCCAGCAGCCGGTCGGCCACCTCCGTGGCCTGGGCCAGCGCGTCGGTCTCATCCGCCGCGGAGATGTCGAACCAGAACGCCTTTCCGGCACGCACCCCGGACACGCCCGACAGGCCCAGGGCGGGCAGAGCCCGTTCGATGGTCGCCCCCTGGGGATCGGCGATGCCGTCGCGGAGGCGCACCTCCACCAGCACCGAGAAGCGTTCCGAGGAGGCCATCGTCACGCACCGTACCAGTCGCGCAGGAAACGTCCGCAGACCCGCTCGTAGGCGTCGACGTACCGGGTGGAGGTGGCCGACACGATCTCGTCGGGAAGCGAGGGCGGCGGCGGCTCCTTGTCCCACGGCTGGGCCTCGAGCCAGTCGCGCAGGGGCTGCTTGTCGAAGGAGGGCGGGTTGGTGCCCGGGGCACAGTCGTCGGCCGGCCAGAAGCGCGACGAGTCGGGGGTGAGCACCTCGTCGCAGATGGACAGCGCCCCGTCGATGAACCCGAGCTCGAACTTGGTGTCGCAGATCACGATCCCCTGCTCTTCGGCCCGGGCCGCGGCCCGGGCGTAGGCGGCCAGGCACAGCTCGGCGGCGGCCTCGGCGGCCTCCCGGCCCACCAGGTCGACGGCCTCGGCCATGCCGATGTTGAGGTCGTGGCCCTCCACCGCCTTGGTGGACGGGGTGAAGATGGGCTCGGGCAGCCGGTCCGCGTGGCGGAGGCCCGCCGGCATGGCCATCCCGTGGACGGTGCCGGTGCGCTGGTACTCCTTGTACGCCGAGCCGGCCAGGTAGCCGCGCACGATGCACTCGACGTCGAGCATGTCGGCCCGCCTGACCAGCATGGCCCGCCCGGCCAACTCCTCGAGGCCCCCGGGCAGCGCCGCCGCCCCCTCGGGGAACTCGGCGGTATCCGCGCTGATCAGGTGGTTGGGGGCCAGGTCGGAGAGCTCCTCCAGCCAGTAGGCGGTCATGGCGGTGAGCACCCTTCCCTTGTCGGGGATGGGCTCGTCCATGATCACGTCGAAGGCGGAGATCCGGTCGGAGGCCACCATCAGCAGCCTGCCCTGACCGGCGTCGTAGAGCTCGCGGACCTTGCCCGAGGAGAGGAGGGTCAACGGGGCGGCAGACGGCAAGGTCATGGTGCAAGGTCCTCCAGGGCGTCGGTGAACCGGTGGACGTGGCGCAGGGTGCGGGAGAGGTCGAAGGCGTCGTCGAGGGCGGCGGCCGACAGGGTGACCTCGGGGTCCTCGTCGAGCACCTGGCGGAAGGAGCGACCCCCCTCCCAGGCGGCCCGGGCGTCCCGCTGCACGATGCGGTAGGCCGCGTCGCGGCTGAGGCCGCCATTGACCAGGGCCAGCAGGACCGACTGGCTGAACACCAGTCCGTGGCTGCCCTCGGTCAGCGTGGCCAGGGCCCGTTCGGGGTGGATCACCAGCCCTTCGACCAGTCCCTTCGTCTTTTGCAGCATGTACAGGGCGAGCATGCTGGCGTCGGGGAGCACCACCCGCTCCACCGAGCTGTGCGAGATGTCGCGCTCGTGCCAGAGAGCCACGTCCTCGAGGCCGGAGGCCAGGTAGCCGCGCAGGACGCGGGCCAGGCCGCACAGCCGTTCGGAGAGGATCGGATTGCGCTTGTGGGGCATGGCCGAGCTCCCCTTCTGCCCCGGCTTGAACGGCTCCTCCACCTCCCCGAGCTCGCTGCGGGCCATGTGGCGCACCTCGGTGGCGATCTGCTCGATGGTGGCGCCGACCGAGGCGCAGGCGTACAGGTACTCGGCATGGCGGTCGCGGGCCACCACCTGGGTGGCCGGGGTGGGCGTGAGGCCCAGCGCGTGGCAGACATGGCCCTCCACCCGGGGGTCGATGTTCGAGTAGGTGCCCACCGCCCCCGACAGCTTGCCCACTGCCACCCGGTGGCGGGCGGCCCGCAGGCGCTGGAGATCGCGGTCGGCCTGCAGGGCCCACAGCGAGAACTTGGCCCCGAAGGTGGTCGGCTCGGCGTGCATCCCGTGCGTCCGTCCGGTCACCGGGATGTCGATGCACTCCACGGCCCTGGCCTTCAGCGCCCGCACCAGTCGAGAGCAGGCCTCGATGAGCAGGTCCGAGGCGCGGGTCAGTGTGGCGCACAACGCGGTGTCCACCACGTCGGAGGAGGTGAGGCCGTAATGGATCCACGAGCCCTCGGGCTGGCCGATGGCCGCCTGCACCACGTCGACGAAGGCGGCGACGTCGTGGTCGGTGACCCGCTCGCGCTCGGCTACCGCGTCGACGAAGGCGGCGTCGATGTGGGGGGCCCTCGACCGGCAGACCACGGCGGCCTCGGCCGGCACGTCACCCACCTCGACCCAGCCGTCGGTGGCCAGCAGCTCCACCCGAAGCCACATGGCGAACCGGGCCTCGTCCGAGAACAGCTCGGCCATCTCCGGGGGTGCGTAGCGCGGGATCATTGCGAGACCTCCTCCTTGGCGGCCGGCGTCGGTGCGCCGGACCCGTCCGGTGCCGGCCCCGCCGTGGCGGACAGGGCGATATCGGACCTGAGGTGCATCCCCGGCCAGTCGATGACGTCCACCGCCCGGTAGGCGCGCCGGCGTGCGTCGGCGATGGTCGGCCCGAGGGCGGTGACGCCGAGCACCCGGCCGCCCGCGGTCACCACCGCGCCCTCCGGGCCTCCCGCGGCGACCGCGGTGCCGGCGTGGAAGACGGTGACCCCTTCGACGGCTGCGGCATCGCCCAGGCCGGTGATGACGTCGCCGGTCCGTGGTGCCTCGGGATACCCCTCCGACGCCAGCACCACGCAGACAGCCGCGTCCGGTGCGAACCTGGGCACGGTGGTGAGGGCACCGGAGGCCGCCTCGGCCAGCAGGGCGGCCAGGTCACCCTGGTACCGGGGCAGCACCACCTGGGTCTCGGGGTCACCGAACCGCACGTTGAACTCGAGCACCTTCGGGCCGTCCGGCGTGAGCATCAGGCCGGCGTAGAGCACGCCGCGGTACTCGATGCCCCGGGCCCGCAGCGCGGCCACCAGCGGGGCCACCGCGCTGTCCACCAGCCGGCGGACCATGGCGTCGTCGACCAGGGGGACCGGCGAGTACGCGCCCATCCCGCCGGTGTTGGGGCCGTAGTCGAGGTCGTCGCGGCGCTTGAAGTCCTGGGCCGGGGCCAGGGCGGCCAGGCGCTCGCCGTCGCACAGCACCAGCAGCGAGCACTCGGAGCCGACCAGCCCCTCCTCGACCACCACCCGGCGGCCGGCCTCCCCGAAGGCGTCCCCGGAGAGCTTGGCATCGACGTCGGCCTCGGCCTCGGCCAGTGAGTCGGTGACCAGCACCCCCTTGCCGGCGGCCAGCCCGTCGGTCTTGACCACCCAGGGGCCGGGCAGCGAGCGCAGGAAGGCCTTGGCCTCCACCGGGTCCCCGAACACGCCGAAGCGGGCGGTGGGCACGCCGGCCTCGGCCAGCATCTCCTTCATGAAGGCCTTGGAACCCTCCAGCCTGGCCCCCTCGGCGCCGGGCCCGAAGACCAGCCTGCCCGACGACCGCAGCCGGTCGGCCAGGCCGTCCACCAGCGGGGCCTCGGGGCCGATCACGAAGAGGTCCGCATCGATCTCCTCGGCCGGGGTGTCCACGCTGGTGATGGTGTGACCCTCGAGCGTCGTCCCGGTGATGCCCGGGTTGCCCGGGGTCACCACCACGTCGGCGGTCCGCCCCAGGACGACGGCCAGGGCGTGCTCACGGCCCCCGGAGCCGACCACGCAGACCGTACGGACCGGGCCGCCCACCGGCATCCTGGCCGCCGCGCCGCTCATGCGGCGAAGCGTACGAACTGGTCGCGGCCGGGGCCGACGCCGACCAGCCGGACCGGCGTGCCGATCTGCTCGGCCAGGAAGCGCACGTAGTCGCGGGCGGCCTGGGGCAGGTCGCCGATCTCGGTGGCCGCGGTGATCTCCGTCTTCCACCCGGGCAGCTCCTCGTAGACGGGGGTGACCTGGTGGAAGACCGACTGGTGGTAGGGCGGATGGGTGAACCGCTCGCCGTTGGCCTCGTAGGCCACACACACCTTGACCGTGTCGAAGGTGTCGAGCACGTCGAGCTTGGTCAGCGCCACCTCGGACAGCGAGTTGAGGCGCACCGCCTGGCGCATCATCACCGCGTCGAACCAGCCGGGGCGGCGGCGGCGGCCGGTGTTGACCCCGTACTCGTGGCCGCGGTCGACCAGGGTGTCGCCGATCTCATCGGTGAGCTCGGTGGGGAACGGGCCGCTGCCCACCCGGGTCACGTAGGCCTTGGCGATTCCGATGACCTGGTCGATGTAGCGCGGGCCGACGCCGGCCCCGGTGCACGCCCCACCGGCCACCGGGTTGGAGGAGGTGACGAAGGGATAGGTGCCGTGGTCGAGGTCGAGGAAGGTGGCCTGGGCCCCCTCGAGCAGCACGTTGGCCCCGCGCTCGAGGGCCTCGTGGACCAGGCCCACGGTGTCGGCCACCATCGGCCCCACCCGCGGCGCCAGCTCGTCGAGGTAGTGGGCGCAGATGTCGTCGGCCGACAGGGGCAGGCGGTTGTACACCTTGGCCAGGACCTGGTTCTTCTCCTTCAGCACCACGTCGAGCTTCTGCCGGAAGATCTTCGGGTCGAGGAGGTCCTGGACACGCAGCCCGACCCGCGAGGACTTGTCGGCGTAGGCGGGGCCGATCCCCCGCTTGGTGGTGCCCAGCTTGTTCTTGCCCAGGTAGCGCTCGGCCAGCTGGTCGAGCTCGTGGTGGTACGGCATGATCAGGTGGGCGTTGCCGCTCACCAGCAGCCGCGAGGTGTCGATGCCCTTCGCCTCGAGCACGTCGACCTCGGCCAGCAGCACGGTCGGGTCGACCACCACGCCGTTGCCGATGACCGGGGTGATGTGCGGGTAGAGGATGCCGCTCGGCACCAGCTGGAGGGCGAAGGTCTCCCCGTCCACCACGATGGTGTGGCCGGCGTTGTGGCCGCCCTGGTAGCGGACGACCACCTCCATCTCCTTGGCCAGGAGATCGGTGAGCTTGCCCTTGCCCTCATCACCCCACTGGGTCCCGACGACGACGGTTGCCGGCACGCGTCACTCCTCCGTTTCGAAAAGCGGATTACGCACCAGTGTAGCCCGGTCGCCGGTGGACCCCGGGCGGGGCGGGGCCGTTCAGCGGAATGCGATCAGATCGGGGTCAGAGCCCCTTGGACGACAGCGCCGACCGGACGAAGGTGGCCAGCTCGGACTCGCCGGTGGGGTTCGGGTGCACCGAGATGCCGCCACCGCTGGCGATGATCGGGTTGATCCACCGTACGCTCGAGGACTTGCATGCGTCGTGCCCGATCGACGGGGCGAAGGTGTTGACGAAGGTGGCTCCAAAGGCCGAGGCCTCGGACTGCAGCATCGAGTTGAGGTCCTCCTCGATGCCGTTGAGGTAGGAGGTGTCGCCGGTGGTCAGGGGCATGGTCGGATAGCAGTGCCCGCTCTGGGGGAGGAGGTCCGGGTAGCCGACCACGAACACCTGGGCCTGCGGTGAACGCGCGTGGACTCCCTGGAGGACCCCGCCAACGGTCGAGGCGTCACCGCTCACGTCGTTGGCGAAGGTGTTGCCGTAGATGTCCTTGCAGGGCGAGCCGATATTGAGGAAGTCGAGGATGTCGGTGACGCCGCAGTCGACCAGGGCCCCCACGAACAGGTCGTTGTCGTTCCCTCCGATCCCGACGGTCACCACGTTGGTCGAGCCGGACAGGGCGTTGAACTGGGGGGCCACTCCGGGGTACTGCGAGGTGGTCATGTTGCCCGAGGTGGCACCCGAGCAGCTGACGTCCTGCAGGTTCCAGCCGTCGGCCTGGGCGATGAGGTGCGGGTAGTTGAGGGTCGTCTGCAGGCACAACGGCGAGATCGTCGAGGAGAGCGGAAGGATGCCCGCACCGGCGGTGTAGGAGTCGCCCAGGGCGACGTAGTCGAGTGGTGCAGCCGACGCCGGGGCGGCCGTGCCCGCCACGACCACCGTGGCCGCCAGTGCGGCTGCCGCCATCATCGGAGCGAGCAACCTGGCGAGCCCGCGCCTGCCGGTCCTGCCCATCCGCAGTGCCATCGATGGTTCCCCCGTTCCCGTGCTGTCGTCACCGCCGCTCTGACCAACCGGCAGGGCGATCCCCCGCCCTGCCGTGGTGACGCACCGACCATCGGATCTAACCACGTTCGGCGCACGGCGGTCAACGGCCGCTCGGGCACGCGCGCCCGGAGCGACTCACACCAGGACGATGGCGTCGTCCTTCTCGTCCACGGTCACCGTCGATCCCTCGGGGTAGCGCCCCTCGAGCAGAGCCAGGGCCAGGGGGTCCTCCACCTTGCGCTGGATGACACGGCGCAATGGCCGGGCCCCGAAGTCGGGGTCGAAGCCGGCATGGGCCAGCCACGACTCGGCGGCCGGGGTCACCGACAGGCTGAGGCGCCGCTCGGTGAGCCGCCCGCGCAATCCCAGGAGCCGGATGGAGACGATCCGGTTGAGGTCCGCCTCGGTCAGCGAGTGGAACCGCACGATCTCGTCGATCCGGTTGATGAACTCGGGCTTGAAGTACTCGATCGGCTCGCCAGGGATGTTCGACGTCATGATCAGCACGGTGTTGGTGAAGTCGACCGTGCGGCCCTGGCCGTCGGTGAGGCGGCCGTCCTCCAGAACCTGGAGCAGCGTGTTGAAGACGTCGGGGTGGGCCTTCTCCAGCTCGTCGAGGAGCACCACCGCATAGGGACGCCGGCGGATGGCCTCGGTGAGCTGGCCGCCCTCTTCGTACCCGACATAGCCGGGGGGTGCACCGACCAGGCGGGCCACCGAGTGGCGCTCGCCGTACTCGCTCATGTCGATGCGGACCATGGCCCGCGCGTCGTCGAAGAGGAACTCGGCCAGCGCACGGGCCAGCTCGGTCTTGCCGACCCCGGTGGGCCCCATGAAGAGGAACGAGCCGATCGGGCGGTCGGGATCGGACAGGCCGGCCCGGCTGCGGCGGATGGCGTTGGACACGGCCGAGACCGCCTCGTCCTGGCCCACCACCCGGGCGTGGAGCGCGTCCTCCATCCGGATGAGCTTCTCCACCTCGCCCTCCAGCAGCCGGCTGACCGGCACGCCGGTCGCCCGGCTCACCACCTCGGCCACGTCCTCGGCGTCGACCTCCTCCTTCAGGAATCGCTGGGTCTTCTGCAGTTCGTTGAGCGCCTCGGTGGCCTCTTCGACCTGGCGCTCGAGCGTGGGGATCAGCCCGTAGGTGATCTCGGAGGCCTCGGCCAGGTTCCCCTCGCGTCCCAGCCGCTCGGCGTCGCCGCGCTTGCGCTCCAGGTCGCCCTTGAGCGCCTGGATGGTGTTGATGGCCTCCTTCTCGGACTGCCAGTGGGCGGTCATCGCCCCCGACTCCTCCTGGAGGTTGGCCATCTCCTCGTCCAACCGGGCCAGGCGCTCGGCCGATGCCGGGTCGGTCTCCTTGGCCAGGGCCATCCGCTCGATCTCCAGCTGGCGCAGCCGCCGGGTCACCACGTCGAGCTCGGTGGGCATCGAGTCGATCTCGATGCGCAGCCGGCTGGCCGCTTCGTCCATCAGGTCGATGGCCTTGTCGGGCAGGAAGCGGCCGGTCACGTAGCGGTCCGAGAGGACGGCGGCGGCGACCAGGGCGGCATCCTGGATGCGGACGCCGTGGTGTACCTCGTACCGCTCCTTCAGACCGCGAAGGATGGCGATGGTGTCCTCCACCGACGGCGGCGGCACGAACACCTGCTGGAACCGCCGTTCGAGGGCGGCGTCCTTCTCGATGTACTTGCGGTACTCGTCGAGGGTGGTGGCACCGATCAGGCGCAGCTCGCCCCGGGCCAGCATCGGCTTGATCATGTTGCCGGCATCCATCGCCCCCTCGGAGCCGCCCCCCGCGCCCACGATGGTGTGGAGCTCGTCGATGAAGGTGATCACCTCGCCCTCGGCGTCCGCGATCTCCTTCAACACCGCCTTCAGCCGCTCCTCGAACTCGCCCCGGTACTTGGCCCCCGCCACCATCGAGCTCATGTCGAGGCTGATCACCCGCTTGCCCTTCAGGCCCTCGGGAACGTCCCCCTCCACGATGCGCTGAGCCAGGCCCTCGACGATGGCCGTCTTGCCCACCCCGGGCTCGCCGATCAGGACGGGGTTGTTCTTGGTGCGGCGGGACAGCACCTGGATGACCCGGCGCACCTCTTCGTCCCTGCCGATGACCGGGTCCATCTTCCCCTGGCGGGCCGCGGCAGTCAGGTCGCGGCCGTACTTCTCCAGGGCCTGGAAGGTCTCCTCGGGGTTCTGGGAGGTGACCCGGTGGCTGCCCCGCACGTCGCGCAGGGCGCTGAGCAGCTGGTCCCGCTCCGCGCCCAGCCGGTCGGCCATGGTCAGCAGGAGGTGCTCGACCGACAGGTACTCGTCCCCCATCTCGGTACGCTGCTTGTCTGCCGCCTCGAGGACGTCGCGCAGGGCGCGGTTGATGCCGGGCTCCGCCCCGCCCAAGGCCTGGGGCAGCCGGGCCAGGTCGTCGCCGATCTTCTGGCGGACCACGGCGGGCTCCACCCCCACCCGGGTCAGGATGGGACCGGCGATGCCGTCGGCCTGGTCGAGCACGGCAGCCAGCACGTGGTCGGGGGTGACCTCGGCGTTGCTGTGGCTGCGCGCCCGGTCGACGGCCGAGGCCAGCGCCTCTTGGGTCTTGAGGGTCCAGCGTTCCGGGTTGATGGTCATATGCGTCCTCCTGATCCTTACGCGGTGTGCCGGGCCGGCCGGGTCGGCACCAGGTGTTGCCCGAGGGGAACCAACTCGCGTCGGTACTGGCGGTGGGTGACCGCCACGGCCTCCCGGGCCGCGGCCCGGGTGGCAGCCAGCTCCTCTTCGAGGCGGGCCACCTCGTCCTCCAGCTCCATCACACGGCGCGCCCCCTCGAGATTCAGGCCGGCGGTGGTGAGGCTCTGGATGTGGCGGAGCCGGTCGAGGTCCTCCTCACTGAAACGCCGGCTGCCCCCGCTCGTGCGGCTGGGGTCGAGGAGGCCCTTGCGCTCGTAGACCCGAAGGGTCTGCGGGTGCACGCCGGTCAGCTCGGCAGCCACCGAGATCACATAGACGGCTCGCGTTTCGCGGGCGTTGCCCATCTCACACCCCCAGGGCGTCACGCGCCGGCGGCTCGATCACCTTGGCCAGCGCCTCGACCGCGGCGCGCTGGTCATCGGTCAGGACGGCGGGCACCGACACCTCGACAGTCACCAGCAGGTCACCCGTCGCGCTCTTCTTGCCGGCCGGGACGCCCCGCCCCTTCACCCGGAAGGTCCGGCCCGTCGGGGTACCGGCGGGCACCCGCAGGGTGACCGGGTCGGTGAGGGTGGGCACGGTGAGGGTGGTGCCCAGGGCGGCCTCGGCATAGGAGACGGGCACGGTCAGGGCGAGGTTCCGGCCGCGCCGCCCGAACACCTTGTCGCGGCTCACGTGGACCACCACGTAGAGGTCCCCGCTCGGCCCTCCGTTGCGGCCTGCCGCCCCCCTTCCCTTGACCCGGATGCGCTGGCCGGCCTCCACGCCGGCCGGGATGCGCACCTTCACCGAGCGGTTGCGGTGCCCCACACCCGAGCCGCCACAGGTGGGGCACGGGTTGGTGACCACGGTGCCCCGGCCGCTGCACTGCGGGCAGATCTGGCTGAGGGAGAAGAGGCCCTGGTTGTCCTGGAGCGATCCGGTGCCCCCGCACATCGGGCAGGCCGCAGGCCGGGTGCCCGGGGCCGATCCTGACCCGGCGCACGTGTGGCACCGGGCATCGGTGGTGACGTTCACCGAGGTGGTCACCCCGTTGACGGCGTCCTCGAAGGAGAGGTGCAGCTCGGCCTCGACGTCGGTACCCCGTTGGGGCCCGGCCGTGCCGCCCCCGCGTCGGCCGCGGCCGAACAGTCCGCCGAACAGGTCACCGAGGTCGCCCATGTCCTCGACCCGGTAGGTGCCGCCTCCGCCGAAGCCGCCGGGGAACCCGCCGGCACCGGCCGCGGGGCCCATGGTGCGGACCTCGTCGTACTCCTTGCGCCGCTCGGCGTCACCGAGGACGTCGTAGGCCGCGGTGATCTCCTTGAAGGTCTCCTCCCCCCCGGGGTTGGTGTCGGGGTGGTGCTTCTTGGCCAGCTTGCGGTAGGCGCTGGTGATCTCCTTGGCCGTCGCCGAGCTCGGCACGCCGAGGGTCTTGTAGTAGTCCTTCTCGAACCATTCGCGTTGCGGCGCCACCGTGTCCCGTTCCTCTACCTTCCCGTCACCATCTACTGCCGGCGCTCCATCGCGCCGGCACTCTCCAAGCGGCCGCTCAGCCGCGGACCATCACCATGGCCGGCCGCAGCACCGATCCGCGCCAGCGGTACCCGGGTCGCATGACCTGGGCGACCACCAGTTCGCCCGCCGCGGCCGTGTCGCCGGTGACGGGCTCGGGCCCGGGCGACGACAGGTCCCCGCCCTCGGCCCCGGTGGTGGGGGCAGCCATGTCCTCCGTAGCGTCGGCGGTGCCGGCGGCCTCCTCGGCGGGGAGGTGCCCGACGGCCTCGTGGGTGTTGGGGTCGAACACCTCGCCGGTCGGCTCGATGCGCTCGAGGCCCTCCTTGGCCAGCACCCCGCGCAACAGGCCCGACGCGGCCACCAGTGCCTTGGCATCCGGCGACTCGGCATCCCCGAGGTGGTCGGCGGCCAGGTCGAGTGTGTCGAGCACCGGCAGCAGGCTCTCCACCAGGGACCGTGCCGCCCGGGCCGCCTGGTCGGCCTGCTGGTTGGCCACCCGCTTCTTGTAGTTCTCGAAGTCGGCCTGCAGGCGACGCAACGCGTCGAGGTACTCGTCCCGTTCGGACAGGGCGATGGCCACCGGGTCGACCTCGGGCGCCGTGCCGTCGATGATCTCGGTGGTGACGTGGTCCACCAGCTCGCCCTCGGCGACCTCGTCGTCATCCAGGAGGCCGTCCGCCCCGCCGGCTCCTTCCCGGCCTGGGGCCGACCAGGGATCGGAGGCCGCTCCGGCCTCCGATCCCGACTCCACTCCGCCAGCGGGTGGCTGGTTGCCACTACTCATCGGCGATCAGCCCTTTTCGTCGACGATCTCGGCGTCGACGACCTCGTCGTCGGACGACTCCTCGGCATCGACCTGGCCACCGGGGGCGGCGGACTCGGCCTTGGCCGCCTCCTCGTAGAGGCGCTGGCTGAACGACTGGCTTGCGCTGAGCAACGTCTCGGTCGAGGTCTTGATGGCCTCGACGTCGGAGCCGGCCAGGGCCTCCTTGAGGCCGGTCAGCGCAGACTCCACCTTCTCCTTCTCGTCGCCCTGGAACTTCTCGCCCTGGTCCTTCAGGAGCTTCTCGGTCTGGTAGACGAGGGTGTCTGCGTTGTTGCGGGTCTCCGCCTCCTCCTTGCGCCGGCGGTCGTCCTCGGCGTGGGCCTCGGCGTCCTTGACCATGCGCTCGATGTCGTCCTTGGCCAGAGACGACTGGCCGGTGATGGTCATCGACTGCTCCTTGCCGGTGGCCCGGTCCTTGGCGGAGACGTGCACGATCCCGTTGGCGTCGATGTCGAAGACGACCTCGATCTGGGGCACACCCCGGGGGGCGGGCGGCAGATCGACCAGCTGGAACTTGCCCAGGGTCTTGTTGTACATCGCCATCTCCCGCTCACCCTGGAGCACGTGAACCTCCACCGATGGCTGGTTGTCGTCGGCTGTGGTGAACACCTCGCTGCGCTTGGTCGGGATGGTGGTGTTCCGCTCGATGAGGCGGTGCATCACATTGCCCTTGGTCTCGATGCCCAGCGACAGGGGCGTCACGTCGAGCAGGAGGACGTCCTTGACCTCGCCCTTCAGGACGCCGGCCTGCACGGCGGCACCGACGGCCACCACTTCGTCCGGGTTGACACCCTTGTGGGCCTCCTTGCCGGTCAGCGACTGGACCAGCTCCTGCACCGCGGGGATGCGGGTGGACCCCCCGACGAGGATCACGTGGTCGATGTCGGACTTGGTGAGTCCCGAGTCGGCGATGGCCTGGTCGAAGGGACCCTTGCAGGACTCCACCAGATCGGCGGTCAGCTCGTTGAACTTGGCCCGGGTGAGCTTGACGTCGAGGTGCTTGGGACCCTCGGAGGTGGCGGTGATGAAGGGCAGGTTGATCTGGGTCTCCTGGACCGAGGACAGTTCGATCTTCGCCTTCTCCGCGGCCTCCTGCAGGCGCTGGGTGGCCATCTTGTCCGTGGACAGGTCGACGCCCTCGGTGTCCTTGAACGTCTTGACCAACCAGTCGATGATCCGCTGGTCCCAGTCGTCACCGCCGAGCTTGGGGTTGCCCGAGGTCGACTTGACCTCGAACACTCCGTCACCGATCTCGAGCAGCGACACATCGAAGGTGCCACCGCCGAGGTCGAACACGAGGACGGTCTGTTCGGCACCTTCCTTGTCGAGCCCGTAGGCCAGGGCGGCCGCGGTCGGCTCGTTGATGATGCGGAGCACCTCGAGGCCCGCGATGGAGCCCGCCTCCTTGGTTGCCGTCCGCTGGGCGTCGTCGAAGTAGGCGGGGACGGTGATGACCGCCTGGGTCACCGTGTCACCGAGGAACGCCTCGGCGTCCCGCTTCAGCTTTCCGAGGATGCGCGCCGAGATCTCCTGGGCCGTGTAGTCCTTGCCGTCGATGTCGACGTTCCAGGACGTGCCCATGTGGCGCTTGACCGAACGGATGGTCCGGTCGGGGTTGGTGATGGCCTGGCGCTTGGCCACCTCCCCGACGAGTACCTCACCTGACTTGGCGAACCCCACCACCGACGGGGTGGTCCGCCCGCCCTCCGCGTTGGGGATGACGACCGGCTCGCCGGCCTCCAACACTGCCACCACCGAGTTGGTGGTCCCGAGGTCGATTCCTACGGCCTTGGCCATCTTGCTGCCTCCTGTGCGTGCCCGCTGAGGGCCTCTTCTTGTTGTTTCCGACTGTGTCTGTTGATCCGACGGTGGTCGCTGCTGCCCAGGCTCGGCCGCTGCCGGTGCCGGCCCCTGGCCGACGCCCACCCTGCTCCTGCTCTGTGCCTCTTTGCTTCCGGGCCCAATGATAACAAACTTGAGTGTCATGTATATAGGTTTTTTCACAATTCTTAGTCAGATCCCGCAGTGGGGGGTCGGGATACGCTCGGACCATGCCCCAACTGGTACTGCTCCGTCACGGTCAGTCGCTGTGGAACGCCGAGAACCTGTTCACCGGGTGGTACGACGTCGGCCTCACCGAGTTGGGCGAGACCGAGGCGCGGGCATCGGGCCGGCTCCTCGCCGACGAAGAGGGACTCGACCTACGGGTCCTCCACACCTCCGCCCTGACCCGGGCCATCCGCACCGCCGAGCTGACGCTGGCCGAGGTGGGGAGGGGTTGGCTGCCGGTGCGCCGCCACTGGCGCCTCAACGAGCGCCATTACGGCGCCCTGCAGGGCCGCAACAAGAAGGAGACCGCCGCCGAGTTCGGAGACGCGCAGGTCAAGCTGTGGCGCCGCAGCTATGCCACTCCGCCGCCGGCCCTGGAGCGGGGCCACGAGCACGATCCAGCCGGCGACCCCCGCTACCGGGACGTCCCGGCCGACGCCCTGCCACTCACCGAGTGCCTGGCCGACGTGGTGGCCCGGGTCATCCCCTACTGGGAGGAC
This sequence comes from Acidimicrobiales bacterium, assembly GCA_052326605.1. Taxonomy (GTDB): domain Bacteria; phylum Actinomycetota; class Acidimicrobiia; order Acidimicrobiales; family RAAP-2; genus Bog-756. The sequence continues at coordinate 28,785 of JBKQMB010000079.1, read as the reverse complement.
GCCATCGTCCCCGACCTGCTGGCCGAAGGGCCGAGGAACGGCACCGTCCTGGTGGTGGCCCACGGCAACAGCCTGCGCGGGCTGCGCAAGCACATCGAGAGCATCGGCGACGACGCCATCGTCGACCTCGAGGTCCCGACCGGCATCCCCTTCCGTTACCACCTGGCCGACGACCTGTCGGTGGTCTCGAGCGGGTACTTGGGCGACCCCGAGGCGGCCCGGTCCGCCGCCGAGGCGGTCAGCCGCCAGGCCGGCTAGCCCCCGGGCGCGGCGAAAGGCCGGTCCTCGCCGGACCGACCCTTCGCCGTCTCATGATGTGGACGGACCGGCGTCAGAGGGCTTCGGTACCCCGTTCGCCGGTGCGCACCCGGATGACCTCCTCCACCGGGAGGATCCAGACCTTCCCGTCACCGATCTTGCCGGTGCCGGCGGTTTCGACGATGGCGGAGGCCACCTCCTCCACCCGGGAGTCGTCGACGAGGACCTCGAGCCGGATCTTCGGCACGAACTCGACCTCGTACTCGGCTCCCCGGTAGACCTCGGTGTGGCCTCTCTGGCGACCGAAGCCCTGGGCCTCGGTCAGGGTCAGGCCGTGGATCCCGAGGGCCTTCAGACCCTCCTTCACATCGTCGAGTTTGAACGGCTTCAACACCGCTACGATCAGTTTCATTGTGGTTTTCTCCTTGTTCTCGTAGTTGTGCCGTCAGCTGCCGGGCTCGCCGGGCTCGTTGGGCGGTAGCGGTTCATCCGGTCTCCTCGAGGACGAGGATACGGAGTCGCCGGCCATGGAGAAGGCCCCGACCCGCTCGGCCAGTGTCGCCTCCGGGAATGCCTCCTCGCCGTGGATGGCGAGGTCACCTACCTCGAGGACCTCGTCCTTGTAGCGGGCACCCCGGAGGACCAGCCCGATGAGCTTCATCAGGATGAACGTGACCAGCGCCGACCAGAAGATGACCCACACGGCAGCCCGGAACTGTTCCCACAGCTGGTGGGCCGAGCCGGTGTAGATCAGGCCGTTCACCGAAAAGGGTGTGCAGTGGGCGGTGGCCGTGATGTAGGTCTGTTGGGTGGTGGCGACGACCTGGTTGCTGGGGTCCAGGCGGCCGCAGCCGTACTCCAGCATGTTCGGGTCACCGAAGAGGCCGAGGAGCATCCCGCCGAAGAGGCCGGCGATGCCGTGGGTGTAGACGACCCCGAGGGCGTCGTCCACCTTCGAGAAGGGCCGTACCTTGGAGAGGAAGTTCCAGGCCACCCAGACGACGGCGCAGCAGATCACCCCGATGGCGATGGCGCCCTGGCCGTTGACCCAGCCGGCACAGGGTGTGATCCCCACCAGCCCGCAGATCATGCCGTTCACGCCACCCAGGAAGGTGGGCTTCTTCTCCTTGGACAGCCAGGCGTCCAGGGCGATCCAGGTCAGCACGCCGGCCGCGGTGGCGAGGTTGGTGTTGACCACGGCGGCGGCGGCGTCGGCCCCGGCGTAGTACGGGTCACCGCCGTTGAAGCCGTTCCAGCCGAGCCACAGGATGCCGGCACCTACCGCGGCCATCACCAGGTTGTTGGGGATGGCGTGCTGTCTGTCCCGTAGGAGTCGGGGCCCGAGGACCCAGGCGGCCACGAACCCCGAGACACCGGCGGACATGTGGATCACATAGCCACCGGAGAAGTCGAGCGCGCCCTCCTGGGCGAAGTAGCCGCCGCCCCAGAGCAGGAAAGCGTCGACGCTGTAGACGCAGGTCGACCACAGCGGCACCAGCAGGCACCAGGCGCTGAACTTGATCCGGCCCAGCACGCTGCCCATGAAGAGGAGCGGCGTGATAGCGGCGAAGACGAACTGGAAGTAGGCCAGCGTAGACGTGGGGAAGTGGAAGGGGATGACGGTGTTGGCCGCAGAGACCGCCTGGCCCTGTTCACCCGCACTGGAGGTGATGCTCCCCGGTTTGCCGACGAAGTTGTCGATGAAGTGTGTCCACCCACCCACGCCGGTCAGTTGGGTCGGCACGCCGTTCTTGACCCCACCTCCGAACGAGTTGGCACCGAATCCCATCTTGTAGGACCACAGGAACCAGGCGATCATCACCAACGAGAAGCCGGCGAACATCATCGCGACCACGTTGACCGCCCACTTCTTCTGGACGAGCGATGCATAGAGCACCGCCAGGGCGGGAAGGCTCATCAGGCCGACGAACGTGGCGGCCACTAACTGCCAGGTGTTGTCGCCTGTGTTGAGCCAACTGGGATACGGAACTTGCGTTACTGCGGCTAGCACGTTTGGTGCTCCTCTCCTGAGATGCCTCGTGAGCTGACTGCTTCCCGGGGCCCCCGGACACGTGACGGAACCGGTGGACCAAGGCCAGGCGGACAGATTCGCTCTGCCGCCGCAAACAATGCAGCGTGGGGATTTCGGCACGGTCACGCCCGTGTTACCAATGCGTGAACTGACACGTATCCGCTGGTGGGAGGGGCGGAGCGCCGCCCCGGGTCGGTCGGGTGGGCTTCTCGGACGCCTTGCCGCAGGCGTCGGACGGCACCGGGCGGCGCCGCATCGGGCGGCGCCCGCTCGACGCCCTCTACGCCCTATGGGGGCGGCGCTCCGTCGCAGCAGGTCCGCCGTCGGTGGGGACGGCAGGCACCCGCACGCCGGAGGCGGGGGTCAGCCGGCCTTGCGCTCGTCGCCGGGCTTGGCCTTCGGCGCCTTTCCGGGTGGCGCGGTGGGCGGCGTGTATCGCTTGTTGGCCTGGGGCCGACCGGTCGTCGGGCCGGCCTCCTTGGCCAGTTTGAGCTTCGTCTGCAGGCGGTAGGCGCGGACGAGGAACCATGCGCCTGCCAGGATGAACGGCACCCCGAATCCCCAGAAGTGGAGATTGAAGATGGACAGCCCGTACAGGGCCATGACGATGCCGAGGTAGAGGCGCTTGCGATACCACGCCGTCACCAGCATGGCGACGGCCAGGGCCAGGGCCACCCCGCCGAGCTCGAGGTAGAGCGACGGGTTCACGTGCAGTGTGTTGGCCTGACCGTTGGCCAGCAGGGCCTTGGGATCGTTGGCCATCAGGTTGCCGGTCACCAGCAGCCCGATCATGCCGGCGAGGGGCGCCGCTATGAGGCCGACCAGGCGTTCCTTGTCGTCGGCGTGTTTGACCGCCTCCTCCAGCTCGGCCACGGTGGTCGGGCCGGCGTCGGGTGCCGCGTCGGCATCGGCCGGCTTCAGCACCGCGCTGCTGAGACGGCTGCCGAGGGGAACCTTCTCCGGATTGCCCCCAGAAGGCCGGATCGCCGCGAGCAGCCGTTGCCAGGCGCTCATCGGTGGAGTGACGTCGTCGTCGGAGACGTCGGGATCGGGTCCGGGCATGACCAAGGCTAGCGCGCCCCGCCGATTCGGATCGAAGCCGACCCACCCCGGTTGCGCTCGCTGCGGCGGCGATCGTGCCGTGTCCACGCCTGCGCCGACGGAAGGTTCACGGGGCCCCGCTCACGTGCCGGCGCCTGAGGACGAGGGCCCCCACCAGGAGCAGCACGGCCACCAACAAGAGGGCCGGGATGATGAACACCCTCCACGACGGGTGCTCGGCCGCCACGGCACCGGGCGTCGAAAAGAGTGTCGGGTCGCCTGGCACGGTGAGACCCCGGAGTGTCGACCCGGGAGCGTGCGACGCGCTGCCCGGGATGTCCTCGGTGTAGACGTGGCCGTCCACCCTGTACGTGCCGCTGCAGTCGTACCCGACCAGGTTGCTGCCGCTGCCCCCCATCAGACCGAGGCACCTGGACACAGTGACGTCGACCGGGACCCCGTTCGCCCGCAGACTGGTGATCTCGGCGTTCTTCTGGAGCCCTGCCACCAGGAGCACGATCGCGACGGCGGCCAGGGTCACGAGGGCGAGGCCGATGGCAACACGACCGACCCGGCGGACGTCTGCCTGCACACCGGCGCCACGGAGGGTCGTGATGGGCTCCCCGGACCGATCGGGGGCGCCGACTTCCACTGCGGAGTCGGCCGCCACGCCTGCCTTCCTCGGGTCCGGTCCTCGGGGGGCCGTCGTCTCCGGAGCGATCATTTTCCTGTCCGTCCCTCAGCTACGCGTCCGCCCGCCACCGGGCCGCCGTCCTCCGGCGATCCGGAGATGGTAGCAGCGGCACCGGCGAGCCCCCCGGCCGCGGGGTGCCATGGAGCCCGTTGGTCGTTCGCCCGTTCACGGCGCCACACGGCACCCCGCGGCTAGCCTCCAGCCATGGCCGCACGCTCGAAGGACCTCGATCTCAAGTCCATCTGGCTCTTCTCGAGCTGCACCGGCTCCGAGCTCCGCAAGATCCGCGGATCGCTCGACGAGGTCGAGGTCCCGGCGGGAAAGGTGCTCGTCGAGCAGGGCCGGATCGGCATGGAGTTCTTCCTCATCGTCGACGGCTCCGCGGCAGTCACCCGCAGTGGCAAGAAAGTGGCCACCCTGGGGCCGGGCGCTCACTTCGGTGAGCTGGCCCTGCTCGACCGCCGGCCGCGCTCGGCCTCGGTGACGTCGGAGACCGACATGGACGTGCTTGTGCTCTCCCAACGCCAGTTCAACACGCTGCTGGAGGCGGTGCCCACCATCGCCCGCAAGATGCTGGCCGCCCTGGCCAACCGGCTGCGCGAGGCGGACGCCCTCGCCTACGACTAGGTCGGCCCACCGGCCGGCGGTCACTCCTCGCCCGGGCCGTCCTCGCCCGCCGCGGCCTCGGGGGGCGCAGCGGTGCCCGCGCCCACTCCCACCGGCTCGCCCATCGACTCCTCCAACAGCTGGGAGAGGTCGAGGACCCGCACGTCATCCGTCTTGTTGTGGGCCCGCACCGCGTCGTCCAGCATGATCATGCAATAGGGGCAGGCGGTCGACACCACGTCGGCACCGGTGCCCAGGGCCTCTTCGGTGCGCTCCATGTTGATCCGCTTGCCGATGCTCTCCTCGAGCCACATCCGCGCCCCGCCGGCACCGCAGCAGAAGCCCTTCTCACGACAACGGCCCATCTCCACCTGCTCGGCGCCAGGGATGGCGTCGATGACCGACCGGGGCTCGTCGAAGACCCGGTTGTGGCGCCCCAGATAGCAGGGGTCGTGGTAGGTGACGATTCCCCTGTACCCGCCGCCCGGGGTCAGCCTGCCCGCGGTGACCAGGTGGTCGAGCAGCTGGCTGTGGTGGATGACCTCGAAGTTCCCCCCGAGGGACGGGTACTCGTTGGCCAGTGAGTTGAAGCAGTGGGGGCAGGTGGCGATGACCTTCTTGACCCCGGCCGTCTCGAGGGTCTCGATGTTCATCCGGGCCTGCTCCTGGTAGAGGTACTCGTTGCCCAGGCGGCGGACCGGGTCGCCGGTGCAGCTCTCCTTCGGGCCCAGGATGCCGAAGGTGACACCGGCTCGGTGGAGCATGCGGGCGGTGGCCTGGGCCCCCTTGCGGGCCCGCTCGTCGAGGGCGCCGGCGCAGCCCACCCAGTAGAGGTACTCGACGTCGTCGGGGATGGTGCCCGTGATGACCGGGACCTCGAAGTCGAGGCCGTCGATCCACTCGGTGCGCTTCGACCCGCCCAGTCCCCAGGGGTCGCCCTGGTTCTCCACGTTGCGGAGCATGAGACCGGCCTCGGTGGGGAACCTGGACTCCATGAGCACCTCGTAGCGGCGCATGTCGATGATGGTGTCGATGTGCTCGATGTCCACCGGGCACTGCTCGACGCAGGCCCCGCAGGTGGTGCACGACCACAGGACGTCGGGGTCGATGACCGTGCCCACCAGGTTCTCCACCTCGGTGCCGGCGGCCCGGTTATTCGCCAGGACCCGGTCGGCGTTGGCGAACAGATTGTCGCGGAGGTCCATGATGAGGAGCTTGGGCGAGAGCGGCTTGTCGGTGTTCCATGCCGGGCACTGGCTCTGGCAGCGGCCGCACTCGGTGCAGGTGGCCAGGTCGAGCAGCTGCTTCCACGAGAAGTCCTCGATGCGCCCGGCCCCGAACACCACCTCGTCGTCCTCCCCCACGTCCTCCATCGACATGTCGGGGGTGGAGGCCAGGGCCCCGAGGGCCCGGGGGCGGCGGGAGGTGGCCACGTTGATGGGGGCCATGAAGATGTGGAGGTGCTTCGAGTAGGACACGAAGACCAGGAAGCCGGTGATGATGGCGATGTTGGCCAGCAGGGCGACGGTCTCGATGACGCTGTTGACCCCGGTGCCCAGCGGGGCCAGCGCCTTGGCCAGGCCGTGGGAGGCGAAGGCCCACCAGCCGTAGGAGAAGTTGCCGGTGTTGACCTGGCCGGCCCGGTAGAGGAGCAGGGTGGCCACGACCCCGAAGATCAGCACGAGGACCAGCCAGGCGGCCCCGGTGTGGGAGCCGAAGAAGCGGGAGCGACGGTTCTCGCGCCTGGGGGAGTGCTTGACCCGGATGGCCACGAACACCAGCAGCGAGACGATGACCGCCACGGCGAAGAAGTCCTCGAGGAAGCCGATCACCGCCGTCCGGCCGATCAGGGGGATGTGGAAGTCACGCACGAAGAGGCAGCCGTAGGCCTCGATGATGGTGAGGATGAGGATGGTGAAGCCCCAGAACGTGAAGGCGTGGGCCATGCCGGGGACGGTCCACTGGAGCAGCTTCTTCTGGCCGCCCACCTCGACCAGCTCGGCCTTGAGCCGCTTGGGCACGTCCTTGAACCGGCTGGGCACCGCCGGCTCGCCGGAGGAGATCAGCCGGTACAGCCAGAAGAACCGCCGACCGGCGATGGCGAACATCACCACGGTGATGCCCAGTCCTACGGCAAGTCTGAGGGGCACGGTGTTCCTCCTGGGGGGTTACTACTCAGTAACAACGGTAGGCGGTCGCCCGGTTCCTGACAAACCGCAGCTCACACCCGGAAATTGTCGGAGTACCGGCTGGGGGTGGGACCCCACTGGCCCTGGTACTTCGACTTGAGGCCCTCGGAGCCGTAGGGGTGATCGGCCGGGGTGGTCATCTGCAGGAAGCTGATCTGGCCGATCTTCATGCCCGGGTAGACGGTGATGGGCAGGTTGGCCACGTTGGACAGCTCCAGGGTGAGGTGGCCGTCCCAGCCGGCGTCGACGAAGCCGGCCGTGGAGTGGATGAGGAGGCCGAGGCGCCCCAGGGAGGACTTGCCCTCGAGGCGGGCCACCAGGTCGTCGGGGAGGGTCACCTTTTCGGTGGTGGAGCCCAGTACGAACTCGCCGGGATGGAGGATGAGTGGGTCCTCGCCTACATCGACCAGCTCGGTCAGGTCCTCTTGGTCCTCGCGCACGTCGATCACCCGGCTGGAGTGGTTCCGGAAGAGCCGGAAGTACTGGTCGACATGGAGGTCCACCGAGGACGGCTGGATGCAGGTCTCGTCCAGGGGGTCGATCTTGATGGAGCCGGCGGCGAGCGCCTCACGTATCGAGCGGTCTGAGAGAACCATGCCGCACAGACGATAGTGTGACAGCGCCACGCGGGCGTAGTTCAGAGGCAGAACACGAGCTTCCCAAGCTCGGAACGCGGGTTCGATTCCCGTCGCCCGCTCCATTCGAGTGCGAAATGACCGGCCCCGGTGACGTCGCCCGACGAAGGTGCCCACGCGTGACCACGCTTCCCGACCACCCAGACGAGACGGGGGGCGGGGATGCCGGAGGCGGCGGGGACCACCCTGCGGGCGCCGGCGGGTCGGACCTGCCGGCGGACTCCTCGAGCAAGCGGCGACGGCTGACCGGCACCGAGGCACGTCGCCTCCTCGCCCACCTCCACCTGACTCCGCTCACCGTGGGGATCGCCCTCGTCACCGTGCTCCTCTTGGTGGGGGCAGTCCTCTACACCACCCATGTCCCGGCGTACCTGGTGAACCACCACGTGGGTTGGTGGGACTTCGGAGCCGCCGTCGCCGTCGCCGTCGGCCAGTACGTCGGCTACGCCGTTGCGCTGGCATCTGCGTCGGCAACGCCGCTGCCCGGGCTGCGGACCCTGGAGCTCGAGGTCGCCGAGTCACTCACCGCCATGGCCACTCCCGAGAGCGTGGGGAGCTTCGCCCTCACCGTCCGCTACCTGATGAAGCGGGGACTGACCAGCGCCGACGCGGCGGCGGTCTCCGGACTCAGCAGTTTCGTCACCACCGCGCTCGCCGTGTGCATCCTTCCGGTGGCGGCGATCTTCGCCGCGCACTCCGTCGACGTCGCCCAGCTCGAACAGGACGTGCCGAGCAGCCTGTGGGAGATCGTTCTCGGCGTCATCGTCGTCGCGGTCGCCGTCACCGTGGCCATCAAGGTCCCCCGGCTCCGGCACCGCGCCGCCATCTGGGCCCGTGGGTCCGTCTCGTACATTCGGATACTGATCGGCCACCCCCTACGCACTCTGTGGATCGGGGCCGGGGAGCTCGTAACGATCACCGCCGAGACCGCCTGCCTCGCCCTGTTCGTCCACGCCTTCTCCGACCAGTGGACGAGCGTCGCCGCCCTGGTGGTCATCACGCAGTTGGCAGGCGCCGCTTCGAACATCGTGCCCGTCCCCGGGGGCCTCGGTGCCCCCGAGGCGATCCTCGTGGCGGGCCTGGCCTCGGTGGGTGTCCCCCACCAGGAGGTCCTGGTGATCGCCATCTGCTACCGGATGGCCGTGTACTGGCTCCCGCCGATCCCGGGGTCGCTCATGCTCTACAACCTCTACCAGCGGCAGCTGGTCTAGCCCGGGACGCGACCCGCCAGCGGCCGGGGCCGGGCCCCGATGGCGGAGGCGCCCCCGGCCCCGGCCGGGACGGCGCCGACGGGCACGCCGGAGTGTCCTCGGATCGCACCACTCGTAACGGGCGCCCATCGAATACGGTGGGATCCTCGCTCCAGGGGAGGCGGCGTGGAGACTCCGGGCACGAGTGACCCGAATCGGTTCGCCCAGCGGCTCTTCGCGCCGCTGCCACCCCGCTACGACCGCCTGGCCGAGCTGCTCTCGATGGGCCAGAACGGTCGTTGGCGCCGGGCCATGGTCGACCACATCGTCCCGTCCCACCCGGAGCTGGTGCTCGACGTCGCCACCGGGCCCGCCGGGGTGGCGCTCCAGATTGCCGAGCGGACGGAGTCGCGGGTGGTCGGCATCGACCTCACGCTCGGCATGCTGCAGCAGGGACAGGACAACGTCGCCCGGCGGGCGATGGGCGACCGCATCCAGCTGGTGGCCGGACGGGGCGAGCAGCTTCCCTTCGCCGAGGCGACCTTCGACGCGCTGACCTTCACCTATCTCTTGCGGTACGTGGCCGACCCCGAGGCCACGCTCGCCGAGCTGGCTCGGGTGGTCAAACCGGGCGGAGCGGTGGCGAGCCTCGAGTTCCTCCTTCCCCGGAGCCTGTTCTGGCGGTTCTGGTGGTGGCTCTTCACCCGGCTCGTACTGCCCGCCGGTGGTTGGCTCACCGGTGGCAGGGAGTGGTTCGAGGTGGGCCGCTTCCTCGGACCGAACATCTCCGCCCACTACCGGCGGTACCCGGTCGACTGGATCGTGGCGGCATGGCGTCGGGCCGGCTTCGAGGACGTCGGGGTCCGGCGGATGAGCCTGGGCGGTGGCCTGGTCATGTGGGGGCGGCGCTCGGGTGGCTGAGGCACGCGGACCGGAGCAGGGGCCGGGCGACCAGCCTCCCGACCAGCGCACCGCCTTCTACGCGGCGCGACCGGGCGGCTGGCGGGACTGGTGGACCCTCCTCCACCCTCCCTACACGGCGTGGCACCTCGCCTACGTGGTGATCGGGGGCTGCCTGGCACCGGTGGTCAACACCACCCGGCTGCTCGCCACCCTGCTGGCCTTCTTCTTGGCCGTGGGCGTGGCGGCACACGCGTTGGACGAGCTGCACGGACGACCGCTCCGGACGACGATCTCGAGCGGCGCCCTGGTCGCGGCGGCCGTCGGCGGGCTGTCGGGCGCCGTGGCCATCGGCATCGCCGGGGCCTTGCAGGTCGGCCCGGCGCTGATCCCCTTCCTGGTCCTCGGACCGGTCCTCGCCGTCGGCTACAACGCTGAGCTCTTCGGCGGGCTCATTCACAACGACGTCGGGTTCGCCGCCAGCTGGGGTGCGTTTCCGGTCCTGACGGCCTACGTGGCCCAGACCGGGCGGTTGGCGTGGGCGCCCGTCATTGCTGCGGCCGGGGCCTTCGCACTGTCGTTGGCGCAACGGGCACTCAGCACCCCGGCCCGCATGCTGCGGCGGAGGGCGGCCTCGGTGACGGGTTCGATCACTCTCACCGACGGGGACCCGCTGGCCGTCGACCGGTCCGTGCTGCTCGCCCCGCTCGAACGGGCCCTGCGGGCCCTTTCCTGGGCGGTGGTGCTGCTGGCGGCCGCACTGGCGGTCACCCGGCTGCAGTGAGCAGTCAGGACGCCGGTCCCACCACCGTCACCAGGGTGCCGATGGGGGTCAGTGGCCACACCTGGGCGGCATCGGCGATGGCCATCTCGACGCATCCGTTGCTCTGGGGGGAGCCGTAGGACGCCCGGACGAACCCGTGCAGGGCGTCGCCTCCCTCGAAGTAGCTGGCCCACGGGACGTTCGGGTCGTCATAGGTGGTGCCGTTCGGATTGGTCCCCTGCATCCGCGAACTCACGACGTGCTCGAACACCGGGTAGGTGCCGTCCACGGTGTCCGCTCCGGGGGCGCCTGTATTGACCGGGATGTTGACGTACAGGGGTGCCCCGTTGTCGAAGAGAGTCAGGGCCTCGGGAAGCTGCTTCGACACGAACACGTACGTGTACGGATCGGCATTTACCTTCTGGGCGGCGGCATCGGTGAACAGGGCCGTCCATACCCGCGCGCCGGAGAGCCCGTCGGCTGTCAGCCCGTGCTGGTTCTCGAAGTTCATCACCGCCCCCTTGGTGATCACGTTCTCCGAACCCTCGGTCCACAGCTCCATCAAGGCCGCTGGAGTGCCCGGCCACCTCCAGGCGAAGGTGCCGGTCTGGGCGGTGGCCGCCTCGATCGGGGAGGTCGGCGGCCCTGCAGGGGCAAAGGAGAGCGGCAGATAGTTCAGTTCCGCCAACAGCTGCTGCAGGCGCTCGGTGCTGGCCTGGGCCACGCCGAAGGTGAGCGTCGAGGGTCTGGCCAGCACTCTTCCGCCGGTGCTGCGGGGACCCGCAGCGCCGGCCGGGATCACCAGGGTCTCGGTGGTCGTCGGGATGAACGGGGCGGTCGCCTGGAAGGTGAGGGCGGTGGGTCCGGCCTTCACCCACGACCCGGGCACCGGCGGGCTGAAGGCCGGCATGCCGGACGCGCCGGCCAGCGGCGCGGACATGGTGACGGTGACCACCTGGTCGGAGGGGACGTCGGTCGCCCCCGTGGCCGGAACCGTGGACGCGACGGTCAGCGCCGTGGCCGCGGGCATGGTGGTCGTGCCCCCGCCCTGGGCCCGCGCCGTGCGGCCTGTCGCCCCGCTGTGCCGCCCGGCGACGAACGCCCCGGCACCGGCGAGGACCACGACCGCCAGGACGGCGACGATCCATGCTGCCCGGTGACGCTTCGGCGGGGGGACCAGTATCCGGTACTCGGCCATGGCTGTCGGTACTCCAGTGGGGCGATCTTCGTACTCCCCGTCCGGTGCTCACAGAGGCGGGCACATCTCCGTCGTCGAGAGTAACCAGTGACAACGGAGAAGCGTCGTCAGCGCTGGTCGGCCTGGGCCTTCACCATCCGTTCGACGAGGTTCGGGGGCATCACGTCGTAGTGGTCGTGCTCGGCACGGAACCGGCCCCTGCCCCCGGTGAGGGAGCGGAGGTCGACGGCGTAGCGCTGGATCTCGGCGGTGGGCACCAGTGCCGTGATCTTCTGCACACCCGCCACCAACGTGTCGGTGCCCTGCACCCGGCCGCGGCGGGCATTGAGGTCGCCGAGCACGTTGCCCTGCATGCTGGCGGGGACGGTCACCTCGAGGAGCGAGATGGGCTCGAGGAGGATAGGGCCCGCCTTGGCCATGGCTTCCTTGAACGCGAGCGAACCAGCCATCCTGAAGCTCATCTCCGACGAGTCCACGGGGTGGTACTTGCCGTCGAGGCAGGTCACCTGCACGTCGACCACCGGATAGCCGTGCGGGCCGCCTTGCCCCATGGCCTCGATGATTCCCTTCTCCACCGCCGGGATGTACTGCCTGGGGATGGCACCGCCCACGACCCGGTCGACGAAGCGGAAGCCCTCGCCGCGCCCGACGGGCTCGATGCAGACCGACGCCACGCCGTACTGTCCGTGACCACCGGACTGCTTCTTGTACTTGCCCTCCGCCTCGGCCCGGGCCGTGATGCTCTCGCGATAGGGGACGAGCACCTCCTCGGTGATCACCTCGACGCCGAACTTGCGCGCCAGCCGGTCGGCCGCAACGGCCAGATGGGTCTCGCCCGTACCCCGGAGGATGGTCTGGTGCGTCTCGTCGACCCGCTCGACCACGAGGGCCGGATCCTCCTCTTGGAGCCGGTGGAGACCGGTCATCAGCTTGTCCTCGTCGCCTTTCGATTTCGGCCTGATGGCGACGGAGAGAGCCAGGGGCTCAGGGGGCGGGGGCGGTACGAGCAGCGCGGTGCCCTTGGGCGCGAGGGTGTCACCGGTGGCGACGTCGGAGAGCTTCGGCACCGCCACGATGTCCCCGGCCCGCGCCTCGTCGGTCGGCTGGGCGTCCTTGCCCCGCAGCAGCTCGAGGACGTGGAGCCGCTCATCGCCGTGGGTACGGGCATTGGTGAGCACGCTGTCGGGCCGGATGGTCCCGGACAGGACGCGCAAGAGCGAGATCTTGCCCACGTAGGGATCGGAGATGGTCTTGAACACGCGGGCGAGCGGCCGGCCCGCCGGGTCACACGCCACCTCCTCCACGGAGTCGCCGGAGCGGACCTCGATCGGGGGGCGCGAGTCGGGGGACGGCGCAATCTCCGCCAGCAGCGTGGCGAGGCGGTCGATGCCCACACCGGTGGTGGCCGATCCGCACACCACGGGGAACACGACACCCTGGGCGACCCCGCTGGCGAGCGTGGCCTCGAGCTCGGCGGTCGACGGGACGTCCCCCTCGAGGTAGCGCTCGGTGAGGTCGTCGTCGCCGACCACGATCCCCTCGACCAGCTGCTCGCGCACCTCGTGCTCGGTGGCCGCCAGATCGTCGGGGATCGGCCCCGGCTGCGACTTCCAACCGTCGTAGATGATGGCGGTGTCGGTGAGGAGGTCGGCGATCCCCCTGAAGCCGGACTCCCCTCCCACGGGGAGCTCCAACGGCGCGATGCCGGCGCCGAATCGCTCCACGAGCTCGCCGAGGGTGCGGTCGAAGCTGGCCCGCTCCCGGTCGAGCTTGTTGACGAACACCAGGCGGGGAATGCCCAGCTCGGCTGCGAGGGCCCAGGCGGCCTCGGTCTGCGCCTCGATGCCGTCCACCGCGCTGACCACCAGGACCACCAGGTCGACCACGGAGCATGCCGCCCTGACCTCGCCGAAGAAGTCGGCGAACCCAGGGGTGTCGATGATGTTGAGCTTGACGTCACCCACCCTGCACGGGGCGAGGGCGAGCGACAGCGACATGTGGTACTTCATCTCCTCGGGCTCGAAGTCGCTGACGGTCGAGCCATTGTCCACCTTCCCCGGGCGGACGATGGCGCCTGTGGCGAACAGCAGCGCCTCGGCCAACGTGGTCTTACCCGAGCCGTGGTGCCCGACCAGGGCGACGTTGCGTATGCCCGCCGGAAGGCCGCCGGAGCCCTTCTGGCCGGCGGGGCCCCGCCCGGCTCGCTCCGAGAGCGGCTCGGTGCCGTCGGTGTCGACCGCCGTCACGACCGGCCCCCGGACCCACTCCCATCGGGACTCCCCGCCACGGGGGTGCGGGCGTTCCCCGGAAGCGCACTGCGTCCTTCCGGCGGATGCACCGACCCCGCCCGTGCCTGACGCCCTACCTCGTATCGCAATTCCATGCCGTCTCCGCCTCCCTCTCCTCTGGCGGCCTGAAACACAGTGTCACCCCTCCCCCACTGACGGAGATCAGATCACATTTCCCTTCGTGACGCCCACCGGGGCCCGCGGCCGGAGCACCGTTCGCCCCGCCCGGTGAGGACGCTGCACGGCGGACCTAGCGGTGGTGGTGACCGATGTCCACGGACGGCAGGTTCTCCACCTCCTGCTTGGTGATGGCGAGCTGGATGCCGTCCCCGACCCCGGTCACGGCACCGATCGGGATGGCCACCTCCTTGCGGCCCCACAGATGCCCCTCCTGGAGGAGAACGTGGGTCACGTGGTGGTTGACCGGGTCCATGACGAGTCCCTCGACCCGTCCGATGTCGCCGTCGGTGGCGTGGACCTCCTCATCTCGGCGCACGGCCACCTCGCCCAAGGGGACCGTGTCGTAGGTGATGGCCTGCGAGACGCTCCCCATGCTCCCGCCCACGCCGTAGTAGGGCCAGCAGATCACCTGGTCGGGTCCGTAGTCCGCGAATCCGGCGCTCCCCGGCAGGAACTGCGTCTCTTCCGCTTGGTCGAGCTCGTCGAACTCCGCCAGGGTGCAGCGGAGCCGCACCTCGCCCGTCGTGGCATCGACAAGATCGAGGGGAACCAGTCGGCCGAGCCCCTGCCGGTGCTTCGGCTCCACGACGAGATGGGTGACCGCCCGGGCGACGGGGTCGACGACCACCCGGCTCACCTCGCCACAGACCCCATCGCTGCAGGTGGCATCGGCTCCGATCGTGAACTGCTCCGCCTCGGCCATCGCCGATCACCTCCACTCGTCGGACCCTACGGTTGGACCCTACCGCCCGTCCCGCCTCTACCGTTGCCATCGCATTGCTGCTCGATTCGAACTGGTCGCCTGGTCGTCGTCCGTCCGTTAGCGTGCTTTCGGTGCGCGACACCCCACAGCCCGGTCCGCCCGTCCGTCGAGCGGACCCTCGGACACGCGCCCCCCGCCGCCGGAGCCCCCGGCCGGCCGTCCTGCTCGCCGGCCTGTGCGTAGCGCTCGTCGGTACGGCCTGCTCCTCCAGCAGTGCGACCTCCACCACCTCGAGCACGGCGCCCGTCACGGTCACCTCCTTCTCCGTGCCCGGACCGTACGCAGCCGGGACTGCCCGCTACACCATGCCCAGCGGGGACCAACTGCAGGTCTGGTACCCGGTCGACAAGACCGCGGTCAAGGGCATGTCGACGTACACGTACCAGATCAAGTCCTGGGTCCCGGCTTCCCTGGCCGACAATCCCGCGCTCGCCTCGTTGCCGGACACCGTTCCCACGAGCTCCTATCTCGACGCCCCCATCTCCCACGACACCTCGACCAGCGGCGACACCTCCCATGCATTTCCGGTCGTGATCTTCGCCCACGGATACGGGTCGTATCCCGAGCAGTCGAGCTTCCTGACGGACCACTTGGCCACGTGGGGCTTCGTGGCTGCCGCGCCCGACGAGCAGACGACGGACCTGGCCTCGGTGATCAGCGGGAGCTCCGCACCCGGATCGAACGACGCCGCCGCCGCACTGGGTGAGACCCTGTCGTTCCTCAAGACCCAGGACGCCACGAGCGGGGGGCGCCTCGACCATCTGCTCGACTTCTCCAAGGTGGGCGCCGTGGGCCACTCGCTGGGAGGCGGGGCCACCATCACCTTGGCCGGGAACCCCATGATCAAGACCTACGCGGCACTTGCCCCCGTGCCCGGCACGCCGCCGACCGGTCACAAACCCGGTCTCGTGATGTACGGCAGCTCCGACATGATCGTGGCACCGGCAAGCGTGCAGAAGACCTACGCCTCGCTTCCCACCCCCAAGCGGCTGATCGTCATCAAGGATGCCGGACACAACGTCTTCGACGACATCTGCACCATCCATTCGGGCTCGCAGCGGCTTGTGGTCATCCTGAAGGCCAGTGCCGGATCCCCCGGTGGGTTCGGCGCGCTGGCGACCCTCGCCACCGACGGCTGCTTCCCGCCGGACGTCGATCCGGTCAATGCCTTTCCGCTGATCGACCAGGCCGTCACCGCGCAGATGCGCGACGGTCTCGGGATCGATTCGCCCTCGGCCGGGTTCGTCCCGGGCATCGGAACTGCATTCCCCGGGGTGAGCGCGTCCTACTCCTCGACCACCTGACCGAGGCAGGCGTCGGGCCGGAATGCGCCGGCGCGGGCGCTTGTGCGTCGTGCGCCGGGGATCCTCGAGCAGGACCTGCACGCGTTGCGACTGCGTGCGGCTCCGGCCGCGGTCATCACATACAGGCCGTAGGTGATCGAGCGCAGCGCAACCTTCTTCTCCTGGGGATCCATGGTGGCGCAGTCCATATTCGTGCGTCGAAACGGGTCAGTGGGCAGTTGTCCGCTTCACGCCCAGCCCAACTCCTTCAGCCTCTGGTCATCGATGCCGAAGTGGTGGCCCACTTCGTGGATGACCGTCTTGCGCACGAGTGCCTCGACTTCCTGTCCTGTCCGGCACATCGCGCAGATCGTTGCCATGTAGATGGTGATGCGATCGGGAGCGAATGCCGAATAGTGGTTGCCGCGTTGGGTGAGCGGGACCCCTTCGTACAGCCCCAACATCCGCCCGGGCGGGCTGAGGTCGTCCACTACGACAGCGACGTTGTCCATCGCCGCGCGGAGTCCGGCAGGTATCCCCTCGAGCGCGCCGGCCACCAGCTCCTCGAACTGCTCGACCGACACGGTGATCATCTCCGACGTCATGCCGACACCCTCTCCCTTCGCATGCGGGTCAGCCGTGTTGCCAGATTCGGTTCTGGAAGCTCCGGATGCCGGGAAGGGCGGCTTCGTCGAGCCGGGCTAGATCCTCGTCGTCGATACTCCAGCCGAGTGACCCCGCGTTCTCCTCGGCCTGGCGGCGATTCTTCGCGCCGGGAATCGGTGCGACTCCCTTGGCGATCACCCAGTTCAGGGCGACCTGGCTCGGCACCTTCCCCCCGTGCTTGTCGCCGATGCGCCGCAGCTCGGCAACGACACCGTCGACGACCTCCATCGGATGATTGGAGAAATTCCTCTTGCCGGGAGGAGGATGGGAAGCCGAGTACTTGCCGGTGAGCCGACCCTGGCCGATCGGCGAGTATGCGAGCGGCACCACACCGAGCTCTTTGCAAGCCGCCAGCAGGCCACTCGTCTCCGGAGAGCGCCGAAGCAGTGAGAACTCGATCTGGTTGGTGGCCAGCTGCATGCCCCGTTTGCGCAGCGCCGAAGCAATGGACCGGGTCTCCTTGACGGAGTAGTTCGAGACGCCCACCGCCTTCACCAGGCCTTCTTGGTGCGCGGCTGCCAGGGCATCGGCCAGCACCCCATGGGAACGCAGGCTGATGGGACCGTGGATCTGGTAGAGGTCGACAGCCGGTAGGCCGAGGCGGCCCAACGAGGCACGCAGGGACTTCAGCAGCGCTTGGCGGACCTGCAGCTTCCACGGAGACGGCATGAACTTGGTGGCGACGACGACCGACGCAGCCCGTCGGGGGTCACCGGCCAGCAGTGCCCCGATGATCCGCTCGCTCTCTCCGCCGCCGTACACCTCGGCAGTGTCGAACAGCGTCACCCCGGCATCGATCGACGCGTCCCACGCCTCATGGATCGAGTCACGCGTCAGGTCGGAGTCGTAGCCACCCATGCCCCACGTGGAGCGGTCGCCCCAGGCCCAGGTCCCCACGCCCATCAGCGGAATCGAGACGTCGGAGCCGCTCAGTGCTTGGCGCTCGGGGACCATCTCTGCACGGTACCCGAACCTCGGGCGGACCCGTCCCCGACCCGATGGGCCGCTCCGATGTCCTCAGCCCGAGCGGCTGAGCACGCAGATCCGGTGGACTCCCATCTGGCTACGTCGTGCCGATCACATCGAGGACGGCGAGGATCTCGTCCCCCCATCGCTCGAGTCGGAGCGGTCCGATTCCTCTGCAACGGGCCAATTCGGGCAGCGTCCTCGGGAGATCGGAAGCGATGCCGACCAGGTCTTTGTCGGTGAGGACGACGTAGGCGGGCACGCCCTCCTTCTTGGCGACGGCCGACCGCCATTCCCTCAGCGCACGTTCTGCGGCAGGCGCCTCGGCGGACGGATCTGCGCCCGATGCGCCGGGTCGAACGAGCGTCACCGTGCGGCCCTCGGACCGAACATCCGTCCCGAACTGCACCTCCACCCGGGCGTCGCCGATCCCGATCACCACTCCGTCCGCGCCGACCTCGAGAATGCTGCCCGTCTGTCCTCGGTGCTCGATCACCAGTCCCTTCACTGCCTCCTTGGTCGGAAGCACCGGCTGATGGCCGTTCGGCGCCTTGCTGCTTCCCCGCACCCGGCGGCCAGTGCCGGTGCTGTCCTCAGTGCTCGCCGCCGAGGCCCCTCCACCGGTCCGCTCATGACCCCGCTCGCCGGGAGTGTCCCTGCGTGTCGGACGCGGCCTGCTCCCATCGAGCTCGCCCAGGAACATCGACGGCGCCTCGGCGTCGGCGAGGACGGCGACCTGCGTCCTCGCCCGGGTGAGCGCCACGTGGAACACCCGTCGCTCGCCCTCCTCGTCGTCGCCCAATCGGTGGGGGAAGAGCCCCCGAGTGGCGCCGAACACGATCACGTGGCCCCACTCCTTGCCCTTGATGCGGTGCACGGTCGACAGGAGCACGGTCGGACCCTGGGCCGACGGCCGGGCGAGGACGCCCCGCAGCCATCGTTCGAATGTGGACGCATCCGGGTGGAGCGCGGCGACCGCTTCGAGGGCCACCAGGTCGTCACTGTGGGTCGAACGATCGGCCTCCCGCCGGGAGGTGTCGAGAACGTCCATGGTGCCGTTGAGCCCGATCCCGACCCTGATGGCCCGCAGCGCGGCGGTGGTGGACTGACCCGTCGCCCGCACCACGGTGTCGAGGTCGTCCGCATAGGCCAACAGCTTCGGGACATCGCGACCGGACAGGCGGCCGGCGAGACGGCGGATGTCCACGATGGACGTGACCGGTCCTTTCGTCAACATGTCCGCCACCATCGGGGCGATGCCCCGGGAAGGTCGCCGGATCGTGTCCCGCACGTCTTCCCTCCGGATGTGGTCGGGGTCCGCACCGATCCGCAGGTAGGCGAAGGCGGTACGGATGCCCGTGCGAGCCAGAACGTTGGCCCCCAGAGGCGTACTGCACGGGATCCCGGACTCCATGCACGCCACCTGCACCGGCAACAGCGCGGAATTGACCCGGGCGAGGACGGCAATGTCGGAGGGATCGACCCCCGAACCCTGCCAGGCGGTGATGATCTCCACGGCCAAAGCGGCGAGCGCATCGCCCGGAGCGGTCCGGACTGCCACGGGACCCGCCCCCGCCAACGGACCGGGAGTGTCCCGATCGCCTTCACTTCGACCCTCCGGCGAGCGGATGGTCTTCTCGAGGCGCCGGTGGTTGTAGGAGAGGAGGTGCCGGGACGCATCCGTCACCGACGGTGGGCACCGGTAGTTGACTTCGAGCGGATGGTGGGCGGCTCCGGGGAAGTAGCGCGGGAAGTCGATGAGGAACTCGGGCGTCGCCCCCGAATAGCCATAGATGACCTGGTCGTCATCGCCGACGGCGAAGCAGTCATAGCCCGGGGCGGCGAGCAGCCGGATCAACAGCAGATGGGCTGGGGTGAGGTCCTGGAACTCGTCGACGAGTAGGCGGCGACACCGGGCCTGTGCCGCAGCGCGGGCACCGGCATCGGTCACCAGGATCTCGATGGCCCGGTAGATCTGCTCGTCGAAGTCGACCGCCCCGAGGTCCGCCAGGGCGGCACGGTAACGATCGAATCCCTCGGCGATGCCCGATGCATCGGGCATCGCCTCCTCTACGGCCTCCGGCGAAATGAGCCCGAGCCGGATGGCGGACAGGGCGCCGATATAGGGGGCGACGGTGTCGGTGTTCGCCTGGCGCCGAATGTCGAACAGTCCCTGAAGGAGATCGCGCACGGCGAGCTCCTCGAGCACACGCGGACGACCCGTAGATCCGAACTCGGTGCAGATCCACAGGCCGGTGCTGTTGAGGGTTCGGATGTGCGGCCCTTCGGGCGTGAGTATCCCGGAGCACCGCTGCTTCATCTCATCGGCCGCCCGGGTGTTGTAGGCCAGGGCACTCACGGTGCCCGGAGGGGCTCCACGGTCGGCGACGAGATGACGCAACCGTTCGGTCAGCACCCGTGTCTTGCCGGAGCCGGCCGGGGCGATCACCCGGGCCGCCCCGGAGTGGTGGCCCACAGCGGCCAGCTGGTCCGGTGCAAGCTCGGCTCCGGGGGGACGGTCGGCTCCCGGTGCCAACCTTCCTTCCTCGGCACTCCAGCGGTGGACGACACCCGTTCCGGATGCGATGGACGGTGGATCCGGAGGTCCGCCATCGACATAGAGCGGCGTGCCATCGGCGAGAACGATGTCGGCCGGTCCGTCCTCGGCGACGCCGACAGCCGCGAATCGGCGTGCGGCCTTTCGGCCGTGCCACCAGATCGGCTCACCGCCCCTGGCATCGTAGGAATTGGCCCACACCAGGAACTGGAGCCGCTCCACCGCGAACTCGAATGCGGGCGTCAGGCCATGGACGGGACCGTCGTACCGCTGGGGAGCCCTCAGTGCGTCGAGGTCCGCCGTCAGCTCCACCACCAAAGGCCGGCGATCGAGCCACGCCTGGTGGAGCGCGCCGATCGCCGCAACAGGATCCGCCAGCTCGGCATCGCCGACCCTCACCAACTGGCACGACGTCCACGGGTCGAGTAGGTCGCCCCCGGGAAGCACGACGACGCCTCGGCCGAGCTCCGCTGGTCCCGGGTACGGCATCTGCTCAACATAGTGACGGGCTGTGACGCCAGGCGCCAGGCAGGCAGCTCCTGCACCTCGCCTACGGGCCCGCCTCCGGATCCGAAAAGCGGGGAGCGCGCTTCTCCTGCAGGGCGGCGACACCCTCGGCGAAGTCGGGACCGGTCATCATCTCCTCCAGCAGGCGCTGGGCCCGGCTGACCGCGCCGGCGGCGTCACCGTGCAGGTCCGTGTAGATCTGGCCCCGAGTGGCCCGAAGGGAGGACGGGGAGACCGTGGTCGCCAACTGTCCGGCGTACTCCATGGCCCGGTCCATCAACCGATCGGAGGGCACCACCTCGTTGACGAGGCCCATGTCCGCCGCCTCCTCGGCCAGGATCACCCGGCTGGACAGCAGCAGATCGTTGGCCCGGGTGAGGCCGATCATCCGGGGCAGAAGCCAGGACAGCCCGAACTCGGCGGGCAACCCCAGCCGGCCGTGGGCAGTCGTCAACTTGGCGCCTGCCGCTGCGAAGCGGATGTCGCAGTAGCACGCCAGCACGAGGCCCACCCCTGCCGCAGGTCCGTTGATGGCAGCGATGACCGGCTTGGTGAGACCGAAGTGATAGGCGAAGTCGGCATCGAAGCGCTGGTCGGTGCCGAAGCCGGGGCGGGCCAGGTCATCGGGTGTGCCGGCGTCATAGGCGCCGCGCTCGACGTGACCGGAGAGGGCGCGACTGTCCGCGCCGGCGCAGAAGGCCCGCCCAGCCCCTGTCACCACGATCACCCGGACCGACCGGTTGCCATCAGCCTCGTTGAGCGCCCACCGGTACTCGGCGTGCATCCGGCCCGTCCACGAGTTGAGCCGGTCGGGGCGGTCGAGGGTGATGATCGCGATCTTGTCGGAAATCTCGTAGCGGACGACCTTGAGCTCCATGTCGGCCATACTGCCAGGCCCGGATGCCGCCGGGGCCGTGCAGATGCCGTCTCGGGGCCATCCCGGGGCCGTCGAGCGGTCTAGCTCACGCGCTCCCGGTGGATCAGGCTTCCGCGGCTCTCACGAACCCATGAGGACGTTCCCGATGGAGATCGCTGCGACCCCGATGACGACGTAACCCAGAGCCTGCAATGCATCACCGATCCAGTACAGGTCCGATGGTCCATTGGAATCCCCAAACGAAAAACAGAGTGCGCCCAGCCCCAGGAGGATGAACGCCACACCGACGGCAACAAGGCCGCTCCGCAGCTTCCTGCCACGACTCGCACGGGGATCCACCGGGGCGAACGGGTTGCCCGGCACGGGGTAGTACCCACCCTCGCTGCCCACGGGAGGAGAGAGGGTGTTCCAACCCGGCGGCGGGTACCACTTGCCGTCGGCTGCCAGCCACCATCCCTCGCCTTGGCTCACATCACTCATCTCGATCCACCTCTCACGGCGCCACACTCAGGTGCAGAAGGCTAGCCCTCCGTCGTTTCTGAGCCACCTCCAGAGGAAAAGCTCACCGCGTCAGGGACCAATGCCTCTAGCCATCGCACTGCCGCCGTGGGATATTGGCAACCGGGGTCAGGACATCGGCGCTCGGGGATCAGCGTAGAGGTAGGTGTCTGTGCGAGTTGCGAGAGACGCATCACAACCGGTCCCCCCGTCGGCCGCCCGGAGGGGTCGGTATCGGCGCCGCCAGCAGGCGGGGCGTGACCCCGGTCGGGCCTCGATCCGGGCCGAACTGGCCGGGCTGAAGGCTCTCATGCGCCGCCTCGAGCGGGTCCACGGCGAGGACATCGCCGCCGTCTGTGCCGACCACCGGCGGGACGCGGTCAACCTCGTCCACTACCTCGCCCTTCGCAACGGCGACCTCCGTCACCTGCAGCACAGCCTGGGTGAGCGCGGCCTGTCGTCACTGGGCCGGTGCGAACCTCACGTGCTCGCGACCGTCGAGAGCGTCCGCGCCGCGCTCGACGGGAGGGTCCCCCGTTTCGGGCCGGCCACGCTGAGCTTCGAGGAGGGGCGTGCCGCCCTCGATCGCAACACCGATGCTCTCTTCGGTCCACGCCCCACCGGACGAGTGCCCCGGGTCATGGTGACCCTCCCCAGCGAAGCGGCGGGCGACTACCGACTGGTGCGGCACCTGGTCGCGGAGGGCATGGACGTGGCCCGGATCAACGGTGCCCACGACGACCCCGACGCGTGGGAGCGCATGGCGCTCCACGTGCGCCGGGCCTCCGAGGAGACCGGCCGACTCTGCCGTGTGTCGATGGACCTGCCGGGGCCCAAGCTGCGGACAGGCCCGCTCGCCGAGGGGCCCCGGGTGGTGAAGCTTCGACCCCAGCGTGACCTGCGCGGCGTGCCGGTCATGCCCGCATTGGCGGCACTGGCGGCACTCGGGCCCGATGCTGGGCCTCCCGGCCCGGACCCGGCGCTGCCCGTGGACCCGCCGTGGGTCGATCGCCGCCACCCGGGGGACGTGGTTGCCATGGTCGACACCCGAGGCTCGCCGCGTACCTTGCGTGTCGTCGACGGCACACCCGGTAGATGCGTCGTGGAGGTGTGGGACACCACGTACGTGGAGACCGGAGCGGAGCTGTCCTGCGACGGCGATGCGACCAGGGTGGGCCGGCTGCCGATCATCCCCCAGTACCACCTGCTGCGCACGGGGGACCCGCTGGTGTTGACCAGGGACCTCGAGCCTGCTGTCCCGTGGCGACACGGGCAACCCGGATGTGCCCGGATCGGTTGCACGCTCGGCGCCGCCTTCGAGGCCACGCAGGTGGGCCAGCCCGTGGTCCTCGACGACGGAAGGATGACCGGCATCATCGAGAGCGTCGATGCCGACGAGTTCCGCGTCCGGATCCTGACGGCCTCGCCCACAGGCTCGAAGCTTCGGGCGGAGAAGGGGATCAACCTGCCCAAGACGGATCTCCCCGTCCCCGCGGTGACCGACGCCGACCTGCCCCTGCTCGAAGTGGCCGCCGCCCATGCGGACATGGTTGCGCTGTCCTTCCTGCACAGCGAGCACGACATCGATGACGTGCGCACCTACCTCCGGCGGGTCGGGGCCGAGCACCTCGGCCTCATCCCGAAGATCGAGACCAAAGCCTCGTTCGCACGCCTTCCCGAGATCCTCCTGCACGCCATGCGCTCTCCACTCGTCGGAGTCATGATCGCCCGCGGAGACCTCGCCGTCGAAGCCGGCTACGAACGCCTCGCGGAGATGCAGGAAGAGATCCTTTGGATCTGCGAGGCTGCCCACCTGCCGGTCATCTGGGCCACCGAAGTCCTCGACCAACTCGCACGCACCGGCAAGCCGTCCCGGGCAGAGGTCACCGACGCTGCGATGTCACAGCGAGCCGAGTGCGTCATGCTCAACAAGGGGCCCCACGTCGACACGGCGATCGTCGTGCTCGACGACATCCTGCGACGCATGTCCGGGCTCCAGCGCAAGAAGACCCCGCAGCTGAGACCGCTGCGCAGCTGGATCGAGCCAACCTGATCCGCCGGGTGCCGAGCAGCCCTGGACAGCCGGTCATCCACGGGCCGGGGCGCACCGCCGGCCGTGCCCGGCCGTCCTCCGCCGACAGGCTGCGGCCGCCCCGGGTCGATCGCTAGCCTGGCCCGATGGAACTCGGCAAGGTCGGGATCTGGTGGAGCGGCAAGTGGTCCGGTCCCGACAGGTGCCCCGGTGCAGCTGCCACCGAAATGGAATCACTCGGCTACGGGACCCTCTGGAGCTCGGGCGGCTTCGAGCCCGGGTTCCCCGACAGGTTCGGAAGGCTGCTCGACGCCACCGAGCAGCTGGCGGTGGCCAGCGGCATCCTGTCCATCTGGCACGCCACCCCCGAGCAGGTGGCCGTCGGCGCCGCCGCCCTCGAAGTCGCCCACCCCGGCCGGTTCGTCCTCGGCCTGGGCACGAGCCACGCACCGATCGTCGAGCAGCTCGGCACCGAGTACGTCCACCCGTACGCCCGGATGGTCCACTACCTCGATGAGCTCGATGCGCTGGGGCCGGCGGTCGCTGCCGACCGCCGGGTCCTCGCCGCCCTCGGCCCCCGCATGCTCACACTCGCCACCGAGCGGGCGGCAGGGGCACACCCCTACTTCGTACCCGTCGAGCATGTGGCCCGGGCCCGGCGGCTCGTCGGGCCCGGGCCACTCTTGGCGCCGGAACTGGCCGTGGTGCTCGAGGTCGATCGACTCGTGGCCCGGACCACGGCCCGGGAGTACGCCGCGGGCTACCTCCGGCTGCCCAACTACGCCAACAACCTGCGCACGCTCGGCTTCGACGACGATCTCGAGGGGGGCGGCAGCGATCGGTTGGTCGACGCCGTGGTGGCCTGGGGGGACGCCGCGACCATTGTCGACCGCGTGCGTGCCTTTCAGGACGCCGGTGCCGACCATGTGAGCGTGCAAGTGGTGGCCGACCGCTCCCAGGGGTTCCCCTTCGACGCCTACCGCGAACTCGGTTCGGCGCTGATCGGCGGCTGAGCCGGCCGATCGATCTCGCAGGACGGTGGGGTACTACGCAGCCCTGCGCCCTCGTCGCCTCGCCAGGAACCACACGGCCAAGCCGGCGGCGACCACGCCTACGCCGATAACGCCGGCGATTGCGCCGGCGCCATGGCCGGCATGGACGGCTGCTTCAGACGCCTTGCCCGCAGATGCTGCCGTCGTCGCGGTGGGGCCGGCCCTCGCAACCGAACTCGAGGTCTGGCCGGACGCACCGGTCGAGGAGGCAGTGAAGGCGACGACCCTGTAGGCCGAAGGGGCCAGAAGTAGACCATCGCCGACGCTGGGGGTGGGAAAGTGGTTGGCCGGTACTCCGACCGAGGCCTTCTGCAGCACTGCGCCGTCGGCGGAGTCGAGCCCGTAGAGCGTGCCGTTCTGTCCGATCGTCCACACCAGGCCTCCCGCGACGATCGGTGGCCCGCCACCTTCCATGCTGGTCCACAGAACGCGGAGGGCGGGCGGGGCCGACCCGACCTGCAGGGCGACCGTTCCGCTGAGGCAGGGCAGGAAGACGGTGGTTCCCACGACCGCCGACCCTCCGTCCACATCCTCGTCGCACACATGACCGAGGGTGACCTCCTGACCACCTATCCCTCCGAGGTGACCAACGTCGAGAAGGTACGCGGTGCGCGACTTACCGGCCTCCACCACACGTCCGTCGGCCAACAGCGCGGGCTCCATGGACATGTCGAGGTCATGGGCGTTGTCGGAGGCCCAGGAGCCGGGGGCGAAGTACTGGAGGAGGAGCAGTCTGGACGACAGCTCGAGAACCGAGTCACTGAAGTCGTACGCGTGCCCGGGCGAGGTGACCGAGCCGTTGCCCGCGGCGATCCAGAGGTTCCCACCACTGTCGACGGCCGGAGCTGCGCCGCCCATCCAGATCGCCCCCTGGCTCTCGCCGGGGGCGGCGTCGACGGCGAAGTCCGATGGCGTGCCGCCGTCCTCGGCTACCGCCACCAGCCATCCCCGGTAGGTGGAGCAGTCTCCATAGTTGCCCCCGAAGCCAAACACGACCTCGCCACCGTCGAGGGTGAGGCCCGTCCGCTGGAGGAGCGCCCGTGGAGCGGCACCGGGTGGATCGACGTTCTGGGTCAGTTCGATCTGGCCCGAGGCCGTGTCGAGGCCGACCAGCATGTGGGCCGGTCCCGCGTTGATCAGCTCGTCGGCCACCATGAAGATCTCGGACCTGGCCGGATCGATGACCGGGGTGCCGGTGACGCCGACGGTGGGGCTGATGTCCCCGCAAGGGAGCGATCCCGAGGGTACCGGTGTGCCGAGATGCACCGACCAGACCACCGCGCCGGTGGAAGAGGCGAGGGCGTAGACGGTGTCGTTCTCGGTCGCCACGAAGACCCTGCCGGAGAAAGCAAGCGGCTCCCCGTAGATCTGGCCGTCGAGCCTGGGCGAGGTCCATCTCGGGGTCGACGTGTCGACGCCTGTCACCGAGGTCGCCACGCCGGTGCCCGCTGCGTCTTGGTGGTACACGGTCCAGCCGGAACTCTCCGACGTGCTCGCAGATGACGCTGTCGCCCCAGATGCCGTTGCAGACGGCACCATCGTCATCGGCACTGACAGTCCCAGCAAGACCAGGACGACCCACACCCACGGCCGGCTGCTCGCGCCGATGCGACGACGGGCGTGGAGACCGATGCTCATGCCCATGGCAGAAGGCTAGTAATGGCGCCATGGTAAGGAGGCGGCCATTGGTCCCGCAGCGGGGATTGGGACTTTCGCCCCTTGCGCCGGGCCGCCAAGGTGCTGACTCTGGAGGAAGGACCAAGAGGAAGGGAGGGAGACGTGGTTGCAGAGGATGCTTACGAATCATTGATCCGGCGGACCTATCAGGATTTCGAGTCCGGTGACCTGGACCTCCTGAACGTGGTGATGGCGGAGGACGTTGTCTGGAACGAGCCGGGGCGCAGCAGC
This sequence comes from Acidimicrobiales bacterium, assembly GCA_052326605.1. Lineage (GTDB taxonomy): Bacteria > Actinomycetota > Acidimicrobiia > Acidimicrobiales > RAAP-2 > Bog-756. Next base: position 1,702 of record JBKQMB010000079.1, on the reverse strand, counting down.
CTCGCCGGTCGCTACAAGGGTCCCGAGGCCGTGCTCGGCTTTCTCGGACAGCTGAAGGCGGGCAGTGGCGGCACGTTCAAGATCGAGGTCCTGGACGTGCTCAGCAAACCCGAGCGGGCGGTGGTGCTCCAACGGGAGACGGCGACGAAGAACGGCAGGGAATTGGATGTCGTGGTGGCCGTCGAGTTCGAAATCCACCACGGGAAGATCACCGAGGTCACCGTCTATCAGGCCGACGGCTACGGCTTCGACGAGTTCTGGGTGAACAGCTAGGCGACCAGCCTTCTCCACAAGAAGTTGCCGATCCCATCGGGTGGGCGCGGTCCCGTGCGCAGCGGTGGTGGGTGGAGGAGGGTCGGACCCCGGCGAGCCGATCCGGCGGTCAGGGCACCCCCGGTTGCCTCCTGAATGCTGGGGCTACTCTTGGAGGATGCGCCCCATCCGATGGATCGTTGGCACATCCCTTCTCGGGCTGGGAGCGGCCCTGCTGGTCACCCGTCGCGAGTTGGAAGAGGAGCGGCAGGGTCACCGGGAGACGCTCCTCGCCCTGGAGACCATCAAGCAGGTGGCGACGCCCCGTAACGATTCCTAGGAGCTAGTAGGTGGTCCGGAGCGCAGGTGGCGTCACCCCGCTCGACGGGCCCAGCCCAGTCCCACCGACCCGGTCGATCGGGGGCATTTAGCGTCCCCCCTTATGAACACCAGGCTTGTCCTGGCATAGGTAGAGCGTTGGTGCGGGAATAGCCGTCTGGGGCGGTAGTCGGTAATCCGTTCCATCGTTCTCACCACTACGGTGAACGCCAAAGCGACGGAGATGACAGTTCCCCGAGCAATGGGAGGAGTAGGCGAATGAACACCTTTCTTGCAGAGATCCGCCAAACGGTGTTACCAAATCGTGGGAGCCAGGATGGTCCGCTGCCACCACTACTGGTGACCCTAACGTTCGTCACTGGTTTGGTTGATGCATTTAGCTATCTGGTTCTCGGGCATGTCTTTGTCGCCAACATGACGGGCAACGTCGTCTTCTTGGGCTTCGCCATAGCAGGAGCACCTGGTTTCTCGATCGGCGCCTCGGTGGTGGCCTTGGCAATGTTCTGGCTTGGCGCCCTCGTTGGCGGCAGAGTTGGCAAGAGTTTCGGCACACATCGAGGTCGGCTGCTCAGCACCGCCACCGCCATCCAGGCTGCCTTCATCGGGGCTTCGGTGATCTTGGCCTCGCTGAGCGGAAGTCCGGTGACCTCCGGGTACCGCTATGCCCTGATCGCCGTTCTTGCTATTGCCATGGGGGTCCAGAACGCAGCTGCTCGACAAATCGCAGTCCCTGATTTGACCACCACCGTTCTCACCCTGACGATCACCGGTATCGCGGCCGACAGTGCGATCGCCGGAGGAAAGGGATCCAAGTCAGGTCGCCGCCTCGTCGCGGTGGCAGCGATGCTCGTGGGCGCCCTCGTAGGCGCGGCGTGTGTCCTACACGTCCACATCGTGTTTGCCCTGGTGATCGCCCTTATCGTGCTGGCCATCGTCGGAGTTACAACCCGGATCCTTGGAAAGTCAGACGCCTCGTGGGCCGAAGGCTAGTGCGGTGACATTCAAATAGCGCGCGATTCGCGCACTTGCTCGAGGGCGACCCGCCCACGCCGAACCTTGGCGATGATCTGGCCGGATGTCTTGGTCCACACAAAGGGATTGGGGTCCTCGT